>NZ_JBDWLT010000008.1:0-742417 GCF_039973015.1 Parvibaculum sp.
ATTACCCGCCAACCTCCTGAAATCGCCCGGGACGCAGGACTGTTCCCCACGCCGCAGGATCGGTTCCCTCTCCACGCATTCGGCCAGTCCGGACGCGCCCTTCGGTGGAGCGAGATCGAACTAATATGGGTACGGAGGAAGAGAGGGGGACAAGTTTATTTTGAGGGAGCGGTCTGTCAGGCTTTCTTCAGGAACTCGGTTTTGAGGACGAGGCCCTTCACCTTCTCGGCATTGCATTCGATGTGACCGCTGTCGCCGGTGAGGCGGATGTTCTTCACAACGGTGCCGCGCTTCAAGGTGACGGACGTGCCCTTCACCTTCAAATCCTTGATGACCATGACACTATCGCCATCGGCAAGGATGTTGCCGTTGCTGTCTTTCACTACATCGCCGCTCATGAGTATCCGCCTGCCCTAAAGAGGAGTTTTGTCCTCTTTAAGCCCCGGCCCCCTCTGCCGCAACGGGAAAACCTAACCGGCGTTCTGCCTTGCGCGGGCATTGAGCGGATCGCGCTTGAGAATCCGGCCATCAATGGCGCCAAGCCAGTCGAGCCCCTCTCGCAGCTTCACCACATCGCCGATGACGATGATCGCAGGCGCCTTGAAGTCCGCGCGCATGACATCTTCCTGCGCGCTGCCCAGCGTCGTTTCGAGGACCGACTGGTCTTTCAAGGTCGCGTTGCGCACAAGAGCGACGGGCTCATCCGCACGGCGGCCATTTTCAATCAGGAGTTTCGAAATCTCGCCAAGATGGGAGAGCGCCATATAAAGAACGATGACGGGCGAGCCCTTGGCGATGGAGGGCCAGTCGAGATTTTCAGGCACATCGCCGCCCGCCATGTGGCCGGTGACGAAGGTGACGGCGTGGTTCACGTCGCGATGCGTCACCGGTATGCCGGCATAGCCGAGGCCGCCGACACCCGCCGTAACGCCCGGGACCACACGAAAGGGAATGCCCGCATCGACAAGCGCAAGCGCTTCTTCGCCGCCCCGGCCGAAGACGAAGGGGTCGCCGCCCTTCAGCCGCAACACGCGCTTGCCCGCGCTCGCAAGCTCCACCAGCTTCGCGGAAATATCGCGCTGCTTCGGGCTTGGCTTGCCGCCGCGCTTGCCGGAATATTCGAGGGTGGTATGCGGACCGGCGAATTGCAGGACCGTCTCGTCCACCAGTGCGTCATAGACGACGACATCGGCCTGGCGGAGGGCATTGAGCGCATGAAGCGTGAGAAGACCCGGATCGCCGGGCCCTGCACCGACGAGCCAGACCCAGCCGGGCTCGAACTCCGGCAGGCCGAGCGCGGACGCCGCCTCGGCCGCACCTTCCGGCACGGGAGAGACCTTGCGGCCGCCTGTCAGCGATATGACTTTATCCTGCGGGTCGTTCGACATTTCACTTTTCACGCAAGTGAATTAAAAGACAACTCAACTCTAACATGTAAATAAGGGCTTGTCGCCTGTCTTCCAAGGCCTACCCCCGGCTGAAAACCGCGTTACACTTTTCTCAATATCACACGCTAGGCTCTTGCAAATGAGACAGAACAACTGGACATGGGCTGCCCTGCTGCTCCTGGGGGCCGCGGCGCTGCTGCTATTACTGATGAACCGCTTTCCGGGTGCGCTCGACAGCGAGAATGCGCAGATGCGCCTCGTCTATGGCGTGCTGCTGCTGGCGCTGGTCGGCACCAGCGTCGTCATGGGCTGGCGGGAGCGCGCGGGGGTGGCGCTGAAGCAGGCGCTGGCCTGGGTGGCGATCGGGCTCGTGCTTGTGATCGGCTATTCCTATCGCGACGTCTTTTCGGATATGGGAAGCCGGCTGCGCAGCGAACTCGCGCCTTCCGCGCCGGTGACGAGCGAGCCGGGCACGGCCTATCTCTCGCGCGACATGACCGGACATTTCCATGCCGATGCGCTGGTCGACGGCACCTATGTGCGTTTCATGGTGGATACGGGCGCGAGCGACGTGGCGCTCAGCACGGCAGATGCAGAGCGGATCGGCATCGATCTTTCGTCGCTGCGCTATACCATTCCCTACAACACGGCGAACGGAACCATCTATGCCGCCGCCATCACGCTCAAAGAGGTGAAGGTGGGCGGGATCATTTTGCGCGACGTGGATGCCTCGGTCTCGCAGGGCGGGCTCGACAGATCCCTGCTCGGCATGAGCTTTCTCGGGCGGCTCGACTCCTTCGAGGTACGAGGCGAACGGCTGATGCTGCGCTACTGATCGAGACGCCATTCTCCTGCCTCATTCGGGCCTTCAATAGCGGATCAGACTGTCATCCGTTTACGCCGAAAATTCGCTATAAAGAACCATCGAGACTTATCGTTGCCGCGTTTCCCGGCGGCCAGGCGCCCTCTGAAAGAGGCACCTGACCTGGAAACGCTCCAATCCTGCCCTCCCGGAGAGAACATGACGCTGAAGCCGCGCACCGACCTGAAGCCCAACACGCCGGAATTCGAAAACCTGCCGCTCGTCTCACCCAACGGGTTTCGCGAATATGACGCGCGCTGGCTCTTCGAAAAGGAGATCAATCTCGTCGGTGTGCAGGCGCTGGGGCTCGGGCTCGGCACGGCGATCCACGACATGGGCGTGGCGCCGAGAATCGCGGTGGGCCACGATTTCCGTTCCTATTCCGCCTCGATCAAGCAGGCGCTCATCATCGGCCTGATGGAAGCGGGCTGCGAGGTGCACGATATCGGGCTGGCGCTCTCGCCCGTCGCCTATTTCTCGCAATTCGAACTCGATGTGCCGTGCGTTGCCATGGTGACGGCGAGCCACAACGAAAACGGCTGGACGGGCGTGAAGATGGGTGCGCAGCGGCCGCTGACCTTCGGGCCGGACGAGATGAACCGGCTGAAAGAGATCGTGCTGAACGGCAAGGGCGTGGCGCGCGAGGGCGGACGCTATATCCGCGTCGCGGACATGGCCGAACGCTATATCGCGGACCTTACCGACCGCCCGAAGATCAAGCGCAAGCTGCGCGTCGTCGCGGCCTGCGGCAATGGCACGGCGGGCGCCTTCGCGCCGAAGGTGCTGGAGGGGATCGGCGTGGAGGTGATCCCGCTCGACTGCGAACTCGACTGGACCTTCCCGCGCTATAATCCGAACCCGGAAGACATGGAAATGCTCCATGCGCTGCGCGACAAGGTGCTGGAAACGGGTGCCGATGTCGGCCTCGGCTTCGACGGCGACGGCGACCGCTGCGGCGTGGTGGACAATACGGGCGAGGAAATCTTCGCCGACAAGGTGGGCGTGATGCTGGCACGCGATCTTTCAGCGCAATATCCGAATGCGCAATTCGTGGTGGACGTGAAATCGACCGGGCTTTTCCTCACCGACCCCGTGCTGATCAAGAACGGCGCCAAGACCGACTACTGGAAGACCGGCCACTCCTATATCAAGCGGCGCGCGCATGAGCTGAACGCACTGGTGGGCTTCGAGAAGTCCGGCCACTATTTCTTCAATCCGCCGATCGGGCGCGGCTATGACGACGGCCTCGTCTCGGCCATCGCCATTTGCGACATGCTGGACCGCAACCCCGACAAGAAAATGTCGGAGCTGCGCGAGGCGCTGCCGATGACATGGGGTTCGCCCACCATGTCGCCCTATTGCCCCGACGAGAAGAAATACGAAGTCGTGGAGCGGATGGTGAAGCTCTTCACCGGCATGGCGGAGAAAGGCGAGACGCTTCTCGGCCAGAAGATCCGCGATGTCGTGACGGTGAACGGCGTGCGCGTGACGGTGGAAGACGGAACGTGGGGCCTTGTACGCGCCTCATCGAACAAGCCTGGGCTCGTGGTCGTGGTCGAAAGCCCGGCGTCGGAGGCGAACATGCGCGCCATGTTCGCGGAAGTAGACAGGCACCTCTCATCGCAGCCCGAAGTCGGCGAGTACGACCAGAAGATCTGAACAGGCTTCGCGCTTGCCCTTCCCTGCCCCTCCGGTCACTCTCGCGGCAACGAGAAACCGGGAGGCAAGGCATGAGCGAAACTTCAAGCGATAGACTTATAGAGGCCGTCGATACGCTTCTGCCCGCGCTGTTGCAGGGGATGGATGCTGTTTCCTTCATTGCGCGGCACATGCATCCGCCGCTGCTGGAAAGCCTTGTCGAGCAGATGGAGCCGGTGGCGACGAAGCTGAAAGAGGCGCGGCCCGCCTTCGACGCTGCGGCGTGGCCGGAGCATCTCGCCGCCTTCGCCTCACATGTGCGCCAGGCGGCGGACGAGACGGAGGCCGTGTTCCAGGGATTGCGCGAGGCGGTGAACGATCAATCGTCGCCGGGCGGGCCCGTCTTCGCCGCCTATCGCGGCATGCGGCACGGGCCACGCGCGATGGAAGCGCTCTACCCCGTTTCCGCGATGCTGCCGCCGGTGAGCCGTTTCTTTCTGGAGGAAGGCGCGCGGGACGATACCGCGCTGCTTGAACGGCTTGCCGAAGGCGCGGCGAAAGAAGGAACGGGCGTCCACCATTTCGGCAACGAGAAGGGGCAGCGCGGCGGTTTTTCGCTCTATGTACCCGAAACATATGAGGCGGATCGCCCTCACCCGCTGATCGTCGCCTGCCATGGCGGCAGCGGACATGGACGCGGCTTTCTCTGGACATGGCTCGCGGCGGCGCGCTCACGCGGGGCCATCCTGCTGAGCCCGACATCGCTCGACGCAACATGGTCGCTCATGGAGCCGGAGCGGGACCGCGCCTCGCTCGCGCGGATGATGGCGCATGTGAACGAACGCTGGACCATCGACGCTACCCATGTGCTGCTGACCGGCATGAGCGATGGCGGCACCTTCACCTATCTGGCGGGGCTGGCGGGCGGACCCTATACGCATCTCGCGCCTGTTTCGTCCGCGTGGCACCCGATGCTCATCGGCTCCGCCGATCCGGCGCGGCTGAACGGCCTGCCGGTCTACATCACGCATGGTGCGCTCGACTGGATGTTCGTGGCCGACATGGCGCGGCTCGCCTCGTCGGAGCTTTCGGCGGCGGGTGCGGACGTGACCTATCGCGAGATCGCGGACCTCTCCCACACTTATCCGCCGGAAGAGAATGCGCGGATCATGGACTGGTTTCTGCCCGGGTCTTAGCCGAAGAACAGCCGATAGAACATCTGCGCCGATGTGAGCGCCAGGAAAAAGGCGAAAGCGCGGATGAGCGCCTTGTGGCTGATCGCATGGGCGATGGCGGCGCCCCAGGGCGCGGCCAGCACGGAGAGCGGCGCGATGAAGGCGATTCCGATCAGGTTCACATAGCCGAGACTGAAAGGCGGAAGCAGCGGATCGTTCCAGCCCGCAAGCACGAAGCCGATAACGGCGGGAACCGCGATAAGAACGCCAAGGCCGGAAGACGTCGCCACCGCTTCGCGGGGGTTCTTGCCGTAGAGCGTCATGAAGCTGACGGCGAAGGTGCCGCCGCCAATGCCCATGAGCGCGGAGAGCGCGCCGATGACGCCGGCAACGGAGTATTGCGCGGGCTTGCCTGGCAGCTCCGTGCCGAGACGCCAGCTTTCCTTGCCGAAGGCGAGATTGGCGGCAACGAGAAGCGCGATGGTGGCGAAGACGCCGGTAAGCGCATCGCCGCTGACCCATGCCGCAACCACCGTTCCCACAGCAACGCCCGCAAGAATGGGCGTGGCCCAGCTCTTCAATAATGGCCAGTCCACTGCACCTTTTTTTGCGTGGGCGCGAACCGAGCGGATCGAGGTGAGCACGATGGTGCCGAGCGATGTGCCGACGGCGAGATGCATGCGCACCACCTCGTCGATGCCGAGAAGCGTGAAGACATGATAGAGCACGGGCACGATGACGATGCCGCCACCGACGCCGAGAAGACCGGCAAGAACACCGGCGACAAGACCGGTGGCAATGAGCCCGAGCGCAAAAGGCGCAAGCTCCACGAACGACATGGCTTCAATCTGCATGGAAAAACTTCCGGCTGGCGGTCAACGGACGGGAGGAACCCCGAGGACGCGGCAAATCTAGAGTATCGTGGATGGAATTCCTACCTGTCCTGCAGAGGTCAGACGACCAGACGCTCGGCAGCAGCATGGCGGCGCGCCCAACTGCGGTCGGCTATGTCGAGCATGGTCTGGCATCTTTCCAGGCAGCTTTCCCATGAATAGTTGCGCTCGACGAAGGAAACGCCGTTGCGCTGAAGCTCCTGCCACAATGCCTCGTCTTCGTAGAGGCGCAGCACGGCGTCGCAGAACGCCTCTTCGCCATCGGCCACAAGAACGTCGCGGCCATCGGCAAGGCCCATACCTTCCACCGCGACGGAGGTTGCAACCGAGGGAACGCCATATGCAAGAGCGTGAACGAGCTTGCCCTTGATGCCCGCACCATAGCGAAGCGGCGCGACGAAAACCCTTGCCGCATCGAAAACCGGCGCGAGATCGGGGACGAAGCCCTTTACCTCGAAACGGTCATCGTCGAGCGCCAGAATATCGGGACCGGCATCCGCGCCGACAAGCATGAGCTTTGCATCGGCGGGCAGTCTCTCGCGAAGCCGGGGCCAAATTCTTTCCTTCAGGTAGACCGCTGCATCGATATTCGGCAGATGACAGAAGCCGCCGAGAAAGACGATATGGCGGCGCGCGGGCGAGAGCCCCTTTTTCGCATTCTCCGGCACTCTGAAGACGTAAGGGAAAACCAGGGCGGTGTCTCGCGCGGCGGGCTCTTCACGAACGACCATCTCGAATTCGGTCGGGGCGAGGAACACCGTGCAGTCCGCATCGGCGACAAGGCGCATCTCCATTTGCTTCGTCTGCGCCGCAACGCCGCGCATCTCATCGTCATTCGTGAGTTCGGCCTGACGGCTCTCGCGAAGATGATGCAGGTCGACGGTGTTGTAGATGATGCGGGCGCCGGGCCAGCGGGTCCGCAACTCCTCCATGACCGGGGTGAGCACATTCACCCGGAAGGCCAGGATGTAGTCAATCCACCCGACGCGGGCGAGATGGCCGGTGACATCCGTGAAGGTACGGAAATGCGGGCGGACGAGACATTCGACACCAAGCCGCCGGAAGTTGCGGGCATATCCCGCAGACGGGCGTCTGCTTTTCGTTGGAGCGAAAATCACATGCCAGCCCAGTTCGATATAAGCGCGAATGAGAGAGTCCGCGAGAACGGACCCTGCGTCCCTGTCCGGCGTCGGTATGCGATGATCAAGGACGACAAGCGGCGCGGCGGTATATCTGTTGGCCTCCGTGTAGCTGTCCGGTCCGCGCGAACCATGCCCGTCCAGAACATGCTGCCAGCGTTCCCTGAACTTTCCAAGATTGACGACCTGGTTCGCCTTGACGCCCTTGTCCGTGGCCGTCCCGTGCGTCACCCCTTCATGATGGATCACCTGCGACACGGGCTGATACCAGACTTCGTACCCGGCCTCGCGGGCACGGAAGGCGAGATCTGCATCCTCGCAATAGGCGGGCGCGAAGGTTTCATCAAAACCGCGCAATTCATTCCAGACATCGCGGCGGATGGCGAGCGAAGCGCCCGACACATAATCGGCCTGACGGGCATAGGACCAGAACGGGTTATCGGGGTCTCCCCCCCGGCCGCATAACCTGATCCTCCCATCGTTGAAGACGATGGCGCCGCCATCCTGCAAGCTGAGATCGCCGTTCAAAAGCTTCGAGCCGACGAGGCCCGCGCGCGGAAAACTGGTGAATGTGGCGACAAGTTCATCCAGCCAGCGGGTGATGACGCGCGTGTCGCTGTTCAGAAGGACGGTATATTTTCCCCGCCCCAGCTCAACCGCACGGTTGCAACTGCGCAGGAAACCAAGATTGACGGAATTGCGCACCAGCCTGATCCAGGGAATCCGCTCAAGCAGGCCGGCACAAGCCGCAGCCGGCGAACAATCGTCGACCACGACGATCTCGACCCTTGAACCCGTGCGGTGCCACGCGAGGGATTCAAGCAGAGACAACACGAAATGGATCTGTCCGAACACAGGGATGACGATCGAAACATCGGGCTCCTCCGCGTCAATCGTCATGACGGGAGTAAGCGCAGCTACATATTCAGCCGCCCGTTCGAGCGCCGCGCGATCTCCAATCTCGACGGGAAGACGGGGAAAGCCGAAACGGCGAAAAAACGCCTCATGTGCCGTGCGGGCGCGTTCACGGGCGGCGGCGTCCGTGTCCGTCACGTCCGGACAGGCCGGCACGTCCTCGGTTGCGCCGACCGTCATGAAGTGGGCAAGCGGATTTTCACCCGAGCGCCGCAAGGACGGATAGGCATCCAGATAGGCGGAGGTGGAGAACTGCGGACCAGGATCGAAATTGCCCGACGCAGCATTCTCAATGTAGTGCTCCAGCGGCGAACAACCGCTCTTTTTCACCCGAGGATATTTGCGCAGATACCATCCGGTGTGGAAAAAGCGGTTGAAGACCGCCCTCTTGCGCCCGCCGGATTTCAGATAATGGACGAGAGCATTTTCGCCCGAGCGCAACAGTTCAGGCTGGCCCTTGCAATAGCTCGCAACACTGAAAAGGGGGCCGGGATCGCGCTCTTCCGCAGCGCCGTAGCGGCAAAAGTGCTCCAGCGGATCGAGTTTCGAGGCGGCAACATCGGGGTATTGTTCGAGATACCATTGCGGGTCGAAGATCGGACTGCCGCCTATCGCGGCGAGGTCTGCGCGCCATTCGCCGCGGTGTGCCAACGGTTTCGGCAGGAAAGACCCCCCCCCGCCGGCTTCCAGAAAATCCCGGATTTTCTGTCCCCAATGCATATTCAGCAGTCACCCTCCGACATGGACCAGACGAGCTTGCCGGAGTTCCACATCAAGAACACTCTCATTCATGTTCAGTTTGACGGGCGATTTGTCACGCCCCGTCCGCACATGCCAGCGAGCCGGGGCCTTCACCACCCGTCTCTTCCACTACTAACGCCATCGCTTCGCGAATGACACGCTCATTCGCGCCGGATCGCGGCGCGTTTTCGGAGATGTGGCGGCGGAAGGCCCGTGCGCCCGGACGCCCCTGAAAGAGCCCCAATATATGACGTGTCATCGCATGAAGATGTGTTCCATGCGCCAATTCTCTTTGCACATAGGGCAAGAAGGCATCAAGCACTTCATGGCGCGAGGGAACAGGGCGATCGTCGCCGTAGAAGCGCACATCCACGCCGGACAGCACATAGGGGTTCTGATAGGCGGCGCGGCCGAGCATGGCGCCATCGACATGGACGAGATGCGCTTGCGTTTCGTCGAGCGTCGCGATGCCGCCATTGACGATAATGGTCATGTCCGGCATGGCCTGTTTCAGACGATAGACGAGCGGATAGTCGAGCGGCGGGACATCGCGGTTTTCCTTCGGCGACAAACCTTCAAGCCAGGCCTTGCGCGCGTGGACGATGAGCGTTTCGCAACCGGCTTCGCGAACGGCCTGCGCCATGGCCGGGAGGGCTTTCTCCGGCTCCTGTTCGTCCACACCGATGCGGCACTTCACGGTAACGGGGACGGAGACCGCCGACCGCATCGCCTCGACACAACGTGCAACAAGATCCGGCTCGCGCATGAGGCAGGCGCCGAAGCGGCCGGATTGCACCCGGTCCGAAGGGCAGCCGACATTGAGGTTTACTTCGTCATAGCCAAAATCAGCGGCGATGCGCGCGGCTTCAGCCAAATCCGACGGTTCGGAGCCGCCAAGCTGAACGGCAACAGGATGTTCGGACGGGTCGAAGGCGAGAAGGTGCTTGCGGTCCCCATGCAGCACCGCACCCGTCGTCACCATCTCCGTATATAGAAGTGCATGACGCGTGATGAGACGCAGGAAAAACCGGTCGTGCCGGTCCGTCCAGTCCATCATGGGGGCGACGGAGATTTTATTTGTCAGCGTGTTCAATAGCTTACCGAGCTTCGGAGAACCTTCAAGAAGCCTAGTTTACGCTGTTGTATCCCTCAATGCTTCCCCGGTGCACATGAAAATTGGCGCCCAAGCGGAAATGCGGACGGCCTGGCCATTTTCACCTTCCGGTCAGAACTGACCAAGCGCCACGCGGCGCACCGCGTCGGTGTCGGTCGGCTTGTGACCGACATCGTGCTTCGGTGCAGGTACTTCCTGAACGGTGTTCGAGATGCTTCCAATGCCCGTCACCTCCACGTCGACGACGTCGCCCGGATTCATCGGCCGCGAATTGGCGGGTGTGCCGGTCAGTACGATATCGCCCGGCAGGAAGGTGATGTGCCGCGACAGGTCGGCGAAGATGTAGTCGATCGGGAAGGTCATCTCGCTCACCGGCCCGTCCTGCACCTTCTCGCCGTTGATGTAGGTGCGCACCGACTGCTCACGAATATCCACGCCCCGCACGATACCCGGTCCGACCGGACAGAAGCCGTCCTGCCCCTTCACACGCAGCATCGAGCCCGCATCCGTGTCGCGGAAATCCTGCGCGCCAACATCATTCGCCGGGGCGAAGCCCGCGAGATGATCCCAGACGTCTTCCGGCGCAACATTCCGCATCGGCTTGCCAACGATGGCCGCGATCTCGCCTTCATAGTTGAGATACTGGCAGTCAGCCGGGCGGTTCAGAAAGCCGCGATGAGAATTGAGCGTCGTCAGCGGCTTCTGAAAATAGGTCGGCGTAACCAGCGGTGGCGCCTTGAACTCGACGCGCCGTGAATCGTAGTTCAGATGAATGCAGATGATCTTCGTCGGGTCGCAAGGCGGCAGATAGGCCGCGCTTGCTTCTTCCACCGTTCGACCATCGCCGAGACGGAGCTTGCCGCCCTCCTCCGGCTTCACCCAGACCGGCGTTCCCTGATGCAGGATGCGCCGCCATTCCTCGCGCGGACCTTCAAGAACGGACATGTATTTTCCTTCCCTTATTATTGTCCCGGTACGGACCTTCAGGCCGGCACCATGAAACCCTTCATGTTCTCGAAAATCGGCGTGTGGCCGTAGGTGTCCCGCTGATAGAACTCCGACTGGCCGGTGGGTGCGCGGCCACCCCATCCGATCTCGTTCATGAAGCCGGAGGGGTTCTTGAAATAGAAGGAGAAGTTGTGATCGTTGGAATGGCTGCCCGGTTCAAGGATCACCGGCAATTGCGCCAGGCGCACAATGTCTTGCGTAAGCCCGACATCCTCAAGCCGCTCCACTTCAAACATCAGATGATTGATTGTCTTCTCCGACGGCTCGCCGAATGCAAGAGTGTGCTGGCGCGTATTGCAGTGAAGAAACATCAGTTCGACCTTCTCCGGCATACCGGGAATCGCGATCTTGTATTCGACGCCGCCACGCATTCCGAGCAGCGAGTAGAATGCATGCAGCTCCTCGAAACCGGCGCGCCGGTTCAGCATCATGTGACCGAAGCCACCGCCTGCCGTCTTGAATCCGCCATGCATCCTTCTTCCCGGATGGAAGGGAAGGTCATACTGGACGAGCGGACCATGGAAGAGCTCGATGGCAAACCCGTTCGGGTCTGCCAGGAACATGACCTCAAGCACATGACGTGCTTCAGCCTCCTCGTGACTGCCGATCCGGACGTCGACTCCCGCAGCCTTGAGACGGTCAGCCATTTCGCGGAACTCCAGCACACCCGCAAGACGGAGCCCCATGACGAGAAGATCGTCCGCCGGATTTTCGACGAGCTTGATCCTGTGGTGCCAGTAGTCCATCCGCAGATAACGCGTTTTCTCGTCTTCGCCCGGCCTGACCTCAAGGGCCAGAACCTGAGAGGCATATTCCTCCCACGCAGCAAGATTGCTGACGCCGAGCGTGACATAACCCAGTTCCGTGACTTCTACCGCCATGATTTCCTCCCTCAAGCGAACGATCCTTTGCGGACCGATATGTTTTTTATGTCGGTGTAGAAGTCGAAGCTCCAGACGCCGCCTTCACGCCCGATGCCCGAGTCCTTCGATCCGCCGAACGGCGCGGCAAGGTCGCGAACGAAGAAGCAGTTGACCCAGATCGTCCCGGCGACGACTTGCGAGGCGATATCCATCGCCCGCTTTTCGCTGCGGCTGAACAGCGTGCCCGCGAGGCCGTAGCGCGTGTTGTTCGCGAGTTTGACCACCTCATCGTCGGAGGAAAAGCTCTGCCAGGTGAGAACCGGACCGAAGACTTCGCGCTGCGAAATCTCGAAATCGGGGCTCACATCGGCAAAGAGCGTGGGTTCGAAGTAGAGGTCGCCGAAATTGGAACGGCCCCCGCCCCAGAGCGGTACAGCGCCGTCGGCCTTCGCCCGCTCAACGAACCCCGCGACGCGCTCGAAATGCTCCTTGTGGATCAGCGGCCCGACCCGCGTATCCTTGTCGCGCGGATCGCCGACCGTCATGTGGGCGGCGGCGCCGCGCACCTTTTCGAGGAACTGTTCCTCGACCTTCTTCTCCACCATGATGCGCGTGCCCGCCAGACAGACTTGACCGGCGTTCATGTACTGAGCGGCAACGGTTTGCGCGGCGGCATCGAGATCGGCGTCGGCGCAGACGATGAAGGGAGACTTTCCGCCGAGCTCCGCGCTCATCGGCGTGATGGATCGCGCCGCCGCCTGACCGATGATTTTTGCGGTATCGGTCGAGCCCGTGAAGCTGATGCGGTCGACGCCGGGATGGTTCACGAGAGCGTCGCCCGCTTCCTCGCCAATCCCCTGTACGACATTCAACACACCAGCAGGTATGCCCGCCTCATGCGCGATGTCCGCCATGAGCGAACAGGTGAGAGGGGCCCATTCCGGCGGCTTCACGACAATGGTGTTGCCGGCGGCGAGCGCCGGGCCGATCTTCCAGGTGGTCAGCATCAGCGGTGCGTTCCACGGCGTGATGAGGACCGCCACGCCCGCCGGGTCGTATTTCACATGGTTCACGACTTCGGGCGAGTCGATCGAATGCCCGTCAAGCGTCATTGCCCAGTCGGCGAAGAACTCGATGTTCTGCGCGGCGCGCGGAACGACACGATGGACGTTGCCCATG
Organism: Parvibaculum sp.; assembly: GCF_039973015.1. Lineage (GTDB taxonomy): Bacteria > Pseudomonadota > Alphaproteobacteria > Parvibaculales > Parvibaculaceae > Parvibaculum. The sequence continues at coordinate 12,916 of NZ_JBDWLT010000008.1, forward strand.
AGGAGTGAGCCGTTGTCCATCGTTTCGACCGCGGCCAACTCATTGACCCGGGCCTTCAAGCCCTCGGCGAATTTCTTGAGGATCGGAAGCCTTCCCTTGGGCCCGAGTGCTGCCCATACCGGGAAGGCTTTGCGTGCGGATGCGACCGCCGCATCCGCTTCCGCCTTGCCACCCGCCGATACATCCGCGAGATGCGAGCCGTCGATGGGGGAGAAGTCAGGGAACTTCTCCTTCGAGGAAACGCGTCTACCGTCGATCCAGTGATCGGTGGAAACATCGACGCCCGCGACTTTCACGGTGTTGCCGCTCATCATACGGCCTCCGCGAATTTCACCGCCGGGGCCAGCGGCTTGTCTTCCTTGATGAAGCGATCGACCAGTCTGTCCGCGCGGGCGCGATCGGCGATCATATGCGCGACCTGCTGGTTGCGCGCGCCCGACGCCAGATAGAAACGCTCATACTGTTCACCGCGGCTTGCAAGCGCGCTACCTGTGAAGTCCCAGGCGAGACGGAAGAGCCGGCTGCGCGTCTCCGCATCGATGCCGTTTGCGCCATGCATGTAACGCTCGATGAGCGGACGCAGTTCAGGGTTTGCGAGCTGCGCTTCGGTCGGTGCGGCAAGCAGATTGTGCGAACCGAGCAGCCGGATGATCTCGTTCACGCGGGGAAACCAGGTCGGCAGCATCGACTTCAACGCCGTCATCGGCGCGCCATGCGGGAACCAGACGCCGTTGCCGAATTCATAGGCATTCTCTTCCGCCATCTGAATGCAGGAACGGGCGAATTCGCCATAGCTCCAGAGTTCGCCGAGCATCTGGATCGATGGCGGCTGCAGACCGCCAACCGCTTCCGTCATACGCGTTGCGACACCCCAGGCGAATTCGAGCTTCGTCTGGGCACGGATCATGGCCTGCTGCGTGACGTTCGGGAACCAGCCAGTCGACATGACTTGGTTGTATACCTCGACGTTGCAGTTGATGTGGATTCGGTCGTGCGGCACCTCGACATCATCGAAGATTACGAAGGCGTCCTGTTCGTCGAAGCGCGAGGATAGCGGATGGTCGTGCACGTTGAGCGTGCCGGCGCAGCTGTCGCGGCAGATGAATTTGAGCCCCGGCGTATCCATCGGGATACAGAAGGCGAGCGCATAATCATGCGCGTCCGGCCGCACCGGATGAGCCGGATATACAGCAAGCTCATCCGCAAAGGGGGCGAGCGTGGCCAGCACGCGGGCACCGCGCACGATGATGCCGTACTCCGTTTCGCCAACCTTGTGCAATGGCACCTCATTCGGCGGCCCAACGATATCGCCACCTGCCTTGTCGATGGTCGGGTGAATGATGGTGTGGGTAAGGGAGATGTCGTTACGGCGCAGGAACTTCTGATAGTTGACGAGGTTCTCCGCGCCCTCTTCGTTTCCGTTCGCGCCCCATTCGTCCGCGCGGCCAGCAAAGCCGGCATAGGTAACATTCATGTAATCCGGCGAACGTCCCATCACGCCGACCGTATATTCGGCGTGGCGCTGCAGCGCCTTGTGGCGGCGCAGGATGTCGTCCTTCGAACGGGGGATCATGTGCGTGGCATTGATCTTCTCGCCCGTCTCAGGGTCCGGCATCAGGCAGTCATCGGCATGCTGGTGCTGAAGGTCGAACAACCCCGCGAGGCCGCGCGCCGCGCCGGCGAAAGCAGGATGGTTGACAACATCGGTGACCTTCTCGGAGCCGAGCCAGATCTCCCGGCTGCCTCTCAAGCCCTTCAAAAACTCTTCTCCCGTGCGTGCCGGCATGGCGCGATCCCCTCCCTAGTGTCGGCGGCACCCTCGCTGGCGCGCCATTTGTGATTCAATTCATTTATGACTACACTCATATTCATTTCTTGAGTCAAGCGAAATGCATGCTGCGGAAATGAAGGGCGCGATTGACAATGCGGAACGATCGGCCAAGTTGTTGCCCTATCGAAATTCCTTACGGATTCGCAGGAAGGGGCGGGCTCGGCGTGACAAAGGCGGCGAAGAAGCAGGCAGTGACGCGCGGGGCAGAGAAGGTGCCCCCTATGGGTCGCCGCGAACGCAACAAGCAGGAAAAATTCGACCGCATCCTCGCGGCCTCGCGCGATCTTTTCGCCGCAAAGGGATTCGCCGAAACGACGACGCAGGAAATTGCCGAGCGGGCAGATATCGGTACCGGCACCCTTTTCCTTTACGCGAAGACCAAGGAAGACTTGCTCATCATGGTCTTCAAGGATGAGATGATCGAGACGTCGCGGGCGGCCTTTCGCAAAGTGTCTCCAGCAACGCCGCTTGTCGACCAGCTCATGCAGGTCTTTGGAGCGATGGTCGCCTATCATAACCGTGACGTTCCGCTGGCGCGCGCACTGATACGCGAAATCACGATCCTTTCCCGGCCGGAGCGCCGGGAAGATGTACGCACCCTCATGCGTATCATCTACAGCGGGATCGGCGACCTCATCGCCGGGGCGCGCGACCGGGAAGGACTTCGGTCCGATATCGACCCGATGCTGGCGGGCGAGAGTCTTTTCGGGATCTATTATCTCGGCCTCATCGGCTGGCTCAGCGGCCAGACAACCAAGCAGGCTTTTCTGAAACGACTGCGCGTCAAGTTCATTCTGGCGATCGACGGACTGCGCCCTACTGCCCCCGAGGCGGGCGGTACACGCAAACGGCGACCGGCAAAGGCCTGAGTCCGTCGAGCCCGCCCATGCATTATTGACTTTCATCATTTATGATGACACTCAGTAATTAGCGGCCCGTGAAGGTCGCGACATGCGGGGAGCTCATCATGAACACATCCTTGAAATCGCGCTGGGCGTCCGGCGAGGTTACGCTCGGCGCCTGGTGCATGATCCCCGAACCGTTGACGGCGGAAGCGCTGGGCCGCGCCGGTTTCGACTGGGCGTTGGTCGATATGCAGCATGGCTGCATGGATTACGAGACGGCGCTCGAGATGATCCGCGCCATCGACCTCACCCCCGCCCTGCCCGTCGTCCGTGTGCCGTGGAACGATCCCGGTATCATCGGACGCATGCTGGATGCGGGCGCGCTCGGTATCGTCATTCCGATGATCCAGACGGCAGAAGATGCAAGGCGCGCCGTCGACGCTTGCCTCTATCCGCCAAAGGGACGGCGCAGCTTCGGCCCCGTGCGTGTCGGGCAGAGAGACGGACCGGGCTATTTCATGGAAGCGAATGAACGCATCGCCGTCATTCCCATGATCGAAACGCCCGAGGCTCTCGCGAATGTAGAGGAGATCGCCACCGTGCCAGGTGTCGACGCGCTGTTTGTGGGCCCCTTCGACCTCTCGATCGCACTCGGCCTGCCGCCGGGCGACAATGACGGCAAGCCTGCCTTCGATGAGGCCATTGCACGCGTCTCCGCCGCCGCGCGCTCGGCCGGCATAGCAACCGCCGTTCTCTCCAATGCGAAGGTCGCACCGCTCCGCATCGGACAAGGCTTCCAGATGATCTCCACCACCACGGACATCAACGCACTGGCTATGGCGGCACGCGGCGATCTCGAAGCCGTGAAGTCCACACAGAAGAAGGAAAACTGACATGCTCGGGCAATCGGACCGCGACGAGATCGTCGCCCGTCTCTTCGAGACATACCGGACCCGGCAGCCCATGCCGCTTCCCTCGAAGACCTGGCCCGACATTGAAGTCGAGGATGCCTACCGCATCCAGCAGGCCTTCGTTGCGCAGAAAGTCGCGCAGGGTGGCAAGGTGAAAGGTTACAAGGTCGGCCTCACCTCGAAAGCGATGCAGGAGTTCTCGGGCACGACCGAGCCGGACTTCAGCGCCGTCACCAACGATTTCTTCGTCCCCGAGGCAACACCCATCCCGATGTCGCGTTTCTTCGCACCGATGATCGAAATGGAGATCGCCTTCGTGATGAAAGAGCCGTTAAAGGGCCCCGGCGTTCTGCCCGTCGACGTCATCCGCGCGACCGACTTCGTCCTGCCGGCCATCGAGATCGTGGACTTCCGCGTCGAGCGCGGTCCGGGTCTCAGCGTGATCGACAACATAGCGGACCTCGCCTTTTGCGGCGCGGTCGTTCTCGGCGCCAATCCGTGCCGTCTCGACCAGATCGATATTCGCCGCGTCAAGGGCGAGATCAGCCGGAACGGGATCAAAGAGCTCGAAGGTGAGGCTTCCGCCGTGCTCGGCAACCCGGTGACCGCAGTCGCGTGGCTTGCGAACAAGCTCGGCGAGTTCGGCACCTCCTTCGAACCAGGCGACACGATCCTCACCGGCTCCTTCGTGCGAGTGCTTCCCGTCGAGGTCGGAGACGAATTCGTCTGCCGCTTCGATCAGGGGCTCGGCGAGGTGTCGACGAGTTTCGTATAGCGGCCTCACGGATACAATTCAGCGCACAATAGCCAAGAACACCTCTACTCCGTTGGCGGCGAACGGCAATCGCTCGCGTGACGCGCTCATCAACGCGAGCACCGCTTGTGCATCTCTATCACCGCACACGCTGAGTACACGGCGCCGCCTAAGCTGTTGAGACAAAGGCAACTCGTTCAAATCCATCATGGGCGCGATGGAGATTCTGTTTGTCAGCGTGTTCAATAGCTTACCGAGCTTCGGAGAACCTTCAAGAAGCCCAGTTTACGCTGTTGTATCCCCCAATGCACTTCGGTGTACGTGAAAATCCGAGGCGATCGGGGGAGCGCTCTTTTTGCGTACAGATTACAGATGAGGAATATGTCGCAGAATAGTGGAGCGGGACCTACCGTTCGAATGTCACCTCTCCGCCCCGAACGGTGCGGACAAGACTGATCTTGCCGATATCGTGAGGGACGACACGATGCGGATTTTCGTCGAGCATCACGAAGTCCGCCCGCTTGCCGGGCTCAAGCGTTCCTTTTTCCGCTTCCTCGAACTGGATGAAAGCGGCATTGCGCGTATACATCGAAATCGCCTGATCGACAGTCAGCGCCTGCTCTGGCGTAAAGCCGTCTCGCGTGACGCAGCATTCGATGGCCGCGAGTACGCTGGTACTTTCGATGGGCGCATCGGACGCCCCCGCAATCACAACGCCTGACTCGAAAAAGGAGCGAAACGGATAGGTCATAGGCAGACGCTGCGGCCCCAGGCGCTGAGGCAACCACTGTGCCTCCGAGCGGATGAACAGAGGCTGGCAACTCAGCACGAGGCCAAGTTTCGCGAGACGGGGAATATCCCCTGGCGAGACCACCGAGGCGTGCTCGATGCGATGCCGGTGGTCTTCACGGGGGTGTGCCTCTAGCAATTTCTCATAGAGGTCGATGCAGGTCGTGACCGCCTTGTCGCCAATGGCGTGAATGCAGACCTGAAACCCCAGGAGATGCGCATCCCTCATCCGCCGATAAAGTTCGTCGAGACCGAGCGTCAGATAACCCGTTTTCTCAGGATGGTCGAAAAACCCCTGATGCATGCAAGCGGTACAGGAGCCGAGCGTGCCGTCCGAGAATATCTTGAAGGCGCGATGTTTGATATCCGCAAAGGGCTCGGTCCTGCCGTCGGCTTCAATGCGGGAAATACCGGAGGGGTTCGAGCCAATGAAGATATTGTAAATCGACAATGGCAGATCGGGCGCCAGCGCGGCCATCATCAGGCTTTCGCGCCGGCCACTTGCGCCACCGGGCCCCTCCTCATCCGTTTGCAGGATCGCACCAATGGAGGTGATGCCATGGGCGGCAAGCTTGCAAATTGCCTCCCTTGTCGCCGTCATGAGCTGCGCTTCTCCCGGCGGCTTAAACCGCTTCATCACAATACCGACCGCTGCCTCGCGGCACACACCGGTCGGAATGTTGTCTGCATCGACCTCTATCGTTCCCCCTTCGATTTCCTGTGGAGCGTCAGCAATCCCTGCCTCGCGGAGCGCAGCCGAGTTCGCCGTCAGGCTGTGACCGTCCCTGCAGAAAATGACGAGAGGATTGCCGGCACATATCCGGTCGAGAACATGCCGGTCTGGCAGACCCGTTTCGGAGAAACGCTGCTCGTCGAGCTGCAGCCCCAACAGCCACTCGCCGGGCTCAATCGAAGCCGCTTTTCCAGAGAGGATGCGGACGACCTCTTCTATGGAGGACACCTCGCCAAGATCCGCATTTATCTCGAAAATGGAAAGCATGATGGGGTGAAGATGGGTGTCAATGAAACCCGGGAGTACGCAGCAGCCTTCACCGTCGATCTCGCGGACGGGGCACCCCATCCTCGAAAGCCATCGCCGTGCTTCAGTTTCATCTCCTATAAAGCGGATGAGACCGTCTTGATAGATCATGGCATTCGCGACCGTCCGATTGTCATCCATGGACAGTATCTCTGCATTGATCAACAGAGCCGCCTCACCTGTCTTGTTGGTGTTTCGCTGGGACATATCTCTCACTATTCGCAATGGCTTCGCGTGGCGGTCGTCGTACCGGTCGGCCAGGAGGTGATTTCAGTAACGGCTATCAGCCCGGCCGGCTCGATGCCGTTGAAGTGCGTTGCCGTGGCATTTGTATAGGCACCCATCATCCCGAACTCGATGAAGTCTCCCGTAGCGATGGCCGATGGCAGGGATACAGGTTTCCGCAGTCTGTCCAGGCTGTCGCATGTCGCCCCCCATATCTGGAAATCGTCGCAAGGCCCTGCCTCTGGAAACGGCGTTCCATCCGCGGAGTAGGCCTGGACAGGGGGCTGGAAATCCACGAATGGAGTCTCCATGAAAGAGCCGTATATGCCCTCATTGATATAAAGGCGGGGATCGTCCTTGCGCCGGAGATTGATCCTGGCAAGGAGGTTCGCGCTCTCCGCGACCATCGCGCGGCCGGGTTCGCATATGAGAGGACAGGCGATGGATGACGCCGCTTTCCCTATTGCTGTGAAATAAATCTTCAGTGCGGGCTCAAGACCGCCTGGATAGGAGCAGGGAAATCCGCCACCGACATTGATGTGTGCGAGTGCGGCTGTGCCTTGTGCGAAAGACTCCGCTGCGATGCTGCGCCCCAGATCGATCAGCATGGCATAGCTCTCCGGGTCGCGATTCTGCGAGCCCGGGTGAAAAGTCAGGCCGGTTCGGTAGCCAAGGCTGTCGGCAAACCTCAAAAGGCCGACCGCTTTACTGGCGTGCGCACCGAATTTCTCGTCGAAGCAGTAGTTGCCCGTGCCCGCCGGCCTTGTATTTCTGAAGCGGACCGTCAGAACGGTGTCGCGCCGGGCGGTCTCACCGGCTCCATCGAGAACGGCGTCTATTTTCTCAAGCTCTTCCATACAGTCGATCGCGAAGCTTCGAATGCCGGCGGAATGCCACGCATAGACAATGTCTTCCTGTGCCTTGACAGGGTGGTTGAAGTGCAATGTCGCGGAAGGACAATGCCGCAAGATGAGATCGATCTCGTGGCGCGATGCAACGTCGAATGTCCCGATACCCGCATCGACGACCGCGCGCACGACCAGCGGATGCGGGTTGGACTTCACCGCCCAGCCGGTTTCACCCGGAAAATGCGCCAGGAACTGTTCGACCCGCTTTTTAATGGAGCCGGGCGAGAAGCAGAGAAGCGGGTGACCGGGGGCTTCTCTGCGTATCAGATCCGAAACAGATGCATATGAGGTCATGATGGGCGTTCAGCCTGCGGCATCTGCAGCGATGACCACCTCTTTTGCGCGCAGATAGGCCTTCTCTCTGAGGGAGATATCGTCCAGATAGAAGGCATCGAGCATCAGCTGCTTGATCTGCGCACCACGTTCGCTATCGACCTCAGCATGATGATGAAGCCAGTTGTCAGCGACGATGGCGCACAACACTTCGACGGGATCCTTCGTGCCGTATTCCAAAACCACGGCGAGAACATCCCGGCCGGAAGCGAGGCTTTCGAGATGGGGCCCAAGAACCCCCTTGGCGAGAACATCGCCGGTGTCCGCGGGCGGCGAAACGAGAATCTCCTGCCACATGTCCCGAGCACGCTTTATGCGTGACTGCTCCTCCGTGCCGTAGGTCATGAGCACGCCCTCGCCGGGAGAGCCGAGGCCAGTATGAAGATCGATCTGGGTGACGCGGTGTTTCCCCGCCACGGCCCGAACCCAGATATCTTCCATTGTACGCCGCGACCAGGTGGGCGCATTGCCGCCATACTGAACACTGGAAGGATGTTCGTACTGCCCGCCGCTGACCGCCTTGAAAAGCGCCCCGAGCCCCATTCTTTCCAGGGCGCGGGCCGCCTCGGCCTTGAGCTTCACCTCATACTCATCATCCCATTCGACGGGATTCAGGATTGAGCGAAACTCTTCGTAGCCTTCATTGACCGCCAGAGGTAAGCCGAAGTCGACAAAGTTGCGGTTGAGGTCGACATTGTCTTCATTGACGCGGCGATGCCATGCAAAACCATAGGGGTTGACCGCATGCACCATCACGGCATGACGGTCCGCCCGGTCCACGGCCATCACATCGTCTGCAAGAAGGCGGCTCTGGATTTCCGATCCGAGATACCCCTCAATACCGTGCGTTCCCGAGGACACCATCAGCAGATTTGTGCTTTCGACGTTTCCACAATACGCAACGTCCGTGAAAAGATCGATTTCGCAGGGGCCCTGCAGCGGATGGGGGATGCTGCATATCTCCCATTTCGCCAAACGTGCATTTGACAGAAAGAGATCGCGGGCATTCCGATATCGCTCAGCCATCTCGGCGGGATCGATCATGATCTGGTCTCCCATCTACTCGATTACAGTCGTCGGCCGCACCGAATAACGGTCCAGCGCATCGATATCGAGCTCCACCCCCCATCCCGCTCCCTCCGGCAAGGTCAGGGTCCCGCCGCTATAGTTCAGGGGTGCTTTCAGCAGGTCGTGTTCCAGCATCACGTGGCCGAAAAGCTCCATGTCGTAATGCAAGGATGAGTGGAAGGCGGCACCCAAATGCGCTTGCCAGACCGACCCAAGGCCAGCTGGCTGGTTGTGCAGGACCACACCCAGTCCGTTCTGTTCGGCGAAATGGATCGCGCGAACCGCAGCGCTGAGGCCTCCCGGACGTTCGCCATTAATACCGATGGCGCCGATGGCACCAAGCGCGTGGAGCTGATGAATTTCGTCAAGCGAGAAGCAGCCTTCATGCGCCATAAGCGGCACATTTACCCGCTTCTGAACCTCCGCCATGGCGAGGTAATTGGATGCCTTTGCCGGCTGCTCCGCCACTTCAATGCGGAAGTGTTCGATCGCATTGATAGCGGTGATCGCGTCCCATGTTGAATAAGCCTGATTGTAGTCGACCCGCAGACGCACCTCGTTGCCGAGGGCTTCACGCATTGCGCCCATGATCTCCACGTCACGCTCAATGCTCTCGCCGAGCTTCACGCGAATGGTGCGACTTCCCTGCTCGCGCCAATGTTTAGCCAGGAAAACCATCGTCGCCGTGTCGTTATGAAGGGGAACGAGCGCAGCAAGCGGCAGTTCACGTATCTGCGCACCGCCGAGAAGATCGGCGACCGAGCGCCCCACCAGATGCGCCTTCAATTCGAAGCAGGCTGAGTCCAGCAATCCCTTGGCAATTTCATTGCGCGCCACATTATTGTTGAGGCGCGTCATCAGCCGCTCGGTATTGAACGCAGATTCGCCGAGCACGAACGGCGCCATGTCATCTTGAATGGTCTCGACGATCCCGCGGGGAGAGACGCCGGATTCGGGCAGCCAGACAAAGGCTTCCGACATGCCGGCCTTGCCTGACGCGCTGAAAAGGCGGCAGATCACGAAGTCGCCTCCGAGCCAAGGCTCCTCCGCAGGGATGGCCATGCCCAATCCGTTGCCGGAACCCTGCATGACCTCCTGAACCTCCTTTTTGAAAGGAATGGCGACTTCAGTCAGCTCAATGCGAACGATTGTGTCTTCATTCATGTGTGCCGGTGTTCCGCGTGCTTGTGAGATGGGTGATCTGAACTATAATGATCATTACATCTTGAGAAAGAATGTAATGCCTGTTACAGAAACTATTTTCACCCGGCTTGAGGAACTCGCGGCTCATCTGACGGCAACCGAGCAGCGGATTGCGCGCATCATGACCAATGACCCGGAACTGATCGCTTTCGGGACGGCAGCAAGCGTGGCGCAGGCGGCGGAGACATCGGCGCCCAGCATCGTCCGTTTCGCCGCCAAACTCGGATTTACGGGGTTTAGCGAACTTCAAGCCAGCATGCGCCGGGATATCTCGACCCAAATTTCATCCGCCTACAAACGCGCGCAGGATCCGGCCGCACGTCATGACATCGCAGCCTGGATCGAGATCGAAACGCTGAACGTCACCGAAACCTTGTCGGCGATCGACGAGCAGGATCTGAAACGGGCGGTGGAGCTTCTCACCGATACCAGCAGGCGGATATTCATTCTATCGAGTGAGCAATGGGTGGGGTCCGCGATTACGCTCCACGACTTCCTGCGAATAATGCGCCCGCGTGTATATCACTTGCAGGGCTCGCCTTTCCGCGTGGCAAGCGAACTGGGCAGAGCTGAATCCGATGACGTCCTTCTCACGATGGATGCGCAGCGCAATGAAAGCTGGGTCGTGGAGACGCACAATATGGCATGCGGCATGGGGCTACGCACCATTGCGATCACCGACGGCCCTTTCAACGTGATAGCAACTCGAAGCGAAACGAATTTTCGCGTGTCACAGGCTACCTGTGGCCTTTTCGACAGCAAGACAGGATTGACAGCCCTGCTTAGCTATCTGCTTGACGCTGTGTCCAAGCAAATGGATGAAAGCGTTGTGACACGCCTCGCTCATATGGAGACCATCTGGTCCAAAGGCGGTTTGTTGAAGCCAACCTAGCTCAGGCCGGCAAGAAAGAAGCTTGTCCTCTAATCGATATATTGTTCGTTGCCGACGAAGCCGATTTTCGTGACGCCGAGACGCTGGGCGGCGGCGAGCACCTTGGCCACATGGTCGTACTCAACCATGCGGTTCGGCCGCAGATGGATTTCCGGCTGGATCGTGGCGTCGGCCGCGCCCGCAAACTTCGCCTCCAGAGCCACCATGTCGGGCAGTTCCTCTCCGTTCCAGCTCACGAGCCCGTATTCATCGACGACGAGCTGTACGATGGAAGGCTCTTCGTTGACCTCCGTCGTCACCGCCTGCGGCATGTCGAGCTTGATTGCATGCGTCTGTAGCGGGATCGTGATGATGAGCATGACCAGCAGAACCAGCATCACGTCGATCAACGGCGTGGTGTTGATCTCCATCATCGGTTCGTCTTCGTCACCGCCGGTTCCGACATTCATCGCCATGGCGCGTTCTCCTCAATTACCCTGAACGGGTTCGGTGATGAAACCGACTTTCTGGATGCCCGCTCTCTGTATGTCGAGGATCAGGCGGCCCACAGCCTCGAAACGCACGGCAAGATCGCCACGCACCTGAATTTCCGGCTGGGGTTCCATTTTCGCAATCGCGATCAACCGCTCCAGCATCTCTTCCCGGCTCCCGACAAATGTCGCGTTCCAGAATGTCTTGCCGTCCTTGTCGACAGCGAGAGTGATGTTCTCGGGCTGCGTCTGGTTGACCTCGCTGCTCGCCTTCGGCAACTCAACGGGCACCGTCTGGATCGCCACCGGGATGGTGATAAGAAAGATGATGAGCAGAACGAGCATCACATCGACGAGCGGCGTGGTGTTGATCGCCGACATCACCTCGTCTTCTTCACCTTCAGTCCCGACATTCATCGCCATTTCAGTATCTCCGTTTCTTCAGTGCCCGTCTCAGGCGACCTTGCCCGAGAGGATGCGGAGATGAACTTCCGTTGCGAAGCGGCGCGCGCGGGAGATAACGCCCTTGTTGCGGCGGGTCAGCAGGTTGTAGCCGAGTACCGCGGGAACGGCGACGGCAAGGCCGATGGCCGTCATGATCAGGGCCTCACCGACCGGCCCTGCAACCTTGTCGATCGAGGCCTGCCCCGAAACACCGATCGCTACCAGCGCGTGATAGATGCCCCATACCGTGCCGAACAGGCCGACGAAAGGCGCGGTGGAGCCAACGGTCGCAAGCAGGGCGAGCCCGCCCTGGAGCTTGGCCGCAAGCGCATCGACGCCGCGATTGAGCGCAGCGGTGGACCAATCGGAAAGCGTGACCTCACTGCTCAGCCCCTTGCTGAACTGGGTATAGGCTTCCTCGCCGCTCTCCGCGATAGCGCGATAGGAGTTGCGCTGGGGCAGAGCTTCGATGCCTTCCTTCAGTGTATCGGTCGGCGCGAAGAGCTTGATCACGCGGTTGAACTGATCGAACAGGCGACGCTGCTCGAAGAGCTTGGTGATGAGCACGTACCACGACCCCATCGACATGAGGACGAGGATAATGAGCGTACCTTTGGAGACAAAGTCACCCTGCTCCCACAAGGCGCCGAGCCCGTACGGGTTGGCCTCGGCGGCGCTCGGTTCGGCAGGCGCTTCTTCGGCCGCCATGTCCGTAGCCGCTTCTTCGCCTTCCGCGCCTTCCGCTGCGGCTGCATCCGCGGCGGCAGCCTCTGCCTCTTCACCCTCGGGTGTTTCCGCCGTGACGGGGGCTGCCTCTTCCTGCTGCTGCGCCGCAACGGGCGCAGCGGTAAAGGTCATTCCCGCAGAAAGGGCGATGGCAAGCGCGACGGCCCCGATAAATCGGCTGATCTGATTGGTCCGGGTCTTCATTACTGGGTCCTCTATACTACTTGTCTCGTTTAATGCTCTGCTGCTTTTCCAAACAAGGGAGCCGCTAGCCATCGGTCAGCTTGAAGTTGACCGCAAACTTCATCCAATGCCCTACCGGCTGTCCGTCCTTTGTCGCCGGGAGGAAGCGCCACGTGCGCCGCGCGTGAATAAGCGCAACCTTGTCCAGGCGCTCGAAGCCGCTTGACCGGTCCACCTTGCCGTCGGTCACCCGGCCCTCCTCCGACACGTAGAGAAGAAGGATCACACGCCCCTCCTCGCCCATGCGGCGCGACGCCGGCGGATAAGGCGGCTGCGTATTGCCGTGGCTGGGGTCCGCGCGCGGCAGCACAGGCTTCTGTTCGACGACAACCGGGGCCGGATCCGGCTTGACCGTCTGCACCTGCTGGATGGTCTTCGGCGGGGTTGGCGGCGGCGCCTTTTTCACCACCGGCGGCGGCACATAAGCTTCGGGCGGCTTCACCACTTCAGGCGGCGGCGGCGGCGCGGGCGGCGCCTCTTTTGGCGCTTCCGCAATCAGCGCAACCTGCAAAGGCTCCTGGACAGCCTCGACGATGTTGCGTGCAAGCCCGCTTAACAGGGCCCACAACAGAAGGATATGGAGGCCGATAACCGCCGCAAGTCCGGCGACACGGCTCGACGAGGGATGGCCTTCACGAAAATCAAGCGTACTCATATTCCAGTCACTTCCAGGCAGCCGTTCCGCAACTCAGGCCGAACATTTCAATGCATGCCGATCTGCAGGCTCATGCACGAAAGATGCCGACCGTCTTCTCTTTCAGACCACAGCATTTTCACCGGCAAGCCCGGAGAAGCTGCCGCGAAAATAGACAAGTGGCGCCAGATCGCCTTCGACAGTGGCATTCCGAACGAGGCCCACGAGAATTTCATGATCTCCACCGGAGAAGCAGTCTTCGAGATCGCATTCGATGGAGGCACCTGTGCCGGCGATGATTGGCGCACCGTTCTGTCCGTTCCTATATTCAATGCCTTTGAATTTTCCGGCACCCGCTGCCGTCGCAAAGCACGCAGCAATCTCGCTCTGCCCTTCGGAAAGAATGTTCACGGCAAAAATGCCCGAGCGCTTTATCTGCGACAGCGTTTCGCTCTTGCGCGCAAGCGACACAAGGATGAGAGGCGGTGACAGGGACAACGCGGCGAAGGCGCTGACCGTGGTGCCGACAGGGGTTCCGTCCAATGCTGTCGTCACGACGGTAACGCCGGTGACGAAGTTTCCAAGCGCGTTTCGGTAGGTGACGGGATCGACAGAACCCTGCTCGTATTTCGATGACTGACTCATACTCACTGTCTCACTGTTTCTGCCGTCGCATCAGAAAGGATTGTCGCCATAGACCGGCTTGTAAGCGGCATTTTCTGCTCCATCCGGGGCCCGGCCGCAGATTGAAAGCGCAGTCAACGCGTATATCAGGGCGCTTTTGGCAAGGTCCGCCGGGGTGGGCCGCCAGCGGGGCATGCCCGTGGTGACTGCCGGAATGCGGTGCATGTTGAAGACGTTCTGATCGCGCCACATGCTCGAATAGACCGGGTTGGCACGTTGAAGCTTCTCGCCAAGCGTGAACTCCGTCGCATCTGCAACGGCAGCGACGAGCGGCGCCACGTCCTGCGCATTCGCCTCGAAGCCATGACGCACCACCATGGGTTCGATGTCGAAACCCTCGATATCGAATTGCCGCATGAGGGCTGCAAGCTCATGCTCGACATCCGCCGCCTTCTGGCGCGGTGTCAGCCCCGCTTCGAGATAGATAGAGACGACTTCGGTTCCGGTGCCGAAAGAATAGGGAATGCCGGCCTTGATGGAATCGATCTGGGTTTTCGGAATCGACACGCCACCCGCACTTTCATAGCGATGACGTTCGGGATAGGTCATGCCCCAGTCATGCAGTGCATCGATGATCGGCCCGAGGCGATAAATCGGATTCGGATGCTTAAGCGGATCGCCCGGATAGTCGAGAATTGGCGTGAAGACGCCCTGCCCGAAAATACGGATGCGGAAAACGACATAGCCGCAGCCCTGCCAGGTGAGGCCGAAGTCGCAGCCCTCGGCCGCGATTGCATAATCCGGGGCAACACCGCCGTGGTGAAAGAGGTAATGCGCGCCTATGTCCTTGCCGAGATAGTCGACGCCTTTCCGGTCTTCGATCGGCTCCGGTCCGATCTCACCGGGGCAAGCCGTGAGATAAAGTTTTCCGGCAAGCGGAATACCCGATTTGCGCAAGGCTTTGGCCGCGATCATGAAGCAACTCATCGGCCCGCGATCATTCGCTATGGGATAGCCGAAGAGTTTTCCGTCTTCGAGCCAGCATTCAAGCCATTCCCGGTTCGAGAGCGTTTCGGGCCGGTATTTCGCATTGTCGAGATCGGGCTCGTAGGTCGGGCTCTCTGTGTCGAGATGGGCCGTAAAAAGAAGGTTCGCACCTTCCGCACTCCCCCCATATTCGCCGATCACGTTCTGGCGCTCCGGTGTCGCGCCCGTGGTGCGGGGATTGAAGCCTTCGCGTTGCATCCAGTCGAAGACATACTGGCTCGCTGCCGCTTCGCTGCGTGACGGGCTCGGAATATTGCCGAGTTCAAGCGCCAGTTTGCAGAGCTCGTCTTCGTCAATCGCTGCGGCAATAGCTGCGCGTTCTTCCTCGGTCACCTGGTAGGGCGCCTTCGTCTCGATGTTCAAGGGATCAGACATGGGCAGCGCTCCATGCGTCTTCGATCTCTGCCGTGCTGCGCAGAACGGCACAGTTCATTTCAAGGATATTAAGGGCAGAACGGTGAACATCATCGCCGTAAGCGGCGCTGGCATCGTCCGCGATAATGATGTGGTAGTCGCGGTGGAAGGCATCGGACACGGTGTTGTCGATGCAGCATTCCGTCGTAAGACCGCAGACAACAAGTGTGTCGACGCCTTTTTCCATCAGTATTTCCGCGAAGTTGGTTGCGTGGAAGGCGCTGTATTTCGGCTTCATTACAACGGCATCACCCGGCTGCGGCAGAGGTCCGTAAAATGCAGCACCCGGTGTTCCCGCGCGGCAGACATTGCTTTCGGACTCAGGGTCACCGTCACGGCGGCGCATCCGTTCCATCCAGACGGGTGAGTCCGTTTCTGCCTTTGTTTCCAGCCCGATGAAGATGACCGGCACACCCGCTCCACGCGCCGAGGCGACAAGTCGCTTCATATTCGCGATGGCTCCGGGAACCGCGCTCATGTCGACGCCATAACTCGCCATCAGACCGTCCGGCGCTGCGAAATCGACCTGCACGTCGATGACGCAGAGCGCAGCACGCTTTGGCGAGATCCAGCCGGCGAGCTCACCGGGACCACCGCTCCCGGGTTTTGTTTCGGCCATAGCTGTCATGCGAAATGTGCCTTGAGGCCAGGGAGCACTTCCTTGCCGAAAGTCGTCAACCCTTTCACGTAATCGGGGTAGATGGTCATGATGCCGTCAAGTTCGCAGCCTTCGATCTGTTCCTTGAGCTTTTCCAGACAAGTCGCAGGCGTTCCCGCGACGGTATGCGTCATGAAGGTTTCCTTCGCCTTCTCACCCATGACGCTCGCACTGCCATCGGCCTCCATGCCGTAGCTGCGCATCATTCCCTGCACGGCGCCCCAGTCGAGACCCTGCTTGTAGTAGTCAACCGTCTTGGCCGCTTCCTCATCGGTATCGCCGAAGACGATGGTGCTCATTGCAAAAACACGGATCGTCGTGTCGTATTCGGCGGCCACACGACGCGCCAGGCGGCTGATGCGGAGCGTATCTTCCGCCGTCTTGCCGCCGATGAAGCATGCATCGGTATTCTGTACGGTGAACCGCAACCCGCGCTCCGACTGTCCCGCGCAGATCAGATAAGGCCGCGGGTTCGATACGGGTTTCGGGTCGGAAACGCAATCATTGAACTTGAAGAACTCGCCGTCATAGTCGACGTGGTCCTTCTCCCACATGGTCTTGACGAGCTTGGTCCACTCCTCGGCGTAGCGGTAGCGGCCATCATGATCGAGATCCGCAGGCCAGGCGCCCATCTGGTCGAACTCGTCCTTGAAGGCGCCGGAGACAATGTTCAGACCCGCTCTGCCGCCGGAGATGTGATCCAGCGTCGTAATCATCTTCGCGACCACGGCGGGGTTTTGCAGCAGCGTATGAACGGTGGCGATGATGCGCGCGTTCTTCGTCGCTTCGGCGATGCCCGCCATCATGGTCACGGATTCAAGCGAGGTTCCCCAATGCCCGGTTTCACCGCCGAAGCCGCGCCATTTCATCATCGACATGATGAAATCGAGACCGATTTCGTCTGCGATCATCGCCGCTTCGCGGTTCTGCTTGTAGGACGCATCAAGCGGCGGCGTGTTCTTCGAGATAATCCATCCGCCATTGGCGATGGGCAGGAAGACGCCGAATTCTTTTTTTCCGGTGGAAGAAGACATTTTTCTCAACCTCGTATTAAACCAGTAATCCGTTCCGTGCCGCCGCGTCAGACGCCAAGCTTGGCGGGCTCACCTTCCATCGCATGCTCCATGTCACCTGCCTGGGCGAGTGCGGCGGCGGTCATCACCGCTTCTTCTTCCCGTTCCTCTTCGTCGGAGATGCGCACGGGCGGCCGCATGAAGAAGACGGCAACCATCACTACCAGGGGCACCAGCGCATAAAGGAAGAAGGCCCAGACGAAGGTGCCGGTCACATCTCGCAGATAGCCACCCAGAAAGGGGCCGAAGGAGGCGAGCGTTGCCGCCACATTCATGAAGGAGAAGAGTTCGAGGTAGGCATTGCGGCCGAAATAATTCATCAGCAGCACGCTCGTCGCGAGAAAGGTCGTGCCGTAGCCGATACCGATGCCGACTGAATAGACAATGAGAGCCAGCCAGTTGGTGCCAACGCCCAGACCGATCATGCCTACGACAAGAAGTGCAAGCGATACCATCAGCAGGCGTTTCGGATCGATATATTCCCCGATGAAGCCGCTGACGGCGCGCGATGCCGCATTGAGGAAAGCCTCGAAGCTGAGCAGACCGGCGGCTACCGCCATCCCGACACCGATCTCTGTCAGGTGGCCGACGGAAAGGCTGTTGACCGTGATGCCGCAAAGCAGGAACGAAACATAGCCCGCCGCGATGATGTAGAACTGCGGTGTGCGGAGCGCCTGCATCGCCGTCCATTTTTGCCGCGTGATATAGACGCCGGAAGCGGACTCATCGACGGCTGCATTCGCGATGTCCTCGGCGCGCTGGTCTTCCGCCTCTCCTTCGCGCAGAAAGGCGGCGGTCAGCACACCGGACGCCGCCATCAGAATGGCGATGATCATCCAGTGCATCCGCCATTCTTCCCAGATGCCGACTGCCGCGAAGTAAACGAGCGGACCGGCGATACCGCCGACGCCACCGATTGTGAAATAGATGCCGAAAGCCATGGACTGCTTCTTGAAGCAGCGGGCGATCATGTAGGTGCCGGGAACCGTCGCGACGAAGGAAAAGCCTGTGCCCGCGAGCAGCATGGCAATGAAATAGGTGGGGACGTCCTGAACGACGTAAAGAAGCATGAAGCCCGCAACAAGGATGGCTGTACCGAACAGAACAGTCGCGCGGACACCGAACTTGCGGATCATGTAGGCGGGCGGATAGCTCGACAGGCCGCAGGAGACGCCAAGAAGGGTGAAACCCAGACCTGCTGCCGTCCAGTCCCAACCGAGTTCGCTCACCATATCGGGGAGCACCACGCCAAGCGACGTGAAGGTGCCGGCTGTTACAAGAAAGAACAGGACGCTGAAGGACAGCAAGACAAACCACGGATATACAAACTCTTTCGTGTCGTTCATCTGCTGGCCTCCAGACATCATGTACTCGGGTTACGCGGTCGTAGCTTCGATACTCAGAAGCGGTAGGTTGCCGTCAGTCTCCATTCGCGGCCCTTGCCGGGCAGCACGGCGACGTCGCCATAGAGATCCTGAAGCGGGGTGAAGTATTCTTCGTCGAGAAGGTTGTCGATGTTGAGTGCGAGCTTCCAGCTATTGAAGTCCGCATAGGCCGACGCCTGGACGACGAAGTAGTCGGGATACTTCACGGGATCAGCTGCAAGCCCAGCCGTCTCGGAGACATAGCGCACGCCCCATGTCGTACCGGCATGACCCCATGCGTACTGATCGGACGTATAGGTACCGAAGAGGCTCAAGACCCTTTCAGGAATACGGCGGTCTTCGATCTCGCCTGCGTAGTAGCTGTTGCCGGTGATGCCAGCGATACCGCTGAAGGAATAGCCGACAAGCGCTGCACCGTAGTAGTCCTCCGGGTTGTAGCCGAAGGTCTCCGGCGTGAAGTAGTAGAAGGCATCGTAGCTGCCGAGGAACTTGGTCTTCTGCGCGTTACCGGCAAAGGTGAAGCTCAGGTTCTTCGTTGCAAGATAACGCAGCTCAAGCTCAACGCCCTCGCCTTCCGTTTCGTCGACATTGCCACTGACATTGTCGAGGACCGTGCGGTGCTGACGATAGAAGGAGAGTGCGCCGGTGAGAACGCCATCGAAAGCTTCAAGCTTGACGCCGGCTTCGAGCAGGTCACCATCCGACAGGTAGGAGCCGTTGGCAATGTTGCTGGTGGAGATATCGCCAGCCTGGCCGAATTCCAGTGCGACGGTTTCGGCATAGGTCAGGTAGGGGCGGACGCCATAAGGCCCCTTGTACATGATCATGCCGCTATAGGTGAAAGCGTCGCTGTCGTCGCTCTGTGAACCACCGGTACAGAAGCAGAGAGCCCCGCGTTCTTCCGAGTCCACACTGTAGACGTCGTACCGGCCCGTACCGGTGATCAAGAGCGTGTCGGCAATATCGAGATCCATCATCGCGAAGATGCCGATATCGTTCCACTTTGACTTGGTGTCGATGTCCCAGGTGTAGCCGGAACCCGGCATGAAGGGCGAACCGAGCTGGTCTGTGGCCGTCGCACCTTGCGAAAGGTCACGCCGGTCCAGCGCGATACCGCCATAGTTGAAGGACTCTTTTTTCGTCGCGTCGTAGAAGCGGTTGCTCACGCCGACATTGAAGGCGGCGGTGACCGGCTCGTCGGGAACCTTTACATCGAAGTTGTAGCTGACGCGGCCTTCGATTGTGTAAGCCTCGTAGTCCGCCGGAAAGCCGTAGCTCACGAAGCGCTCATTATCGAGCGAGTCATAGAAGAGTTGGAACTTGAGTTCCGACCCGTTCGTGAACCCCTTTATAAGGTCGGCATAGAGCGTCATCGTCGTTGTGTCGGAGAAATCGAGATCGCTCGTATAGACGTCGCGCGGGCTCAAAGTGGTCGTGCCAACGCCCGTGTCGAGCTGACGATAGACGAGAGGAACATCGCAGAAGCCGAAGCATTCCGGCGCGCCCGTCAAGCCACCCGGCGGCAATTCACCGGCATCGATATAGCCATTGCCGTTCGCGTCGATCAGGCCCGAATTCGTCCCCGTGGTATAAGTGCCGTTGTCGATCAAATTCTGGGTGACGCGGTTCCAGCCGGGTGTCTGCACATAACCTTTAGACTGGTAGAACATGAGCCCGCCGCCATAGGTCCAGCCATCCAGCGTTTCGAACTGAGCGGTACTCTGCAGCAACTGATGTTCAGGCTCGATACCGCGATAGAAGCTCTCGGAATCCTCAAGCTCGCCATAGATGTAAACGCCGCCGGCCGTATCGCCGAAGTTGAGCGGGATTCCAGTCTCGAAGGTGCCGTTCTTTTTCTCATAAGAACCGATTGTGCCGGTCACCTCACCCGAGATGTCCGTCATGTAGCCCGCTTCTTCGCTGATCTTCGCCGTCTTGGGCTCAAGGTTCAGGAGGCCGCCCACCTTGCCGGGTCCGAAATTCGCCGTCGGCGGGCCGCGCAGGATATCGACGCGCGAGGCAGCGCCGATCGGTGTCTGGTAGGTACCGCGGTTTTCGATACGCTTGAAACCGTGGAAGTAGGTTTCGGCAAGCAAGCCGCGGACATTGAGCGCCCCTTCAACGCCATAGAACGAGGCCGTGAAGGTGCCTGGTGAGACGGCGGCGAGATCATCAACGGTGGTCACGCCATAAGCGTCGAGTGTTTGATCGCTGACAAAGGTTGCCGACCGCGGCGTTTCGAGAAGCGGCTTTTTCATACCGAACAGCAGATCGCTCGGCTGCTGCTCCAGCAGACCGGCCCTGTCTCGCTCGGAGATGACCGTCATCTCCTTGACTTCGCCGGAGGTTTCGACCGGCGCGGCCTCCATCACCGGAATGTTTTCGTCGAGGATCTCCTGCGCCTGCGTGCCCGACGGCACGATCAGGGCAGCGACCATGGCCAACAGGGCCAGATGTGATGTGGTGCCGAGGTAATGTGATTTGCTCATACGTGACGCCCCCAATCGCAATACAAGGAAGAGCAGTTTTCTTCGCAGATGCGGTATAGAGAGCAAGGCGTGTGCCAGATTCACATGATGTTGATTTTTCTATGTTTTTTTCAATTTCTTCAGAAACAAGCGCTGCATCTGACAAAAAATCATCATGCATCGCAGCAGAAATCTGGCCTCGTGCATCCGTTCGCGGCAGCTGGCGGGGCGAGGGGGGAATTTGGTCAAGTATCCGTTCGCCTTTGCGTCACCGGACAAGTCCTGCAGGAGTGTCGCGCGGCTCATCTGCAGGGCAGCTACCTCCCGGTAGAGGCTTTTGCCTCCATGAATGATAATTTCACCAGGGCATGAAACCATCGGCAGGGCGCAGAAAAGCAGCAAAAGGAACGCTGCTGCCCTCTTCGTTTGCGTTTCTAGCACTGCCTTTCACAAAACTGATGAAATCTTGGTCACATCGCCATGCGCGCCCCAAAGGCCAAAAAACCACCCAACTCATAGGGCGCGCGCAAGCAAGACCGTCAAGAGTATGTGGCCGTAGGGTCCGGCAACATCCGGTACAAAATGGCGTGATAATGACGACCGACCTTGAACTGCGTACCCGGCCGCTGATGCCGGGCTTCGGTGTCGAAATCTTCGACGTTGACCTGAAGACCGCCGGCAGCGATGCACGCCGGAAAGTCGTCGAGCTGTTTCACGCGAACGGCGCGATCCTGTTGCGCGGTCAGGATTTAGCCCCAGACGGACTCATGTCTTTCATCGAACTCTTCGGCGAAGCTGAAGACCATACACAGACGCAGTTCACGTTGCCGGGCTATCCGAAAATCTTCCTGCTTTCCAACAAGGTCGTCGATGGCAAACCCATTGGCGCGCATAATGACGGTGTCGGATGGCATACCGACTATTCCTACAAGGAAGAGCCGGTCATGTGCACCATGCTCTATGCCGTCGAGGTGCCGGACGAAGGCAGCGACACGCTGCTCGCCGATCTCTGCGCTGCTTACGATTCCCTCTCCGCAGAACAGCAGGCAAAGCTCGATGGCCTCGTGCTTCATCACAGCTATCAGCACCTGATGTCCACACGGCAGTTTGGCCGCATGGAAATCAGCGACGACCTGAAAGCGGCCAATCCAGATGTCTTTCATCCGCTGATCCGCACCCACCCCGCCGACGGACGAAAGGCGCTTTGGGTCAGCACCGGTACTGTGAAAGGCATTGTCGGCATGCCTGACGAGGAAGCTCATGCGCTCATCGAGGAGCTCGTCGAATTTGTTACCAGTGAGAAATTTGTCCACCGCCACAAATGGCAGGTCGGCGACATACTCATGTGGGACAATCGCTGTACGCTGCATACCGGAACCGTGTTTGACGACACGAAATATGTCCGGCTAATGCACCGCCTCTGGGTCAAGGGCGACAAGCCCTTCTGACACCTGCCGCGACATCTGAAACGGAGAATAAAGCCATGCCGGACACCTCTCGCAAGTGGTGGATCACAGGCGTGAGCAGCGGACTCGGCAAGGCGATTGCCGCTGCCGCGCTGGAGCGTGGCGATTTCGTTGCCGGCACTGTGCGCCGTGAATCGGATTTGAAGACTTTCGAGGCGCAGGCGCCCGGCAGGGCTCTCGGTGTCCTCCTCGATATAACGGACGGCAATGCTGTGAGAAAAGCAGCCACCGCCGTCGAAGAACGCACAGGCGGCATTGATATTCTCGTCAACAATGCGGGCTATGGGCTCGTCGGCGCGATCGAGGAAGCAAGTGCGGAGGAAATTCGCGGACAGTTCGAAGTGAATGTCTTTGGCGCAATCAGCGTTATCCAGTCCATTCTTCCCTTCATGCGCGGGCGGCGACGCGGGCACATCCTCAACGTGACGTCGGTCAGCGGCCTCGCACCCTGGATGGGAACCGGGATCTACGGCGCAACGAAATACGCGCTCGAATGCATCGGCCAGACACTCGCCGAAGAGGTCCGCCCTCTCGGTATAAAGGTCACGAATGTCGCGCCCGGCGGACTGCGCACGGATTTTGCCACGCGCTCTCTTACGGTTTGCAAATCGGAAATTGCGGACTACGAACCGACCGCCCACCTTGCGCGCAGCATTCTTTCAGGTCATGGCGGCAACGAAGGCGGCGATCCCGTGAAGGCCGCACTTGCGATCCTGAAAGCCGTGGATGCGGAAGAGCCGCCACTTCATCTTCTGCTCGGGGCGGATGCACTTCACTATGTGGGACGAAAGCTCGGTGCCTTTCACGCGGAAATCGCGGACTGGGCGCCCGTCACACTGTCGATTGCCCACGACGAAAGCTAACCGGGAAAAGCTTCTACCGCGATAGCCCTTGTTGCAGAACGGAGCGGCCCGCCATCAGGCGGGACGCTGTGTCTCTGCGACAGTGACGCGGAAGCCCGAACGCACTTGCGGGAAATAATCCCACACCGCGAGATGCCAGGTGCAGCGGTTGTCCCAGAAGGCGACCGATTTGGGCTCCCAGCGAAAGCGCACATGGAAATTCGGATTGGCGCAGTGCTTGTAGAGCATCTGGAGAACACCATCGCTCTCCGCCTTGCCGAGGCCGACAATCTCGGTCGTATAGGACGGATTGACGAAAATGCCTTTGCGCCCCGTCACCGGATGTGTGCGCACCACCGGATGCGTGTTGCAGGGGAAGCGCTTGTTCGGATCGTTCACGATGGGGCGGTAAACATGTTCACCATCATGCACGGCCTGAAGGCCCTCAAGATAAGCCTGCATGCCGGGCGACAGTGCTTCATAGGCGGCATACATGCTGGCAAACATGGTATCGCCACCCACCTCCGGCACGACCGGCAGATAGAGAATACTGCCCATCGGCGGAATCTCGTTGCAAGTAAGATCCGAATGCCAGTTCTCTCCTGCCACGAATTTCGAGTTTTCGTCGGCGTGGATTGAGACGATCTCGGGATGCTCGGCAAGGCCCGCCACGCCACTATGAATGGCCAGTTCGCCGAAAGCCCTGCCGAGTTCTTTGTGACGAACATGATCAAGATCCTGATCACGCAGAAAGATGAC
This sequence comes from Parvibaculum sp., assembly GCF_039973015.1. GTDB lineage: Bacteria > Pseudomonadota > Alphaproteobacteria > Parvibaculales > Parvibaculaceae > Parvibaculum. The sequence continues at coordinate 36,967 of NZ_JBDWLT010000008.1, forward strand.
TTGATGCTGCATCAACGCGTCGTGCAGCTCATCGATGACCTTGTTCGTCAGCGGCTCGGAAAGGTCGACACCTTCAATCTCCGCACCTATCCGCGCTGTCATCGGCTTTACCGTCAAGACTTCGTAATCCATCGCCTTGGCCCTGCACTGAACTCGAGGAAAACTCACCATACGGGGCACGGCATCCACGCCCATAGAAACACTAATCAAAAGCCATGCCAAAGGCTTGTCTGGGAACGCCCAAGCATTTGACCGCGCCCGGCCTTACATGCCGAATGGATAGGTCTTGAGGTCGAAGGCCTTGCTGTCACGCACCGTCCTGAGCGCCTTGGCATATTCGACAAGCATGGCAAGGCTGAAATCGCAGCGGTTCTCGATCGCCGTCTCGGCTTCCTCGTCCTTCGCAGGGGTTCCGTTGAGTACGCTCTTCACGCCGCGAATGAGAAGGTGATCGGGAATCCAGCAGATACGGTTGTTCTTGAAACCGGTCAGCCGCAGCTCGACCATCGGATAGGTGCCGCCCGCGCTCGCGGAGATGCCGACGATGAGACCCGGCTTGTGCGCCAGTTCGCTGGTGCAAAGCAGAAGCATGTTCTTCAGCGCGGGTGGCGCCATGCCGTGCCACTCGGGCACAACAACGACGAAACCGTCACAGGAAGAAAGCTCTGCCGAAATGGGCTTCCAAGCATTGTTCAACGGGGAGGGTTCCGAAGAGAATGCGGATTCGTCCCAGAAAGGCAGAGGCGCAAGGCCGAGATCGATCGGATCGCCCGCCACCGCGCCACGCGCCTTCAGTCGCTCCGCCAGATAAGCCGCAACCTTGAGCGATTGAGACTTCGGCCGCTGGCTACCCGATATAACGCTGATTTTCATGATGTCCTACATTGTGTGGCACGCAGCTGCCGTGCCGTCCTTTGCACGGAAAAGACTAGGCTCTGCCGCAGCCACGGTCTTGTCCGCAGGCGCGCATTTGTTTTCCCGTTGCGCTCCAACGAACGCAGAACGAATCCGAATGCTGCTTTTAAAGGCGACCGCTCGCCGTTTTTCTAGGCAGTCGCACGCCCTGCCCCGCTCGCGGACAACAGTTTGGACGCACAGCCGCAAGAGATATGGGGGGCGCTTGCCTAGTATCGCCGTCAGATAGTCAGAGGCCCGAAATTTGCGTCTCCTTCAATACGGGCCAGCGTTCGAGCGGAGTGTTTTCATGTCCACCAATATCCTCACCGATGCGTTCTTCGAGGGGTTCACCAGCTCTCTTGGCGACGTCACCGAAGCGGAAACGCTGCCTCCTGCCTGCTATACGGATGAGGAATTTTTCGAGTTCGAGAAAGACGCTCTCTTTAATCGCGAATGGCTCTGCGTCGGGCGCGAGGACTGGGTAAAGAGTCCGGGCGACTATTTCACAACAACACATATCGGCGAACCGCTGATCATTTCTCGTACACGCGAAGGCGAGTTAAAGGCCCTGTCGGCCGTCTGCCAGCATCGGGCCATGCTCGTTGCGGAAGGACGCGGCAACACCAAGGCCTTTGTCTGCCCCTATCACCACTGGACCTATGGGCTGGACGGCCGCCTGGTGGGAGCACCCGCCATGAGCAAGACCTGCGATTTCGATCGCAACGATGTGGGCCTGCCTGAGATCAAGACGGAAATCTGGGAAGGCTTCATCTTCGTCAATTTCGATGCCGATGCGCCACCGCTGGCGCCCCGCCTCACGACGGTGAGTGAGGCGCTGGTCAACTATGACCTCCCGAACGCCGAGGGCGCCGTCCCGGAAGAGCCGCAGAGCTATCCGTGGAACTGGAAGGTCATGATGGAGAACAACAATGACGGGTATCACGCGACCCGTCTTCACAAAGGGCCGCTCCACGACTTCATTCCGAGCGAACTCGCCACCTTTCCTGCAATGCCGGAGGGAAGCGCCGGCTATCTGCGCTTCAACGGAACGCTCCATCCCGACGCCGCCTTCAACCCGCTGCAGAAAGCTGTGCTTCCAGTCTTTCCGAAGCTGACGCCCGAAGAGCGGCATCGCGCGATGTTCGCGAATATCCCGCCCTCGCTTTCGCTCGTCATCACCTCCGACATGGTGATCTACCTGATCCTTCATGCGGAATCCGCCAACAGCCACTCCATGACCATCGGCTGGCTGGTCGCACCGGGCGCCATGTCCGAACCGCTTTTTCAAGAGCGCCTCGACATGAACATGCGGACCGCCATGGAAATCACGGAGCAGGATCTCCATGTAGACAAGCTTGTGCAGATTGGCCTCAAATCGCGCTTCTCCGTGCGCGGCCGCTATTCGTGGCAGGAGCGCGCACAGAGCGATCTCAATCACTGGCTTGTCGCGCGCTATCAGCAGGAGTGGCAGCGCCGCAAAGCCGCTTCGTGACTCATATTGAACCGGACCACATCAGATGCAGACCAATAGCGGCAAGCCGCAGCCCGCGATTTTCTTTGGCCATGGAAGCCCCGGCAACGTCCTGGAGGACAATTTTGTCACCCGGACCTGGGAAAATCTCGGCCGCGAGTTCGGCAAACCGAAGGGCATTATTTGCGTTTCTGCCCATTGGTATACGCGTGGTGTCCGGGTAACGGCGGGCGCCCATCCCGGCACGATCCACGATTTCGGCGGCTTCCCAAAAGCGATGTACGACATGCGTTATCCGGCGCCCGGCAGCCCGGAGCTCGCTGCGGCCATCCGCGAGAGGCTCGCTCCGGTCGATGTCGAACTCGACGAAGAGCGCGGATTTGACCACGGCTCGTGGTGCGTTCTCGTAAAGGTCTTTCCGCAAGCCGATGTGCCACTCGTCCAGATCGGCATGGATGCCTCTCTTTCTCCGGCGCAGCATTTCGAAATTGGCAAGATCCTCGGTGCTTTCCGCGATGAAGGTTATCTCCTCATGGGCAGCGGCAACATCGTCCACAACCTGCCGGAGATGGACTGGCAGATGCGAGATGGCAGCTATGACTGGGCCGGTCGTTTCGGGGACTACATTCGGGGCAGCATTGCGAACGACGTGCCGGAAAACCTTATCGACTATGTGTCCCAGGACAGGGACGCTACGCTTTCCGTGCCGCATCCCGATCACTACCTGCCCCTTCTCTATGTCATGGGTGCCCGTCGCGCCGGCGAACCCGTGCGTTTCGAGACGCCGATTGTCGAATATGGCTCGTTGGACATGACCACCGTCGTCATCGGCGGCTGACACTTCCTTTTCGCCGCATCGGGAGGCAGGTTGCCCAAGCAATCTGCCTCCCCACGAGGCAACGCCTTAAACGGCAGGTGCATCCGGCAATATCTTCTGCGCGCCAAAGCAAGACCGTTTCTGCCTGAAGCTTGAGACTGGTGGCATTCGCTCCCGTGGTCCGCGGGAGTACCAGTATCAAGGCACGAGGAGTTTTCATGGCGCATTCTGTCATTCCAGGATTCAAGGCGGCGTCGCACGCTCATCCCACGGCGCTTCATCTCCTCAAGGCCACGCCAGAAACCTGTCACTGGGGATATTTCGATCCGTCGCTTGCGCCCGTTCTTACCGTGAACAGCGGAGACCTCGTTCAAGCCGAGGCCGTCACACATCATGCGGGCGACGCTCCAGAACTGATGATGGACGACGCCGTCCGCCACATCTACGACACCATCCCTGAGAGCGACCGCAATCCCGGCGTTCACCTGATGACAGGTCCGATCTACGTCAAGGACGCAAAGCCGGGCGACATGCTGGAAGTACGCTACCTGCGCATGGTACCGCGCTTCGACTATGGCTCGAACCTCGCCGCAAACTGGGGCCACCTCTACAAGGAATTCGGCGAAAAGGAACGAGTGACGATCTACCGGCTCGACCGCGCGACAAACCAGGCGGAAGCTCACTACGCCTATGATTATCCGGGTCTCTACGAGACCCCCGGCAAGATCACCAACTGTCCGGAATGCGACCGGCACAAGGCGCTGAACGGTGTGCGCGTTCCCGTGCGCCCGCATCTTGGAACAGCGGGCGTCGCGCCCGATGTTCCGGGCCGCATCAGCACTATCCCGCCGGGCGCGCATGGCGGCAATATCGACAACTGGCGTATCGGCGCAGGCGCCACGATGTTTTATCCCGTCGCGGTCGATGGCGGCCTCTTTTCCGTCGGCGATCCGCACATTTCGCAGGGCGATGGCGAAATCAGCGGCACCGCCATCGAAGCCTCGCTGGACGTTCTCTTCCAGATCGTGCTCCGCAAGGATTTTGAATTTCCCTCACCGCTTCTCGAAACCCCGAATTACTGGATCGTCCATGGTTTCGATGAGGATCTGAACGTCGCGATGCGCAATGCCTCGCTCGACATGCTGAAATTCCTCAACGAAGAACGCGATCTCAGCAAGGACGACGCCTACTCCCTGATGAGCATTTCAGCCGACTTCACCGTCACGCAAGTGGTGGACGGGCGGCAAGGCGTTCATGTCCGTATGCCGCGTACCATCTTTGCACCGGACAAGAAATAGCTGCAAATCTTGGCTTTCCCTTGAGGCATGCTTTTTGCGATGCAACAAGCATGTGAGGCAGGCGGCGGGCCAAGTGCAACGATTCCGAAGTGTTGGACCAGTAAAGCCCTTCGAACTGCACATATTTGCGGCAGGCAGCGGATCGTTTTTTCGGCAATCCGCGCCGTCGCGTTGTTGGAGTGTGTGCGGACGCATGGATGCATGGAGATTTTCAACCGAGGCTTACCCGAAGCAGGATCGCTATGAAGCCTGGCAGGAGGCACTTGAACGCCTCGCTCTCAAACCGACAGGGCATGACACAGAGGATGGCGCCTATGGCTTGATGTCGGCGGTTGTCTCGCAGTCCGGCATCAGTTTCACGCGCCTCATCTCTACACCGCAAGACATCAGCGCCATTCACGAGTTGAACAAGTCCGCCGGTAAAGACGGTGTCTGGGTTGCTTCACTTCTTGAAGGGCACATTACCTTTCACGATGGCGGTACCGACCTGAAAGCAACGGCGGGCGATATCGTTTATGGGGCTGTGGGTTCACGCACCACCTTCACGCTCGAAACCTTCTGTCGCGTCGTCATCATCTATATTCCCCGCGCCGCTTTCCGGCCACGCCTGATGGCACCCCTGCCGACAAAGGTGATCCACCTTTCGGGCCGGGCAGGGATCGGGCATGTGCTGGCGGGCTTTCTTGCCTCCGTCGCGGAAGCCCTTGAAGACCTCAGCGTCGACCAGCTTCGTCCCATTGAGCTCGCGCTTCCGGAATTTCTCATGGCGGGCATTTTCCGCCAAGCGGACACCCGCGCACTGGGCGGCGCCGCTGGCGTACGCGCTGCCCTGCTCCACCGCATCTGCCAGACCATCGAATCCCAGCTCGGCGACCCGGAGCTTTCCCTCGCCAATATCGCCGAAGCGCACGGCATCTCGCCCCGCTATGTACAGAAGCTTTTCGAATCCGTTGGCCAGAGCTTCATTCGCTATATCCGCTACCGCCGACTGGAGCGTTGTCGCTATGATCTTGAAAGCCCCATCCACGGTCAGCTTTCGATTTCCGATATCTGTTTCCGCTGGGGCTTCAACGACGCCGCCCATTTCAGCCGCGCTTTTCGCGATCAGTATGGCGTCTCCCCGCGCGAGTATCGCCGCGCCGCGCCCGGCAACCAGCAGCAACTCCACCCCTGGGTCACAACGCGCGGCCGTCCGGATAGCGGCGCCCGCGAGGAGCGGCCTGTGCCCTCCGGCGGCGAAGACGGCGCGGAAGCCGATGAACTTGTTCTCGAAGCACCGCTCATCGATGCCGAAACGCCCTCCATTCCTGTGCCGCTATCCGAGGATGGCGCGCGTCACCACTATATTCCCGTTACTGCAAAGACCGTTCACTGGGGATATTTCAGCCGTTTTCTACCGCCCGTCCTTGAAATGCGTTCCGGCGACTTCGTCACCATCGAAACGCTGACGCAACACGCCTATGATGATTACGAGCGCATGATCGAGAACGATCCTGGCGCCGAAAGCGTCTTTCACTGGACCAAAGACGGAAAGAATGTCGACAGGCGCGGCGCAGGGCCTATGGATGCGTCTACTTACGGGCGCGGGCCTGGCGAAGGTTTCGGCGTTCACATCTGCACTGGCCCCATAGCCATCCAGGATGCGAAACCAGGAGACATCGTCGAACTTCGTATTCTCGACATACATCCCCGCCCAAGCGCGAGCCAGCGTTTCGAGGGCCGTTATTTCGGCAGCAATGCCGCCGCGTGGTGGGGCTTTCACTACAACGAGCTTCTGACACCGCCGACGCCACGCGAGGTCATAACGATCTACGAGATCGAGAAGCGGGATGAACACGACGTGGCCCGCGCCGTCTACAATTATCGCTGGACCCCGCAGACCGATCCCTTTGGCATCGTTCATGAGACGATCGATTATCCGGGTGTTCCCGTCGACCACACAACCATCGAAAAGAATTTCGATGTCCTGAAGAACATCGAAATCCCGCTGCGGGCTCATTTCGGCGTGGTTGCGCTTGCACCCGATCATTGGGGCATTGTCGATTCCGTTCCGCCGGCCTATTTCGGCGGCAATATCGACAATTGGCGTCTTGGGGCGGGCTCACGCATTTTCCTGCCCGTCTCGGTTCCGGGCGGTCTGCTTTCCGTCGGCGACCCACATGCATCGCAAGGCGATTCCGAGCTTTGCGGCACGGCCATCGAATGTTCGCTGACCGGTGTCTTCCAGGTTGTGCTGCACAAGAAGCGCGATCACGGGGGCAAGCTGCTCGATCTCGACTACCCATTGATCGAGACAGAAGATGAATGGGTCATCACCGGCTTTGCCCATCCGAACTATCTAAAGGAGCTGGGCAAGAAAGCGCAGAGCGAGGTCTACAAACAAGCATCGGTCGATATGGCAATGCGCGATGCCTTCAGGAAGACGCGCCGTTTCCTGATGACGACGAAGGGGTTGAGCGAAGATGAAGCAATCTCGCTCATTTCAGTCGCCGTCGATTTCGGTATCACTCAGGTTGTGGACGGCAACTGGGGCGTTCACGCCATCATTCGGAAATCGATGTTTCTCGATTGAAGGCTGCGGCCAGTGCCGCAAGCCTGTCTGCGCCGAGATTGGCGCCCTTCACCTCGCAGGCCGCCGCCGCGACGCGCGCAGCGAAAGCCATTGCATCGGGAAAAGCCGCGCCGGCAAGATCGGCGAACAAAAAACCTGCGTGAAATGCATCGCCCGCGCCTGTCGTGTCGATGGCCGTGCAGCCAAAGGCAGGAACAAAATGGACCGCCTCGCCCGCAATCGCACCCGCCGCACCTTCTCCCCCCATAGTGACGACATGGGCCGTGCCACCCAGTTCGGCAAGCGCGCGAAGCATGTCCTCCGGTGCGCTGGAACCGGCGAGATCGGCCGCGAGGGCGCGAGGTACGATCGCTGTATCCACGCGCGCCAATAGCTCTCGCGTGGCGTCTGTCAGCACTTCAGCATCGGTCAAAGTCGGTATCCCCCGGCGCGCCGCCTCGATGGCAATCGCGATGGACGCTTCCACTTCATGCCCGTCGAAATAGACACTCAGCGTCCGGCCCCAAAGAGCTTCCGCTATGCTTCCAGAGAAAGATGGAAAGCCAGGCGGTGCCGTTTCCACGATGCTGCGCTCGCCTGTCGCCCCATCCACCATGATATAGGCACAAGGAGCCGCCATACCGTGCGCGATTTCGGTTGGGCTGCAATCGACACCGCGCTTCTCAAGAAAGGCCCGCACACGCGCCGCCGCCGCGTCGTCACCGATAACGCCCGCATAAGCTACCGCGCAGCCGAGACCTGCCAGCGTTACCGCTGCATTTACGCATTGACCGCCGACAAGCAAGGCGGGGTCGCTGGTGCGCTGCTTGCTGTCGGGCTGCAGACGCGCGAGATCGACGCTGAAGACAAGATCGAGACTGTTACGTCCGACACATAAAACCTGGCCCCTCATGCGGCGGCTCCCGGATAGGTGCAATCCGCACCATCCTAGACCGGGCGGGTTGCCTGTTCTGTGGCCAAACCGCTCAATAATTTGCACGGGACAAAGAAAGCCAAGTTTCCGTGCGCGCAGGAGCCTGAAATCCTCCTCTCCGTCGCCCACAATGGGCGATCTGGTGTCATAGGTCTGCCGTCTTTCCGGGGGTTTAGCGATGAGTTTCCGACCAACACGCCGCGATGCGTTGAAGGGTTTTGCCTTTACAGGCGGCGCCGCGCTTATCGGCACATCCGGCTGCTCCGAGACACCGGCTGTTCCCGTCGAGTTTCTTCACGGCGTTGCCAGCGGTGACCCCGAAGCGACAGCCGTCATCATCTGGACCCGCGCTACCACTACCGCCGAGGTGTCGCTTCTCTGGCAGGTGGCGAAAGACGAAGGCTTTGACGAAATCGTGAGTGAAGGAGAGGCGCCCGCCAAGCCATCAAGCGATTATACGGTCAAGGTCGATGTGCGCGGTCTCGAACCTGGCAAGAGCTACTTCTACCGATTTCTCTCCGGCGAAACGGTCTCGCCTGTCGGCCGCACGCGCACGCTCGCCGCGAAGGATGCGACAAAGCTTCGTCTCGGCGTCATCTCCTGCTCGCATTACGGTTTCGGCTTCTACAATGTCTATCGCGAGCTCGCGAAGGAGCCGGACCTCGATGCCATCGTCCATCTGGGTGACTACATCTACGAATACGGGCCGGACGGCTATGGTGGCCCCGAGGCGAAGGAGATTGGCCGCGAGCAGGAGCCCCCGCACGAGATCGTGACGCTCGAGGATTATCGCACACGTTTCTCCCAGTATCGCCGCGATGCCGATCTGCAGGCGGCGCACGCCGCTGCGCCCTTCATCACCATCTGGGACGATCACGAGACGGCGAACAATTCGTGGGCCGGCGGCGCGCAGAACCATCAGCCAGACACCGAGGGAAAATGGGAGACGCGGCGGGATGCGGCGCTCCGCGCCTATTTCGAATGGATGCCGATGCGCGACCCGGGCCCGGGCGAGGCCTTCTACCGCCTCCACCGGACGTACGAGATGGGAGAGATCGCGACGCTCCACCTCATCGAAACGAGGCTCGCCGCGCGCGGCGACGAGGTGAGCTACGAAGACGACATGGTCTATTTCGAGACCGCCTATGACGTTTCGGATCCGCAAACCCCTGTGCCCCTGAGCGCAGAAGCAGCCGCGTCGCTTCCGGCCTCGCAGATCGAATGGCTTAAAACGCCATGGCGCGAGAGCGATGGCACGGCGATGACGGATTACGGCACGGTCCGGAAATGGGCCGATACCGGCCTGGCGGAAGGCTACGCGTACAAGCCCGATCTCGCTCGCTTTCGCGAGGAGGTGCTCGGTAACCCGGAGCGCAAATTGCTCGGGGATGAGCAAATGGACTGGATTGCCGGAGAGCTGAAGACCTCGCGAGCGAAGAACGTGCCATGGCAGGTTCTGGGCAACCAGGTCATCATGGCGCGCATGGATGCGCCCGATTATACGGTCGCCTTCCCTCCCGAGGTTATAGAACCTGCGATCCGCGACAATGAATATACCCGGCGCTGGGTTGAACGCACCAAGCTCCGCCTGCCTATCAACCCGGGCGCCTGGGACGGCTATCCGGCCTCCCGTCAGCGCTTCTATGAGGCGGTGCGCGAAGCAGAAGCCAACCTTGTCGTTCTCACGGGCGACTCGCACCAATTCTGGGCGAACGATCTTCGCGAAACACCCGGCGGAAAGCGCATAGGCGTCGAGTTCGGCACCAGCAGCGTCAGCTCCAAGGGCGGCTACGACTATCTCGCTGCCGACCCGCGCGTTTATGACATTGCCGAGGAAACGCTGTTGCGCGATGTGCCCGAGATCGTCTATTGCGAGACACGGCATCGCGGCTTCATCCTGCTTGAAATTACCGCGGAGGCCATCGAAGCGGACTACAGGGCGGTCTCGACCGTTCGCTCCCGCGATTACACTCCATCGAGCCTCAAGCGGCTTCGCGTCACCCGCGAGGGGCCGGGCGAGCTTTCGAAACTCGTCCCGGTCTGAAGCCCTCTATTCGCGCGTGTAGTGATCGGGAATTTCCGGGTTCTCGCCCCCCTTGCGCCAGAGCACGATCTCGTTTCCCCAAGGATCGCGGAAGGCGTGGTTCAGACCATTGAACTCTTTCCAGTAGTGGTCGCGCCAAAGTATTTCCGCACCACGCTTTTCGGCGTCGGCAAGAATCCGCCCGACGCTGTCATCGGCGCTGACCAGAATCCAGAGCCGGGGTTTGCGGCCCATGCCAGCCACGAAACGGGGCTCCACTCCATCCGCATCTGGATGCGGGCGCGTGTTGGCGGCGTTGTGGATGCCGATATGGAAATTTCCAATCTGGCTTTCGCTGCCATCCGGGTTCAGTGCATTGCCGCCCGGCACCATACGGTGGAACACGCCATAGGGGCGCGGGTCGTTCTCCCAGCCGAACACATCCGCATAAAAGGCAGCGCAGGCGGCAGGGTCGTCAGAGGTGAGGTCGACGAAAATCAAGGTATTCGGATAGGACAAGGCGGGCTCCGTTCGCTCGGTGCGCGGTGGCCACGATTGACCGCCGAACGCAGGTTTCGAACCTCGCCCTTCCCCGTTTCTGTGTCTTGCCTCCATACGCCTGATTACTGGGCCAATACGTCCGAGCTGCTGCCAGGTCAGGAGAAGACAGGTTCTCCTGGCAGCGCGCCTACTCTGTCGTTCTCCGGGCAATACGGCGTGCAAGGCCTGCGCTGAGACGGGCCTGCCGATCGCGGCTGACCGGATAGTTCCAGATCGCGACCATGGAGAAGAAGGACAAGATCAGGGGTACGAAACAATAGACGACGATCAGCGCATTCAGGGCGCCCTCACCATGCGTTGTCTGCCTGGGATCGAAGCCAGCCCAAGCGAGGACCGGAAGCGCAAGGCCAATTCCAACCGCTTCGAAAATCTTTCTGACCATGCCGAGAAACGAGACGAGGAATGCGGCACGAGGTTCACCGCTTTTCAGCGTGTCGATGTCGCTGATATCGGCAAGAATGGAAAGGCCGAGGATAGAACCCGCGCTGCTGGCGGCGCCCTGCACCACGACGATGATGAGCATAGCTGGCAAGACGAACTCAGGCACAGTCGGCTTTACCCATAAAACGATGAACGGAACAAAGGCAAAGGCCAGAATGCTCGTACCGGCGGCGCCTGCAAGCGCACGGTGCTTGCTTACGCGGCCGCCGAGAAAAACCCAAAACGGAGCGCCGAGGATAGCGCAGACGAATGTCACAAAAATAAGAAGCGGGGCATACGCGCCGAGGCCGAGCGCATGTTCGAAAAACAGAATGCCGACACCCATCCCAACCGAAGAAGAGAGCGCCCCGAACATGGACGCAATGAGCAGGACGCGGAAGGGCCCATTTTTCAGCACGATCCGGAACCCCCGGCCGAACGGCATGGAGGTGACAGCCGGTCGAGGGGGCTCTCCGAGCGAGGAGAAGAGCCAGACGGTGCAAAGGGGCACAAGAAAAACCGTCGACCAGCCAAGCCACGACATCGCGCCGCGGCTGGACGCGGTATTTTCGGAAGCACCGTTCACAACGCTATAAACAAGCGGAATCGCGATGGCGGTCAGAAGACCGACCTGCATGAAAATTTCACGCGTACCCGCAATACGGCTGCGTTCCTGATAAGAACTCGAAACCTCCGTTCCCCAGGCGACATAGGGAATGGCGATGAGTGTGAAAGCGAGATAGATCGCCGATATCCAGAAGAGAAGGTAGAGGTTGCCAACGTCGTTCGCCGGGTTGAAGAGCATGAAGGAGGAGAGGACAAGCAGCGGAATACCGGCAAGAATCCATGGCCGACGCCGCCCGATACGGGTATGCGTCTTGTCACTGAGAAGACCTATCAGCGGATCGGTCACGACATCGCTCAGTCGCGCAATCATGAGGATAAAGCCGACAGTTGCGAGATCGAGCCCCAACGTGCCCGCATAGAAAGGCGGAATATAGATAGCGATAGGCAGCCCAATGATCGCCAGTGGCACGATGAACTGCCCATAGCCGATGAGCTGTCGTGTCTTCAGGCGTAGGTTACCGTTACTGATACGCTCCGTCATGAGTTCCGTCCGTTCATCCCGATCGCGCCCAAAAAAGGGCCGGCCGCAATGTTTCCACTGCGGCCGGAGTTAGACGGGCCGAGTTAACGACCCGTGGAGGGTTCGCCTATTACCTAGCGACGTCCGTAGCGCCGCATTGAATCCGGCGAGAAGAAGTCGTTATCGACGATATCTTCTGCCGTGTAGTTGGCATCCGCAGACTTCACGACCAAGTTGTCGGCCACATACCGATCGGCATTGAGGTCGTGATAGAAATCGCCCGCGGAGACACATGCCGGGATTTCGGACGCCATGAAGATATGATTCTCCTGGAATCTCCAGAGCTTGCCCTTCGTGTCATAGAGATCTGCAACCAGCGGGGTCCAGGTGTCCTCGTCGATATAAAAAACACGTTTGCTGAACGTATTGCGCCAGCCATCCTTGACTGTTGCCTCGACCACCCAGACGCGATGTAGCTCGTAACGGGCCATATCCCGGTTCGGATATTTGTCTGTGATGAGGCTGTCTATATCGAGGTTTTCCGTACGCAGGCGCGATGCGTTGTAAGGAACATAGAGTTCCTTCTTGCCGACGAGCTTCCAGTCGTAGCGATCCGGCAAACCGTTATACATATAGGTCTGGTCGAAGGTACGAATGTCGTCCTTCCCCGGCGTATCGTAGTTTGCGGTCGGCGCCTTCTTCACACGACGAAGACCGGGAATGTAGACCCAGGATTCGTTGCTATCGTCATAGGGCTGCAACGTCATGATGATGCCACCTACCGACGCCGCCGGCGCAATCTGCTTGTAGATGAACTTCGTCATGTAATAGTCGTCGATCTCACGCGCATTCTTCTCGTAGTAAGGCGAGTAGGTGTCGATGACGCCGATATCGTGGGAGAAGCTTCCACCCGTCTGCGAAGTGGTGATATGGACGGTGAGTTTCGTATGCTTCCCGTTAAAGGCTGTACGGAAGTTTGCGATCGCCTGCAGACCATTTTCGGGTAGCGGGAACATGAAACCGCCATGCCCTTCAAGAATCCCTCCCTTTTCGCTGAGCTTCGCTCTCCCGACATTCGCCTTGGTCGCGTCGTAGATTTCCTGCGAATAACCGCAGCTGCGACGGGTTGGATACACATCCATTCGGTAGCCGTCATAGCGCTTTATGATGGCTATCTGCCCTGGCGAAAGTTTGTCGGCATACTGGTCGACATTCGAGGCATCGATGGAGAAGAGCTTGGCGTCATTTGCATAGAGATCGACGCGCGGATCGCCCGTCTTCCATCCAGATACAGGAGTGACGTCGCCACCCGTCCAGGCGGGAATCGTTCCGTCGGCATTGCCCGCGCGTTCTGCCCCGACGGGGGTGAGAGAGTTCCCCAATTCGCTTACATCTGCCGCGAAGGCATTGCTCACAAGAGCGAGCGTCAACGCGATACCCGCAATGCCGCTCATCGGTATCTTTCTTCCAGACATTATTTTCCTCCCGGTCCGACTTTGCGGACCACCCTGTGGTCAGAATGAATAGGACGCAGTGACCGTGACGAAATCGCGGTCGGAGTTGCGCGCAATCAACCCGCCACCGATGTTGTTGGTGTAGCTGATGGATGCGGAATAAACCGACCGGAAGTCAGCCGTGACACCGACGGAAAGCGCACGCTTGCTCTCCACCGGCGTGCCACCGATCGAACGATCAAGCGCCGTGCCATTTACGTCAGCATTGAAGCTGATGCTCGGTGTGAGTTTGAGTCCCGAGACCAGCACGTTTGTGTACGCCGCGCTGGCAACGGTCGTAAAACCCCAAGCGGAGTTCGTACCGGAGACACCTACGGGCGCTTCGTCAAAGCTGACGAGGCTTGCTTCGCCATAAAGGTCGATCGTATCCGCGCCGATCCAGCCCGGCAGATAGCCGATATAGGGCAGGCTCGGGGCAACGGTAACCGCAGCATTGGCGATGTAGTTCAAGCGGTCCGCATAGGCAACGCCATTCACGCGCGCCGTCGTGCCGGAAGCCGAGGCGGCATTCGTGGCGGCCGTCAACGCATCGTCGAGCATCAACGGATAGTCTGGCTGGTAAGCCACTTCCGCACCAAACGCGACCGGCCCGAGCGGGAAGCTGACGCTAGCCCCGTAGAGGTCGATATCCTCCGGGAAGTGCGCGTAATAGCCTGTCGGCACGGCAAGAAGACAGGGCGGGAGATTGAAAAGGCAGGCGCCCGTGGCCGAAAGATAGGGCGTCTTGGCGTGATAGTTCATATAATAGAGGCTTGTTTCCGTCGCGATGCTGTCCAGGAAATAGCGGGCGGCAACGCCAAACTGGCCGCCATTCTTCGGTTCGTCATCCGCAAGCTTCGGAATACCGCCCGCGATGGCCGCCGGATAGCCGACAGCCCCCGGATCTCCTGCGAAGAAGAATCCTTGCGCGCCTTTACCGAGAATATCTTCCGTCGAGTGGAAGGTGCCGACGGGTACGAGCTCCGTTTCCCGCCACATAAACTGGTAATAGGCTTCGAGACCGAAGCTGCTGAAGGGTGACACGTTCACATAAAGCATCGGCGAAGGCAGATAGCCTTCACGAATGTTCGTACCCGGTGTTACCAGACGGCTCACATCGACCGCATTGGTCTGGCCGATACCGCCGGAGCGGAAAAGCGCTTCGCCCCAGTTGATTACCTGATTACCCGCCCGAACCGTGAGCGGCATACCCGCGACGTCAAAATCGCCATAGAGATAGGCGTCATAAAGATCGAAGCCGCGACCGACCTGTCCGCGCGCCGCATTGGAAATATCCGTGCGCCTTGTGCTTTCTTCGTTGTTGTTCACCGCATCGTAGAAATAGGAAAGACTGACGAAAGCACCGAGATTTTCGTGATGCATATCGATTTCATGCAGCATTCGCAGCGAGGCCGTAAAAATATCGCCGCGCCTATAGTTCAGGTTGCCATCGTCAAAGTTCTCGGCGGCGACGTTCGCATCGCGACCGCCGTTGCTGACGGCGATATTTCCCCAATCCGGATCGACGACACGAACACCGAGACCGGCGGACAGGGTCGACTTGAAATTCACGTCGATATTGCCGAACTTGAAGTCTGCGGCCGAGGCCGGAGCGGCCGTCCCGACGGCCGTTATCAGCACACCTGCCAACAGGCACCTACTGCGCCTGGATGAGGGCCATTTCTTAAGCTTGTTTTCCATCTCTTCCTCCCGTTAAACCCGGGACGCCGCACCTCCGGCACGGATCGCCCCCATCTTCCTCCTGCCGTTGCGCCTCACTTGCGCTTCGGTCAATCTCGTGTCGTCACAATCACCGCTGGAGCAAATTTTCCTGCAAGGGGTGTTCTGAATTCGAGAACCAGATCCTCCCCCTCCTGCCGCAGTGTGACGGGACTTCCATCATCAAGAAGCTTGCCCTCACCCGTGAGCGAAACATCGCGCAGGCGCAACGTGCTGCCTGACGGGCTGCCCAAAAAGATAATGTTTATGTCGTTTCCCTTGCGCGTGAACCGTACAGGAACACCGCCATCCGTCTCCGCGTCCGAATTGTCCGAACCGTTGCGGCGCCAGGGCTGTGTGCCGTAGACAGCCGAACCGTTTACGGACAGCCATTCACCGAAGAATTTGAGTCGCGAGAGCTGTTCTGCTGGGATACCGGCATCGGTTCCACGCGGCCCGATATTGAGCAGCAAATTCCCTCCCTTGGAGGCACCGTCAATGAAATCGGACAACAGTGTCTCAGCGGGCGAGTAGTCGGCATCGGTGTCGTTGCGGTTGAAACCGAAGGAATGACTCATGCCGCGCGTCGCTTCCCATTTCTTCTTCTGAATGGTGTCAAAGCGCGTGTACTCGGGGGTCCGAAAATCGCTATGCGGTATGGGTTGCGGAATGGCGCCACTTACCGCATCCGGATTTTTCCGGATGTGGCGTTGCGCGAGGTAGTCGAACAGACGTCGCGACAGCCTGTAACGCATGAGCTTCGAGAAAAGCTTCTCATGCACCCAACGGTCGTTCACGACGCCTTCAGGAACCGCGTTATAATAGTCGGCGAAAAGCTGGAGCAGTTCGTCAAAGCCGGTTGGCCAGGAAATATCGTTCCACAGAACACTCGGTTCATAGCGCTCGATCAATTCGCGGGTCTGCGCCATAGCGTAGGCGCGATAGTCACCACCCGGCATTGAACCGATGAAATCGCCAAGCGTACGTAGAGGTTCCCGATTGAACGTCCAGTCGATGCCGCCTGAATAATAAACACCAAAGCGCAAACCCTGAGCGCGAACGGCACGGGCAAGTTCGCCCACGATGTCACGCTCGCTGGTCCAGTTCTTTTCATGCGGATTGCCGACCGCACTCGGCCAGAGGCAATAGCCATCGTGATGCTTGGTGACGAGCACTACATACTTTGCGCCCGAATTACGGAATGCTTCTGCCCACTCGTCTGGATCCCACTGCTTCAGCCCCTCCTCGAAAGGCTGCTTGAAATCCGTATAGGGCCGGTTGCCAAATTCTTTCGCATGAAATTCGGCGGAGGGTGTGCCGGGCACCTTGATCGCGTTCGCATACCATTCCGTATAGGGCGTCATGGCGACTGCGCGGCTGTAATCCTTCTTGAAGGCATCCGAGATGTTGCCGAGATGCGGCGCAAAGCCAGGAATGGCCCAAACACCCCAGTGAATAAAAATGCCGAACTTTGCGTCATCATACCATTGCGGCAGCGGACGCGAGTTCAGCGATTCCAGATTACCTTCATATTGCATTTCGTTTCCCCGGTTCGCGTGCTTCGCCGCTTTCACTGACGGTTCTTTGGTTTTGTTCGCCGAGCCCGTCGATGCCGAGTCGGATTGTTTGTCCCGCATGCAGGTAGACGGGCTTCGGCTTCATGCCGAGACCGACGCCTGGAGGTGTGCCGGTCGAAATGATGTCGCCTGGCTGAAGGCTCATGAATTGCGAGATGTAGCTGACGATCTCGGCGATGCCGAAGATCATGGTGCGCGTATTTCCGTCCTGATGACGGACGCCATCCACTTCAAGCCAGATACCCAGATCCTGCGGGTTCGGAACTTCGTCGCGCGTGACAAGCCAGGGGCCGATCGGGCCAAAGGTGTCGCAACTCTTTCCCTTCACCCACTGGCCGCCACGCTCGAGCTGGAATTCACGCTCGGACAGGTCGTTGATGACGCAATAGCCTGCGACATAATCAAGGGCTTCGTCCTTCGCGATGTAGCGCGCCTCGCGTCCGACTACGACGCCGAGCTCGACTTCCCAGTCCGTTTTTATAGAACCACGCGGAATGACGATGTCATCATCCGGGCCGCAGATCGCGCTCGTCGCCTTGAAGAAGAGAACGGGTTCAGCCGGCACTTCCATGCCGGACTCGGCGGCATGATCCGCATAGTTGAGACCAACACAGATAAACTTGCCAACGCTGGCCACGCAGGGGCCATAGCGCGTTCCTTCAGGAATGGCGGGAAGAGAGGCAGAATCCAGCGCAGCAAGCTTCGCCAGACTTTCCGGAAGCAGCACCTCGCCTCCGATGTCCGGCACCACCCCCGACAAATCGCGCATGCCCCCTGAAGCGTCGATGAGGCCGGGCTTTTCGCTACCGGGCCTTCCATGGCGCATGAGCTTCATATGTTGCTCCATCCGCCGTCAATGGTGATGACACTACCCGTCATGTAGCTGGCAGCATCGCTTGCAAGGTAGACGACAAGTTCTGCTATCTCCTCCGGCGTGCCGATACGCCCCATCGGCTGACGCGCAATAAAGGCAGAGCGCGCCGCGTCATAGTCGCCCTGCGCGCGCATGCGATCATCCAGAGAAGGTGTTTCCACGGTGCCCGGGCATATGGCGTTGCATCGGATGCCCTTCCCGACGAAGTCAGCGGCGACCGAGCGGGTGAGACCGATGACAGCCCCCTTGCTTGCGCCGTAGACGAAACGGTTGGGTACCCCGATGATCGACGAAGCGACAGAAGACATATTGATGATGGCACCACCACCCGCCTCGATCATGGCCGGCAAGAAGGCGCGGATCATTCGATAGGCAGCGGCGACATTGAGCTCCATGGAGAAGTCCCACTCCGCCTCGTCGCAATCGAGAATCGTACCGTGATGGACGAAGCCGGCACAGTTGAAGAGGACATCGATCGGCCCCAGTTCATCCGCCAGACGGGAAACCGCAGACCGGTCCGTTACGTCGAGTTGGCGGTGCTCAGCAACATCGAGGCCCGAGAGCTTCTCATCGCGAAGGTCGGTCGCAATAACATAGGCACCCTCGCGTGCCATTGCCTGTGCGGTCGCACGCCCAATGCCTTGCGCGGCGGCCGTCAGGAGCACCTTCTTTCCTGAAAGACGCCCGGTCTTCTTGATCTCAGTTGGCATGGAAGACCTCCTCCATCCCAGTCCACTTCTCGCCCGGTGCGCGGCTTTCCAGCGGTGACTGACAAGGATCGGTGAGCTGCCACCAGCGTTGTGTCGGTTCGTGTTTAGCCATGCGGGCCATGTCGGCTTCGAAATCGGTACCGACATACTCCCAATAGCTGAAGAGTAGATTTTCCGGTTCGCGCAGAAAGATCGTGTAATTGCGAATGTTGCAGGCACGGATCATTTCCAGCACCTCTGGCCAGGCATCCGCGTGAAGCCTTCTATATTCGGCTATTTTTTCGGGTTTGATCCCGATCACCATTCCCATCCGCTGCATTTTTCCACTCATGTCCCCGCCCTCATGCCGCTTTGCGAATGGCATGCATTATTTCGCTCCGTGCCCTGATCGCATCCCAATCCCAAGCAATACCGAGACCGGGCTCAATGGGCGCAAGTGCTTCGCCTTTTTCGATTCGCAGGCGTGATGTCGTGATTTCATCAAGTTGCGGGATGTATTCGACCCAGCGGCCATTCGTGACGGCACACGCAAGCGAAACGTGAAGCTCCATAAGAAAGTGCGGCGCGACGGCAACATTGAAGCATTCGGCAAGATGCGCTGTCTTGAGCCAAGGGGTGATACCACCGATGCGCGCACAATCGACCTGAACGACCGAGCAGGCGCGCTGCTGCAGATAATCCCGGAAATGACGAACACCGTAGATCGACTCGCCGACTGCCACCGGAATGGATGTCGACGCAGCGAGCCGGACGTGACCATCTAGGTCGTCGGCCGGGAGCGGTTCTTCCATCCACGCCAGATCAAAGGGGAGGAGCGCCCGCGCACGACGCACTGCTTCGTCCACCGCGAAGACCTGATTGCAATCGGTCATGAGTTCAAGATCATCGCCAAGCGCCTCACGCACGGCAGCCACACGACGCACGTCCTCCTTCACGGAAGGTTTTCCGATCTTGACTTTCACTCCATGAAAGCCATCTGCACGCGCCCGTTTTGCATCTTCGACCAGTTCTTCCTTCGACAGGTGGAGCCAGCCGCCTTCGGTCGTGTAGGCAGGAATCCGCGTCCGGGCCCCACCGGCCAGCAGATGCAACGGCAGGTTCGCTCTCAGCGCACGCAAATCCCAGAGCGCTGTGTCGATAGCGGCGAGCGCAAGAGAGGTGATTGCGCCGACCGTCGTTGCGTGAGTATGGAATTTCAGGTCGCGCCAGATCGCTTCGATTTCTTCCGCTTCCCTGCCAACAATTTGCGGCAAGAGGTGATCGGCAAGAAGCGCGACGACAGAAGAACCACCGGTCCCGATCGTATAGCTATAGCCTGTCCCTAATGCACCATCGACATCATGGATGCGGACGATCACCGTCTCCTGGCAAACAAATTGCTGGATTGCGTCGAAACGCGTGACTTTCGGCTCCAGCGGAACGAGATAGATTTCCGCATGCTCAATGCGCGCCACGACCTTTGCCCTCCATTAGATGGATGCGCTCGTCGCGCTCCTCTCCGGCAAGGCCGTAGACCCTGCACGCTGTTTCTCCAAAAATCAGTTCTCTCGATCTTTCGGGCTTATCCGCGAGCCATTCCTCGCAAACAGAGACCCAGCGGGCGTAACTCCCCTCCATCAGCACGACGGGCCAGTCACTGCCCCAGAGCAGGCGCTCGGGACCGAAGATATCGTAGATGTGCTCGAGCCATGGCCGAAGGTCGGCGAGTCGCGCGCCGGGTCCAGCTTCAGTCAACAGGCCCGAGATTTTGCAGCTCACGTTCTTTTGTGCGGCAAGCTTCGAGATATCCGCAGCCCACGCATCGAAACCGGTCATCCCGTTGCGGATGGCGGGCTTTGCTGCGTGATCGATAATGATGGAAAGACCGGGATGTCTAGCCGCGAGTTCCGATAGATGTGGAAGATGTGCGGGGAGAACAAGCGCATCAAAAGTCAGGCTCCGCTTCGCCAGTTGTTCATAAATTCTGTGGAAGGACGGATTGAGCATCCATCTGGTATCGGGAATTGACTGAAGCATGGGCCGAACGCCCCGAAACAAGGGGTAGCTGGCGAAAGCATCGAGATCGGCAAGCGCAGACGATGAGGCAAAATCGATCCAACCCACCACCCCCTTGACGAAAGAAGCTTCGTTCGCGAGGTCAAGCAGGTAGAGAGTCTCCGCGAGAAACGGGGCTGCCTGCACCACAATGCTACCTGTTATGCTGTGCGCGGACAGCAACGCCTCCAGGTCGGCAGGCTCAAAATCGGTATGGATTTTATCTTCCGCAGGCGTCGGCCAGTTGCAGAAGGGGTTTGCCAGACGCCAGAAATGCTGATGTGCGTCTATCCTCATGGCAGCACCATAAAGGTAGCATCAGAGGGAACCGGCGAACGTTCGTCGATAAGCCCCTTACTTTTCAAATCCAGCCAAAAGGCGGCGGGGATCGCAACGGCACTCCATTGCAGAATTTCGTCAAGCTCGAGCTTGCTTCCAAAGCCGGGAATAACCGTACGGACCGCCGGATGTGCGAGAGGAAACTGGAGTGCGGCCGCGGCCAGCGGCACACGATGCGCACGGCACGCGTCGTCAAGTGCCCGAACGCGCGCGACGATATCCGCCGGAGCAGCGTCGTAGTCGAAACGCGCCCCCTCAACTGCGCCCGTTGCGAGAATACCGGAATTAAATGCGCCGCCGATGATGACACTTTTGTTTTCGCGCGTACACCGTTCGAGAAAGGGCACAAGCGCTCCCTGCTCCAGCAGCGTGTAGCGTCCAGCGAGAAGGAAGCAATCCCAGTCTCCGCGATCCATCGCAAGATTACAGACCTGCCATTCATTCACGCCAAGGCCGATCGCCTTGACCGCGCCGGAACGGCGAAGCTCCTCCATTGCGCGGTATCCGCCATCCATCGCAACGCGAAACATCTCTTCGTGCGCGTCTCCGTGAGTCTTCTCACCGATGTCGTGCATCAACAGAATGTCGAGGCGGTCAAGGCCCATACGTTCGAGGCTCTCCTCGAAGGAGCGCATGATGCCGTCGTAGGAATAGTCGAAGACGGGTTCGTACGCCGGAGCGTCGATAAAGTAATCTCGCTGCCCGTGCCAATCCTTGTTCGGCACAAGAGTACGCCCTGCCTTCGTGGAAACGAGAAAACTGTCGCGGGGCTTTTCACCAAGAAAACCGCCAAGGCGCCGCTCACTGAGGCCGAAGCCATAGAGTGGCGCCGTATCGAAATAGCGAAGTCCCTCACCCCACGCTGCATGAAGCAGTACGCGCGCGTCTTCCTCCGCCAACGGACGGTAAAGATTGCCCAGCGGCGCCGCTCCAAAACCCAAGGCCGGAAGCTTCCCCGCGGACGAGCCGAGCACATCTGCCAGTGCCATTCTTCGTCCTCCCGTGTTTTATATACACTAGTACATTTCACGAGTAAATCGAAAGAGTTGGTGGCGCCCTTGGGTCAAGGTAAGAAAAACGCGGCGAAGCCGGGGCTTGCCGCGCAGGAAACCACATCAAGGGGTGTTCAGACGACGCTCAGCCGGGCGGAAATCTCTTCCGCGGCTTCGCGAAGCCGGGCCGCGACCTCTTCCTTGTTGAGCTGATTAATGACGAGACGCACATAGGGCGTTGTGATCGCTGCAACGAACTCTTCATTGCCTGTACTGAGAATGGGACAGGAAATGTCCCAGACACCCTCCATGATGCGGCTGGCCTCCAAAATGAAGCCGTTGCTGCGGATCTGCGCCCGTTCAGCCTCAAGTGCCGCGTGATTAATGCCGCCTGGCTGCCGCTCAAGAATCGAGAGCACGTGCCCGCGCTGTGCCTCATTCATATAAGCAAGAATGCATCTCCCTGACCCCGTTTCGAGCAGCTTCTGGCGATAGCCAACGCGAACCGTAACACCAACAAGATCAGGCGACTCCGCGCGCGAGATGACAACGATCTGCTCATCTGAAGCAATGGCAAGGTGACAGGGATAGCGCGTCTCTGCCGCAAAGCGTTCCATCACCGCACGGGAGATCTCGGTCAAGGCACGATATTTGGGACGCCTGAGACCAATCCGAAGCAGTTTATCGGTGACCTGGTAGTAATCGGTCTCCGGTTCGCGCTCGACATAGCCACGCGCCTCCAGCACCGCGAGCATCCGAAAGATTTCGCCCTTCGTACGCCCCATCTCCTCGGCGAGCTGCGCCAAAGAATAAGACCGGGCGCGCTCAGAAAGAAACTCCAGAATATCGAGACCCTTTTCCAAGGCCGGCGCCGAATAGCGCAGCGCACCCTTTGCCTCCTTGGCCGACGCCCCGGCCCTAACCTTAGCTTTTCCCGTACCGCTCACGTGCCGCCCTGCTTCTCAAGCTCGTTGACCATAAAGTTTTATATATGATAACTGAATTATACATATAAAACACCTCTCTCCGCCGCGCTATCTATTGCGCATGCATCCGCAACACAGCGGCGGACCGACCTTAACAGAAGGGATTTTCGGTGATCGAACAAATCCGGATCAAGGGATGGCGGACATCCGATATCCGTTTTCCGACGTCGAGCGGGCGTCACGGCTCCGACGCGATGAATGCCGATCCGGACTACTCAGCTGCCTATCTCGTGCTTGAGACGGACCATCCCGGCCTTGAGGGACACGGCCTCACTTTCACCATCGGGCGTGGTAACGATCTCTGCACGGCGGCAATCGACATGCTGACGGAACGAATTGCCGGAATGACACTCGGAGATATCGTTTCCGACATGGCTGCCTTCTGGCGCTTCGTCACGGGTGATTCACAGCTGCGTTGGCTCGGTCCTGACAAAGGAGTGATGCATCTCGCAACCGGCGCGCTCATAAATGCGGTCTGGGACCTTTGGGCAAAAGCCGAGGGAAAGCCAGTCTGGCAACTCGTCACAGACATGGCACCTTCGGAACTTCTTCGCTGCATCGACTTCCGCTATCTCACAAACGCTCTCACGCCGGAAGAAGCACTTGGGATTCTGGAGCACGCTGAAGAAGGCAAAAACGTCCGCCGCGAAAGATTGCTCGCAGAAGGCTATCCCGCCTACACGACGTCCGCCGGTTGGCTCGGCTATGACGATGAAACCATCGGACGCCTTGCAAGGCAGGCCTATGCGAAGGGCTGGCGCCACTTCAAGCTGAAAGTTGGACGGGACCTTGCCGACGATATTCGCCGCGCGACTCTTCTGCGCGACGCGGTAGGCCCGGATGCGAAGCTGATGATGGACGCCAACCAGGTTTGGGAAGTCAGCGAAGCCATCGAGTGGATGAATGAGCTCGCGCGTTTCAACCCCTGGTTTATCGAGGAACCAACATCACCAGACGATATCGTTGCGCATTGTGAAATTCGCAAGGCCATCTCACCGGTGAAAGTGGCGACAGGCGAAATGTGCCAGAACCGCATTGTCTTCAAGCAATTCATGCAGATGGATGCACTCGACATTGTGCAGATCGACGCCGCACGCGTTGGCGGGCTGAGCGAAAATCTCGCTATCATGCTGATGGCAGCAAAATTCGGGAAACCCGTCTGCCCCCATGCGGGTGGCGTCGGGCTTTGCGAGTATGTACAACACCTGTCAATGATCGACTATTTGTCTATCTCCGGAACGCATGAGGGCCGGGTCGCCGAATATGTCGATCATCTGCACGAGCACTTCGTTACACCCTGCATTGTCGAAAATGGACACTACATGGCGCCTCGCGAACCGGGCTTCAGCATTGAGATGAAATCCTATTCCATTCGTGAGTTCCTTTACCAAGAGCGGGTGAAATAACAATCTTTAGACTGATAATTGTGCAACCATCGGCCTGATTAGCCCTGCTTTTATTCGGGTGTCGGACCAGCTCTCTTCGCCATATCGGAGGAGAGCTGTCCGTAGATATCAAAATAGGCATCACTCATGGCGCGGCAACTATTCTCACGAACGGCGCGCCTCTGCCACTCAATCACCTGAGACACTTTCTCCTCCTGCCTTTCCGGGTGTCGACGTAATTCCCGCAAGAAATTGGCAAGCGAGAGAGAAGACATTTCAACAAGCCACCCTGCCCCGCTCTCCCTTATACGCTCGCCCACCGCGCCAACATCAAAACCAACAACCGGGACACCTGCCGCCCAAAGTTCCGTCAAAGTATGACAATAAGTTTCCGGCCAAATCGACAAGACAGCACCTAGATGGGGTCGGATGGCATCGATCTTGTCTACAACCTCATCACGTAGATAAGGCCCGTGGACCTGAACATGTTGCGGAAGGACAATGTCACCGGAAACCGTGCCAAGCACGTGGATTTCGATATTTTCCGAGGGAGCGAGCTTCGCAAGAGCTTCAAGAAGTCGCCCCCCTTTTGCGATGGATATCCCCCCGAGCAGCAGCAGCCGAAGAGGTTCATGTTGAACGATGGGTGCGCTGGCGGTCCCGAATCTCTCAAAATCCCGACCATGCGGAATGACGCCAAAACTCCTTTCAGCAAGGAAAGGGAAACTATCAACCACAAGCCTTCGCGCATGCTCGGATGTCGTGATGAAAGCGTCGCATTTTTCAAGCGCGCTCCGCATGTTGGCGCGCCAATCGAAGACTGCCTCGTTCTTTAGTGGAGGGAAGTTTTCACTGTCCCAGAGTTCCACGCGACACTCACCGGGCGTAGCCGTGCATCGGCCTGCGCAGTGGACATTACTTTCGTCGAGCAGCTTCACCGTCGGGCAGACCGAATAAAAATCGTGGAAGGAGAATACGACAGGAATGCCAAGTACCTTGGCTACATCGGCAATACCAAGCCCATGCCATGCGATATGGCGAATATGCACGAGGTCGATCGCATACCGAACCAGCCAGCCTGCCACTGCTTCATCATAGGCAGAGCTGCGATGAGGAAACGCCTCGACAGGCGTGCGGAGAACCTGTTTTTCAAGCTCAACCAGGACTTCGCCATCGAAGAAAGAAATGGAGATTGCCGATCCGTTGCTGTGTAACACGAAACATTCCACGCGGCCGGAAAGCGCCGTCATCAAATCCTGGTTCGTCTGCGGTATTCCCCCTTGTTTCGTCGATAGGACAAAGAGGGCACGGGGCATGATGCAAGACGGGTTGGCGACTGCCGTCTGCGTTGCTCTGCGTATTAATACGTCACTTGCAGGAGCATTTCCGATTTCTTGCTTCTTCCACTCGTCAGAAAGCAGAACCGTTGCATCGTCGACAACGCACCCCCATCCGCGCTGCGCCGCTCGTTCGACAAGCCCGGCAAGAGCGGCATGAGGGTCGCGCGGGGGTGCGTCGTCCCTGCCGGTCTCACCACCTCTATCTATCTCACCCAGACACTGCCTGCGGATATAGAGCGCCGCGAACGGGCCAGTCGACGCGGAAGGATATTTACGCGGGGATGACTGCGTAACGGCCCGGGCAACAGCCGAGGGCTCTCCTCCTGCGAACTCCGTTCCCATCGCGACAGCGACACCCGTTTTATCGTCACGGAATGCTGCGATCCGCATGTTACGCATCCACCCAGGCGCGCCGGCGAAGGCCGGGTCGAGCACCAGCAGATCGGCTGCACCAGCGATTTGCGCACCCGTCTTGATCATACCGGCGGCGCCCAACTCGTTTGCGTTTTCGTGAAATTCGAGACCCGGAAAGTCTTTAGTCAACTCACGAAGTTCCGTGGCAAATCCCGCAGCAGCCTCATCAAACACAATGAGTACCCTGGCGGCAAAACCTCTAGCCGACCTTAACGACGTTAAACACCGCTCAATGCGGACCTCTCCACTGCAGAGTGGGATTATCAGCGCAGGGGGAAGGGTGGCGGCCATTCTTTCGATCGTATTCATGCGCAGCATTATTGGCGGATGGTCTTTGGTAATCTCTTCCCACCACGGCACATAATGTCTTGGACGAACTGGGCTCAGCCCCACCTTTCTGCCATATCTCAAAAAATGCACGAGGGGATTGAGGGAAAAAAGCGACACATCTGGATGCGCTTTGACGTACCACGCCGTACTGAAGGAGGGGCCGGGATCGCGAAGCTCACTGGCACCAAAATCAAGGTAGTGAAGAACCGGGTCCACACGGTTGATCGCCACATCCGGATATTCGGCAGCATACCAAGCTGCATCGAAGAGCCCCGAGCATTCGATCATTGAAAGCTGGCGCGCTTTTTCACGGTCAAAAACATGGAGCAGGATGCGGCTTAGGACGGCCCGCAGATACTTCAGTACGCCGAGACCGCGAGTGAATTTCTGTCCTGCGCCGCTGTTACCATCTCCAGGCACGACGATGTTTCCCCATGTGCAAAACCGCTCCCATGCGTTCGACTGACACGATGGCCTTTCGGCTGGAGACAACAATGGCGCATCGACGAATATTCAAGTAGCGGTTTTCAACCTCAGGTCATCCTTGCTCAGTATCAGAACGGTATTGGGGGTGAATCCTGTCCAGGCTTTTTGCGGAATGTTGGCTTGGCGCAAACGCTCGGCTCCGAAGCGGGCCTTTGCATCAAATTCCGCGGGCAGACTGACAATCGAACCCAGATGGGCGTGCCTGTCCTCGGCCCCAAAGCGCCTAACGTGGTCGTGCTGGCCGAACCGCCGCGTTCTTTCTTCATCCGAAATATCCTGAAAGCACTCATCATATTTTCCTCGCCCAAAGGGAATAATGCAGATTTGCTTCCCGGCCGGCTTCAGCATCCGATGCAGATGGAAAAGCGTGTAGGCAAAATTGCAGGGCACGTGCTCCATTACGTGAGAGTGGATAATGAGATCGTATTCTCCGGATAGCTGCGCGTCGAGATCACAGAGATCGAGCTTGATGATGTTCTCGACAAACTTGTAACGCTTTGGGTTGATGTCCGAGCAGACGTAATTTTCCGGCGTCAGCAGTTTGCTCAGTTTTCGATAGAGCCCGCGTTCGGGTGCAAGATGAAGAACCCGCGTGTCAGGACGGAAATCAACCTCCTGCAAATACATCCAAAGGAGTCGCGTACGCTCGACCGAGCGGCAGCTCCTGCATTTGACCTTTGGTCGCGACTTGACGTCCTCGAACTCTGTGCCGCCACAGAGATTACATTTGATTTCAGACGCAGCCAGCATTTTCCATCCTACGAAAGAGAGACGTTGTCTCAAAATCCGGACCTCAAATGTGAGGTATTCGACGTAACCGAGCTCTTCTCTTTTTTACATAAGCGAGCTGTTTCTCCAGTTCATTCCCGAGCCCTCCAAAATAAGCGGTGGCATCACGCCGTTCTGCTATTTCAAAAGCGTCTGCGTCAAATTTTCGGCGTGGAACAAGACCCAGATCAACCATCGCATTATGAATTTCTATCGGCCGTAGCGTATACGTTGGACTATTCGGTCTTTTCTTTCCCGAACGGCTTGCCATTCGGAAGATAGAATCTCGGCTCGCTAAAACATGAAACTCCGCTCTTGGAAAAATGTGTGGCGTGAAAATATCTACTCCGTTAGCACGCCGAGGAATCATGAATATCTTTCCTCTTATTTTCGCAGTTAATTCGATCGGATAAATACTACTTCCTTCGGCGAATACTATACGTTCAGCGTTTTGAATTATTGAAACCTGATGATGAATATCAAATTCTTCTGGTCGAACATACTCGAAGCCATTGCCGGTTAAGAGATCAGCAAAATAGCTTTCGCCCATGAGCGTCCCCTTCTGAATTAGATGAGTGCGACCATAATAAACATTTCGGGGAGTGTGATTTACGCGCTTGATCGGCAGCTTTTCCAGATGAGGCATGTACCAATCTGCGGGACCAGACTTCAGAATGCTTCCGGGTTCGGCAAATTCCAATTGTTCGAAAACCATCGGCTCGCTGACGATCACGATATGATGTCGTTCCAGTCCAAAGATAGAAACGATATCGTAGAACCAGTCTGGGACCGCCTGTTCACGGCCTTTCAGGTAAGCAAAAACAACACCATCATGCCGCTGAGGATCAAACGCCCAAAGCCTTATGATCGAGTCAACCAATACATGTCCAAAATGGATCTTGAGTGGCCCCCCGTAAAGATACCTTCCTCTTCTCTGTTCCGAGATGTTTTCATACTCTTCGGGCGAAGGAAATGAGTCGATCGGCTCCTTACCTTTGCCCCTTCGTACTCTCCCATGTTTTGGAACTTGTGCGTGGTCTGGCCCCCCTACCCAAGCCTTCCGGTAAGGAAGAATGAGGACGTCACGCCTAGTTTCGATCACACACCCATCCCCAACTTGATTTCATCAAGGATTTTTTGAAAAGAAGCGAGACGAAATATCTGCTGCTCATTTACTAAATTTTCGAATGACTTTTCGCCGACATCACGGATTGTACGCTCATCGACTCGAGGTCTTCTCTTCCTCCAGACAACTGTCTGCCCATGGTTTTCAAGTATCGTCCTATGCTCCATCTGCTGCATAAACGTATCTAGAAAATAAATGCATCGGTACACATCGCCCATCCAGCTTTTTTGCTGGGAACCCGTGTAGCGGCGCACCTGGCGGAAGGTATTTCGGTCCGGAATCGAGGCAAGGTGAGTGGGAGGTCGAACGTCATCTATAAGAATGACGCCATTTTCATCCAAATAGAAAATGGCGTTGAACAAATCCCTTAAAGTCTGTTCTGACGTATGCAGACCATCAAGATAAATGACGTGAAACTTATCGTCAGGCCCAATGATCGAGCCAAAATACTCATCGCTTGTTACCTCATGATACTCAGCGTTGGGATGAGTATCCTTTGCGACCTTTAAATCGAACTTAAAATCGGGATCTACCGCTACCTTCCGGGGAGCGATGACACTATGAAAGGTGACACCTTTGCTAACACCAACTTCCAGATAACTTGGCTGATCAAATAACGAGAGTAAGCCTTGTACGGCCTGGTCTCTGCGAATAGCCATTTATGTCCTCCGCATCTTTTGCGTCAAACTCAATTCAGCAATTATCCGACTGACATTTCACCAACTACTTTGAGCGTTTTCCAGCGCGAGCTTTCTTGTCCAGCCGCGCCAACGCCGCTATAGCCTTTATGGCTATCTCCCCGGTCTTTCGAGGGTCGAGGTCAACCGGCCCAGGAGGTTCTGCCTCCCTAGAGGAGAAGGCCGACGCTTCCCACCACTGCGCATCGCCAGAGATCCCTTCCCTGATTTCCTCATCGACCAGTGAGAGCAGTACCTTGTTGTCTTCCCGAAAGAAGTCGATCAAGTCTGAAACTATCTTGCTTTCCAACACCCAAGGGGCGGAACCGTTTCCGCCAACACGGTTTCTTTCCAAAACGAAATCGATCCCCGCGCCAAGTTTTTCGGCGCGGGTCTTTCTGTACTTCTGGAAGAGACGCAACGTACCTGCATCGAGCGTGACATTGCTCTTCCTCTGTGTGGCCATAAAGGGAAGGTCTGCGCCGAGCATTTCATAGAAACTTTCGACGACGTTGCGTGATACCGGAAAAACAGTGACATTGCGCACGGCGGGAACCTCATTCCATTTGGCTACCGTTTCCGCCCACAGGCCACTTTTCTTGAACTTGTTCGCCCAGACGGGAAACTCCTTGCCACTCCAGGCTCCCCATTGCCACCAGGATGAGTTTATCCAAGGCACCTGAGGGCGCACAAAAATAACAATATGAGGCGTCAGACCTAGTTTCTCGAAGACTTTACGATCCGAGAACCTGGCACTTTCATTGATCCAGCCTTCGTAGGAAAATACTGGTGTGACCCCCTCGTCAGCGATGGCCTTAAGTCGGGAAGCCAGAACGGGGACAGCTTCTTCAGAAAAGAAATCCCTAACCGAAACCGAGGAGGTATAGCCAAAGGCACTCTTCTTCGCTTCAGCGAGGCATTCCTCTCCGCGCTTAAGAATGCCTTCTTTCTTCAAACTCACATATTCGTATCGCGTACCTTCGCGCGAATAGAACACAGGCTCCTTGCTGAGGACCGACTGGAGCGAGCTGCTGCCGCACTTGCCCGCTCCGACATGCATAATACAGGGAAGCATATACCCTCAATTCGCCTTTGAAACCGAATGCAACGACGCGTCGCTAACCAGACTGATCGCAACACAGCTTTTGGAACTCTGTGTGTAGAGCGGGCCGAGAGAGAAGATAGGCCTCCTCTTCATTCGTCAGCGCTTCCCGTCTGGGATTGGCGGAAACATTCACCGTCTGGTTCTTCGCCCCCATACCGGCAAGGTAAGTGCGCAAATCCTCTTTGAGGTCGAGGTCCAGTTTCTCGATGATGTTCTTATCGAGATACCCAAAACCATATTTGATGTGGTCGTCGAGGTTAAACAACAGCACCCGGTCTGGCGCCGCCTGCTTGATCTTACGGTAGTGCTCTACGGATTTCAGATAGTCATCCGCCACCATCTCGATTGTACGGTCCGGCCAACGCGAGCTGATCGACAGATAGTTATCGACAAAATTTCTCACGCAGTAGACATAGACTGCCTTCTGGTCTGCGAGGTGTTTCTCGTAGAAATCGAAATAGAACTCATTGTTCGGACGCTTGTATCCGTAATAGCGGCAATCAGGCGAAGGGTTCAATCTCCTGGACTGAGTAGTATTGGCCCACATAGCATAAATCAGGTCTCTCTTCTTTTCCGTCCACGCCTGATACTCGCGCACTCGCCGGGGGTTCTCCCACTTGGCGGCACCTCTATAATATTTCTCCGACTCCTGAATG
The DNA here is from genome assembly GCF_039973015.1 of Parvibaculum sp. Taxonomy (GTDB): domain Bacteria; phylum Pseudomonadota; class Alphaproteobacteria; order Parvibaculales; family Parvibaculaceae; genus Parvibaculum. Next base: position 68,037 of record NZ_JBDWLT010000008.1, read on the forward strand.
AACTTAACGAGCGATCTCATAACGGGGTTCGGAATTTCACCCTGGATCGTCACATCATCAAACGAGTTCAACACTTCGGTCAGGTACCGCGTTCCCGCGCGCTGGCGCCCAACGACGATCAGTGGAGTTACGTTCTTCAGATACATATTCGCATTTCTTTTTAAGCGAGCCATAGAACTAATCCGCGACGAGAGCGGCATCCCGCATCTCCACCCCACCGTAGCTACCGATGTTCCAGAACGGCCGGATGCCATCATGAGGGAAATAAAGCGGTTTGACCTCATATGGGGATGTTGCCAGCGGCGCGACGTCCAGGCTTGTTTCGAAGCGCTCCCGCGCGGCAAACCAGATCGGCAAGAATCTTTCGTCGTCAAATTTGTCGATCTGCTCATAGGGCCAAGGCTTACCTGCGTGGTCCAGCAACCAGCGGGTAGCGCTTTTCAACCCTGCACCTTCCGGTGTGCTGTAGTTCCACAAATCCACCCCCCAACGCGTCCCGAGCTCAGCCAGATTGACCCAGCTCTGCAGATTAAAGCAGCAGTAATGTGCTGTCGTCTTACGCTTCAACTCATCGGGCTGGGCGCCTTCGGGCGTAAACTGCTGCGCTATACGAGACTGCGCCCGGGCGAGAGTATCATACAAAACACCTCTCTCTCCGATGAAGGCGGCAATTGCGGCAACCTGCAAATCGTAGCAAGTTCCGTGATTGTTTTCCGCCGTGCGTTCGGCCTTGCCTTGGCGCGAAGACAGCAACCATTTCAGATAGGTACCAAGCCAATCCCGGAATGCGTCACTGCTGGCGGAGGCCAACGCCCCCGCTTCCTCTATCAGCCTGACGGCATCGAGATAGTAGTACATGTCTTTCATCTCGATCAGACCCGTGGGCGCGCCTTCATTCCCATCATGCCCCATGCGAACCTGGCCGTATTTCAGGTGAGGCTTCATGCGCGTGTCCCTATTTACAAAGAACCGCTCAAGAATTTTCGCTCCGTGGTCGGCGTATCGCTTCTCCCCGAAAACCTTCGACGCAAGTGCCAATGTGAAAGAGTCATCAAAAACACGTTGCAGGCGCGTTCGATCGTATTTCTCGCTATCGGGGTCGTACATGCCGGTGCCGGGAACCCGCTCGCCATCCTTGCGAATGTAGGGCAGTCCATCGGGCTTTTTCGGATCAGGCCACCAATAAGGCGCAGGATGCCAATAGTCCTGTCTGTTTCCGCTCGGAGGCAACGTCGTCTTGTCCGTGACGGAATAGAGGCCTCGAGAAAGTGCCTCCTCGGAAGCGCGGCGCAACGCCTCCGCAACCGGAGAGATCTCCGGCAGACGGCGGCCTGCAACCTCTCGCGCAACCACATCCGACCGAAGCGAAACGCATCTCGATTCCGCCGCCTCGCTCAGGGTTGCATCCAGCGTCTGCAATGTCTCCAGAACCGCGTCGGCTCTCGCCACATGCCTTCTTTCGGCGCCGCCGACGTCTTGTGTTTCCAGTTCTTCAACGCCGGAAAACATACGCGCAACCCACCCCGCCACACCGAACTGTCGGGCCTCCCGGGAGACCGGCCTGCGCTCCCTGTCCCAAGCATCGTCCTTGTATTCGTCCCATTTCCCGGCAATCTGGAGTCGCCAGAAAAGTTCCACCTTCGGTCGCCTGCCGTAGCAGAAGTCCTCGTCAAAGCTTTCCGCAGCATCCTTCCGGAAGAGAACCTGAGGCTCTTCGCGAGGCTCCGCAGCAAAGGCGTCAGAGAGCAAAGCCTCGTTTGACGTCACACGCGTCATCGGCACGACAAAATATTTCAGATGTGCGTTCTGAATAACATTCGAACACAATTCGTCCCACGCAGTTTGCGTAAAGAAGCAATTCCCGTCGAAGGGGAGAATCCACTTCGCTTTTTCCCGACCACTTTTCAGCGCAAGGTTACGGGCACCATTGTTATTCATCACGTAGTTGTTCTTGAGCCGGTAGAGAGCCATCCGAAGCCTTTGCCTGCGCAACGGCTCAAACGAATTGATATATCTGGCCGTGAGCAGGTCCGGCCTGCTCATGGCTGACATATCGAACCCTATACGCCGGTATTCCTCTGGATCGAATGGCACAACCTCATAGGAAGCACCGGATGCATCGAGAAGATCCACAATCTTTCTTTTCTCAGAGGGATCGACAATACGGTTGACGATATAGCGCTTCTCGCACCCAGGAAGCTCCTTCTCATTCTCGAGAATGAACTTGAGGTTCTGTCTGGATTGCCCGAGAGCGTGGCGCGGGTGAAGATCGTTGCCGATGATGCGATAGAGTACAAACTTGTCTTCCTCGCGATCTAATCCCCTCTCGATATATTCCTTCTTCAGCCTCTCAAGCTCCTCCTGCGACAACCGTTCGCGATAGAAAGCGGACGCAGCGGGAGCTCCAGACGCCCCCTCGCTCTCCGGTGAGCCGGCAGAATCCCATTTCACGAAGTAGGCAGAGGCCAATGGCTCCAGCTTATCGAGAGGCGCCAGCCCGTCGAAGCCCGACCGGAACCGCTGGTGAAACAGCGTCTTGTCCTCCGGCACATTTTCCTTGAACACCTTTTTTGCGTCGTTCTCGAGCAGCAAGCAACGAGGATCATAATCCAGCTGATCCGTCACTCGCGCGATTACCGTCAATTCGTTGTCGGCCTTGTGGGCGCGATAGCCGGGAAACAAAACAGCCCCCCCGTAAAGCGACCTGACCCAATCGAGGCGAACCATTCCGAAAGCGGCTACCCGTCCTCGCCATTTTCCGCAATTGAAGGCGAGCAACCCCTTACCGGTCTCCTCCATCCGGCTATGCGCTTCCTTGAGCCAATCGACACCACCAAAAGAATCTTCAGCAAGATACACAACGTATTTCACTCTAAGCCGAGAAACAGTCTCATTCAGAGTACGAATGAACCCCTGCCTGACAGTATCATCAACGATGAAGAATTTAGCTTCGATACCAGACCTGTTCATAAGCAAGCGGGCCGTGCTCAACGCCTTATGCTGGTCTATGCATGGCATGACGACCGCAATTCCGTTCGGATCGTCCCACGACAGCTCCTCGACGTCGGTAACGTCAACGAGATGGATTGAATCATCGGACGGTGAATAGGGCTCGCCGTCCCGCGCACGAATTTTCCGAAGATTGAGGTATTCGTCCTTGTAGGGCTTGACCTCAGGCCAGCGAAACCGCGCATCGAAGCTCTTGTGAAAGCGTTCGTAAAACAGGTCCCGATCCTCAGGTGTCCAATTTGCGTGTCCCCCGCCCTCTTCGTTGTACGATGTTTTCTTCTCATCTATCTCCACCAGGACGCAATCTGGATTGTAGATAAACTCGTCCTGGATCCGCGCAATAACGGTCAGTTCATTGTCAGCCTTGTGTGATTTGTATCCTTCGAAGAAAATCGTCCCCCCATAGACACCTCTGCTCCAGTCACTACGAACCATCCCGAAAGCAGCTATGCGGCCGTCCCACTTCCCGCAATTGAAAGCTAAAAGCCCCTTGCCGGATTTCTCCATAGTCTCGTGAGCTGTCTTCAACCAATCCGTGCCCGCAAAAGCGTCTTCCGCCAAGTATACGAGATACTTTACCTCCAGCCGGGCAGCGACATCGTTCAGGGTATGTATGAATCCCTGTCGCAGCGTATCTAATGCAATGAAGACTGTCGTTTTCATTCCCGCGCGGCGCACCAGCAGGCGCGCCGTCTGAAGGGCGCGACCAGCATCGATACTGGGCATGACGATGGCAATGCCTTCAGCATCGCGATGCCGAAGGCGCCCAATGTTCCGAACATCGATTATCTCAATCGAAGAATCTTCTTCGGCCGTTCCAAGATCAGGTGCTGCAGGGCCCAACGCTTCAGCAATAGTTTGTGAACGAACAACCGGGACACTCACCAGGTCATGTCTTTCCGATCCGGTGATCAAATCCGAAACTTCGCCCGTCTGCCTCCTGTAAAACTCATTGAAGCGGTCAAGGAATGCTTTGGCCGCAGGAAGCGGTCCTCTCACCTCACGCAAAGCACGATAAGCCGTGAGAAAAAAATTAGACCGTGCCGCCGGATAGGAAAACTGGCGGCGAAAGAGCTTGCCACTCGCTTCGCGCATCCTCTCCGTCTTTTCGGGATCATCAAATATTTCGCAGACGACTTTCTTCATTGCGTCCCAGTCGCCGAAAGGAACCAGACGCAAATATCCTTGCCGTGCCAAGTCGCCGAGATCCGAAATATCGTTAGCGATAATGGAAGGCCCCATAGCAAAAGCATCGGTCGCCTTATAGGGCATCTGATAGTGACTGGCGGGCACCTCCGGATCGAGCCACAAGATGACAAGGTCTGCTGCCAGATTGATGCGAGCCATCGCCTCCCGATCTTGCGGCGGCATGACCTTCACCCGCTCGCCATATTTGTCGACAAGCTTCTTTTGATCCGGAGTCGGACGCGAACCGACAAAAAGAAGCTTGTAGCGTGGGTCGTCCAGCCTCTCCACGAGTTCCACAAGCTCGTATATGCCTTTGTGTTTGCGCAGCAAACCGCCAAACAGAATTACTCGATCATCCGGACCTATTCCAAGATCACGCCTCACCTTGGCGCGGTCATAAGACTTCGGATCGTAAACCCTTTCATCCTTCAGATTGCGCATATAGAGGCAATTGCCTCCGAAATGCGCGTCGATATTCTTATTGTGGGTGAGAAGAACCGGAAGCTGCTTCGCTATCGGGTCCATGATACTCGACCAAAGGTCTCCGTATGGGGAAGCGAGATTCTTGTCCGCGAGATCGGCGCTTTCAAATTCCGCCTCGGTATGACGGTCTTCACTCTTCGGCGAGCTTACAACTGTTTCCAGGTCGTTGATCTCTAGGACAATAGGTGTACCGCGAAGTGCGTTGACCAACAAGGCAACACCAAGACTCGGCAAGCGTGGCTTCACGACATAAATCAGATCGCCATCGATTGCATCGACCGCCCGCTTCATCGAATCGAAGAAGTCTGGAAAGTCCGTGCCCGGCAGATATATCGTTTCGAATTTAGGCTCCACGCCTTTCAGTGGTGGAAATATTTCCTCTTCGAAAAACCTGAATGAAACGAGCTGAACCTCGTATTCTTCGCTCAAAGCCTCCGCCAAGGCGAAAGGCTTCGAGAAATGGTTTCGGCACATATCCCACGACAGTATCGTGACTTTTTTTACGGGACGTATGGAAGCCTCGGGCAAACCTCTTTCGATATAGCCTGCAACGCTATTGTTTATGATCGAAACGCAAGATTCGTCTGCCTGCTGCGCTGTAGTGATCTGATTGAGGCTTTCATTTCTCTGGTAGAGCGCGAGGGGCTCCTCAACAAACAAGGGGTCTCGAAGCCAGGTATATTTGATTATCAGGTCGTAGTCCTGACGGCGTGTAAGCCGATCGTCGAATCCTCCGAAACAATCATATAGCTCTCTTCGGTGAACAAACGTATTCAGGTCAATGAAGTTCTTCATCAGCAAGCGCTCATGGTCGAACGGCTTTGCCGAATAGTCCTTTATAGAGTTCACACCCTCTCTATCCACTTGGTAGTCAATATAGCTAGAGCGTGCGGATGAGCTTCCTGGCCGCTCAAGCAAAGCAAGAACCAACCGCGAAAGAAAAGAGGGGTGCCAGCAATTATCGCTATCGAGATAAGCGATCAGGTCGCCCCTTGCGCGCGCCAGTCCTCTGTTGCGCGCCGCCGCCGCACCCGACTTGGGAAGACTCAAATAGCGAATTCGATTCCGATCGAACCGCTTGATAACATCTGCCGTATTGTCGGTGCTGCCGTCATCACAAATGATCAGTTCCCAATTGGAATAACTCTGATCGAGTACACTCTGAATTGCCTCTTCTATTATGGCGGCCCGATTGAAGGTCGGCATAATTATGCTGACAAGTGGCTTTTCTTGATAATTTTCTAGGCGCGCAACCGCGTCGCGAAGCTTCGCCTCGCTCCGCTCGAAAGCTTTGGCAAAATCCGCGGGAAAGCCGTCAGATAAGACCTGTCGCAATTTCCGGCCAAAGATACCCGCCTGAACGTCTGGATGAAGAACGCGTTGAACAAGCTCTCGTCCTGCGTCCTTTCCGCCTTTGTTCGACCAAACCTGTTCGCTACCAAACGCTCCGCCTACGATCTTTCCCGACTGCACTGCGTGTATGAGGGGGTTCGTGCGACCCGCAAGTTCCGGATGTTCCTTCAAATAAGCAGCCGTGTTGAACCAACGGCTCGGGTCACGCCCCTCTTCTGCGCCATGTAACAGATAGTGCTCGAGAGGGTTTAGCCCCGCTTCGGCAACATCAGAATATTGGCTCAGATACCATTGCGCGTCGAACGCCGGGTGAGGTTGCCGCCCCTCATGACCTCCCGATACCAAGAAATGTTCGAGCGGATTGAGCCCCGCGTCCGCGACATCCGGGTTTCGCTCGAGATACATTTCCGTATTGAAAAGGGAATGTGGATCGCGCCCCTCCGAGGCACCAAAAATCAGGTAGTGGGTTTCCGGAGCCATACCGCTTTGGGCAACATCAGGATTTTTTTCAAGATACCACTCTGCATCGAAGAGTGGTGATGCTTCTAGACGCTTCTGACGCCACGCTAGGCTGACCCCCTCTCCGACAAGCGGCAGAGACCAAAGCAACGACAGCGAAAACCTTTCCGCCTGCTGCAGCCTTTTCTTGACTCCGTTCACCCCTGTTGCCCCGGATGCTGCGTCTGAAGCCAACCTCTCATCCATCTTGGCCAAGGTCGCATTTCGGGGACGGTTCCAGATATTTCCTCTCCACAGCCTGGCCGCGAGCCATCCGCTCAACGGGCGCAGCCTCGCCAGATCGTCCAGCAGAACCTGGGCTAATCGCTCGAACTGCGTTTCCGACTTCTCTGTGGCCGCAAGTTTTTTTTGATAAACTTCATTTTGCCGTTCTTGGCGAGCCAATGCTTCCTTCAGCGCTTTCTCTTTTTCTCTCTGCTTTTCACCTTCGGACTGCAGTATCCTTATCCGGTGAAGCGCTTCGCTGCGCTCCCTCTTGTATTCTCCAGCCCTTTCCTGGCTCGCTTCGAGCCTTTCCTTGACTGTGCGGTTCATCTCGCGCAAAGCCGAGAGCGTTTCTTCGTCTGCCTCGAACTCTCTCAATATGGTCGAAGCGCGATTTGAAAGACGCGGCAGTTCAGAGAAATTTCTTCTACGAGAGAGATTTCCCCACAGTTCGGTTTGCTCCGGCGACAGAAGCGCAAGGTCCTCGTCGCCGCTTGCTCGCTCACGACGAAGCGATCCCTGCACGGATTGTATCGCTGCCTCCAGATTGAGGCCTCGGACACCTCTTTCAGCGAGCTCACTTGCCAGCTTCCCGAGCGTTTCCTCCGGCACGGTAACGAGGTCATCATAGTCGACGAACAGATGATCGAGGTGCAATCCGTATCGAAGCGCCGAAACAGTATAAGCCTCCCAGAGGGCGAGCCCTCCCTGAAGCCGAAACCCATTTCTCCGTCGGAGAGATTTCGCAATTTCAACAGGGTGTCTGGTGACGTAGATGACCAGAGGATCAGCTAACGCACTCTGAAATATCGGCAGGAGGAGGCAAAGGCGCGGCTCCTTGAGTGCCCAAGTGCCTTGTTCATTCAGTTCCGAGAGCAATTTTCGTATGGCCGGCCGGGCCTTCTGAACGATGTCGAAATTGATATTGTCGGGATCAAAATTGCTGATCTTCCACCAATCGGCACCCGAGTTGTGGAGAAGCATATCGCATATCTCGCGCGCGTCGCGCCGTTCGAAAAAGCCCTTCTGGTTTTGCCAGTTCGTAGGGGTCAATTCCTCCTCGTCGCCAACATGAACCCCCATGCTCGCGAGCGCGCCCGTCAACGCGGAAGTTCCGGACCGATGCATTCCGAGGACCACGATTTGACGATTGCTCCTCGTTCTCCCTGCCTCCTCGCTTGGCAAGGTGCCTGTCTGCATTTCTTCGCCGTCATTATTCATAAAGCGACTCTGACAATTTCTTGCACGTATGGACCTGCGGACGCAGCCGTCTTTCAAAGATGCAACACGAAACGCAACCGCCTCTTCGGCGGTGCGTATGTCCTTACCAACTCTAAGGCTGTGTTACCCTCTGTTCCCCCAAGGGAATTTATCAATCGAATGATCAAATCTTCAATAGCCGGATGCCCCCAAGTATCAACGAGTTTAGCTTGACCTCTCTATAAGGGTAAGCGAAAGATCGGCGAGCAAAATGCTCTAGCCGCGCTCAAGTTTGACGCTGCGAAGGTACTGAGTTTTTCTCATCGGGCTATAATCCTTACCCTGACGTGGATGCCTTTTTACTAATGATCGAATGCATTCCTACAGTAATTCCTGCCGTAAAAGTGTTGATTCCACGGCGTCATGGCGATGCGCGGGGTTATTTCAGCGAAACCTTCAATCGGCGCGCCATGGCCGATGCGGGCGTCGATCTCGATTTTCTGCAGGACAATGAGTCACTCTCGGCCATGACGGGCACGATCCGGGGATTACATTTCCAGAACCCTCCCTTTGAACAGACAAAGCTTGTTCGAGTGCTGACAGGCGCGATATTGGATGTGGCTGTCGATCTGCGTGCGAACTCTCCCACCTATGGGAAACATGTCGGTGTCCGGCTGAGCGCAGAGGAAGGTAACCAACTCCTGGTACCTGCGGGATTCGCCCACGGGTTCTGCACACTTACCCCCAACACACGCGTTTTTTACAAGGTTGATCGCTATTACTCGGCGGCTCATGATGCGGGCTTGTTCTGGAACGATCCGGATATCGGAATTGAATGGCCGGTCGCCGACGCCGATGCGGTCCTTTCGGAGAAGGACATGCACCTACCGGCCTTTGCCGACTTCAAAAGCCCGTTTACGTTCCAGGGCGCGTGATTCCGGCGGATGTCACGCTCCAGAGGGGAGTTGAAATGCGAGTGCTGGTAACGGGGGGAGCGGGCTTTATTGGCTCCGCGGTTGTCCGAACAATCATTGAAGAGACGAATTTCGAGATCTTGAACGTCGATTGCCTTACCTATGCGGGTAATCCAGACTCTCTTGCACGTATTGCGGGTAGTGACCGCTATTCTTTTTCGAGAACGGATATTCGCGATCTTCCAGCCCTGCGCCGGGCAGTAGAGGAGTTTCGCCCCGACCTCATTATGCATCTGGCGGCAGAAACGCATGTCGACCGGTCTATTGATGGTCCTGCGGACTTCGTCATGACCAACATGGTGGGGACCGCAAACCTGCTGGAAGCTACCCGCGCATACTGGACAGGCCTTGATGATGCCGCAAAAAGGCGCTTTCGGCTTCATCACGTCTCGACCGACGAGGTGTTCGGCTCGCTTGGTCCGAGCGGTCAATTCAGCGAGACGACACCGTACGCACCAAATTCGCCCTACTCTGCCTCCAAAGCCGGTTCCGACCATCTCGTGCGAGCTTGGCATGAAACCTTTGGGCTGCCGGTTATTACAAGCAACTGCTCCAACAACTACGGGCCATGCCAGTTTCCTGAGAAACTGATCCCTCTGATCATACTCAATGCTCTGGAGGGCAAGAAGCTGCCCATATATGGCACTGGCAAGAATATTCGCGACTGGCTGCATGTCGAAGATCATGCGCGGGCTTTGATCGCCATTGCGACCCGCGGTCAGCCGGGGGAGACCTACTGCGTGGGAGGAAACGAGGAACGCACCAATATAGACGTCGTGCTTACCGTCTGTTCCATTCTTGACGAGTTACTGCCGCAATCCCAGAATCGACCTCATGCCAATCTCATAACCTATGTCGCCGACCGCCCCGGCCATGATGCACGCTACGCGATCGACGCTTCGAAGATCGAACGCGAGCTCGGCTGGCGGCCCCAAGAAACTTTCGAGAGCGGCATCAAAAAGACGGTGCAGTGGTATCTCGACAACCGAAGCTGGTGGGAACGTGTGCGCGCTGGCGCCTATCGCGGTGAACGTCTTGGTCTTGCAGGCGCAGGCTGATCAATGAACGAAACGGGGAAGCCCACGCGGCTGCTCGTAACCGGAGCACAAGGACAGACCGGCACAGAGCTTACCCTTAAGGGAAGAGCTGCCGGCTTCGAAATTGTCGCTTTCGGACGAGACGAACTTAACATCGGCGACCACAGAGCGGTGGCTCAAGCCATCGAAAGCAACCGGCCGGACGCGGTTATCAACGCGGCTGCCTATACCGCAGTCGACCGAGCGGAAACCGAACCGGAGATCGCACAGACAGCAAACACCGATGGGCCGGGAAATATTGCGGACGTGTGCGCGGATGCCGGCATCCCGATTTTTCACATCTCGACCGACTACGTTTTCGACGGACGTGGTACGCGGCCATACCTTGAAGATGACGCGATAGCACCGCAAGGTATCTACGGCGCCACCAAAGCTGCGGGAGAAGAGGCCGTCAGACGAGCGACGAAGCAGCATATTATCCTCCGTACATCATGGGTTTTCAGCGCCCACGGCAGAAATTTTGTAAAAACCATGCTGAAACTCACCGAAGAAAGAAGCGAGCTCGGTGTCGTCGGCGACCAGAAGGGCTGCCCCACTTCGGCCGGCGACATCGCTTCGGCCCTGCTGGATATCGCCGCGCAGTCCTTGCGCAGACGCGAGGTCGATTGTTCTCCGTGGGGCACCTATCACTTCTGCAATCGTGGTGAAACGTCATGGTTCGGCTTCGCCCAAGCCATCGTCGAGGGGGCTGCGGCGCGCGGAGGAAGAAACATTCCCGTAAGAAGTATTTCTACCGCAGACTATCCAACGCCAGCTCGACGGCCCGCATACTCGGTGCTCGACAACGGCAAGATCAATCACGTGTTCGGCATCATCCCACGTCCGTGGAAAGACGCTCTCGGCGAGGTTCTCGATGAACTGGCGCAGCCTGTGCTGCGACCAAAAGGGCAGAAGTAGAGGCAAGTAGTATGAAAGGCATCATATTGGCGGGGGGGAGTGGTACGCGGCTTCATCCCGTAACACGGGCCGTTTCGAAGCAATTGCTTCCGGTCTACGATAAGCCAATGATCTATTATCCGCTGACCACGCTAATGCTGGCGGGCATTCGAGATATTCTGATCATTACGACCCCGCACGACGCCGGCGCATTCGAACAGCTGCTTGGCGATGGCAGCCGATGGGGCATCTCGATTTCCTACTCGGTGCAGCCGAAGCCCGAGGGGTTGGCTCAAGCGTTCATCATTGGTCGCGATTTTGTCGGTGGAGGTCGCTGTGCGCTCGTTCTTGGCGACAACATCTTCTACGGCGCGGGCCTTTCATCGATTTTGCAGCGGGCCGCTGGGCGCGGCAAAGGTGCCACCGTATTCGGCTACTGGGTTGCTGACCCCGAACGCTATGGCGTGATCGAATTCAACAATCAGGGCCAGACTATTTCCATCGAAGAAAAGCCGAAGACGCCTAAATCTCACTACGCAGTGACGGGCCTCTATTTTTACGATTCGCGCGTGAGCGACATGGCGGCCGAGGTGAAACCTTCTTCCCGAGGCGAACTCGAGATCACGACGCTCAACGAGATGTATCTGAAGGACGGTACCCTCAATTGCGAATTGCTGGGACGTGGCTTTACCTGGCTCGACACGGGCACACACCAAAGCCTCCTTCAGGCGAGTCAGTTCGTCGCTACAATCGAAGAGCGGCAAAACCTGAAAATCGGCAGTCCCGAAGAGGTTGCCTTTCGTATGGGTTTTATCGACGCGGAACAGCTCCTGGTTGCCGCCCATGATACGGGACGGACGCCCTATGCTGCCTATTTGCGCTCCGTCGCCCGGGGGGACTGAGTTTCTTCCGCGTCCATGCCATCAGCGGTGCAACGCAGATGCCAGCAGAACATTCAGGTCACAAAGGAAAAGGCGAATCCGCTTTTTCCATCGCCTTCTCAAACCGAAAATCCGGTTAATATGAGGGAGATAGCAGATCAATGCTGGCAATCCCCCCGATGCTTAGAGTAGGGTTTTACGACTGTCTCTAGGGGTGGGGACAGCCGGATTTTGATTACGAGGGGGGCAGGCTTGGCCGGCGCGGCTAGCCCGCCATCAAGCAAGGTTGTTAGTCCGATGGGGGTAGCGAAGAGTGTGGCGAAAGTACGTGCCACTGACATAGCCATTGTCGGCATGTCCTGCCGGTTTCCCGGAGGATGCAATTCTCCGCAAGCCTATTGGGATTTGCTCGCTTCCGGCGGCAATGCCGTAAGCGAAATTCCAGCAGACCGTTGGGATCATTCCCGTTTCAAGCACCCAAACAAGAAAGCCAGCGGTCGCGCCTATACTTTCGCGGCGGGCACAATCGGAAATATTCGTGGATTCGATGCGGCCTTTTTCGGCATCTCCCCCCGTGAAGCCGATGCGATGGATCCGCATCAGCGAATGCTTCTCGAACTGGCATGGGAAGCGCTGGAATCCGGCGGGCAGATCCCCGAACAATACGAAGGCAAAAACTGCGCGGTTTATGTAGGAATTTCGTCTACGGAGTACGGCTCCATACAACAAGGCGATTCCGACGGCGCGAATGCATACATGATGCTTGGCACGACACTCTCGATCGCGGCCAACAGGGTTTCCTATCAATTCGATCTGCGCGGCCCGAGCATGGCCATCGACACGGCCTGTTCTTCTTCGCTTGTCGCACTCAACGAAGCGCTCAATGCGTTGTGGGCGGGGCGTTCCGAAATGGCAGTGGTCGGCGGCATCAGCCTTCTTGTCAGCCCCTTTCCCTATGTGGGCTTTTCGAAGGCGACAATGCTTTCCGAGTACGGCCTCTGTCGGGCCTTTGGTGCCAATCCAGGTGGCTATGTTCGTGGCGAAGGCGGTGGCGTGGTCGTCATCAAGCCTCTAGCGGCTGCTTTGCGAGACGGCGACCCGATTCATGCTGTGATTGCCGGGGCAGGCTCCAACGCCGACGGGCGCACAAACGGCATCGCCCTTCCCTCCCATGAAACGCAGAGCGCGCTCATTGAGCAAACGCTCGCGAAATTCGACATAGGTCCTGCTGATATAGACTTCTTCGAAGCACATGGCACGGGAACCGCCGTGGGCGATCCGGCCGAGAGCAAAACTATTGGGCACGCCATTGCCCAAAAGAGGCCCCCGGAACGCGGGCCTCTTCCGATAGGTTCAGCCAAATCCAATATCGGCCATCTGGAGCCCGCGTCCGGTATGGCCGGCCTTTTCAAAGCCGTGCTTGCAATTCGCAACCGCGCCGTACCGAAAACACTGCACGCCGAAGAACTCAATCCCGACATCGACTTCGAAGGGCTCAACATCAGTCCCGTGCAGCAGTTGATGCCGCTGCATGTCTCGGGGAGGCCAATATATGCCGGGCTCAATTCGTTCGGATTTGGCGGTGCCAATGCAACTGTGATCCTGCGCGAACACATGGAAGAAGCGCGCGAGACAGCGCATGGCGATACCGTCCCACCGCTTCTCCTCTCTGCCAAGTCTTCCGCCGCCTTACAGCAAATGGCGCAGCAATATGCTCATCTGCTACAGCAGTCGGCCGACAGCGAGTTTTATAACATCGCCTATACGTCCGCCTTCCGGCGCGCGCGCCTCAAGAACCGGCTGATCGTCGAAGGCGGTAGCCGGATCGAGATAGCGGAAGCCCTTCATGCTTATGCAGCAGGTGACGAAAGCCCTGCTGTTTCCGGAGAGGCATTTTCCCGCACAGGCAAGGTCGGCTTCGTTTTCAATGGCAATGGCGCGCAATGGGCTGGCATGGGCCGGAGGGCCTATGCCGAGAGCAATACATTCCGTATGCGGGTCGATGAGGTTGACTCGCTGATTGACGCAATTGCGGGATGGTCTCTTGTCGAAGTCCTCCACGCGGAAGATGCTTCAGAACAGCTACAGCGTACAGAGCTTGCCCAGCCTGCGCTGCTCGCCATTCAGCTTGCGCTTGTTTCCTGCCTTGCGGAACTTGGACTGAAACCCGATGCCGTTTCCGGTCACAGCGTGGGAGAGGTGGCCGCCGCTTATGTATCCGGGGCCATCGGGCTCGAACAGGCCGTCCGCCTCATTCTTGCAAGGTCCGACGCGCAAGGAAAAACACGTGGTCACGGGCGCATGGCTGCGGCAGGCCTTTCGCCAGAGCAGGCTCGAGAAATTGCGGAAGCGTCGGGCGGAAAGATAGAGCTTGCGGCGATCAACAGTCCGAGTTCCGTGACACTCGCTGGCGACGAGGAAGCGCTGGTTGCGCTTGGCGTTCGCATGGACGAACAGAAAACATTCTATCGGGTACTCGATCTCGATTACGCTTTTCATAGCCATGTGCTTGATCCGGTGCGTGCCTATTTTCTGGACGTGGTCGGAAAGATCGACTGCACATCAACGCACACCCCTTTTTACTCGACGGTAAAAGGACGGAAAACATCGGGCGGGGAGCTCGGAGCTTCCTACTGGTGGGACAATGTGCGCAAGCCTGTCCAGTTCCAGGATTCTATCCTTGCGATGATCGAGGATGGCATCGATGTGCTGATAGAAATCGGTCCGCACGCAATTCTGCAGCCATATCTACGCCAAATTCTTCGTGAGGCTGGACGCGAGAGTGTACCCATTCCCTCCTTCATGAAGACCGGAGATGGCTTGTCGGCTCTGAAGCGCGTACGCGACGTAGCGTTTTGCGCCGGTGCGTCAATCGACCTTGCACGTTTCTTTCCCGAGAAAGGCCGTTGCGTCCCACTACCTTCCTATCCATGGCAGCATGAAGACCACTGGCTTCACGCAACGCCGGAAGCCGAGGGACCGACTTTTCAGCACCGTGAGGGAGTTTTTCTCGGCGCGCGCGCGCAGCAAGGGCACGCAACCTGGGAAAATCAGGTCGACGCCGAACTTTTTCCCTTTCTCGCGGATCACAATGTTGGCGGATCCGTGGTCTTTCCCGCAGCGGGTTATGTGGAACTGGCGCTCGAGGCCGCAACAGCACTCTATAATGGCGAAGGCCGTGAAGTGGAGATGCTGGAAATCCGCAGACCAATTGTCTTCACCCGCGGGCAGGTAATAAACATTCGCTTTGTCCATGATGAGGACGACAAGGCTTTCCGCATCGAAACACGCAAGCGGATGAGCGACGACCGTTGGTCAGTGAACGCCGTCGGCAGAATCGCGCCGACTGTTTTCGAGGCGGCTGACGCACCTCAACCACGGGAAATAACCGGCGAGATGACGGAGGTTGACCGCGAAACTCATTACCAAATCGCGGCGGGGCTCGGTCTTGATTATGGGCCAGCCTTTCAGACGGTGGACTCTATCAAGGTTTCCGACAACGACGCGGTGGTCATTCTCCGCTCGCCAGAGACAGAAGCCGGTGCTTCCTTTGTTCTTCATCCCTCCGTTCTCGACGGCTGCCTTCAGAGTCTGTTTTCGATTTTATTCGCGCAGGGCGTCAGAGAGACGAACGCTTACCTGCCTTATCAAGTTGGCCGCATAAAAGTATTTCAACCTCATACGGCAATCGTTCGTTGCGACACGCACCTTCGAGTGAAGACAGAGAAATCACTGGTCGCTGATTTCACCCTGTTTGACGATCGGGGGAATTGCGTTGCAGAGGCAACAGGCTTCCGCTTTCTTCGGGCTGATCTCAAGCAAGGCGCTGGTACAGGCGCACGCCGGTTCCGCTTCGAACTGTTGCCGCTGGATCACGTAACACCGGAATGCGAGACCCCCGATGCGCTGGAAATCGCACAGGCACTTGATTTCAAAGAGCGCAACTCGGCCACAGGCGGACACGCCGGACCCGACCTCGACGCGATCGCGGAAGATCTCTTTCACGCCCCCACTACTGACTGTGTGACGCAAAATGGCGCGGGCAAGGTCGGCAGTGATATGTGGCGAGATGCCTTCGCCCGATACCCCGCCTATCTCGCCGAACTCAACACACTGATGCAACGCAGCTTCCTCCGCCCAGGTGAGGAGCTCAATATCGAGCTTCGGGATCACCTGCTGGACAGTTCGCCGAGCCTTGCCCCCGCCCGCGCCTTGCTGAAGGATGCGCTGACGGCTATTGCGGCGTCATGGCCTTCGAACCGAAGAATCCGTATTCTCGAAATCGGTACTGCGAATTCTATCGTCCGCGAAATCAATTCCATCGGCGCAAAGGGGACCGTCGACTACACGATCGTTTCTGAAGATGCCGAGCGAGTCGAAAGCCTCGGCATGGAAATCGAGAATGGCGATGTGCGGTTCCTTCATATGGATTTCGCAGGTCTTCTATCAGAAGCCGACCAAAAGAAACTCGGCTGCTTCGATGTGGTGATCTGCCCCCTGCCCGCTGCTTCGAGCGGTATCACGACCATGCTGCGCGCAAATGTTCGCGATGTGCTCGTACCCGGCGGCCTTCTGCTAATTTCCGAGCCTGTTCCCGCGCGTTGGGTCGACTTCGCTCTACACGGATACGAGGCGAACGGCGACCATGTGAAGGCGCTTCCACCGGGGGCTCTTTCGACACTACTTGCCGACGACGGGTTTTTGAACATACAAACAACGCAGGCCGGATGCGGCAGTGTCATCGTTGCCGACGCCCCTCAACCGCGTGAAATGCGGCAGGCCTCCCCTCGCTCGGCGATGGACGCAGTCGGAACTGGCTGGCTTGTGGTTTTCGATCCGGCATCGGAAGATGCTGCTTGCGCCCAGATGGTATGTGAGGCCCTACAGAATTCGGGCGCAATTGCCATCGAAGCCCACGCTCGAACTCACGACGGGTCCGGTGGCGAGGCGGCCCTTATGCTCGACCCGGATGTCGAGGATCAGTGGACAGAAACCTACGAAGCGATCTCTGCGACCGGCATCGATCTGAAGGGTGTCGTATTGATCGGAAGCATTTCCTCCGATGCGCGGCCAGGCTGGAGCACACTTCTTGCTGCACGGGCAATGTCGAAAATGGCGTTCGACCCGATGCCTCGTCTCCACATCGTCACGATGAATGCATCCAGCTTCCGTTCAACCGGTCAAGTGAACCTCGTGCAGGCACCACTTTGGGGTATCGGCCGCGTGATCGCGAACGAAGTCCCGAAATCTCGCACGCGCATGATAGACATGCTTGGAGCACCACATGAAAGAATAAAGCTAGCTTCCAGGCTCGCCGCTTCCCTTCTCGAGATTGAGGCTGAACCGGAAATCGTTATCGGAAGCGACGGTATTTTTGCGCCTCGTTTGCGTGTGGCGGACGCACAGTATAACGAAGAAGGCGGTGCGCAAAAGCTATGCTTTACATCTGGTCGTCTTGGTTCGCTGGCGTGGACGTCGGTGTCCATTCCTGTTCCAGGACCTGACGATATTGTCGTTGCGCCGAGAGCCGCTGGGCTCAACTTCCGCGATGTGATGTATGCGCTTGGCGTACTTCCAGAAGAAGCTCTCGAAGCCGGATTTGCAGGTGCGAGTCTGGGCATGGAAGCGGCGGGCATCGTCGTCGCAACTGGCAAGGATGTAAAAGGCTTTCAGACAGGTGACGAGGTCATCTGTTTTGCGCCCCACTGTTTCGACAGCCATATCGTTACGCCTGCAAAAGCAGCCGTTCACAAACCTCGTCAAATCGGCTTTGAGGAAGCTGCGACGATCCCCACGGCCTTTTTCACTGTGCAATACGCGCTCGAATATCTGGCGCGGACACGCAAAGGCGAACGCGTTCTGATTCACGGCGCGGCAGGCGGCGTAGGTCTTGCTGCCATACAAGTTGCGCAACACCTCGGTGCCGAAATCTTCGTTACTGTCGGCACCACGGAGAAGCGCCAACTTGTCATGAAACTCGGCATCCCTGCCGACCGAATTTTCGATTCGCGTTCACTACACTTCGCAGATGACATCATGCATGTCACGAATGGCGAAGGCGTGGATGTCGTACTCAATTCGCTTGCAGGGGAAGCAATCTATCGCAATCTCGGCTTGTTGCGTCCGTTCGGGCGGTTCCTTGAACTGGGCAAACGCGACTTCTACGAAAACAATCGCATTGGCCTGAAGTTCTTTCGCAACAATCTCACCTATTTTGGTATCGATGCCGACCAATTGATGGTCGAACGTCCGGAGCTCGCACAGGATCTTTTCGCAGATCTCATCAAACGTTTCGAGGATGGCATCTATACCCCACTTCCCTATCGCGCCTTTGACGCAGCGCGCATTTCGGATGCGTTCCGGCTGATGCAGAAATCGGGGCATACAGGCAAAATCATCGTACGTCCTCCACTTGCGCCGGTTCCATCCTTACGCCGCCAGCATCCCGATTTCACGGTTCGTCCCGATGCCTCGGTCTTTGTTTCCGGCGGCTTGTCCGGCTTTGGTCTCGCTACCGCACGCTGGTTCGCGGCCAAGGGTGCCGGTGGCCTGGTGCTCGCGGGCCGCTCCGGTCCTTCGAGCCCCGAAGCCAAGCTGGCTGTCGCCGAACTCGAAGCTCTCGGCGTTAAAGTCATTGCGCGCGCCTGCGACGTTACAAACATTGATTCCGTTACAGCGCTTTTCGATGAAGCAGAAAGCGCGGGGGTGCCCGTACGAGGAATTATTCACGCCGCCGCCGTGTTCGACGATGCAACACTCGAATCTCTGAGTTCGAACCAGTACCAGCGGGTCATTGAACCGAAGATTCTGGGCGGACTTACGCTTCACAATGCGAGTCTCGGACGGGAAATCGATTTCTTCGTCTTCTATTCTTCAATTACGACCGCATTCGGCAATCCGGGACAGGCGAACTACGTTGCAGCCAACAGCTTCCTTGAAGCGCTGGCGCAGCACCGGCGCGCCCAGAATCTACCTGCACAAGCCATCGGCTGGGGAGCTATTGGTGATGCCGGCTATCTTGCTCGGAATGAGGCAATCCGCGATCAACTCGCAGCGAAACTCGGTGCCGATCCGCTGACTACAGACGGCGCCATGGCATTCCTCGAGGAGCTCCTTTCTGGCGGGCAGACGAATCTTTATGCCGGTGATATCAATTGGCAGCGACTGCGCTCCGGCCTCCCCACACTTCAATCGCGGATTTATGGTGAGGTGACGACAAAAGCCGGGAGAGAAGAAGCGGTAGATGGCGAGGACGCTCTCGCCCGCATACAGCACATGTCACCCGCAGAAGCTCTGGAGTTCGTCGCGGTTATTCTCTCTGAGGAGGTGGGGCAGGTCCTTCGGCTTGCTCCGGAAAAGATCGACAGAAATAAACCTGTGTTCGATCTTGGTATGGACTCACTGATGGCACTCGAATTGAAGCTGAGCATGGAAGATCGCTTCCAGATAGACGTGCCTGTTATGGCACTTTCCGACGGCGGCACTATCAATCGGCTCGCCGAACAGGTTGTCCGGCAGGTTCGCGGCGGTGACGTCGAAGAAGAACTCTTGCCTAACGGAGTTCAGGCAATTATTTCCAGACACGTCAACGATGACGACATTGAAAATCTGAACCGCACAGAAGACACTGGCGGCAGTTCCTCTGACAAAATGCAATTTGGCACGTGACGCACCCTGAAAAACCAGAGAAGCCCAGGCTGTCCAAGGAGTCGAAGGAGGAGGCGCTCCGCCGTATCCTGAAGAAGCACGGCAGCGCTGACGGGCAAGCAAAGGGAGCGTCCGTTCAACCTTCTGGAAGTGTTCCCGAATCCCACTACCGCATCGATAAGTTTGCCGACTATCAAGCGCTCACCCTGCAACGCGAACTCGCGAAGAAGGTTGATCTTGAAAGCCCCTACTTCCTTGAACATGACAAACTGGCGCGCGATACAGCCTTCATCGGCGGCAAGGAATACGTCAATTTTGGGACCTACAACTATCTCGATCTGAATGGCCACCCGCGGGTAAACAACGCCGCTCACCAGGCGATGCTCAAATACGGCACTTCGGCCTCGGCCAGTCGCCTTGTATCCGGTGAAAGACCGCCGCACCGGGAGCTCGAGTCACTGATTGCCAAAATTCATGGCACACCTGCAGCGATCACATTCGTTTCCGGCCATGCAACAAACGTATCGACCATCGGAACGCTTCTCGGCAAACGCGATCTCATCCTGCACGACAGATTGATTCATAATTCCATGCTGCAGGGGGCGCTTCTCTCCGGCGCCACGCGACAGCCCTTCGATCATAATGATGTGAAGGGACTTGACGAGCTGCTGACACGCTCCCGCCGCAAGTTCGAGAAAGTTCTTATCTGCATCGAAGGCATTTATTCGATGGATGGGGATATGCCCCCTCTACCCGACTTCATCGAAGTTGCGCGCAAGCACAAGGCGCTCATCATGATTGACGAAGCGCATTCTCTTGGTGCTTTGGGGGCACGCGGATACGGAATTTCCGAACATTTCGGCATTGACCCATCTGAAGTCGACATCTGGATGGGGACACTCTCAAAAACACTGGCTGGCTGTGGCGGCTATATTGCAGGCTCGGAAGCGCTGATAACGCTGCTCAAGCATTCCGCTTCCGGCTTCCTCTATTCGGTCGGCATGCCGCCCCCTATCGCGGCGGCGTCACTCGAAGCAATTAGAATCATGGAGGAAGAACCTGAACGCGTAAGGAAACTTCAGGCCAACGGAAAGCTGATGCTTGACCTCGCTCGGGCAGCCGGACTTAATACCGGATATGCAATCGGCTCACCGGTTCTCCCTATTATCACGGGAAGCTCCTTGCTTGCTGCGCGGCTCTCTAAGGCGCTTTTCGAAGCCGGCATCAATGCGCCACCAATCATTTATCCCGCTGTAGAAGAACGTGTGGCGCGGTTGCGCTTCTTCATCTCAAGCGCGCACAGCGAAGAGCAAATCCGTTTCACCATAAATGAAACAGCCACTCAGTTACGTCTCCTCACCAACGGCCAGGCGAATATAGCGACGGACTAGAGGCCTCGTTGTGCCTTATAGGCCGACGACTGTGTTCCAGCCATTGCTGGTAAGGCACACGGCACTTACCTGTGTCTTGCGAAGAGTTGTATCGGTCAGGATGACGCGCTTGCAACGGTCACCCGCAGCGGAAATATACTCTGCGCCAACATGTACCCGCGCTTGAGAACCCGACGCCATTCTTACAACACCGGTCGCACCGTGAGAGACACCAGTGGCATATGCCGCCACGGGATCGCCTGGGGCAGCGGGCACAATAGCTGCATCCTGGACTGGCATGGAGGCAGACCCCGTATTGTCCATTGTCGCGCAGCCAGCGAGAACAACACAAAGCCAAGCCAAAAGAACCGGCTTCACTGTCATGTTTCGTCCGGACAATTTCATCTTCGAACCCCTCATTTCCCAGCGGCAGCAAGACGCAAGCTTAGCACACAACGTTTCCATTTCAGTCTTTCGAATCTTTGGCAAAAAGAGACAGAAGCGCAGGCGGTGTCGAGATACTAGCGGGCCAATCGACCCCGGAAGTCAACTGCCGACGAAGGGGCAGGTCTTCCACCAATGTCGCCAGTGCTTCAATCCATGCTGCCGGATCTTGCGCGGCACGAAGTAAGCCATTCTCTCCATCGCGGACCACGCAATCGTAAGGCTGTCCATCCGCGTAGATACCTGTGGCGCCGAAGCGTGCGATATCCAGATACTTTACCCATGATCGCGCCCTGTTGAAGGGGGTGGCCAATAGTGGTGCCAGCCCGATATCGAAACGGGCGGTGCGACTCCGCTCAAGATAGTCAGGCCAAGCAAAAGCGGGCCTCACAGCAACGCGTTCAAGTCCCTTGTAGAGCGACCTGACCGCACTATCCCCGACGATTTCGAAACATACGTTTGGATAGCGATCATGGATAGGCCCCACGATCTGACGCAACCAGCGCCTCTCGGTGCGATGCGTCTTTTGCCCATGATAGAAAACCCTCACCCACCCTTGATCCGCTTCTTCCCGCTCGCGCGGTAAGGCGAATGGTTCAGGCAGAGGATCTATTCGATGCGTAGGCCCGGATTGCGCCAGACGGTCTGCCAGAACATCCGACGCGGCCCATATCTCGCTGGTCACACGGGCAAGCCTGCGGGCAAAACGCAGCCAGAAGTGAGCCATGACAGCCCGATAGTGAAGGGGCAAATCTCTGTCTCCAACAGACGCGGCAATGTCGTCATCGAGAAGCCAAGCGACACCGCTCAGCTTCGTTCCGGCGCGCTCGATCTCAGCGATGGAAATGCTATCCACGTATCGCACAACGATAATGAATGCATCCTCAAGAGGCACAGGACAGGCCTCGCCCAGCGTCCAATAGATGACGGGCAAGAAGCCGTCCGACAGCCTTCTGCGCAGATAGAGATCGCGTGTAGGCGAAATCCTTTGGGCCAGGACCACGATCCGGGCGGGCGCTCTATCGTACTCCCCGCCGCATCGGAATGCGGCGGAGTAGTCGCGAATGCTCTCAAACATCGGTGAACCTAGTCGACGTTCAGAACCACCGCTGTCGATAGCGCGACGCGATAGATCACCTCCACGAAGTCCCTGAATACGGCGAAGGTCTTATTATTGGGCGCTGGGAGCACCATGATGTGATCACCCTTGCGAATGGATTCGGACCCGTCCTGTACGGACCCGTCGCTCCTCATGACAAGTACGCGCCCGGAGTCACCGCGATTGCTGACGCCACCCGCCGCGTCGATGTAATCACCCAGCGACAAAGAATCCCGCCAGACAACCGTCTGCGGCAGTTTGACTTCGCCAGAAACCACCACCACATCGCTCTTCTTTGGAATGACGACTTCGTCGCCATTTTCGAGAATCATCTCCTTCCAGTCGCTACCCGAAAGAACCACCCTCCCCTCTGGTTCAACGGCGCGCACTTGCTGCACGAAGCGTTCTACAAGAGAAGCCTCCTGCACACGCATCTGGGCTTCTGTTCCCGTAATCGAGCTACCTGTCAGCACGGAGCGTTGAAGCTCGTAGAGCGCACGATCAATTGCCTGCCGCTGACGAATTGCGACGGACTCCCGGCGGATATAGATCGAGTTGAGATCAGCGAGGTCGGGATCCACCTCAATAAGCTGAGCGACTGCACCAAGGCGAGTGGACCGTGGCACCGCGAAGGTCGACGGCCCAAGATCGTTTCCTTCGACCTTCACGACAATGGTTTCAGCCTCGCGATCGGCATCAACAATCCATGCATCGCCATCTGCCAGATGGTAATTATCCACCTCGGAAAGCGGGACATAGGTATTGAAGCGCTTGCCATCGCGAATTCCCTGGATCAGCACATGACTGGCAACCGGCTCTGGCTGAGCAAGTTTCAGGATAAAGGAAACTTCGCCGATCTCCGCCGGTAGAAATTCAAAGAGATATGCGTTTTTTACTTCGCCACTGACCGCCACGGTCGGAAATTGGTTGCCTACTACCACGACATCATTATCGGAAAAGCGAATATCCGGCATGACGCCCTTGGTAAGAAAATCGTAGAGATCAATGCTCGTGAGTGTACGGCCATTGCGTACGACCCGAATGTCTCGATAGCTGCCACTGCGCGAATCAATGCCGCCTGCGCGCGCAAGATAATAGAGTACGCTGTCGTCCTTGGCGCCCGGATATCGCCCCGGAAAAGGCACGGCACCCGTCACGAATACCCCGAGCGGCTGCGTACCAAGCAGATTCGTGTAAACCTTCACATTGTCGGTATAGACTTGAGCAACGGCGGCCCGGACCCTCTGTGCGAGACGGGAATTGTTGATCCCCTCAACCTTGATGGGGCCGATCTCAGGCAAGAAAATGTTGCCCTGAATGTCGACAACCAGAACGCCGTCGAAAGTTCGCGCGCCCCACATGCGCACAGCGATACGATCGCCTTGCGCGATCGCGTAATCCGGGTTCACGCCCACACTGCGATCGACGAGAGCCGAGTTTTTGAATATTTGCGAGCCGTAAGGCTGCAAATCCCCATCCGACAGCGGCGGAACGGAATGCGGAATATCTGTGCGCATGCCGCTTTGTTGCTGCAACAAAATGTCACCACCCGCTGGAGCAGTCACAATCGGTTTCGGTTGCTCTGCGCCTGTGGGATCGTCAAAGACTTCAGACATCGCACCGGCATCGCTCCCGGTATCCTGTAGAACGCTACGATCCAGCTGGGTGCTCTGCGCCAATGCCGGCCCGGTCATCGCAACTAGAATGATGGCCGCGACTGCCCCCCAAAACTTCTTCATATCCGCGCGTGCTCCCTAATTGCAGCCCCGATCAACATCAGAAGGCCGTATGCAAGCAGTCCCCCTAGAAGGAACGAAACGATAATCAACAGCCGCTCGGGCTTGGAAGGATCTGCCGGCAAGGATGGTTCGACGAAAGCCACAAGATAGGCTTGCTTTCGATTGGCATCCGCCCTGGCGATCTCAAGTGCCGAGATGGCCGATGTATAAGCGGATTTTGCGAACTCTTCCTCGATCATCAATCTTTCGTATTCGGCCAGAAGATCCGAGTAAGTGAGGGAAGGGGTTTCCTCGGTGTTTGTCAGCCTGCCACGCTCCGCTCTCATCTGTTGTTCGATGGCAGCAATGCGGGCTTTTACGCCGGCGATCTGAGGGGCATCCTCGCGCATATAGCTGCGAAGCGACGCCAGCTCTGTCTTGTAGCGCGAGAGTTCTGCCTCAAGGCTCGCAACGATGCCACCGATAGAGGCCGCCGCACTCACCGGATCGAGTTCGCCGTGTTCTTCCCGGAAGCGGTAAAGCACCAACCGATTTTCGCGTAGCCGATCCTCGGCAAGAGTAACCTCTTCCCGGGCAAACTTGACCGCATCCTGCCGTGATTCCTGCGAAATACGATTGACCATGTCGTCGCTCAGACGAACGATGGAAGCTGCAATCTTCTTCGCATCTTCCGGCCGGTAGGCCTGAACTTCGAGATGAACCACATTTGCGGTCGAGTCGAAATAGACCTCGATGCGATCCAGATAATAATCGTAGAGGTCGTCCATGCTCGCGTCAGCGGGCAGGCGGGACAACATGTCCGCTTCGGGTACCCAGTAGAGTGATCTCAGATCGAGGTCATCCTGCAGCTTGGCGACGAGTTCACGCGACTGAACATATTCCTGAACTACATAGCCGTCGATCGCCCCGGGATTAGCACCAAGAGACCCCAGCAACCCGCCGAACGCCGTCGCGATCTGCGCTTCGCTCGAGCGAACCGTCATCAAAGACTGGGAGACATAGCGGTCGGAGGCCCAAAGCCCGTAATAGACCAACGCAAGGACGGTCGGCACGACGACGATGGCGAAGAAGAGAAGCTTGGAAATTCCGAGCTTCATTACTTCAGTAACTTCGTTCTCGATAAATGGGCGTGCTTTCTCGCGAACAAACCTGCGCGCTTTTGTCAGCGCACCATCTTCTCGAAGGAGGTAATCGAAGCGGTTTTTAAAGGGTTCGTAACTCATGGCGCGCACTTTCGCGTGTAAAAATCAATTGCTTCGTCAATATCGCCAAAAGGCACGAGAAAGCCTTCATACAGCACCATACCAATCTCGCAATATTCGCGGACTGTTGTCTCGTTATGCGAGACCAGAAGCATCCCCGCCCCTTCCGATTGTTCAAGGAAAACCTGCCGCGATTTTTGCCTGAAGAACCTGTCCCCTGCGCCAATACTCTCGTCGATCAAATAACACTCGAAGTCGATTGCCAGACTCAAACCAAAAGCCAGGCGAGACTTCATACCACTGCTGTAGGTTCGAACTGGCATATCGACATAGGCACCGATTTCGGCAAAATCTTCCGTCTTCTCGAATATCTCGTCATAGTCGGCGCCATATAGCCTTGCAACGAAGGCGATGTTCTCGCGCGCCGTCAGATCGCCATGAAAGCCCCCTGCGTAGCCGAGCGGCCAGGACATGCGCGCCTCGCGGATAATCATGCCTGTGCTCGGCCGGTCCACACCCGCAATCATATTCAGAAGAGTGGTCTTGCCTGCTCCGTTGCGTCCGAGCACACCGACACGCTTGCCCGTCGGAATGGTCAGATTGGTCTCCCGCAGCACCCGCTTGAAGCCGATATCGGTGTTGTAATGCTTCGATATGCCAACCAGATGGATCATCGTTCCAGCACCTTGTGCCGCAAAGCCCGGTCAGCGATGAGCCCCAAGGCGAATATCGCAATGGCCCACATATAGCCATATGAGATATCGACCCTGCTGCCTCCCATCAACGGATTAAAATTACCGCGCACACCGTCGACAAAATGCAGCAACGGATTATAAGCCGCATACTCAGCGACTTTCGCCGGCATCATGTCGAGTGTGAAGAAAACACCCGAGGTGATGTAAATGATCCTGTTGAAGCCGGTCATGATATTCGGCAGTGACTCGAGGTGAACCACCAGCGAACCTACGAGAAGCCCCATGCCAATGCCGGCTATCCACAAGCCGAACAGATTGGCGAAAACCGAAGAAATATTGCCAAAGCGATATTGCTCGACAACAAAGTAAATAGCCGCTGCAAAAACAATCAATACAAGCAGCTGTGTGAAAAATTCGAGTACAGCGCGCGCCAGGAATATGTCCATAGGCTGCACTGATGCATGATTGAGCAAAGGCCGGTTTTGCCTCAACGCATTCATCATCGAGCTATAGGTTTTCAGATAAAAGAAAAGAGGAATGATGCCTGTGGCTACAAAGAGAACGACATTCATTCCAAGCGTATCTCTCATCCTGATGTAGTAGAAGATGAAAGAAAGAACGGTGACATGAATTAGCGGTTCTATAATCGCCCAGAGGTAGCCGAGGTCATGACGTCCGAAACGCGCCATGGTTTCGCGCAAGATGATCGTTCGCACTGAATGTCCGAGAGCACGAACGGCGTGGAGCGTATTTCCGCTTTTCTGTATCAGCTCAGATGTCCACCGCGGAGTAAATTCGGGAGGAATATTGCTCAGACGATAGAAGAGCTCGGCATCCTCCATCGGATTCTGTTTAATCTTTCGTTTGAGACGCTTCGCCCCCTTTTTGCCCGGTCGCGCTTCTGCGATATCTTTTGCCGATAGACCAAGCTCTCCAATCAGGGCGGGCAGCTTCTCCTCCCCAACATTTGCCAGAACCTGCGCCGCTTCCTGTTTTCGCCCGGCGGTGACCAGGCACCGCCCCAGCATCTCCCGGCCTTCCATCCAACCGGGATCGACTTTCAGCAGCTTTTCGATCGAGGAAATCGCATCGACAGATTTCCCCTCGTTGTAAAGACAGCGGCAAACGATGCGCTGGAGAGGAAGATTGCCGCGCTCGACGTCAAGCCCCTCCTTCGCGGCCTCTTTGGCCGTCTCCCAGAGGCCCTGGTCATAGCAACGCTGTGCAAACTCGCGTATCCGTTGGACGCTTGCACCATAGCTGCGCGCGGCGCGCTGCACCCAGCGGCCCGCGATTTCTGCATTCCCTGCGCGCCAAGCGATCCGAATACCGATATCCACGAGAGAGGCGGGGTCTTCACCAAAATTCAAGTTGGCCTTGAAACAGCGCAATGCGTCTTGCGGTTGGCCACTCGCGGCGAGGAACCGCGCCTTGAGCAGAGACATCTCTCGGGCCGCTTCGTCGGGTGCCAGGCTGATCGCGCTATCCAAAAGGCTCAAGGCTTTGGAGAAATTCCGCGATAGCCCATGAAAAAGAGCCCGCAGATAGAAGATACGCCAACCGCGAAAACCGCGCTCGAATGCTGATTCGACCAAGGAGAGGCCGAGCGCGAACTCATGCCGGTCTCGTAGCCGATCGGCGAGCCACCAAATACTTTCCAAAGGAGGCTCGAAAGAAGCGCCTTCACGCAACGCCGCAATAGCGACATCGACCGCATCCGCCTCCCTGCCCGCAGCATAGAGACGGGAGAATTCATTCGTCGGCTCCCAGAGCCTCCGATCGCCGGCCGCCTCAATACTCACCGGATCAATACTCCCATCACCACGCTCGCCTCAAAATCGGCATAGCGCATATCCCAAACTCGTAAACCGGCTTGTCGTCGCCGGATTGCGATCTCGCCCCCGAGATCTATGGCTATGGCCGGGGTGCGTCCCCCGGGCGCGCCTCTCGGCATCCATCCGGCCGACGGGCCCCGGAGCTCTCGCGAACAGATGATGCGTCGGTTCTGACTTCCATGCCGACCACCGAACACCCGGCAACCGGAGAACCCGCAACGCCTTCGCATCGCGGCAAACCGAAACGAGCAATCGCATTCCTGATAGCGAGCCCCATACCCTGATCGGTATAGTAGTCGCCATTTATCAGGCTTTCACGCCTCAAATAGCGCAAAAAAGCGGAAAAATGCGCAGAGTCGGGCCGCGTGGGAGACTGCCAGAAAGCTTTCAGTTCCCCCTTAAAAGTAAGGCCAGGCAGGTCAAAGATGGCCTTGCCGAGGCAAATGAGGGGACATCCGGCTTCGAGTGCGGTCAATCCCACCGTACTGTTGAGGATAACCGCGCCCTGGGCATGGCGAAGCAGGAGATTGAGGTCACCGCCATCGATAAAATCGACACGAACCAAAACGCCGTGCCGCTGGGCTATGGCCTGCGTCCGGCGCCTGAAATTGACCCACCCATTGTCGAGAGGGTGCGCCTTCACGACAAGCCGGTCATTCTTCTGCGCGTACGCGGCAAAACTGCCTATTACCTCTTCGAGCGCTTCCGTCATCCCTGCAAAAGGGGAATGCACTTTCACCTGCGAATCTGTGTCGAGTTGCATGGGAAAGACGAAATAGCGCTGCCCTTGCGATACGAGCTGACTCACCGTTTTCCGGGCCTGCCGTTTGCGAAACGGCAAAACGGCAAGCCGCTTGAGCCAAGTCGCATATTCCGCCCAGATCGGAAATGGCCGGTGCGTGCGGAACCGTGGATAACGAAGCAAAAGCAGATAGTTCCAAATCTGCCACTGGAAGTCGTAGATCACCCGCCGCTTCATTCCTGAAGGCAGGCTTACGAAATCCGATTCCTCTCCGGCATTGTCGTTGGCACTTTCAAGGTGCACGGCCATGCTGTTCATAAGTGGCGAATGACCGTTGATGCCGCCCTCTTCGAGGGTAAGCCAATGCGGCCGCATGTAACCTTCCTCAAACACCCAGATCCGGCATCCAAGATCGCGAACCGCATCAATTGCACTGCGGTGCCCCGGACGGCAATCATTGTGGAGAACGATATCGGTGATGCTGTTTGCAACAACATGGTCGCGAACAAAATCCCCCAGCCGGGCAGGTGCCCCCTTGAAGTCGACAGCGTTCCAGTTTCCCCAGAAGTACCAGTCGCCGCCGGACATATTGATGCGTGAGACCCCGTAGCCGCTTTCGGCCAAGGCTCCCCCGAGCGCCCGAAAGAAATGGCTGCTATTGCCCTGAAGAAAAAGGAATTTCCTGCTCATGGAGCGTCCTTAATCTGACCGATGCCCGCCGCTCGCGGCGCATTCACGGTCTCGTCGTCCGGCCTGGTCTGGGCGGCTGAAAAAGTCTCCAGAAGCAGACGGTTCAAGGCATCTGCACTTGCGTTTACGCTGCGCCCCTCCACCGGCCCGCCACTCAGCCAAACGAAATAGTCGGTCCTGGGATCGTCAAACCCGATTGACGTAAACAATTTAGGCATGCTCGGAAGGTGGTCGCCATAGAAGCAGAAGATGGATTTCCGCCTGGAGGAAAGCAGCATATTCCGTATTCGGCCTATCATCCGATCGGCATTCTGCAGATGTGCCAGATACTGCGCGAAGGCGTTGGATTTGACGGGCGGTGCCGACCTCAACTCCGGCGGGACTTCAATCCGAGGCTTTTTCCAGGGACCGTGGTTTTCCATCGTGATGGCAAAAACGAAAATCGGCGCCGTTTCGTCTTTCACAAGAGCTTCAATCTTGTCGGCCACGGCATTGTCCGACACGTAAGGCCCAACCCGATCACCCTCGTTGAAGTCGTCGATATCTATGAACTCGTCGAATCCCAGGTGAGGATAAACCTTGTCGCGCCGGAAAAACGATTTGTGAAAAGGGTGAATACAGATCGTGCGGTAACCAATGCTGCGGAGATAGGTTGCCACTGTCCATACCGGCTTGTCGCAATATTTCAGATATGGATTAAAACGATCGACGCCGAGCGCCTCGTCGGGAATACCCGACAGGAAAGCAAACTCGGTGCGGAGAGTGTTCGCGCCCCAGGCAGGGACCCGCAGACGGCCGAGATATCTCGCCTCATGGCACATCGTGCTGAAGTTCTGCATAAATCCCTGAGGCACATTTTGCAAAATCCGCCGGGCATCGAAAAACGATTCACTCTGGACGACAACGACGTTCGGCAGACCGGGGCGCTGTCCAACGGGACGGGCCCGGTCCTCTTCCTCGTTTTCGCGCGACTTGGCGACAGCAATTTCCTGCTCCCCGGCCAGGAGGAAGTAGAAAATCAGCGTGGTGACAAGGCTCAGCTTGTCGACGTCTTCCCGGACATCGGTCGAAGCGCCGAATTGCTTAAGAATGTCGCGAAATTCGTTTCGCAGCGGCCCCCGTGTGATCGCGTAAATCAGCCCGATAACGACGGAAAAATAAGCGAGCGTGGAAAACCATTCCGCGGGCGTGTCGCGGTCGATTACCGGGGGCTCATATATCAGCGAGCCGAATATTACGGCGGCCCCTGCCAGAATTACCGCAGCGACCTTGAATGGGCCGATATAGGTGACGTAAAGCGCCGGATGAGCGATCGCCTGCCTCAGCAATGCGAAATCAGAATAGACCAACGGTTCGCGAAGCTCGCGAAACTTGGCGTTATTGACGATGACGATGCCGAGGAAAAAGATAATGCCAAACACGGTGGCGAAAACCGGCCGATAGGTGGCCATGAATACCGAGAGATAAAACACGATCATCGGCATAGCCGAGAGCATGCTCACTCGATGAAAGACCGGCCTTCTCGAGCGTTGCGGCTGAATGAAACGCTCAAGCACCAACACGATCGCGAAAGCGATCAGAAAACCGGCAAGACCGGCAATCATTTTTCCCCTCTTCCGGTGCCAGCCGCCGCTGGGCGCCCCTTAGCCCCTCTGCGAGAAATCGTAAAAGCAAAGGCAGGCAGGATCAAGAGCGCGAGGCGCTCCGGCAAGACATTCAGAAGCCTTATTCCCACCGATAAAACAAGGGGATAGGACATGCGCGCCGGGTTCCCGCGAAGGGCCCTCCTTATGCGCATTGCGATATCGTCCGGTGTCGTCAAAAACGGCTTTCGCCCGCTCAATTGCTGACTCATCCGGGTTTCTACATAACCGAGACTTATAACGTTGACGCGGACACCCCGGGAGCCGAGAAGCCGCCTCAGAGACAGAAGATAGGTCTCAAATCCCGCCTTCGCGGCGCTATAGGCCGGACAGGATGGCATGGGAGTTAACGCCGCAAGCGAGCCTATTCCGGCGATCTGCCCCTCACCCCTCAATGCCATGACGTTGGCAAGCGGCCCGATACTCCTGAGGGCGCCCATGAAGTTGGTCTCTGCCACCTGCTCTGCGGTATCCCAGGGTTCGAGCCCATCCGCTTCCGAAACACCGGAAGTGACGCCGGCGCAGACGATCAGGAGGTCTACGGTGTGCCTTCGATCGAAACCGAGGATAACGGCTTCCGTTTCCTTCGCGGTGACATCCGCCACAAGCTTTTCCGTGGAAGCGCCCAGAGCACGGCATTCCTCT
This sequence comes from Parvibaculum sp., assembly GCF_039973015.1. Lineage (GTDB taxonomy): Bacteria > Pseudomonadota > Alphaproteobacteria > Parvibaculales > Parvibaculaceae > Parvibaculum. Next base: position 99,572 of record NZ_JBDWLT010000008.1, read on the forward strand.
TCCACCTGCTTGAGCCGTACTTCGTCGCGTCCAAGCAGGCCGAGCGTTATGCCCGGCGCCGCGTAGCCCCTTGCCAGCGCGGCCCCTATGCCATCGCTCGCTCCGGTAACCAGTACGACTTCGGGATTTTTCCACCCCATATCAGGTGAGCAGGGTCTGCAGCAGCAACATGGGTTCCGTATGCCTCAGTGCGTTCGACGGCGGAATCGGGATGCGTTCTACGCATTCAAAGCCCTTGGCCGTGTAAAGGCTGAGAGCGGTCGTGTTGTCCCCCCAGGCATGGAGGGTGAGACTTTCGTAATTGGCACCGCGTGCAAGTTCTGCGGCGAAATCCAGAAGCAACCCTCCGACGCCTTGTCCGCGGGCACCCTCATTCACGGCGAGCGTATTGATATAGAAGCTGTTCGGGACATGGGTGGTGAAGAGCGGCAAAACCGGATCGAGACGTTCGGGCGGCAAAACGCTATAGGCGATTTCGGGCAGACCGATTTGCTCAGCCGGGAAAGCGATCAGACAGCCTCTGATCTCGCCACCATCTTCGACGAGATAGGCATTCTCGAAATGATAGGGGCTATCTTCATCGCCGACGGCAAGGCCGAGCGCGTCGATAGCTGTGAGTCCCGGGTAAGCATCTTCAAACAGATGTTCAAAGAGACCTTCGCCTGCCATAAGCAGAAACCGGACGAGTTCGTCACGGTCGGTCGCCATACCAATTCTAACGTCCATCGCCCCACCTCAAGAAAGTCAGCGCCGCTCCGCTCTTACGACACCGTGATGAGCCATTCGGTCGGATCCGCAAATTCGTTCCAGAATGCCTCGGCCTTCGTATCCTCCCGAAGGCTGTCTCGTGCAAGCGGCTTGTCAGCCGGCCCCGCCATTCTCTCTGAATGGTAACCTTCCATTTCCCGCATAAGCAATTCGAACCAGCCCTCAAATCCGTCTTTCCAGTCGCCCAGATAGATATCACCCCGCCAGGAAGCACTTTCGGGGATATCGAAGGCTGCAATGTGACAGGTATCGGGCGGCAGCGAAGGCCGCACTCCTTGTTTCAGCCAGATGACAAAATCATCCCGCATGGCGGAGGGTGAAGGATAAGCCTTCGTCTCCACACAGCGGACGGACATGCCTCTGTGCCTCAGCGCTCTCGCAAGAAGGAGCTGCCGCCCCTCTTCCTCTCCGCCCACGATCGCGATCCTGTGCTTGTCCCGCAGAAAGCGGGCAACCACAGACATCAGCCCTTCTTTTCCGCCTTCCGGGCGCAACAGTTCAACCGGTCTGCCAATGCGCTCTGCAACTTCAGCGGCAATGCTTTCGTTTTCTGCGACCAGAAGGTCATAGTTGGCCGCTTCACCCCACCCCTCGGGCTGGCGCACCAGAGCAACCGTCACCGCCATGGGGCTCAAATGACGCGCGTATGAGAAGTCAAAGGCAGGATCGCAGGAAAGGACGAGATCGTAGCCGTAGAGATTTATTCCCAGCGGGCCACGCCGTTTTGTGTCCACGAAAGCGAAACCTGAAGGCTCAGCAAGCGAAGGCGCCTCTTCTCCCACGGGTTTAACGATGGCGACCGCGGGACGCCTGCCCCAATCGAAGCCCTCGCCGCCAAAGAGCCCGGCCCAGGCATGGCGGCGGCAAAGATATCCGCAACGCGCGCGGAAAACGGAAAGATTGTAGCGGTGCCAGCGGCGGCGACGCGTCCGGCGCGCGCGCTTGAAGCGCGTAGCACCGACGATATGGGTCGCAGAACAATTGTTGAGCGAGATGGACGGCATACCCGCAACCATTGCCTTCAACCCGAAATCCACGTCCTCATAAGCGTAGAGATATTCCTCGGGGAACCCGCCAAGGGCAAGAAAGCGCTCACGCGAGCAGGCGAGAACGGCTGCCGTTACGACAGGCATCGATGATGGACGGGCAGCACGCAACGCATCCGCAGGGCCCGGCTTCGTCTCATAAGGGACGGTCCAGCCCTGCTGCAAATTCCATCGAAGCCTGATGCCGATCTGCGGCTCTTCCGAAACCACGCCTTCCGGGGATTTCTGCCACAGCTTCAATCCGACGAGGCCACCCGTCGCTTCGCACGCCGCGACCATTGGTGGGACTGCATCTTCGGTAAATTCGATATCGTTGTTCAGAAACAGAACCGTTTCCCCGCGTGCAAGCTGAGCGGCCCTGTTGCAGGAAAAGGCGAAGCTGAAATTGCGGCCGGGAACGAGATGGCGAATGGCGAACTCGGATGAAAGCCCGGCAAGGACCTGTCGGGTCTCTTCGTCCCCGCCGTGGTCCACCACGAGAAATTCCAGATCCGGCCATGTATTGTGCGTTCGGATGGAACGGAACAGCGATGCCAGCATGTCCGCACCATTCAGCGTCAGGATGACGACCGAGACGAGGCCGGAACCGGGCTTTGCGAAACCTGCATCGAGAACACCGGCCTTCGCAGGCGGCCCGGCAACCGTATGTTCGCGGTAAAAGGCATCAAGTGCCGCAATCCGGCTCCCCTTCGCGGCAATCAGGCGCGATGCACTCTCAACGGCTTCTGTAAGGCGGCAAATGAGGGGCATAGGTGCGGGACGGGAATTCTGTGCTTCGTGAATGGGGCGCCGCCGAGACCGCAGACCTCGCGACGAATTTCCTATAGGCTATATTGTTCTCGAGACGAAGCATATCTGGATGGCGAAGATGGCGGCCCCACAGGGTTTCAGGGAAAACCAGGCGACCTTGAGGGAAGCAGCGCGCTTCAGCGGGGTCGGCCTGCATACCGGCCGGAAGACGAACGTCACCATCCATCCTGCACCAGCGGACACCGGCATCCGCTTCCGCCGCGCGGGCGGACGCGGACAGAGCGCGGAACTTCAGGCGGACTGGCGCAACTGCGTCGACTTTCCCCGCTGCACAATGATGAAGGCGGAGAATGGCGCCAAATTTCAGACCATCGAACATCTGATGGCGTCGCTCTTCGCGCTGGAGATCGACAACGCCATTGTGGAGATGGACTCGCAGGAAGTGCCCATCATGGACGGCAGCGCGAGGCCCATCGTCGAGGCGTTGGCGAAAGGAGGCATCAGGGAACAGGACAGACCAAGGCATTTCCGGCGGATCACCGAAAGCATCACGCTTACCGATGAGCGGATATCGCTTACCATCGAACCGCATCCGACCTTCGCGGTCGACTATGCGCTGGAGCTTCCCTACTGGAATACGCAGCGCTGGTCCGGGGATATGTCGCCTGCGCGCTTTCGCGAGGAAATCTGTTTCGCGCGTACCTACGGCATTCTGTCGGTCATCTGGCCCGCCCTTATCCTCGGCAAGCTGCGCCTTATCCCGCTTGTGCGTGGCGCGTCGCTCGGCAATGCACTGCTGATGTACAAGGACCGTGTACTGAACGAAGGCGGCTTGAAGACGCCCGACGAATTCCTCCGGCACCGCATTCTCGATCTCGTCGGCGACCTCGCGCTGGGTGGTGGTCCGATCATCGGGAAGGTGACGGCCTTCTGCTCGAACCACAAGCATAACCGCGCCCTGCTGAGAGCAGTTGAAGAACGGGACGCGCTGGCGCCCGCCGCGTGAGCGCTTAAGGCTTTCCCTTCACTGTCAGATCATAGCCGTAGTGTTCCGCCCATTTGCCGCATATATCGCGGATCACAGCGATATCCTCATCCGACAGAACCGACAGATATTGATCCTGCTCGGCGTGTATCTTCGAAAAGCTGTAGGTGAGCGAGCGCGTATTCTCGCCCAGAAATTTCATCAGTCTTTTGGATTCAATCTTCGGGTCCGAGGTGAACGTCTCATATTTCAGCTCATAGGAGCGGGTCTTGATTGCGGGACGCATGGTGTTGAATATTCCCACCGCTTCCTGCCAATAGTTCGCTGCGGCAACAACGCTCGGCGCGCCAATTACCTTTCCCACCATCAGGCTCGCCACCACGTTCAAGGGGTTTCGGACGATGTGCACGAACTGCGCTGCCGGATAGTCATGAGCAAGAAGCGATAATCCGTAGATATTCTGCGGTGACTTGTCGAACCACCGGCCCTCTTCGTTCCCGGCACCTGCCAGAAAGGCCGCCATGTAGCGGTCCTGAAAGTCCCGGCGGGAGGAAGCCGTGGCGACGATCTCATCGAAAACCGCTTCGTCCACCTTGTCCATCCGGCGGTGCCGCTTGAGGACGCGGCGCTTCGTCACTTCTGTGCGATAGGCATTGCTGCCGAAGGGTTGCCCCCAGCGGTAGTAGTGCGTCTCTTCAGGGCACTCCAGGCGCTCGCTGCTTCGCAACACATCGCGCAGCAATGTCGTGCCGGAGCGCACGCATCCAAGAATGAAGAAGGGAGAATCAGACGTCATCTCAAGACCCGTAGTAAGAATGGTAGTCATATGCGCGCGCGGGTTGAGCGAACTCCCCGTCCGCCAGCATTGCAAGCTCGCCCCGCTGACCAAGAAGGTAATCGACCACGAGAGCCGGGTTTGCAAGCCCCTCCCCCGGCAGATAAATCCCGCGACCGGCCCCCTCTCCCGCAAGACGCTCGTGCTGCGCGCCAAAAGGAAAAACCGCGACAGGAAAGCCCGCGAGCAACGCCTCCGACAAGGTGTAGCAGTAGGTTTCGGGCCAAACGGAGGGAATGAGCGCGATATGCGCCTTTTCCTTCTCGAGGATATCGCTCAGATCGGCGGGGCTGTAAACGCCGGTAACCCGCACATGGGGGTTCTTGCGGAGATCGTTATCACGGTCCGTATAGCCCACCACGACGAAATCCACCGGCAGGCCTTTGCGTTTTGCATATTCGGCCGCCTTCACAAGTATCTTCGAGCCCTTGTGCTGCGTGATCGCGCCCAGCAAGACCACGCGCAAGCGCTCGCCCTCCCGCCAGCGCACGGCCACGGGCTTTGAAGCCGCAGGCTCGGGATGCGGGCGTATTGCAATATCGAGAAACGGAAAGGTCTTCTTCATGCGTTTGGCAGCATCCGTGCTGGGCGCGAGACACAGGCGCACACCGCTCAGAAAATGCCGGAATGCGGCCTGCCAATCGTCAATATCGGTGACGCCAAACGAATTTCCGTTCCGCTTGAGGCAGGCATTGCATTTCTCACGTTCCGCGCCGCCGCAAAATACCCCCGTGTGATCCACCATGTTGATCCGGGGGCAGACGGACATGTAATCGTGAAAGGTGAAGTCGAGCGGGATGTTCAAGCGTTCCGCAATGCGGGGCAGAAGCTGCAAAAGCCGCATATCCCAGCCCGCCAGGCTGTGAACGTGAATGCGGGTTATCCCCGCCAGAGCCAATAGCTCCACGACCTCGTCGATATCCGGCCCGAGCTTCAGATTGCTCAGGTTCGGGATGTTGAGAGTGCCCGCCGAAACATCGCCCGCCAATCCATGTGTTCGCGACGGACGAAGATAGACGACACCTATCCCCGCTTCTTCGCAGATTGCGCCGATGTCGCGCATATGCCTTTCAATGCCGCCACCCCATGTATGCGACACGAAGAGCACATTCCTGCGATGCCGCCCAGCAATGCGCGCCGCGTCGGCACGGCGGCGGAACAGCGAGGCCGGATCGCGGCGGATGAACGCGCGGACATCCCCGGTGTAGGCGGGGTGCTTGCGCGTCAAGGCGCGCATCCCTTCGGCCCGCGCCTTTGCGGAGGTCTCCGCAAAGGAGACGCCGCCGGTATGACGCACGAAAACATCGCCGGCCAGAAGATTGCGCCAGCCCGCCGCAATGGCCCGCTGGCAGAGATCGTTTTCCTCGCCATAGCCGCGCCCGAACGAGGCTTCATCGAACATCCCGATCTCGTCCAGCACGGCGCGCGCGATATACATGCAGAAGCCAACGCCCGTCGGCACGTCAACGGATTGCCTCTTGTTCACGCCCGCGAAAATGCGATCAAGCGCGGCGTAGCCCAGCTCGAGCTTTTCCGGGTTATCCCCGTTCACAACCGGATAACTGCAGATCGTGGCATTGGTGGAGAACGGTGTGACAGTGGCAATGCGCGGGGCACGTCCATGCGCCAGAAGCCTGTCCAGCCAATCGCCATAGACGACCGTATCGGCGTTCAGGAGAACGATATCGCGCTCCGGGTGCAGAGCCATCGCCTTGTTGCAGCTCCGCACAAAGCCGAGATTGGCCTCGTTCCGCAAAAGCGTGATGAGGCCGAGAGCATGAAGCTCCTGCAACTTTTCCGACAGGTGCGGCTCTGGCGAGGCATCGTCGACGACCACAATTTCGAAGGGTGTCTCATTCGCGCTGGAGAGGACCGAATGGAAGCAGGCAAGCGTGTCGTGCCATCCGCGATAGACGGGCACGACGACATCGACCGAAATGGCACCTGCTGTCCGCACCGCCCGCCGCCGCGCATGTTCGGCCCAGACGGAATCATCCGGCGCTCTGGGCTTGGATGCCACCTGCCACTTTCCCCCCGCGCCCGCCGCGCCGGAGCCGCGCCCCTCCTCCCGCCCGAAGCGGAGGTAGTGCTGAAGCGGCTCCATGCCCCCCGTGACGACATCGGGGTAGTGAGCGAGGTATTTCCGCACGGAAAAGCCGGGCCCCGGATCGCGCCGCTCGGACGCACCATGACGCACGTAATGCACGAGGGGGTTCATACCGCTCGCGGCCACGTCCCTATTTTGTGCGAGGTACCAGCGGCTGTTGAAGACAGGGTTTGGCTGACGCCCTTCCTGCCCGCCGCTCATCAGATAGTGAAGGAGCGGATCGACAAAGCGGCCGGCGACGTCGGGATACTCACCCCGGTACCATTTCTCGTCGAAGAGTTTCGAGCGGCGAAGAAGCAGGTAATCCTCGAGGATCGTGAAGCGATCGCCTCTGCCCAGCGCTTCGAGCCATATCTGCACGTGTCCCTTGAACAAGCGGACGTTCAAGCTCCATGACGCACGAATATTCGAGAAATCCAACAGAGACATATCCCCCGAGCTCGCAGGCCCTACCTATGTGCGGGCTGCTCGCCCACGCTTTTCCCCAACCCGCCAAGGGATAAACATAATAGGGACGCGCCGCCACCCGGGAATGGGCAAACGGCGCGCGGCCTGCGGCAGAGGTGAGCCGGGGACGCGCTCAGGCGCCTTTCAGCGCATATTCCGCGAAGTCCGGGTGGCGCATCTGCCACCAGTATTTGGCGGTAAAGCTCGACCAGTTATTGGTGACCTTGCCATCCGCCGTCTTGTACCAGCTTGAGCAGCCAGCGGCCCAGACCGTCTTCTGCATGTCCTGCTGGAGATCGCGGTTGAAGCTGTCCATCGCTTCCTTGCGGACATCAAGGTAACGCAGCTTGCTATTACGGAGCGCCGAAACGCATTGCACGATGTAGTTCGCCTGGCACTCGATCATGAAGATGATCGAGTTATGCCCGAGGTTCGTGTTGGGCCCATAAAGCATGAAGAAATTGGGGAAACCCGCCACTGCAACGCCGCGATGCGCCTCCGCGCCGCGCGCCCAGACATCGTTCAGGTCCGCATTGTCACGGCCGACGACTTTCATCGGCGCGAGGAAGTCCGTGGACTCAAAGCCCGTGGCATAGATGATGACGTCGACCGGATGGGAGACGCCGTCTTCCGTCACGATCGCATCGGCCGTCACCCGCGCGATGTGGCTCGTCTCCACCTCGACATTCGGCCGGGCAAGCGCGGGGTACCAGTCGTTGGTCAGCAGGATGCGCTTGCAGCCCGCAGGATAGTCAGGGGTGAGCTTCTTGCGAAGTTCGGGATCCTTGATGTGGGTTTCCATCTCCTTCAGCGCGGCTTTCTCGAAGAGCTTGCCGAAGAAGCTGCCCTGCACGAAGGCGAGATAGTTCCGCTCAAGTGTCAACCATGTCCACCAGCGCTGAATGCGCGCGAGGATGGGGAATGAACGGTAGAGCTTCTTTTCCCATTCCCGGAAAGGACGGTCGGGCTTGGGCACGCACCAGTTCGGCGTGCGCTGGAAGATGGTGAGCTTGCCCGCCACAGGCGCGATTTCAGGCACGAACTGGATCGCGCTCGCACCATTGCCGATGACGCCGACGCGCTTGCCCGCGAGGTCAACATCGTGGTTCCAGCGCGCGGAGTGGAAGGCTATGCCCTTGAAATCGCTCAGGCCTTCGATTTTCGGGTTGGCCGGACGGTTGAGCTGGCCGACGCCCGAAATGAGCACGTTTGCCGTGAATTCCTCGCCCGCGGCCGAGCGGATGCGCCAGAGGCCTTCTTCCTCGTCGAAACGGGCTTCCACGATTTCGGTGTTGAAACGGATGTTCGGCAGGAGCCGGTATTTCCGCGCAACGGTCTCGAAATACTCCACGATTTCCGGCTGGGGCGCGAATTTGCGGCTCCAGTCCGGCTTCGGTTCGAAGGAATAGGAGTAAAGCATGGAGGGCACGTCGCAGCCCGAACCCGGATAGGTGTTGTCGCGCCAGGTGCCACCGACGCTGGCTGCCTTTTCGAAGATCGTGAAATCCTCGATGCCCGCTTCGCGCAGCTTGATCGCGGTGCAGAGCCCCGCCGCGCCCGCGCCCAGAATGGCGACGCTAAAGGGGCGCTTCTTCACATCCGTTCCTTCGACACGCGAGCCAATGGAGTCTCCCACGAGCCTTCTCCCGACTTGTTCTGTTTATTGATGTTCTCGCCCTTCACGCCGATTCCGCAAACGCGGCGCGCGGATAGGGTCAACGCCCTATTTTTATATGACTCAAGGCAGAACGGCAAACCGGACAAGCATGAAAAAGCGACCGCCGCGCCCCGGTGGAGAGCGCGGCGGTGCTCCGAAAACCGCGTTCCGAAAGGATCAGAAGCGGTAACCGATACCGGCACCCACAATCCAGGGATCAAGGTCGACATCCGCGCGGATGGCGCCGCCGTTCATGGAGACGTCGGTGGAGAGAAAGATCTTCTTCACGTCGAGGTTCAGATACCACTGGTCGGCTATGGCATAGTCGACACCGGCCTGAAGCGCGTAGCCGATGCTGTTTTCATAATCGATGCTGGTGACCGCGCTGCCCGCAGCGGGGGACTCGTCATAGAAGAAGGTGTAGTTGAGGCCCGCGCCGACATAGGGGCTGAAACGCTCCTTCGGCATAAAGTGGTATTGCAGCGTAAGTGTCGGCGGCAAAAGGCTTACTTCACCCAGGTTGATGCCCGTCGGCGTATGCGAGACGTCATGCTTCGTGGTCGCCGCGATGAGTTCGAGGGCGATGTTGTCCGTCAGGAAGTAGGTGAAGTCGACTTCCGGCACCCATTCGTTCGAGACGTCCACATCACCGCCGATGGTGGTGGAAGCGCTCTCATCCGGGAGCACGCCGATGACGCGGGCACGGACCATGAAATCCCCCGCGGACTTGCCCTGGAACTCCGCATAAGCAGGCTGAGCCGTGCCTGCCACCATCACCCCGAGCGCGACGGCAGCGACACCCGCGCCCAATTTCCGGTTGGTCTTCATTTTCGTTTTCTCCAGTTCGCTGCGCCCAGCCCCAGCGGCCCGCGCAAGTTCTGCAACCAGATTGCGCCCCATAACCCTATTTGGAGAGTGGTCATTCGGTCGCAGGGCCAGCGCGAAATGTCGCAGCAAAGACAAGGGCTTATGTCCCAGCGCCACCGTCAAGTATGTGCATATAGGTGCGAACCTGCTGCACGAAATGAACGGCCTGCCCGCCCCTTGCGCGGCCATGCTTCAGGGTCTCGGCATAGGCGGCATTGTTGAGCAGAGGCAGGACGCGGCGGAGATCCGTCCAGCTATCGCGGTCGCGGCCGAGACGTGCGGCAAGGGCGCGCGCGTCGTAAACATGGCCAAGGCCCATATTATAGGCGGCGAGCATGAACCAGGTGCGGTCCGGCTCTTCGATGCTGACGGGCAATCTGCCTTTCAGATCAGCAAGATAGCGCGCGGCGGCCTCGATGCTCTCGACCGGATCGAGCCGGTCTTCGACGCCGAGTTCGCGCGCCGTCTGCGCGGTCAGCATCATAAAACCGCGCACGCCGGTCGGACTCTTCGCCTCGGGGTTCCAATGCGATTCCTGCCAGGCGACAGCCGCAAGCAGTTGCCAGGAAAGGCCATTTTGCCGCGCGGCGCGCCGGATGACCTTTTCGTAGTCCGGCAGGCGATCATCAACCGCGCGCTTGAAGGCACGGATATCGACATAGTCGAAAAGCGGCAGGAAGCCGAAGAAGCGGCGCTCCAGAGCCGCCAGCGCGCCTGACTTTTTCGTGCCCGCGAACCAGGCACGAAAGTGATCCTTCAGGTCTTCCGAGCCCGGCGCGAGAAACCAGCCGAGCGGCATTTCATCAGATATATCAAAGGCTTCCGCAATTTCCGGGTGATAGGGATTGACCACCTTGAGGGTCAGCGAATCCACCGCCGCGCAGTCGTAATCGCCATTGACCACCCGAGCGAGCAATTCCTCCGCAGGCTGATCTTCGAGATGCAGAGCGACATCTTCCGCCCCCTCGGCGGCCACGGCGAGCGCCTCGGCCGCCGGTGTGCCTGCCGAGGCAGCGACAGATAACCCATTGATATCATTTATATTATCTGGAAGCCCCCCGGCCCGGCGGCAGGCGAGCTGCTGCGTCACGTCTTCATATTCCGCGCCGATGGCGAAGGCTGCCTTGCGCGCCTCCGTGACGGCAAGGCCGGCGGCGGCGACATGGCCCTTGCGCGCGGCGAGCGCATCCATAACCCCTTGTTCCGTCTCGTAAATCCGGAACTCGACTGCGACGCCGAGCGACTTTGCGAGACGCTTCATCATCTCGTATTCGAAGCCGGTGCGGCCGTCCGCGCCCTCATACAAGGTGGTGGGCGCCTCGCGCGCCAGCACCACGAGGGTGCCGGATTTCTTAATGTTCTCAATGCCTTGAGGAACAGGCGGCACATAGACATAGAGATAGAGAAGGTGGTTCGCGCCGAAAAGCACGAGGAGCACGGGCACAATCCAGGGGACGCGGCTGCGGCGCGCATGGGGCGCCAAACGGGAGACGAGCGCCCGCGCGCGCGCAACCCAAGCCCTTGTTTTTGCTTTCAAATCTGGCAATCAGCCCGCCACTCGCGACCGCACCTGAGAGGAAGAATAGCACAGGATCACACGGGACGCCCTGGGGGCCGGGAGGGGCGCGGGAGGGCGCCGGTTGTCCCCGGGAGCGGGGACAATTCGGCTTTGCTTGTCCCCGGGGGCGGGGACGTTTCGGCTTTGCTTGTCCCCTCCTTGTCCCCTCCTTGTCCCCGGGGGGCGGGGACAAGTGACGGCCACCGTCATCGAAACGTCATCAAACCGTCACAAAGGGGATAAGTCATCAATTCGTATACAGATGATATGAGCGACGACTGCCCTTCCAGCCCGCGCCAGACCACTGCGCGGCCCGCGAAAGAAATAATCCCCGTGTCTTCCCGGCACTTCGGCGCAGCGGGAGGCAAAAAACTTGTGCCCGGGGTTTGCCCGGCGCGAGATGGGCGACGGCGACTCGGTGTTCGATGCGATGCGGTGTGTGAGGGGCACGCGAAGACGCGGAGGTGATGGAGCAATGGATCAGAGGCGGTCCAACAGTGACTCCCCTTTTTTTGAGCATAGCTAGTTTGTCACTGAACGAACGAAATGTTGAGTTGGCAGCCTCTCTAAACCTTAGTCGGTTGATTAGGCCACCATAGCTTCTTGTCTCGCTGGCGTACCACCTGAAATGAACCGAAGGCAAGTCTGGCTCTTGAAACTTTCACGTCGGCTTGCAAATCACCCAGCGCTTCCATTAGCTCTGCCTCCTTAAGTGTACTATTAGCGCCCACGATCACTTCCACCAACTTCAGACGGTCCGAGAAATCTGCGAAATAGAGACCACTCTCGGGATCAACCTCTTCCAGTGTTACGAAGCTGCGAACTTCGTTTTCGTATCGCCAGTGAGAGTACTTGGTAAAAAGCAAGGCCTTAGCCGTTTCGAAATCAATTTCTCGCGGATTCAAGAGGCGATTTGCATCAACGGCAAATCGCTTCGACGAGTAATTTACTGCGCCAAGATGCTCGGAAGGAATGTCAAACCCGAGACAGAGGCCGGTATGCATTCCTGCGTAGTGACTCCACTGCACCGGATTTTTCCAATTTCGACTGAAGCATAATATGCCTCGATTTGACGCCATTTGATCTTTCATTACATGAAATGCTCGACGCAAATCGGGGTTTGAGAGATTTGCCCCAAAGAACTCAAAAGGATCGTTGAGTTTAAGAAGCTCGGCGACCTTCAGCCTGCGTCGGCGAAGATCATCCAATCCGTATTCAAGTTCGACAAAATGATAGACGCGCTGAATGTCACCTGACACAGGGCAATCTCTTGGAGTCATGTTTAACGTCTCGCATATCACGCAGCATCTTCCGGCGGTACGCACCAACAATACCTTCAGTTGATTCGGGAGCAGCCTGACTTACGATTGACTATGATCCTAGCAAGTATCCACTCGGGCCGGAAGCGAGCCGTCAGTCTGCCCGCCTTTCCATCACCTAGAAATTCGTCACTGAACGGACGGAAACTCCATCTTCCGTATGTTTCATGCTCTTCTTTTCTCACATTGACGGTGTTGGGGGGCTAGATGGAGGTATTCCCGCGATCTGCCTGCCCTTCGCGTGGCTCAGGGCATTCGAGGCTCGAAAAGGTTCCCGGCTTTCGCCGGAATGACAGCTGAGGGGGTCGCGGGCGCGGAGGATAGACCGTAGGCGGAGGGATTTGCGGTGTGGCTGCTAGCGATAGCGCTGCGTGCGACGCACCGCCCATGGATCCCGGCTTGCGCCGGGATGACAGTTTTTGGTTTGGGAAGCGCCGGGAGCGAGACTTCAGAGGAGGCTCCGCCCTGCCCCAAGCTTACCCCTCCCCAAACGGTCTTCGACCGTTTGACCCTCCCACAGGGGGAGGGTGGGAAGAGGTTCCGGGTCTTTCCCGGCCTCCGCCGGGACAGGCCACCGGACCTTTTCGTTTGCTTCGCAAACCGCCTCTCACCCCTCTCCCCGCTGGGGAGAGGGGAAAAAGCGCCGGAAACCCGCGTGAACCTTTCTCTTTACTAAATACCGACTGGTTGGTATGTAATTGCGCAACAGGAGGACGAGATGGCCGCCAGGACCGGGAAAGCGCCCGCCAAACAGACCGCAAGGCAAACCGCAAAGCCCGCGAAAGTGGATGCCCGCGCGAAGCTGCTCGATGCGGCGCTCAACGTGATCCGCACCAAGGGATATGCGGCGACGAGCGTGGACGAGCTCTGCGCAGCGGCGGGCGTGACCAAGGGCGCATTCTTCCACCACTTCAAGAGCAAGGAGGCGCTGGGCGTGGCCGCCGCCGAGCACTGGTCGGCGACGACGGGCGCGATGTTTGCCGGGGCGCCCTATCACGAGGCGGCCGATCCGCTCGCGCGCGTCCTCGGCTATGTCCGCTTCCGCAAGTCGATGCTGACGGGTGGCGTGCCGGACTTCACCTGTCTTGTCGGCACGATGGTGCAGGAAACGCACGAGACCTCCCCCGCCATTCGCGATGCCTGCGACCGGAGCATCAGCGGGCACGCCGCGACGCTCGAAGCCGATATCGAGGCGGCGATGCACGAACGCGGCATGAGGCCGGACTGGAGCGCGAAGTCGCTGGCGCTGCACACACAGGCCGTGCTGCAGGGCGCCTTCATTCTCGCCAAGGCGAAGGGCAGCGCGGAGGTTGCCGCCGACAGCGCCGACCATCTCATCCGCTATATCGAACTTCTTTTCCGCGCGACGGACGCCCCGACGACAGGAGAATGACCATGACCGATCTCGTGACCTGCATCTGGTTCGACCACGGCGAAGCGGCCAAGGCGGCTGCCTTTTACGCCGCGACCTTTCCCGACAGCCATGTCGACAGCGTGAACGCCGCGCCGGGCGAGTTTCCCGGCGGCACGGAAGGCCAGGAACTCACCGTGGAATTCACGGTGCTGGGGCGGCGCTTCGTCGGCCTCAATGGCGGGCCGGTCTTCACGCCGAATGAGGCGGTGAGCTTCATGGTCGTGACTGAAACCCAGGAAGAGACCGACCGCTACTGGAACGCGATCGTGAACAATGGCGGCGCGGAAAGCGCCTGCGGCTGGTGCAAGGACCGCTGGGGCTTTTCCTGGCAGATCACGCCCGCACGATTGCTCGAACTGAATGCGAGCGACGACAAGGCCAAGGCAAAGCGCGTTTTCAACGCAATGATGACGATGAAGAAGATCGATATCGCCACGCTGGAAGCGGCGGCGTCCGCGAAGGCGTGACGCGGAATGCCGCCCGTCATCACCGGCTTTGCGCATTCTCCCGACCGCGGGCGCGGCCATGCGCGCGACATGCGGCTGCGCTGGGCCTTCGAGGAGGCGGGCGCGGATTACGATGTGCGCCTTCTCTCCTTCGCACAGATGAAGGAGCCCGCGCATCTGGCGCTTCATCCCTTCGGGCAGATCCCGACTTATGAAGAAGACGGTACGGGTGAAGAAGACGGTACGGGCGAGGAAGAAGGGCTCACGCTTTTCGAGTCCGGCGCCATTGTGCTCCATATCGCGGAGCGGCATGGCGGCTTGCTGCCGGAAGAGGCGGGGGCGCGCGCCCGCGCGATCAACTGGGTCTTCGCCGCGCTCAACACGATGGAGCCCCCGATCGTCGAGCGCGAGGCGGCCGGCTATACGGAGCGCGAGAAGAGCTGGTATGGCGAAAGGCTTGCAATGCTCGATGCCCGCGTGGATCAGCGGCTTGGCGAACTGTCGCGGCGGCTCGGCGAGGCTGACTGGCTCGGCGGCGCCTTCAGCGCGGGCGACCTGATGATGGTGAGCGTGCTGCGGCGTATCGAGGGATCGGCGCTTCTCGCGCGCTATCCGAACCTCACCGCTTATATCGCGCGCGGGCAAGCACGGCCTGCCTATCAGCGCGCATTCGATGCGCAGAGAGCGGCGTTCGAGGCCGCGCGGCCGGACGGGGCTTGACTCCCGATCCGACTCGCAACATATAAAGTTACATGAAACGAAACAGCCAGCTTTCGGGCGTGCTTCATGTGCTGCTGCATATGGCGGAGCATGAAGAGCCCGTGACCTCCGAGATGCTCGCCAAGGCGATGCAGACCAATCCTGTGGTGATCCGCCGGATCATGGCGGGGCTTCGCGAGGCGGGCTATGTGCGCTCGGAAAAGGGGCATGGCGGCGGCTGGACCATCGCCTGCGACATGAGCGCGGTGACGCTTGCCGACATTCACGAAGCGCTGGGGAGCCCTTCCCTCCTCGCCATCGGCAACCGCCGCCAAGCGCCCGGCTGCCTTGTCGAGCAGGCGGTGAATGCGCAGCTCGACAAGACATTCGAGGAAGCGGAAGCGCTGCTGCTGAAGCGGCTCGGCGAGGTGACGCTGGCGGCGCTCGCAAAGGATTTCCACAAGCGGTTCGCGAAACGGCGCGGCGCACACGAACTGGAGAAAGCCCATGCAGGCTGATGCGATGAAGGACATGCTCGCGAACTTCAACGATCCGAGCCATGTCGCACAATATACGAAGGGGCCGGCGCGCTTCATGCCGGGATATGCGGATGTGCAGCGCATGGCAGCGGTATTGCTCCGCGAACGCGCGCCCGCCGATGCTCATGTGCTCGTGCTCGGCGCGGGCGGCGGCATGGAGCTGAAGGTCTTCGCGGAAGCGCATCCGGGCTGGACCTTCGAGGGCGTGGACCCGGCAGGCGAGATGCTGAAGCTCGCCGGGCGGACACTGGGAAAGAATGCCTCGCGTGTGGATCTGCGCGAAGGATATATCGAGGATGCGAGCGAAGGCCCATTCGATGCGGCGGCGTGCCTGCTCACGCTGCATTTCCTCGCGCGCGGGGAGCGGGTTCGCACGGCGGCGGAAATCCGGCGGCGGCTGAAATCCGGCGCGCCCTTCGTTGCCGCGCATTCGAGCTTCCCGCAGGACGCCGAAACGCGGCCTCAATGGCTCTCGCGCTACGCCGCCTTTGCCATCGCCTCCGGCGCGGACCCGGAAATGGCCGAAAAGGCGCGCGCGGGCGTCGCGGCGCATCTCGACCTGCTCTCGCCGGAGGAAGACGAGGCGGTGCTGCGCGAGGCAGGCTTTCGCGATGTGACGCCGTTTTATGCGGCGTTTACCTGGCGCGGCTGGGTCGCCTATGCGTGAGCGGCATCGGAGGCAAAGAGCTTCTGGAGCTTCTGGAGCTTCTTCCTGACGCGGAAGACACGCGGCCCCCGCCCGCGCTCCTGCCGCAATGCCTTTCCAAGCGCGGAGAGAAGCGCCGGTTCGGGTGCGAGCGCGGCGGCGCGGGAGAGCACTTCGGGCGGCACGGCGCTGCCGCCGCCATATTCATCTATGACCGCGTTGTAGCCTTTCCAGAGCGAGTCATCGTGCGGGTCGAGCCCGCAGATCAGCAGCAGGCCCGTGGGGTGCGTGTCGAGCAGCGTCAGCACGAGATCCGGCCTTTGCCTGCGCAATGTCTCATAGAGCTTCCAGACATCGCCCGCCCACAGCGCGGTGCGGCGCTCGCGCGCACCCTGCGCGGCATGAGCGGGCAGCACATTGTTCACGACGACAAGCGTCGAGGGGCGGGACAGGCGCTCCACCTGCATGAAATCGAGCAGCATGGTCTCGAAAAAGCGCGCGCCATCGAGAAAGACGAGATCGGGCGGCGTATCGAGGGCGGGCTTGCCGCGATGCTCGAAGAAGTAATCACCGCTGGCGGCCGCGACGGTGCGGATATTTTCCCGCAATGCGCCAAGCGCGCCGGCATGAGGGCCGATGCCGAGCGCAGGGCAATGCGCAAGGGAGAGGCCGCGGGCATCGCGCGCGCCGATCTCGAAATAGCTTTCGGGCTTCAGGGCAGTATGCAGCTTTTCCAGCACCTCGAAGGTGGAGACACTTCCCTTCGCGGCTTCCTCTTCATCCGATCCGCGACCGGCGAAGGGCGGCTCCGCGTCGTGCGCGGGCTGCGCGGCGGCGGGCAAGGCCGGTGCGCCCTTCTTGCGGAAAATACCCGTGAGGTCATTCCACGGACCGCGCTCGTCCATCCAGACATCCACCATCTCGCAATCCGTGTAGCGCGCGAGCGCGGCATAGGCATCGGGGTAGAAGCGGTAGCAATCGACGGGATAGCGATGGATCGGGCCCGCAGAGGGCGCAATGAGGAAGATAAAACCCGATGGCTTCAGTACACGGACCATTTCCTCGAAGCTCTTCCAGAAGAACTCGCAATGCTCCAGCATCTGGCCGCTAAGCACGATATCGACCGAGGCATCCTCCAGCGGAATTTCGTAGGCGCTTTCGAGGACGATGGCGACGCCCTCGCCCGCCACGAGATCGGCGCCGCGATAGTCATATTGCGGGCCGCGGAAAACATCGCGGTAGCTGCCATTTACATCGGCGCCACCCAGATCGAGGACGATGAGGCGCTCACGCGACTCCAGCTCCGTTCCCGCCACAAAGCGGCGGTAACAGCGGTCCATGTTTTCCATGGAACTGATATGCATTCCGTGCAACTCCCCCAAAGCAGCCCGAATGAACGATTTTCCGCCAGCCGGGAAATATCCGGGCGGTGCGGAGTTTGAACGTCTTTGCGAAGAGCGGCAAGTTCGGGAACAAGGCATCCGCGCGGCGGGACGCGGCGTTCAGGCGCTTTCTAGGCGATGGCGCGCAGGCCCGTGCGCAACAGATCGGCGTCGACGCCGATCTCCTTTTCCAGCGCTTCATGTTCGCTCTTCCAAACGGTCATGGCCGCGCGCAGCACCTTGCGCCCCTCGGGCGTGAGCGAGAGCTTGCGGCCGCGACGGTCTTCCGGGTCGACCTCAACCGCAATGAGGCCATTGCGCTCCAGCGGCTTCAGGTTTGCGGTGAGCGTGGAGCGATCCATAGCGAGGAACTTCGCGACAGGCCCCATCGAGACCGGGTCCGGCCTGTTCAGCACGTTCAGAAGCGAGAACTGACCGCTGGTGATGCCATGCGGGCGGAGCGCATCGTCAAAGCGGCGGGCGAGCGCGCGGGCGGCGCGCTGCGCATGCAGGCAGAGGCAATGGTCGCGGATATGGGCCGTCGCCTCCTGAAGAGCGGTCTGCTTTTTCGTCATGGCTTCTTGCTACATGGATTTTTTGTTGATATCAAATCGCCCTTATTGTATTGATATCAAACTATTTAGCAATGCGGAAACCGGCCCTGCCCGGCTTCCGCAACCGGACTGCCCCAGCCCCCGAAAGGAGCCGTCATGAGGACCGCCGTACACAGCGACGCGCCGAGGACAGAACGCACCGTTTCCCGCGCCGAATGGGAGGAAACCGTGAAGGCGCATCTCGCCAAGGAGAAGAAGCTGATGCGGCTGCAGGACGAGCTCTCCGCAGAGCGGCGGCGGCTGCGCCGTGCACAATTGATTTCGACAGAGACGAGCGTAAGGAGAGAGTAATGAGGACATTGAGCGTGTTGAAATGGGTGCCGCCTTTCGCGCGGGGCTCGGTGAAGGAATTCCGGGTGCGCTGGGCGCTGGAAGAAGCGGGGCTGCCCTACGAGGAACGGGTACTCACGCCGGAAGACCAGGACGCGGCGAGCTATCGCGCGGTTCAGCCTTTCGGGCAGGTGCCTGTACTGGAGGAAGAGGGGTTCGCGATGTTCGAGAGCGGCGCGATCGTGCTCGCCATCGCGGAGAAAAGCGAGGCGCTGATGCCGCGCGACGAGGAAGGCCGCGCGCGGACGATGCAATGGATGTTTGCGGCACTGACATCGGTTCAGCCCGCGGTCGCCGAAGTGGCGGCGCTGGATTTCTTTTATCCCGAGGAAGAGTGGGCGAAGCTGCGGCGGCCGGGCGCGGAAGAGTTCCTGATGCGCAGGCTCGGGCAGGTCTCTGGCCGGCTTGAGGGACGCGAATGGCTGGAAGACCGCTTCACGGCGGGCGACCTGATGATGGTGACGGTGCTGCGCGACCTGCGGCACAGGGATTTCATCGCGAAGATGCCGGTGCTCGATCAATACGTGAAGCGCGCCGAAGCGCGGCCCGCCTTCAAGAAGGCGCTGGCCGGCCACATGGCGCTTTATGCGGAAGCCGCGAAGGCCGAAGCGGCGGAGTGAGGGGCGAAAAGATTGGCGATCGGGGGTATACTGGTGATGCTCCCGTCGCGACCAGACCCAACAGAAGCGGGGAGATGACAGGACCGGCTTCATGAAAGACCCCTACGAAACATTGGGTGTGACGCGCACCGCCAGCGACGCCGAAATCAAATCCGCCTTCAAGAAACTCGCGCGCAAGTTCCACCCGGACCTGCATCCAGACGACAAAGAGGCCGAAGCCAAGTTCAAGAACATATCGGCGGCGCATGACCTCTTGAAAGACCCGGAGAAGCGACGGCGCTTCGACGCGGGCGAGATCGATGCAAGCGGCGCAGAACGGCCGCAGGAGCGCTATTACCGCGAATATGCGGACGGTCCCGGCTATGCGTCGCACGCCGCGCAGGACGGCTTTGCCAGCAATGAAGATCTTGAGGCATTTCTGTCGCGCGCTTTTGGCGGCGGCGGTATGGGCGGGACGCGGCGGCAGTCGGGCGCGGCGTTCAAGGCGCGCGGTCAGGATGTGAGCTACACGCTGCCGGTGACGTTTCTCGAAGCCGCGACCGGCGCCAGGCGCACCATCACGCTGCCGGAGGGCAAGACGCTGCAGGTGACCATTCCCGAAGGCGCGGAAGACCGGCAAATGCTGCGGCTGAAGGGCCAGGGCATACCGGGTTTCGGCGGCGGACCGGCGGGCGACGCCTATGTCGAACTTCACGTAGCGCCCCATGCCTTCTTTCAGCGCAAGGACGACAATATCCATGTCGAGGTGCCGATCACGCTGAAGGAAGCCGTGCTGGGCGGGCGGATCGAGGTGCCGACCATCGGGGGCACGGTGTCGATGACGGTGCCGAAGGGATCGAACACCGGCAAGACGCTCCGGCTGCGCGACAAGGGCGTACGAAACCGGAAGACGGGCGCCGCCGGACACCAGATCGTGACGCTGAAAGTGGTGCTGCCGGAGGGCGAGGAGCCGGAGCTCGCGGCGTTCCTCGAAAGCTGGCAACCGGCAAGCCCGGACGAGCCGCGCAAGGAGATGTTGTCATGATGGGGATCGAGGAGCTTGTGAACGAGATCGCGGCGCTGCAACGCGCGGACCTCGAAGCATGGATCGGCGAGGCGCTCGTCTCGCCGCAGGAGGAAGCAGGCGCGCCGGTTTTCCCGGAGATGGAATGCGCGCGGGTCCGTCTCATCTGCACGCTGCATTACGATCTGGAGATCGAGGCGGAGACGCTTCCCGTTGTGCTGTCGCTGATGGACCAGCTGTACGACACGCGGGCAAGGCTCAACTCGCTGACGGCGGCCGTCGCGGCGCAGGACGAGAGTGTGCGCGAAGCGGTGCTGAAGGCGATGGGACGGGAGTAAGCGCGGCGGCGGCACTTCCGTTCTCGCAACGCAGAAATAAAAAGCCCGGATCAAGCGATCCGGGCTTTTGCGTTTCAGATTTGTGCCTTCGTCACTTCCCCTTGGGGGCCTGATTGAAGGGCAGATCCTTGTCGACACGGATTTCGCCCGGCAGGCCGAGCACACGCTCGGACACGATGTTGCGCAGGATTTCATCCGTGCCGCCCGCGATGCGGTAACCCGCCGCGCCGATCCACTGCTCGGTATAGGCACCATCGGCAGGCGAGAGCTTGCGGTCGCGAATGACGCCGCCCATGTCCTGCAGGTCCATGCCGAAGGAGCCGAGATCCTGCATCTTCTTGGCGGCCACGATCTTGGAAATCGAGGATTCCGGTCCGGGCGTCTCGCCCTTGGAGAGCGCGGTCAATGTGCGGAAGCGCGTGAACTTCAGCCCCTGCGCCTGCACATACCAGTCGGCAATGCGCTCGCGCACGCCGCCATGACGGATGGCGGGCTCACCGGCGATGGTGACATCGCGCGCCAGCTCGATGAGGTCGTCCGTATCGGCGTTACCCTGCGAGCCGCCGACGGCGAGACGCTCGTTCATGAGCGTGGTCAGCGCGACCTTCCAGCCGTCGCCCGGATTACCGAGACGCTGGCTGTCCTTCACGCGGAGATTGGTGAAGAAGACCTCGTTGAATTCCGAGCCGCCCGACATCTGCTTGATCGGACGCACTTCCACGGCCGGATCCTTCATGTCGATCCAGAACATGGTGAGGCCCTTGTGCTTGGGCACGTTGGGATCGGTACGGGTGAGGAGGATGCCGTAGTCGCAGAAATGAGCGCCGGACGTCCAGACTTTCTGGCCGTTGATGACCCACTCGTCGCCATCCTTTTCGGCCTTGGTGCGCAGACCCGCCACATCCGAACCGCCTGCAGGCTCGGAGAAGAGCTGGCACCAGATCTCGTCGCCGCGCACGGCCGGACCGACGAAACGCTGCTTCGCCTCGTCCGAGCCCCAGCTCATGACGGTGGGGATGCACATGCCGAGGCCGATGGCGAAGATGCCGCCGGGGACGAGATATTTCGCTTCTTCCTGGCTGTAGATCACGTTGTCGATGGTGGTGCCGCCACCGCCGCCCCACTCTTTCGGCCAGGTGATGCAGGCATAGCCGGCATCGGCCTTCTTGGCCTGCCAGGCTTTCGACTGGGCGATCAGCTCATCGAGGTCGCGCGGCAGTTCCATGCCTTTCGCGTCCGCCTTCTTCGTGGCGTTCTTGTCGAGCCACTCGCTCACCTTCTTGCGGTAGGCGGCTTCTTCCGGTGTGTCGTTGAAATCCATTTTGGTTCTCCCGAATATCTTTATTTGAGCCGCTTATGCTGCGTTCTTCGCTTCAAGGCGCGAGACGAGTTTTTCCTTCCACTGGATCGGCGCACCGATCGTCAGGGCAAGGAACTTCGCGCGGCGATAATGGAACTGGCAGTCGGACTCCCATGTGTAGCCGATGCCGCCATGCGTCTGGACGTTTTCCTGAGCGGCGAAGACATAGGCGTCCGAACCCGCGATGCGCGAGGCGGCGGCGGCTTCGGTGAGTTCCGAGCCCTCGTCATTCAGCATCATGGCGCCGTAATAGGAATTCGACTTGGCGAGTTCCTTCTTCACATACATGTCGGCGAGCTTGTGCTTGATCGCCTGATAGGAGCCGATCTGACGGCCAAAGGCATAACGCTCAAGCGCATATTCGCGCGCCATTTCGAGGGCCGCCTCGGTACCGCCGACCTGCTCGAAGGCGAAGAGGACGGCCGCGCCATCGAGGATGCGGGAAAGCTGCGACCAGCCTTCGCCCTGCTTGTCGCCGAGGACTTCGGCGGGCGCATCCTTGAAGGTCATGGTGACGTTATCGCGCGAGGGGTCGATGGTGCGGACTTCCTCGGTGGAGACGCCGCCCGCCTTCGCATCGACGATGGCAAGCGAGATGGCCTGCTCACCGGCGCCGCCCGTGTTGACCGCGACGATGACGACATCGGCGATGCTGCCATCGGTGACGGGCTGCTTCACGCCGGAGACCTTGCCGCCGGCAAAGGACGTCTCGATGTTGCGCGGATGGGCGGCGTGTACGCCTTCGGAGATGGCGACGGTGCCGATGATCTCGCCGCTCGCGAGCTTCGGCAGCCAGGCTTCCTTCTGCTTCTGCGTGCCGAAAAGCCTGATCGCTTCGGCGGCGAGATAGATCGAGGAGGAGAAGGGAACGGGCGCGGCAACGCGGCCAAGCTCTTCGGCCACCACGCAAAGTTCAAGAGGCCCAAGACCGAGGCCGCCGAACTCTTCGGGGATCGCCGTGCCGGTGAGGCCCATCTCGACGAGGCCCTTCCAGACGTCCTTCGCATAAGGCTCGTCGCTTTCCAGGACGCGGCGCGTCACGCTCATGGGGCACTTGTCGGCAAGAAACTTGCGGACCTGCTCCTTCAGCATTTTCTGGTCGTCGGAAAAATCGAAATTCATGATGTCTCCCTTGTCGCGCCGCTGGCGCATTCTTTTGAGGATTTCCGCGCGAGCGCAGGTCTCCGTATCGTTGTTTGGCGCGCATTCTCACTGCAATTTGGCGATGTGAAAAGGGTTTCGATTTGACGCCGCGTCCGCTTGGGATGCGAGACGCGCGGGAGGCCGA
Source organism: Parvibaculum sp. (assembly GCF_039973015.1). Taxonomy (GTDB): domain Bacteria; phylum Pseudomonadota; class Alphaproteobacteria; order Parvibaculales; family Parvibaculaceae; genus Parvibaculum. The sequence goes on from NZ_JBDWLT010000008.1 coordinate 122,590, forward strand.
ATCCCGGCTGAAGTCCGGGGATGGCAGCCGTTTTCCCTTTTTCACTCCCCCGGCACCGGCTTGCAGAAGCCGGGGTAAAATCCTGCATTGGGAACAAACCAGATCATTTCCTTAAGCGGGCGCTAACCGCTCGGCGGCCATACTGAAGCCCGGATTTCAGACGTTCGGGCGGAGGCTCCCCCTCAGATGGCGAAAGCGCAGTTCCATAAAAACCAGCGGGTCTATGTGCGGCCCGTGGGCACCTGGGCGACAATCGAGCGTGTCGTGCCGCAATGGGTCAAGGACATGGATGAGCCGTTGCGCATCCATTACGACGTGGGGCTTGGCCGCGACTTCGCGGCGAGGGAACTCGAAACGGAAGAAGTGGCGGCGCTCTCCCATCTCGATCCGCAGATGGAGGAATGGCATGTGGTGCGCGTGCCGAACAAATGGCGCTCGGCGGAAGAATGCGCGGGCCACCCCGTACCGGGGACACATCCGGTCGTCGTGACGGGCTCTCACGAAGGCGGGGGCTGGCGCGTGCCGGGCGTGGAATACGACATGACGCCCGACCGCGTGGAGCTTCAGGCGAAGGTGATCGCGGCGGCGCCGAAAATGATGGTGCTGCTGAGCCGCCTCGCCGATACGGCGCGGCACAACCCCGAGAACCTGCCGGAAGACGTGATGGTGCTGGCGGGCGATGCCGACGCGATCGTGAGCAGCATCATGGGGGCTGCCGAGGAGTGATCGCGCGGACATGCCGGGACCATGACGGTCTGGCGGGCGGCGGTTTTGCCTCCATGCCGCAATTCCGCCATGCCGGGAGCGGAATCTGCCCCTCGCAGTCTCCGCCGATTCACCTATATAGAGGGTGTGACCCCCTCCGACGCCGAGCACCCCCATGCGCAACGAAGACCCCCGCCCCATCCGCCTGAAGGATTATCAGGTTCCCGCCTTCGCCACGCATGAGGTCATGCTCGATATCGAGCTCGATCCGAAGGCTACAAGGGTCCATGCCACGCTGAAGATGGAGCGCAATCCGGCCAGCACGGACAGGCAGGCGCCGCTGAAGCTCGACGGTGAGAAGCTGAAACTTCTCGAAGTGAAGATCGATGGCGAAGTGCTGGGCGCGAACCGCTACAGCGTGGACGCGGAGAGCCTGACCATTCACGACGCGCCGGAGGGCAAGTTCACGCTCGAAACGGTGACGAATTGCGCGCCTGAAGAAAACACGGCGCTGGAGGGGCTCTACCTCACTGACGGCATCTATTGCACGCAATGCGAGGCGGAGGGCTTCCGCCGCATCACCTATTATCTCGACCGGCCGGACAACATGGCCGTGTTCCGCACCCGCATCACGGGAGACCGGAAGAGCGAGCCGGTGCTGCTTTCCAATGGCAATCCGGTGAAGAAGGGCAAGACGAAGGACGGGCGGCATTTCGTCGAATGGCACGACCCCTTCCCGAAGCCTTCCTATCTCTTTGCGCTGGTGGCGGGCGACCTTGCCCATGTGGAAGACAAGTTCATCACCATGTCCGGCCGCGAGGTGACGCTGCGCATCTTCGTCGAAAAAGGCAATGAAGACCGCTGCGCCTATGCGATGGAGGCGCTGAAGCGCTCCATGAAATGGGACGAGGAACGCTTCGGCCGCGAATACGATCTCGACATCTTCATGATCGTCGCGGTGAGCGCCTTCAACATGGGGGCGATGGAGAACAAGGGCCTCAACGTCTTCAACGACAAATATATTCTGGCGCGGCCCGACACGGCGACGGACGCCGACTATGCGGCGATCGAGGCGATCATCGCGCATGAATATTTCCACAACTGGACCGGCAACCGGATTACCTGCCGGGACTGGTTTCAGCTTTGCCTGAAGGAAGGACTGACCGTTTTCCGCGATCAGGAATTCACGAGCGACATGCGCTCGCGCCCGGTAAAGCGGATCTCGGATGTGCGGCTGCTGCGCGCGCATCAGTTTCCCGAAGACGGCGGACCGCTGGCGCATCCCGTGCGGCCGGACAGCTATATCGAGATCAACAATTTCTATACGGCGACCGTTTACGAGAAGGGCGCCGAGCTCTGCCGCATGATCCATACGATGGCGGGACCGAAGCGTTTCCGCAAAGGCATGGATCTCTATTTCGAGCGCCATGACGGTGAAGCGGCGACAGTGGAAGATTTCCTCGATGCGCTGGCGGACGGGGCGAAGCTCGACCTCACGCAGTTCAAGCGCTGGTACTGGCAGTCCGGCACGCCGGAAGTGCTGGCCTCCGGGCGCTACGACGCGGCGCGCAAGACCTATACGCTGAAGATGAGCCAGGTGTGCCAGCCGACACCGGGACAGCGCGTGAAAGAGCCGTTCCACATTCCCGTTGCGGTCGGCCTTGCCGGCCCGGACGGCAAGGACATTCCCCTGACGCTGGACGGCGAGGAGAAGCCGGGCGCGAAAACGCGCGTGCTGCACCTCACCGAACGCGAAGGCACATGGCGTTTCAAGAATGTACCCGAAAAGCCGGTGCCCTCGATCCTGCGCGGGTTCACCGCGCCGGTGAAGCTCGACGCGAACCTCAAGGAACGCGACCTCGTGTTCCTGATGAAGCATGACAGTGACAGCTTCAACCGCTGGGAAGCGGCGCAACGCTATGCGACGAACCTGCTCACGCGCATGGTTGAAGCGGCGAAGGACGGCAGCACGCCGCGCAAGGGAACGGCATTTGCCGAGATGGTGCATGACCTTCTCAGCGCGAAGAAGATCGACCCCGATTTCGTGGCGCAGATCATCCTGCTGCCGAGCGAACAGACGCTGGCACAGATCATCGGGCAGGATGTGGATGTCGATGCGATCCACGCCGCGCGCGAGGCGCTGCGCCTTGCCATCGCGGCACATGCGAAGGATGCGCTCCTCTCCGCCTATACGCGCATGGAAGTGACGGGAGCGTACAATCCCGACGCGGCAGATGCCGGCAAGCGCGCACTCAGGAATGCCTGCCTCGGCTATCTTGCCGCCGCGCCGGGCGATGAGGGCGTGACGCTCGCGGCCGAACAGTTCCGCCATGCGACGAACATGACGGATTCCATCGCCGCGCTTTCCGTGCTCTCGCATATCGATTGCCCGGAACGCGAAGAGGCGCTTTCCACCTTCTACGAACGCTGGAAGGACAACCACCTCGTCATGGACAAGTGGCTCGCGATCCAGGCGATGTCGTCGCTGCCGGGAACGCTGGACGAGGTGAAGCGCCTCACGCAGCACCCCGCCTTCACGATGAAGAACCCGAACAAGGTGCGCTCGCTCATCACGAGCTTCGCCAGCGCCAACCAGCTGCACTTCCACGATGCGAAAGGCGCGGGCTACCGCTTTGTGGCCGACAAGGTGCTGGAACTCGACAAGCTGAACCCGCAGGTGGCGGCCCGGCTTCTGGGCGCCTTCAAGAGCTGGCGGCAATTCGAGCCGAAGCGCCGCAAGCTGATGCAGAAGGAGCTGAAGCGGATCGCGGGCACGGATGGCCTCTCGCGCGACGTTTACGAGATCGCGAGCAAGACGCTCGCCTGACACCTACCCGGCAGCCCCCGAAACAGCTCCCAAAACAGCCGGATGAACGCCGGTTTGTGCCGCGGCGACGCGATTCGTATCGCCACGGCACACGTTAACCATTCTGCTTAACGCAGAATTAAGGACGGTGGCTCAGGAGTCATTAAATCGGCGTTTTCTCCAGATCACATGCTGGATCAGGTGGTTTGTGAGGGACATTGAGTGAGTCCCGCTTGCATCTATTAACAAAAAGTTAACGCCAGCTATGGACAGGCGGACTCTCAGGCCGAATCATCGCTTCAAGGGCAGTGATTCGGGTAATGGCGGGCACCGGCAATGCTGACGGAACCCGAGCGGACGGAAGAGCGCATGAGCGACGCTACGACAACAAGACAGGACGCTATGAAGTGGCGCGAGGCCGCGGGCCGCCGCCGCCGCACCCTGCCCGCCGGATTGCTGCCGCGCCTTGCCCTCGGCGTTTCCGGGCTTGCGCTCGCTGCACTCAATGTCACCCTCTACGCGCAGGAAGGCATGTCCCGCGCGCTTCTCTTTTCCTCGTTCCTTTCAGCCGGCTATCTCGGCCTTGCCTATATGCTGGTGCGGCTTCGCGAGTCGAAGCTCGAAGCGGAAGATGCGCTTGTCGAGAACCAGCAGCGCTTCGACATGGCCTTTGCGGGCGCGCGCTGCGGCATCTGGGACTGGGATCTTTCGGAAAACCGCGTTTACTGGTCGTCCGCCATGTTCGACATGGTGGGGCTGAAGCAGCCCTCGAAGCGGCTTTCGCCGAACGAGATCAAGGCCTTCGCCCATCCCGACGACATCAACGCCATCGACGATATTTCCCGCGCCGTGACGCGACCCTCGCGCTCCTACGACACGACGTTCCGCCTGCGCCATGCGGATGGCAGCTGGGTGTGGATGCATGCGAAGGGCCAGGTCTGGAGCGGCAATCGCGCGTCGGGCGACCGGCTCGTCGGCATCACCATCGATATTACAGAGCAGAAGCTCGCGGAAGAGCGCGTGTCGGAAGCGAATGAGCGCCTTCGCGACGCGATCGAAAGCGTAGGCGAAGCCTTCGTACTGTGGGACGCAGAGGGAAAGCTCATCACTGCGAACAGCAAGTTCGGGGAATTCCTCAACCTTGCAGACGAGGCGACGGCGCCGGGCATGACACGTGCGGACGTGATGGCGCGCGCGGGCGTGGGCAGCGGATGGCCGGTGGCGGAAGGTGCGGAAACGGAAGCGGCTTTCAGCGAAATCCGCCTGCCGACGGGGCGCTGGCTTCAGATCAGCGAGCGGCGCACCAAGACCGGCGGGCATGTGAATGTCGGTACCGACATTACCGCGATCAAGGAACAGGAAGCGGCGCTGACGGACAACAAGTCGGCGCTGGAAAAGACCGTGCGCGACCTCGAAAGCTCACGCCGCAAGCTTCAGGAGCAGGCGCGCCAGCTTGTCGACCTGGCCGAGAAATATGCTTCGGAAAAAACGCGCGCGGAAGCCGCGAACCGCTCGAAGTCAGAATTCCTCGCCAATATGAGCCATGAGCTCCGCACACCGCTCAACGCGATCATCGGCTTTTCGGAAATCATGGGGTCGGGCCTTTTCGGCGAACTGGGCTCGCCGAAATACAAGGAATATGCGACCGACATTCATGCGAGCGGTACGCATCTCCTCGAACTCATCAACGACATTCTGGATATGTCGAAGATCGAGGCGGGGCGCATGACGCTGGAAGCGCAGCCGCTTGAGGTTTCCGAAGTGGTGGAGGAATCGCTGCGGCTTGTCTCCGGCCGGGCGGATGTTGCGAAGGTGACGATCGAAAACGAATTGCCGAACCTTCCCGCCGTTCATGCAGACAAGCGCGCGGTGAAGCAGGTGCTGCTGAACCTGCTCTCGAACGCGGTGAAATTCACGCCTGCGGGCGGTTCGATCCACCTCAAGGGAAGCAGCGCCGACGGCCTCGTCACCATTTCGGTGGAAGATACGGGCATCGGCATTCCGGCAAATGCGCTGCCGAAGATCGGGCGACCCTTCGAGCAGGTGGAAAGCCAGCATTCGAAGAAGCACAAGGGCACCGGGCTCGGCCTCGCGCTGTCGCGCTCGCTGGTGGAGCTTCACGGCGGTACGCTCACCATCGAGAGCACCGAAGGCGTCGGCACGACGGTGAGCTTCACACTGCCGGCCTGAGCCCCCGCCCTTTCAGCGTGGCGCAGGGCCGCCGCTTTCAGAGATACCAGTCATATTCGAGAGGCGAGATGGCTTCCTGGAATTTCTCGAATTCGAGGATCTTCGTCTCCGCATAGACATCGACATAGCGGTCGGTGAGGTATTGCCGCATGACCTGCGAGTTGCGGAAACGCTTGAGCGCGCTCGGCAGATAAAGCGGGAGCCCCTCGTCTACCGTTTCGCAAGCATTGCCTTCCGCCGGGTCGCCGGGATCGATCTCGTTGACGATGCCGTAATGGATGCCGGCAAGGATCGCCGCGAGGACGAGATAGGGATTGGCGTCCGCGCCGGTGACGCGATGTTCGATGCGGCGCGAGTCCGGCGAACCGTTCGGTACACGGAAGGCGACAGAGCGGTTATTGTATCCCCAGCTGCCATTGACCGGGACGAAAAGATTGGGCCCGAAGCGGCGATAGGAATTGAGGTTCGGCGCGAAGATCGCCATGGCATCCGGCAGTGTCGCCTGCAAGCCGCCAATGGCGTGGCGGAGCTTCACGGAGCCTTCGTCCGTGCCGTCATTGAAGATGTTGTTGCCCTTCTCGTCCAGCACCGAGCAATGGACATGCATGCCATTGCCCGTCTGTTCCACGAATGGCTTTGCCATGAAGCTCGCGAGGAAGTTGTGCTTACGCGCGATCGTCCCGATGATATGACGCAGCATGACGGCATGATCGCCCGCGCGAATGACATCATTCTCATGCTTGAGATTGATCTCATACTGGCCGGGCGCGAACTCCGCCGTTGCGCCGGAAGCGGGCACGCCCTGGGCTGCGGCGGCTTCGTCGATCTCCTTCAGGAGACCCATGAAGCCGTCGAGCTCGGTGATGCCGTAAACTTCGTGTGCGGTTTCGCGCGCGCCGGTCGCGGGATTGATCGGCGATTGCGGGCGGCCCTTGCGGTCCATCTCCTTGTCGAGCAGGTAGAATTCGAATTCGCAGGCGACTGTCGCCTTGAGGCCGATGTCGTCGAGCTGCTTCACGACATGGGCGAGCACATTGCGCGGCTCAAGCATGAGGGGCGTGCCTTCATGATCGACCATCGTCATCAGAACCTGGGCCTGCTTCATCGAGGCCCAGGGAACGGGCACGATGGAGCCGGAGACGGGATGGGCCTGCGCATCCGGGTCGCCATCCGAAAAGCCCATGCCGAGGATGTCCTCGTTGACGCCCGTCACGTCGAAGAAATAAATCGACTGCGGCATCTGTACGCCGGAGGTGAAAACCTTGTCGGCTTCTTCGGACGGGAACCGCTTTCCGCGCACCGTGCCGCACATGTCGCAGAAGATAGCGTCCAGATAGTCGATTTCGCCGTGCTCGGCGAGGAAGGCATTGAATTCACCGAGAGTAGCCCAGGCCGCAGGGCCGGGTCTTTCGCGATCGCTCATGATGTCCTGCATTTCAACTGTTATTCCCCGCCGCGAAGCCCCTCCGCAGCGTCTGGAATTCGTCCTATAGGTCCATGACGCGATAGTAGCCGAGAGCCCCCTTCAGATACCAGCGCCGCAACGCGGGAAAGGGAATAGACCGGGGCGGCCCGCGCAAAGGCGCGGGAATATCCGCAGAATCGGCTTTTCCGCCAATGAGTTGGGCAAGAAGACGACCGGCCCAGGGCGCGGCGGCAACGCCATTTCCATGATAGCCGAGGGCGAAAAAGACGCTTTCATCATCCGGCAGGGCGCCAAGCGAGGGGGTAAGGCGGGCGGCCATGCAGACGAAGCCGCGCCATGAATGCGTGGTTTCGACATGGGCCCAGCCGGGGAAAACCTCTCCCAGACGCCGCTCCATGAAGCGGCGCATGCGAAATCCGTCTTCCGGCTTGCCGGTGAGATCGCCACGCGCACCGAAGAGGAAGCGGCGGTCCGGCAGGAGGCGGTAATAGAAGAGGAGATTGCGCGTATTGGCGCAGGGCGTTTCGGTCCGCCAGTTCTGCGTGTCGAGTTCTGCCTCCGAGAGCGGTCGCGTCACCACGATATTCGACATGACGGGGAGGACATTGTGCGCCAGCGTGACGGGCATGGGTGCGCGCGTGAAGCCATTGGTCGCGACGACGACACGTGACGCACGGATGGTGCCAGACGGCGTGACAAGACGATGCGCCGCCCCTTCCCTCTCCCACTGCGTGACGGGCGAATGGCCGTGAAGTTTTGCGCCCGCGCGTGCCGCAACTTCGGCAAGGCCGCGGACGAAGCGAAGGGGATGAAGACCGAAGCCCGCGCCGACATGGAGCGCGCCGAACTGCTCCTGCGAGTCGTACCACTCCCGCGCGACCTCCTCGCGCGGGATCAGACGGGCGGGAATGCCGAATGTGCCGGTGAGAAGATCGCGCTCATGTTCCAGTTCGGCGTAGCGCGAGGGCGCATGAGCGACGTGGAGTTCGCCCTCGCCCTGCGGTTCGATATCGATCCCCTCGTCTTCCGCAAAAGAGCGCACGAAACGCGTCGCCTCCACTTGCGAGGCGATGAAGTGTTTTGCTTCCGCTTCACCGTAGCGGGAGATGAGCCCGTCCAGGGAAAGGCCCATTGGCGGAAGCGTGCAGAAGCCGCCATTGCGGCCGGAGGCGCCCCAGCCGAGCGGCCCCGCTTCGAGAAGGCGCACATCGAGAGAGAAATCCCGCGCGAGGTGCAGCGCACAGGACAGGCCCGTGAAGCCGCCGCCGATGATGGCGACATCGCAGGTTTCATCGCCATTGGGGCCGGTATCCGCGCCATCGGCGAGGGGCGGCGCCGTTTCTTCCCAGAGGCTGCGGACGGGCGCCCCTGCATCGTACATGCTTGAGTGATACCAGCTCAGCTTTCGGCCTCGTTCAACACAGGCGCTCCAGCTTGAGCTTTTCCGGCGGCGCGTTTCGAAAGCGGCGCGGAGATACCTTGCTCCGGCAGATCCCTCGAATAGCCGAATGTTTCAAAATCGGCAGCATAAACATGCCGCACCAGATCGATCGCCTCGGGCGTGTAATATTCATCGAGCATGGTGCCGGCACCGGTGCGGTTTTTCGATTTCAGGCGAAGGGACGAAAGATCCTTGCCGATCATGCGGCCCAACGCCTTGAGGTCGTCATCGAGCGTTTCCTGCCGGCCGATGAAGCTGTAGGGAATGTCTTTCACCATCACGAAATCCGCTTGCGGACGCCAATGGCCATTCATGTCGATGGACTTCTTGCGCTTTACCGCTTCCAGAAATTCGATGAATGACGCAGGACGCATCGGATCGTCGAGCAGCAGCGAGCGCAAATGGATGCGGTTCGGTTTATCCCAATTGCGAAGCGGAAACTGGAACTGATTGCGATAGCAGGAGAGTGCGCGAGAAAAAGGATTGCGAATGAAGGTCACGGGACGCAGCGCCCCGCTCTCGATCCGCCTCGACAGATCGCGCAACCCGTAATCGGTCACATGGCACCAAGGCTGATTTTCGACCTGGTGAATTTTCCCTGCACGGATGTTTTCGTCGCCGCCGTGAAGCTCGTTGAAGGCAAGTTTCAGCGAGGTGCATGCCACTTTCGGAATCGATACATAGAGTATCCCGAGGTCCGGCATGATGTGGAAACTGTGATTGATCTCGCCGTAGCTCATCTGCGCGGCCATGCGCAAATGCAGCGGCCAGCGCGAGAAGAAAAGAGGCCGTGCGCGCGACAAGACTTGGAACGCTTTCATTTAATTCAGAACCACCCCAATTGCATTCCGGCGAAGCCTAACACGCTCCGCCGCCCGGCTGCCAAGGAGAGATCGGGATCTCAGGGTGCGGGCGGCTCCATGTCGCCGGGGACGTCCGGGGGACCATCGCGGCCCTCGCGGTTGTCGCGGCGATCACGCCAGCGCATCCGGCCATTCTCCTCTTCCTTGCGCATCGCCTCTCCAACACGCTGGCGCTGCTCGGGCGTGAGCTTCGCAAAACCGGTCATCATGGCATCGCGGCCGATTTCACCCATCTCCTTCATCGCCAGTTCCATCTTGTCGAAGGCATCGCGTACGGCGTCTTCATCGTAGGGGTCGGCAGCAACGGCGGCGGCGAGCTCCATTTTCGCCTTGCGCATCTCGACAAGATGCGGGCGGATCTGCGGGAAGTGGCCGAGCATCACCTTGCGGATCGCCCTGCGGTCTTCCTCCGGCAAATCCCTCAAACTCTGGTGAAACATGCCCGGCCCGGCGCCGCCCGGCGGCGGACCGAAATCCATGTCAGGCCCAGCACGGAAGAAGAGCGGCACGGAGATCAGGCCGACAAGGAAAATGTTGAGCGTGAGAGACGCAAGAAAAGCCGGACCCAGCCAGCGGCGCGGCTGCTTGCCCGAAGGCGGGGTGACGTTCGTTTCACTCATTGCATCCACTCCTCGGGCCAGGCCTGATTGGCCATGGCAAGCGCAATCAATCCTTCGCCAGCTTCTGTATCGGTTACGGCGACGGAGCTGCGCGTATCGAGCACGGAAATGCCGGAGGTGGAGCCGAGCGCAACGCCCATGACAAGCGCGGCAGCCAAAGCACCGGCGGGAAAGGCGGGCGAGCCATAAGGCCAGACAGCCTCGACCAGACCGCCGAAGAAACCCCGCTCCGCCTTGGGGCGCAGATCCGGCGCGGGCCTGACGAGCGGTGCGGCCGCACGCGGGCGCGCGGCCATGAGGCGTTCGGTGAGCGCAGCGGAAGGCGCCTCGACCGGCGCCATATCAAGCAACGCATCGAAGCGGGCGGCATCTTCCGCAAGCCCGCGCGCTTGCGCAGAGGCAGCGAGCATGGCTTCGGCAGCGGGCCTTTCGGCCTCCGGCCAGCGCGCGGGGGAGGCACCGTAAGCCTCGACGATCTCCCTCAGCCGCTCAATTGTCATTTCGTTTCGCATCCGTATCAAGCCCATTCGCGGCGCCCTCAAGAGGCGCTGATTTCCTTTGAACGCAACAACTCATCCTTTTCCGTCGCGAGCGATACCCGCAACTGGCGGCGCGCGCGCGACAGGAGCGATTCCACCGCTTCCACCGTCACGCCGAGAATATCCGCCGCTTCGATATTTCCGAGTCCCTGATAATGCGAGAGCACGATGGCAGCGCGCTGACGCTCGGGCAATTCCTGGAGGGCAGCTTCGACACGGGCAGCAAGCTCACGTTGCTCGAACTGCCGGTCGGGCCCGGGATCGCCGCTGGCGAGATCGGGCATGTCGTCTATGTCGTCCGTCGGGCGCTTCTTGCGCAAGCGGTCGAGACAGAGATTGGTGGCAACACGGTAGAGCCATGTGCCGAACTGCGCCTTGCCCGGCTCCCAGCGATCCGCATGGGTCCAGACGCGGATGAAGACTTCCTGCGCAACCTCTTCCGCATCCGCCTGATTGCCAAGCATTCGGCGGGCAAGCGCGAGCATGCGCATGAGATGCTTGTCCATCAACGCACGGCAAGCCGCTTCGTCGCCATTGGCGACGGCGGCTACCAGGTCATCGTCGGACGGTTGCTCCAACCGCATTTTCCTTGCGTGAGCCGGACCGGGCGGTCCGCTTATTTTATCCGCAGGAAGACGCCCGGCACCCATGCGAGGACGCCGGCCGAAGCCGGCATCCTGCAGGGTTTCAAGGCGTCGATCCGCCATGAACGAGCTTACTCGGCTTCAGGCGATTTGGCACCACGCCCGTCCGGTCCACCATGATGCGGACGGCCTTCGCCCTTCTCAAGCTTGCCGTCGCCGTTGCGATCGAGGCGATCGAACATCTTGTCGCCGCCTGCCACGAACTCGGCCCTGGTCACCTGACCATCGCCATCGGCATCGACGCGGCTGAACATATTGCCCTTCTTGCCGCCACGCTTTTCAGCATGCTTTTCCCTCATCTTTTCGCCAGCGGCCTTCATCTCGTCCTGGGTGAGACCGCCATCGCCGTTCGTGTCGGCGGCAGTGAAGAACTTCTCCATACGGTCAGCGCGACGGTCGGGAAACTTCTCGCCCTTGCCCATCTCGGCCATGCGGGCATTGGCGGCGGCCTTCATTTCCTCAAGCGTGACCTTGCCATCGCCATCGGCGTCGGCCCTGGCAAATCGCTCGGCGGGATCGCCGCGGCGCGACTTGAACTCGTCGCGCATCTTTTCACGCGTCGCAGCCATCTCGTCCTTGGTCAGAACGCCATCGCCATTCGCGTCCGCCTTGGCGAAACGCTGTTCGCTCGCCGCCTGCATCTCGGCCTTGGAAATGAAGCCGTCGCCATCCTTGTCCGTCTGTTCGAACAGGCGGGCACCGTGATCGCCCTTGCCGGGACCGGCATGGGAAATGGCCGGCAGGGCAATTGCGAGAGCCAGTGCACCGGCGGTACCAAGCAGTCCATATCTGAGTTTACGCATCTTAAAATCCTCTTCCTTGGGTTTCCGTACCCCTGGGAAATCGCGTCCCGGAGCCGCAGGCGCTATCTGCGGGAGGGTGCCTGCGGTCTCCGGAACCGGTTCGTCCAGACGGCATATCTCTGCTTCTTGGGGGGCAAGCAGCGGGGGCCGTCCGGGCGCCCGTTACAAAGACAAACGCGCAGGGAGGGCAAATCCGTCGAGAAAATTCAGAAGATTTTTTTCAAAGACCGAAGGCAACGGGAAAAGCGCGGCCACGGGCCGTTTTCCAAGCAGGTTCTCCCATAACCCGCGCCGGCAGGACAAGCTCTCGCGTCGATAGCCCTTCGCGAAGGCGGCCCGTCACCGAAAGAGGGCCATCAAGGGCCGAAGCCTCGACCAGCGCAAGTGCGATATTGGCGCCAAGCGCGGGAGAGAAACCGGCCGTCGTCGCTGTGCCGGCAGGGCGTGTGCCGGACAGGACCGTCGAGAGTGTTACAGGTTCGAGGCCTTCGGCAACGAGCGCAACGAGGCGGCGGCGAGGCCGCTCACCTATGAGGCGGCGGAGCGCCCTGCCCCCGTTCAAGACCGGCTTGTCCATGGAGATGGCGGGCGCGGGCCAGAGTTCGAAGGGGGTTGCCGCATCGGAGGACAAGACCGCGGCAAAGGCCGAAAGATAATCGCGGCCCGCGCGCGGCAAACCCGCTTCGAGGCGTGCGAGTTCGCGCAAGGCGAAGCCCGCGGGCCGCAGACCGTGAGACAAGCCCTTGCCCATCAAGCGGCGCCAGAGATGCGGCGCATCTTCCGCGTCGGCCCAAAGTTCATAGCCGAGATCGCCGCTTGCTCCGGTGCGGCTTACATAGACGGGCATGCCGCCGATATCCGCCCAGCATGAGGCGAAGGGCGCGAGCGTTTCGACGTCTCTTACCCCCGCATCACGCAGGCATGCGGCGGATAGCGGCCCCTGAAGCGAGAGCGTGGCGAGCGTCGCACTCACATCTTCGATGCGGACACGGAACCCCAAGGCGCTCTCCGTCATCCAGGCGAGATGTGTCTCCTCCGTGACCAGACGATATTCCTCATCGCCGAGACGGAAGAGAATTCCGTCGCCAAGCACAAGCCCCGCGCCCTCGCAGAATATGACGGGAATGGCGGCATGAACGGCGAGCGAAGAGATATCGCGCGTGACGAGGCGCTGGAGATAATCGGTGGCGTCGCGCCCTGAAATGCGCGTCTTCACCAGCGGTGAATGATCGGCAAGCACAGCCGCACCGCGCAACGCCCGGTATTCATCGCCGAGATCGGTCAAGACGTCGGGGACAGTGTATCCGTTCCATTCCGTCCAGCGGTTCGTCCGGCTTTCAGCGGAGATGAGAAGGTGAAGCGGTGTCATATGCACAGCGCGCGCAAAAGGCGGCTCGGCGGGCGGCTCCTCGAAAAGCGCGCGATCGACCGGCGTCTGTTCATTGTCGAGATCGACCTGTTCCTGCGCGGCCTCTTCTCTATGTGCTGTGTCCGGCGTCATGTGTTCCCCCTTTCGAGCGCGGCACCGGCCGCAACCCAACCCGGCAAACCGGTGACCCCGCCGCCTGGATGGCTGCCCGCGCCGCAAAGCCAGAGCCCCGGCAACGGCGTCCGGTAGCGGCTGTAGCCCGGCGCCGGGCGGGAAACCAGAAGGCGGTCGAGACGGATGTCGCCCTGATGCCAGTCGCCGCCCGCGAGCCCGTATTTCCTCTCGATATCATGTGGTGTCAGAATTTCACCGGCGATCATGGCATCAGCGATCTCCGGCGCATAACCGCCAAGCGTGCGGATGACGCGCTGCACGAGCGCCTCGCGATGCGTTTCCCAGCCGCCTTCCATTTCATGCGGGATGTTGTGGACGATGATCGAGATGACGTGCTGACCCTCGGGCGCGAGCGATGGGTCGGCAACACTCGGCAGGAGAAGTTCCATCACAGGTTCGAGCGGCAGGTCGCCATTCTGCGCCGCAAGCGAGGTTTCATCGAGTTCGGCAAGGGAGGGCGCAATGAGAAGCCGCGCGCCATGAAGCTCCGGCGCGAGGCCGGTGAATTGCGGCAAACGGTCGAGCGCGAGATTGATCTTTGCAGCCGTACCGCGCGGCGAAAAGTTTCGAAGTTCGTGAATATCGCCCGTCTCGACATGGCGCGCGCCAGCCAGCTCAAGCATGGTCACGCTTGGCGAGATCGCGGACAGGACAAGGGGCGCCCGGATTTCGACGCCGCTCGAAAGCACGATGCCGGTAGCCTTTCCCTCTTCGACGAGGAAGCGCGAAACCTCCGTATCGAGACGGATTTCGCCACCCGATGCGACGATAGCGGCGGCAAGCGCATCGGCAAGCGCGCCCATGCCGCCTGCGGGCAGGCAAGCGCCCTGCCCCTGCAAGCGCGTTGCCTCACGAAGAATGGCGCGGAAAGATGTGCCCGGCGCATATGGCCCCTCGGCGCCGCCCAGCGTTGCGTCGAAAGCGAGCGCACCTTTCAGAAGCGGCGACTCGAACTCGACATCGAGCCGGTCGCCGATGGCTTCGGGCAGAACACGAAGCAGGCTCTGCATTGTGCTGCCGCCCTTCAACATTGCCCGCCAGACAGACCGGCGGAGGAAACGCCTGAACGCATCGGGGTCTGCAAGTTCCGGCGGTCGCTCACCCAGAAGCGGCGCGACAAGACCGGCCAGCGCGCGACGGTGCGCGACATATTCGCGGTAGGCCTCCGCATCTTTCGGCAGTGCCTCGCGAAAGGCGGCGAACTCCTTGCGTGTGCGCGGCAGAAGAAGGTGCTTTCCATCGCGGTCGAGGGCGACGGTCGCGACGTTGCGCGCGGCGTAGCGCAGGCCATGCCTTGCGAGTTTGAGCTTGCGCTCGATCCGGCGGGGAAACCCTTCGAGGAGATGTGCGACGGCGGGGACGCTGTAACCCGGCGTGATTTCGGAGGTGACGGCGGCACCGCCCGTATGCGAGCCCGCCTCAGCGACGAGGACGCGCTTTCCCTCGCCTGCCAGACGTGCGGCCGCGACAAGGCCGTTATGACCGCCGCCCACCACAATCGCGTCGAACGCTGCGCTCTCCCAATTCATGAGCGGCCCCCCTTACGCCGGGCGGCAAGAAGTGCCGAGGCGGCATTGGCGCCTGCCCCGCCCATGACCAGCGGCCCCGGATGGGCGCTCGGCGAACAGAGATAGAAATTACGCAACGGCGTTTCCGCTCCTCCCATGCCGGGGAACGGGCGGTTCGAGAAAAGCTGATCGAGCGTCGTCTCACCATAGGAGAAATCGCCACCCGTGAGGCCGATCTCGTTTTCGATATCGTCCGGCAGCAGAACCTCGAACGCGACGACATGTTTTTCCATGCCGGGGCTGACTTCGGCGAGGCGCGCCATGACATGATCGCCCAGCACCTTGCGCCGCTCCGCCGACCACGGGCCTTCATGCAAAACTTCGGGCACATATTGAACGAGGGCGGAAAGCACATGGCCGCCCTGCGGCGCGAGGGAGGAATCGAGAAAGGACGGGATGAATACATCGATCAACGGATTGCGCGGCGGCATGCGCTCGCGCCAATCGTCATAAGCACGCTGCATGGCCGGAATTTCGGCGGCAAGGCGCAAGCCTCCGCCAAGCGAGGGACAGCCTTCCGGCAGACCGGGGAAATCCGGCGCGGCATCGAGCGCGATATTGACCTTGGCTGCAACGCCGCGCATGCGTACACGGCCCACGCGCTCCACCAGTCCCTCCGGCAGATCCTTCCACTGGAAGAGGCTGAGGAAACTCCGCTTCACGTCGAGACCGGAGAGGACCGCATCGGCGCCGATTTCCTCGCCATTCGCCAGAACGACGCCCTGGACCTTGCGGTCCTTGATGCGGATATCGGTCACTTCCGCTTCCATGCGGAGCTGACCACCTGCGGCAAGGATGACCGAGCGCAAGGCGGAAACGAGCGCGGCCGGACCGCCGACGGGCATCAATGTTTCGGGCGCGCCGCCCATTGCATCGCCTGCCGTTTCCAGCCAGGGGAGAACGAGGCGCGCGGCGCTGGTCGGCGAACAGGGACCGAGAGTGGCTCCCATCATGGCGGCGGCGGCCAGATGCGCCTTCACATGCGGGCTCTCGAAATAGCTGTCGAGGAATTCAGATGCGGGGAGCGTCCCGAGGCGGAGCATGTCGTGAAGATCGGCGGGCGCCATCGCGGAGATCCGGTCCGCCAGCGCAAGACGGGCGCGCAAACCGGCAAAGAGCCCCTTGCCCCGGGGGCGGGCAGGCCCGGCGAGCAACGGAGCGAGGACGCGCGCGGCGCGCAGCATGTCGCGGCGATAGCGCGTGAAGGCATCGGCATCGACGCGGGAGAAGCGCGCGATTTCGCTGCGATGAACCACCCCGTCACGGTAGCTCGCGTGATATTCACCGCCGGGGAAGCAGGTGACGCCGCCCTCCGCACGGATGAAGCGAAGACCATGACACGGCAGATCGAGATCGGCGGCGATGCGCGGCGGCAAACCGCCGCTGCCGAGCGTGAAACGGGGGAGACGATAGCCGGGCGCGACCTCATGCTCGCAAGCGATGCCGCCCGGCGCCGAGGCGCGATCGAGCACAAGAACGGAGAGCCCCGCCCGCGCCAGACAGGCGGCAGCGACGAGCCCGTTGAGCCCGGCTCCAATCACGATCGCATCGTGACGCTCCATGCGCCCCCAACTCCACAACACCTGCCCGGCATGGGACGGTCCCGAAGGATGCCTTCGGCTTTACCTACCCGAAACGTGCCGTTTTGACACGTCCGATACCAGACAGCGCCTGCCGAAAAAGGAAAACGGCCGACGGGTTAACCAAGAATGTCCGGGGATTGCCTTGCTTGCGGCGCGACAACGCCAAACAGCGTTAACGCGCCGATACCCCGGCCAGTACCCGGCAGGTGCAAGAGTTCAGCCAGGGAACGGGAGGTCAGGAAGGAGTGACGATGCTCTCGAAGGCCTCGTGGACCTTGCGCTGATTTTCCAGGAGCTCGGCTTCGAGGGCAGGAAAATCCGGCGCATCGCCAGCACGAGCAAGCAGCGACCGCAGACCGGAAGAGGCTTCGGCGGGATTGAACACACCCTCCACACAGACGCGGATCACCTGGGTCAGGTTGTGAATGAGGGCAATGGCGCGCACCAGCATGTCCGCCGTTTCAGGAGGCAGGAGGTTTGCCTCCGCGATACGCGAGAGAGAGCCGCGCGTATGCGGGGTGAGTATCTCGGGATGCACGGCACCATGCGCGAGCTGAAGGAACTGCGCGATGAATTCGAGATCGACGAGGCCGCCACGCACATGCTTCATCTCCCAGGGGTTCGAGCTTGGCCGCTCCTTCGCGAGGCGCGCGCGCATATCCGCGACATCGGCAGCGATCTTCGCCTTGTCGCGCGGGCGCGTCAGCGTATCCGCGATGGCCTTCTCGACCTGCTGCTTCAGATCGTCCGGCCCGGCGATGACCCGCGCGCGCGTCAGCGCCATATGCTCCCAGGTCCAGGCTTCCGATTCCTGATAGGCCACGAAGCTCGAGAAGGAAGTAGCAATCGGCCCGGCATTGCCCGACGGGCGGAGCCGCATGTCGACCTCGTAGAGCTTTCCTTCCGCCGTCGGCGCGGTGAGCGCGTTGATAAGTTGCTGGCAGACGCGCGCGTAATATTGAGCGGCGTGGAGCGGACGCTCGCCATCGGACGACACTTCGGCATCTGCGTCATAGATCATGATGAGGTCGAGGTCGGAGGCTGCGCTCATTTCCTCGCTGCCGAGCTTCCCCATTGCAACAACCACGAAGCGGCCGCCGGGAATGCGCCCGTGTTTCTCGGCCACTCTCGTCTCCGCGGCCGGCGCGAGGGCCGCGACCAGTTCGCTTGCCAGCGCCGCATAGGCGGGGCCCGCCTCCTCCGCATCGGCGCTGCCGGAAAGCACCCGAACACCGAGGCGAAAGCGATATTCACGCGCCCAGACGCGAGCGAAATCGAGAATGTCCTGATAATCCTCCGCGTGGGAAAGCTCGTCGCAGAGGCTTCGGTTCAAGGTCTCGCTGTCGGGCAGCACCTTGAAGAAATTCGGATCGACCACCGCTTCGAGTACGCGCGGATTCTGGCTCAGGTAATTCGCAAGACGCGGCGCCATACCGCAAATGCCTGCAAGCAGGTCGAGCAGATGCGGATTGGAATAGAGCATCGAGAAAAGCTGCACGCCCGCCGGGAGGCCGGTGAGAAAACGGTCGAACCGGTCGAAGGCCGTGTCGGGGTTAGAGGTGCGCGAGAGCGAACGCAGGAGCGCTGGCATGAGGCTGGTCAGCAATTCGCGAGAGCGCGAGGCACGTGTCGCCGGGAAGCGGCCCGTATGCCAGGAGCGGATCGCCTCGGACATTTCGGAAACGCGGGTGAAGCCGATACCGCGCAATGTTTCGAGCGTCTCGGGGTCATCCTCCGTGCCAGTGAAGACGAGGCTCCCGCTCTCTTCGCCCAGCGGCGGTGCGGTTTCAAACAGCTTCGTGTAGTGATCCCGCACACATTCAAGGCGCGTGGTAAGCGCCCGGGCAAAGCTGCCGCGATTCTCAAAGCCCATGAAACAAGCCACGCGATCCAGATCGTCATCCGAAGCCGGCAGGGAGTGCGTCTGCTCGTCCTCGATCATCTGCAGGCGGTGCTCAAGCGTACGCAGGAAACGGTAGGCTTCCTTCAGCTCCTCCGCCGCCTCGTCCGTGATCCACTTTTTCAGCGCCAGTTCGTCCAGCATGAGGCAGGTCTGCTTGCCCCGCAGATCATAGTCGCGGCCACCGGCGATCAGCTGCTGCGTCTGTACGAAGAATTCGATCTCGCGGATGCCGCCCCGGCCGAGCTTGATGTTGTGGCCAGCCACGGCGATGACGCCATGCCCGCCGACGGCATGTATCTGCCGTTTCATCGAATGAATGTCGTCGATGGCGGCGAAGTCGAGATTCTTGCGCCAGATATAAGGTGTGAGCATTTGCAGGAAGCGCGCGCCCGCTTCGAGATCTCCCGCGACGGCACGCGCCTTGATGAAGGCGGCACGCTCCCAGTTCTGCCCGCGGCTTTCGTAATAGCTTTCTGCCGCAGGCAAGGAAACCGCGACAGGCGTGCCGCCGGGATCGGGACGGAGCCGCAGGTCGGTGCGGAAGACATAGCCATCCGCTGTGCGCTCCTGCAGCATCTTCACGAGATCCTTGGTGAGGCGCACGAAGAAGCCGCTGTCGTCGAGCCCATCCTTCAGCGGCAATTGTCCGGGCTCGTAGAAAACGACGAGGTCTATGTCGCTGGAGTAATTGAGTTCACGCGAGCCATATTTTCCCATGCCGAGGACGACGAGCCCCGAGCCGGCGGCGCTGACCTCTTCCGGTGTCTTCGCGATTTGTCCGCGGGCTGCCGCATTGCGCAGAAGCCAGCCGATGCAGGCATTGACGGCGGCATCCGCGAAGGAGGTAAGCGCATCCGTCACCTGCTCCAGCGGCCAGGCGCCGGTTATGTCGGCCATGGCGATGAGAAGCGCGGCCTCGGACTTTGCAAGCCGCAGCGCCGACATGACCTCTTCCTGCTTGTCGAGCGCGCCGGCCGATGCCGTGCGAAGGAGAAGATCATCGAAGGCGGCATCCGGCGTTCGTTCGACAAGACGCGGAAGCCAGTCCGCATGAAGGCGGATGATGCGGCCGAGGAAGGGCGAATTGCCGAAAATGGAAGAGACGAGATGACGGAAATTCGTGTCGGCTGCGAGAGATGTGAGTTTCGGGTCGCCGATACTCACGACAGCGGCATCGAAGTCCTCGATTTCGCGGGCGACACGCTCCGCATCATAGGGCGCTGGCGCGGCCCCGGCCCATTCGCGAAGTTTCTTTTCGTTCTTCGTAGACCTCACCGAACATCTCCCATCAGCGCCCCGGCATAGCGCGCGGCAAATCGAACCATGTGCCGCGAAAACGAACGGCAGACTGACAATCAGCCCGCCGGTGACGGCTATCGCTCAACATCCTGCATATGTCTGTTTTCCAGGGCGCTCATGGGTGATTGGGCAAAGGCGGGGTGTTCACGCAGCACCGGCACAAGCAATTCGGAGGCGACAAAATGCGACCCGGCAACTGTCAAGTGCGCTTTGTCCCATTGCAAAGGTGATTTGCCGCCCTCACCGAAAAGGCGGCATTTCCTGTCTCGACACAGGCCACGATAAAGCGAAATATAAGTCGCGCCCGAACCGGCCAGGCGCGCAGCCAAGGCATCGTCTATCCCTGCGACAGTCGCATCTTCGTTCAAATCAAAAAACTTTCGCGAATATTCGCCCTTCCAGATCGCCAGAGCTTCCGGCAAGTTCACTTTGTAGCGCGGCACGGGCCCCAGTACGACAACGTCATCTGCATACCGGCTTATATATTCGATACTTTCCGCGAGAGGCTCCACATCAGCCATTTCCCATCTGCCGGATAAAATAACTCCATCGAATTTTTGTCCGGGCAGCACCGTGTCATAGAAAAAGGGGCCTACAATCGCGCAGTCTGGTTTGCTCTCGCGCGTGTTGACATTACGCAATACTCGGCAGCCGCCAGCCCCATAGAGGCGAAAGTCAACGTCGGGAAACTCTGCGATGAGGCCAGGATAAATGTGAGAGGCGTGGCTGTCTCCGATTAGCGCAACGGCAGGGTGACGGAGCGGCATTTCATCACAATGTC
The DNA here is from genome assembly GCF_039973015.1 of Parvibaculum sp. GTDB lineage: Bacteria > Pseudomonadota > Alphaproteobacteria > Parvibaculales > Parvibaculaceae > Parvibaculum. The sequence continues at coordinate 143,304 of NZ_JBDWLT010000008.1, forward strand.
TATGTGCATTCGCGGTGCTTCCTTCGCCGGGCACGCGACAGCGAACGCCTTCCATCACCTTACGAATTTCTCTTTCGCCCGCTTTCATGACAGGTGCGGGGTCGAACCGAAAGTCGTAACGCTCTGGCCAGCCTTTCATCGCGTTGCCGACGCCTCCGACTGCAAGAAAAGTGACCGCCACAACACCACCAACAGCAAAGACCCGGCGTTTTGTTGATGTTGGCGCACGGCGACGGAAAGGCCGCTCGACATAGCGCCAAGACGCCCAAGCGAGTGCGACGGATAGAAATATCAGCAGAATGCGCATTCCCAACTCACCGTCGCCGCCGTCGACGAGGTGCCTGTAGAATACGAAAACCGGCCAGTGAAAGAGATACAGCGAATAGGAAATAAGGCCGATGCCGACAAGAACAGGTGTACTGAGTATCCGGCCTATGGTTGTGACTGACGACTCTCCTGAATGGATCAGCAGCATCGTGCCCACAACGGGCAACAAGGCCGCCACACCTGGAAACGGCGTTGCCGGTGTGAAGCCGAAGACGGCGATGGCGATCAATGCGATGCCTACCGCAGCAGAAACTTCTGCCACTCGATTGCTCGTGAAACGGGGGACCATACCTACTGCAAGAAGACACCCGGCCATGAGTTCCCATACACGCATAGGCGTCAGGTAAAAGGCTGCTTCCGGAGCAGAGCGAACAAAATAGACGCTCAAGGCGAAGGATATGACGGTGACCACGAGCAAGGCCGCTTTGAGGATCGAAAGCCGATGGCGATAAAAGAGCGCAAGCAGAAGCGGAAAGAAAATATAGAACTGCTCTTCGACAGCGAGCGACCATGTATGCAGAAGCGGCTTTAGATCGGCCGCACTATCGAAATAGCCGGACTCGCGCCAGAACTGGAAATTGGACAGGAATAGCGCCGTCGCGAACACGCCCTCGCTGAAATCTTCGAAATAAGACGGAAGAAGAATGAACCATCCCGCGATGAAGGAAAGGCCAAGCATCAGAAAGAGGGCTGGAAATATGCGTCTTATGCGACGCTCGTAGAAGCGCGCAATCGAGAAATTTCCGGCCTGAATATCTCCAACCAAAATGGAGGTAATGAGGTAGCCGGAAATCACGAAAAAAACATCGACGCCAACAAAACCGCCGGTGAAAGGCCAGATGCCTGCGTGAAACATAACCACGGGCACAACCGCAACGGCGCGTATGCCGTCAACGTCCGGACGGTACTGCATTTATCCCAGCCTCGGTTTGAAAATCCGCAGATATCCCCTGCCTTGTAGCTTAGACGTATTAAATATGAGACGACAAGCCGCGACGGGCGAGCTTCAACGTCCAGAAACAGGCAGATGAAGCGTCACGCGCAGGCCCGGCCGATTATCGTCAAGCTCGATCGAACCGCCATGAAGCCGCGCGACAGCCGCAACGAGGCTGAGGCCGAGACCGGAGCCCGGCGTGTTGCGGCTTGCCTCAAGACGGACGAAGCGCTCCAGCACGTGCTGCCTTTCGGCGGCGGGAATGCCGGGACCATGATCGGCCACCGACAGAACGATGCCGCGCCCCGGGCGCGCGAGGTCGGCGCCTGCCGAAACGGTGATGACACGATCATCGCCGGCTTCCTGCGGAAGACCGTGCTTGATCGCGTTGTCGAGAAGATTGGCGACGGCCTGCGAGAGCAATTCGCGGTTTCCCCAGATCTTCATGTCTCCGGGAACGTCGATGCGGATCGCAAGATCCTTTTCCTCGGCGACGGGCTCATAAAGTTCAGCCGCATCGTGAAGCGATACGCTGAGATCCACCCATGTCATGGAGTCGCGCAGCGAGCCTGCTTCGGCGCGCGCGATCATCAGAAGCGCATTGAAGGTGCCGAGCAGGCTGTCCGCCTCGGCAATGGTCTTTTCAAGCGCCTGCTTGTAATCCTCCGGCGACGCCTCCTGCATGAGCGTGACTTCCAGGCGGTTTCGCAACCTGTTCAGCGGGCTGCGAAGATCATGCGCCACATTGTCCGTGACCTGGCGCATGCCCGTCATCAGCGCCTCGATCTGGTCGAGCATGGCATTGAGGTTGAGGCCCAGCTGGTCGAGTTCGTCGCCGGTGCCCGCGATGGGCAAGCGTTGCGAAAGGTCGCCTTCCATGATGTCGCGGCTGGAGCGATTGATGTCGTCGACACGGGCGAGCATGTTGCGGCTCATGAAAAGGCCGCCAACGAGGCCGAGCGCAATGGTCATCCCGATTGCCCAGATGAGCGAATTGGTGATGAGGTTCTCGATCTCGCGCCGTTCCTGCACGTCGCGGCCGACGAGCAGATAGAAGCCCTCCTGCAAATAGAAAGCGCGCGCACGCGCCGCCTTCACCTCCGTGCCGTCCAGCGTTTTCCGGTTGTAGTTGAAATCGAACCAGCCATCCGGTCCCGGCTCGACCTGAGGGCGGCCATCCAGCGTACCGGCAAGAACACGGCCTGCCGGGTCGAGCACGAGATAGAGGCTCTGTCCCGGGTCGCGCGAGCGCTGGATTACCGTGTGAACGAGGAGCGGCAACCCGCCCTGCCGGTATTGCTCGGCGAGGCCCGCAATCTCCGCTTCCACCGCCTCATCGGTCTGACGGGCGAGGAAACCCGCCGTGTTCCAATAGACATAGGCCAGCAACGTGATCGCCGAGGCGGCGAACAGGGCCAGATAGATGACCGCGAGCCTGAAGGTCGAGGTTTTAAGGAGTTTGATCAGCGGCACGAAGCGAGTATCCCGCACCGCGCACGGTGTGCAAGAGCGGTTGCTCAAAATTCTTGTCGATCTTCGCTCGCAACCGCGAAATATGAACGTCGATCACGTTCGTTTGCGGGTCGAAATGATATTCCCAGACATTCTCAAGGAGCATGGTCCGGGTGACGACCTGGCCCGCATGTTTCATCAGATATTCGAGCAGCCGGAACTCACGCGGCTGGAGGTCGATCTCCTGCCCTTCCCGGATAACCTTCCGGGCGAGAAGGTCGATTTCGAGGTCACCGACCTGCAGCCTCGTGCGGACCTGATCAGGGTTTGCGCGGCGGACAAGCACCTCGATCCGCGCAAGAAGTTCGGCAAAGGCATAAGGCTTGGTCAGATAATCGTCGCCACCCGCCTTCAGCCCCTTGATGCGGTCATCCACCTCGCCAAGCGCGGACAGGAAAAGGACAGGTGTGCGCACACCTTCCTCGCGCAGGGTCTCGACGACGCTGAGCCCATCACGCTTGGGCAGCATGCGGTCGACGATCATGACATCGAAGGAACTGGACAGGGCGAGTGTAAGCCCCTCTTCGCCATCGGCGGCATGATCGACGATATGCCCGCTTTCGCGCAGGCCCTTGACGACATAGGCCGCCGCTTCCAGGTCGTCTTCAATCACAAGAATGCGCATTGCCTGCCAAACTCCAGATCTCAAACCCAAGGGCGAGCCGGGGGAACTCCGGCTGCCCCTCGTTCTCGCGTCAGGACTTCTCCAGCGCTACCGCCACGAAGCGCTGCTGATCCTGGCTACGCAGGAGAAGAAGAACCGAGCTCTTGCCGGCCTTGTTCGCTTCCTCGACACCGGAGACGACATCGGCGGACTTCTTCACGTCGCGGCCGGAGACTTTCACGATGACATCGCCGGGGCGCACCCCCTTCTCCGCCGCGTCGCTATCGGGATTGACGCTCTTGACGACAACGCCGTCGGGCGACTCGGCAAGTGCAAGGCCAAGGGCTTCGGTGGTCGCGGTTTCGGCCTCACCGCCGGTTTCTGCTGCCGCCGCCATTTGCGGGTTTTCAGGGAAGACGCCGATCTCGACGTCGATGGTCTTTTCGCGGCCATCGCGCCAGACAATGATTTCGGCATCCGTATCGGGCTGAAGATCGGCGACGGTGCGGCTTACGGCGCGCACGTCTTCCATCTTCTGGCCATTGACGTTCAGGATCACGTCGCCGGTCTTGATGCCCGCTGCTTCAGCAGGACTTTCCCCGCCCACCTGGGCGACGAGGGCGCCGCGCGCCTTGTCGAGCGAAAGGGAGGCCGCCATGTCGTCATCCACCTGCTGGATGGTAACGCCAAGCCAGCCCCGCGTGACCTTGCCGTCCTTCTTGAGCTGGGCAATCACGTTTTTGGCGATCGACGAAGGAATGGCAAAGCCGATGCCAACGCTGCCGCCGGTCGGCGAGAAGATCGCGGTGTTCACGCCCACCACATTGCCGTGAACGTCGAAGGTCGGCCCGCCGGAATTACCCTTGTTGATCGAAGCATCGATCTGGATGAAGTCGTCATAAGGGCCAGCGCCGATTTCACGGCCACGTGCCGATACGATACCCGTGGTGACCGTACCGCCGAGCCCGAAAGGATTGCCGACGGCAAGCACCCAGTCGCCCACCCGCACATTGCCGGAATCGCCGAAGACCACGTAGGGAAGCGGCTTCTTGCTCTCCACCTTGACGAGCGAAAGGTCCGTCTTCGGATCCTTGCCGATGAGCTTGGCCGACATTTCCGTGCCGTCGTCACGGATCACCGTGATGTCCTTGCCATCGCCAACAACATGGTTGTTGGTGACGATGTAGCCATCCGCTGAAATCAGGAAGCCCGAACCGAGCGCTGTAGCATGGCGGGGACGCCGCTGACCATCGGGCCCCTGCGGCTGGAGATCGCGGAAGAATTTCTCGAAGGGGCTGCCGGGCGGGAACGGCAGGTCCGGCATGTTGGAGTTCTCGGCGCTGACTTCCTCGTCGACGCGAATGCTGACCACCGCCGGGCTAACCTTTTCGACGAGATCGGCGAAGCTCGGGAGACGTTCGAGCGCGTTCGCCGTCGGCGCGGCGGACTGGGTATCGAGGGGCGCCGTCTCCGCGAAGGCGCTCGTTGCGGGCAAGCCGAAGGCGAGCGCGCCAGCCGTGGTAAGCGCCAGCGCCTTGAGGCGCAGTGTGGTGTTGCGACCGTTCCGCATGAATAACTCCCTGTCGTTGCGCCGCCCGTTCGCCCAGCCCGATGCGCGATGGCGGCCATGCTTGATGGACAGGATCATGTCCTGATCCTTTCCAAATCGTGTCCAAATCATTACAGGGTGGTAAGGCGAAAAGATGACGCCTTCAGGGGGCAGAGTCCCGCGGTTTTCCCGGGGATGTCAGTTCGGCGAGCCGTGCCCTTTCGGCATCGGTGAGACCTGCCTCGCCCGCTTCCTGCCGCTTGCGGCGCAGAAAAGCGGCCGTCACGGCCCCGCCGGCAAGCAGAACCAGCAAGGGGCCGAGCCAGAGCGCCCAGGTCGCCGGCTCGAAACGCGGCGTCATCAGCACGAAATCGCCGTAGCGGTCGACGACATAATCGAAGACTTCCTCATCGGTATCGCCTGCTGCGATCCGTTCACGGACGATGCGGCGAAGATCGCCTGCCAGTTCCGCATCGGAATCGTCAATCGACTGGTTCTGGCAGACGAGGCAACGCAATTCCTTCGATATATCGCGCGCGCGGGCCTCCTGCCCGGGGTCGGACAGACGCTCCGAGGGAGAGACAAGCGCGAGCACCGGCCCCGTCAACATGAGCGAAAGAAGCAGAGTGGCAAGGGTATGGCGCATGGCGCTATTCCGCAGGTGCCGCGCGAAGCCGCGCACGGGTTGGCGCGCCGACACGAAGGCGCCGGTCGGCAAGAGACATGATCCCGCCCAGCGACATGATCCCGCCGCCGATCCATATCCACGGCGCGAGAATGTTGTAATAAGCGCGCACGACCCACTTGCCGTCATCCGATGGCTCGCCGAGTACAACATAGAGGTCCGCGAAGCCGTTGGTGCGGATCGCAGGTTCCGTTTTCTCCTGCCGCTCGGCCGGGAAACGGCGCTTTTCCGGCGTCAGGGTGCCAATCATGCGTCCGGCCTCCTCCACCCGAACGACGCCAACGGTTGCTTCGTAATTCGGGCCGTCGCGCATCCCCACGCGCTCAAGTGTCAGCGTATATCCAGCAATTTCGGCACTCTCTCCCGGGGCAAGCGTTGTGATGAGTTCGCTTTGCCATGCGGTCACGCCAACAATGCCCGCCACCGCAATGCCGAGCCCGCCATGCGCCAACGATGTACCCCACGCGGCGCGCGGCAGGCGTCGCGCACGGTAGAGGCTTTCGCGCAGAGGCGTCGTAAACAGGCGAATGCGCCACGCGATCTCGGAGGCCGCGCCCACAACGAGCCATACGGCAAGCGCCATGCCGAAGGGCGCGAGCCAGGGCCCGTCATAGGCAAAAGCGAAGGTCACGAGGCAAGCAATGAAGGCGAGAGCCGCTGCCGCGATCAACCGTTCGGCGGCGGCCTTCACGTCGGCCCGTTTCCAGCCAAGCAGCGGCCCGAGCGGTACGAGGCAGAGAAGCGGCACAAAAATGGGCACGAAAGTGTAGTTGAAGAAGGGTGGCCCCACCGTGATTTTCGCACCCGTCAAGCCATCGAGAAGCAGCGGATAGAGCGTACCGATGAAGACAGAGGCCACGGCCGCCGACAGCAGCAGGTTGTTCATCAGCAGCGCGCCCTCACGGCTGATCGGCGCAAAAATGCCACCCGTCTTCAGGAGCGGTGCGCGCCACGCATAGAGCGCCAGCGAACCGCCGACAAAAACGACGAGGATGCCAAGAATAAAGACACCTCGATCGGGATCGACGGCAAAGGCATGAACGGAGGTGAGCACACCCGAACGCACAAGGAAGGTGCCGAGCAGGGAAAGCGAGAAGGCGAGAATTGCCAGAAGGATGGTCCAGCTTTTGAGCGCGCCCCGCTTTTCCGCGACGATGGCGGAGTGAAGCAGCGCCGTCCCCGCGATCCAGGGCATGAGCGATGCGTTCTCCACTGGGTCCCAGAACCAGAAGCCGCCCCAGCCGAGCGTGTAATAGGCCCACCACGAGCCCATGGCGATGCCGATGGTGAGCGACAGCCACGCGGCAAGCGTCCAGGGCCGCACCCAGCGCGCCCATGCCGCGTCCACCTTGCCCTCGATCAAGGCGGCAATGGCAAAGGAGAAGGTCATGGAGAACCCGACATAGCCCGCATAGAGCCAGGGCGGATGGAAGGCGAGTGCGCGATCTTGAAGGATCGGATTGAGCCCGCTGCCCTCGAAGGGCGCGGGATCGAGACGCAGGAAGGGATTGGAGGTCAGAAGAATGAAAAGGAGAAAGGCAACCGCAATGGAAGCCTGCACCGCGAGGACGCGGGCGCGCAGCGTATCGGGCAGATTTTTGCCAAAGAGCGCAACCAGCGCACCGAAGAGCGCAAGGATCAGCACCCAGAGAACCATCGAGCCTTCGTGATTGCCCCAGACACCGGAGACCTTGAAGATCATCGGCTTTTCGGAATGCGAATTGTCGAAGACCAGCTTCACGGAGAAGTCGGAAACAACGAAGAGATAGAGGAGCGCGCTGAAGGCGAATGCGACAAGCAGGAACTGAAGCAGCGCAGCGGGGTTTGCAACGCCGATCAACTGCGCGTCGCGGCGATGCGCACCGACCATCGGCACAACCATCTGCACCAACGAGACGACGAAGGCGAGTACCAGCGCGAAATGGCCGAACTCGGCAATCATGGATAACTGCCCTGTCCGTAGGTTTCGGCGTGCGATGCCTCGGCGCCCTCACCCTGCCAGTTGCCGGTCCTCTTCAGCGCGTCGGCAACTTCGGGCGGCATGTAATTTTCGTCGTGCTTCGCGAGCACCTTGTCGGCGGTGAAGGTGCCGTCTTGCTGAATGGCGCCCTCGGCGACGACACCCTGCCCCTCGCGGAAGAGGTCCGGCAGCACACCGCGATGGGTGACAGAAATCGTCTCCACGAAATCGGTTACATTGAAACGCACATTCGCGTCCCCGAGCTTTTGCAGCGAGCCCATTTCGACCAGTCCGCCCAGACGAATCCGCTCGCCCGGCTCCACGCCACGCTCGGCCACGTCGCTCGGGCTATAGAAGAACGTAACGCTGTCGCTCAACGCATAGAGCACGAGCCCGGCGGCAATACCCAGAATGCCGAGGCTGACGAAGATGAATGTGGCGCGGCGCTGTTTGCGCGTCATGTTTCGCTCCCGTCCCGGGCCGCAAGGTGGCCAATGAGGAGAGGTATATCCCGCCGGAACCTCCCCTTGAAACCGCTAAATCGTCGCGGGCGACAAGGTTTTCGGGGCCGGGGCCTCAAAGTCCCAGCATCAGGCGGGTTGCCGGCCCCGCAATACCATCATCCACGATCCCGAAGTCGCGCTGAAAGGATTTCAGCGCCTTTTCGACGCTTTCGCCAAAGATGCCATCGCAATTCAGGGCATAGCCCTCCTTCACAAGCGCCTCCTGAAGGGCACGGACATCGTTCCCGCTCATTCTTGGCTCTGCAAGGCGGAGCGTCCGGTTTGCCGCATCTTCAGCCGAAGCAGGAATGGCGGGACCAATATCCAGCACATCCTTATCTATATGAACGCCACGCACCGTCACGGGCAGTGCAAGCGACCAGTTGCCGGCTTTCGCCAGTGCCGCGAAGGCATCCATGCGATAGACACATTTCCTCAAAAGCGTGTTCGAGTGTCCGGCGAACCATGAACGGCGTTCGGCAATGTAGACCTCCGTCCACTTGCGCGCGCCCGCCTTCAGTGGCGTCCCAATCTTTGCGGTGGTGCGATCACGCATCGCGCTCCAAGAGCCGTGAACGACGCCGTCATAGACGATGGCGGCGGACAGCGCCTCGACGAGACCGAGCTTCCCTGCTGCCGTTACCGCCGGTGCCCAGTAAACACGGTCGAAAAAAGCATCTTGCGCCTCCTGCATGACAGGGTCGGCACCTGCTTCGCTCAGAAGGGTTCGGAACGCCCGGTCCGTATCGAGGCGAAGATCGATGTCGGCAAGGCGTGGCAGATAAGGCTGGAGCGGCCGCGCATGTGAGGCGCCGGACATCGCGCAATATGACTTGATGAGGAGGTGGAGATTGCCGCTGCCGAGCGTAGTTTGCGCGCGACCATAGGTGAGATGCCCGCTATCACCCGCAAGCAGCGTGACACGGGCATAGTCGCCGCGCGCGCTTCCCGTCTCGAAGATGTTGACGATAGCCTTCGCCGTTTCCTTTTGCGTTTTGCTCAACATGATTGCCTGCCGCCCCCCTGCGCGTGTGAGTCGGCGTTCATCCTACAGGCAGGCCGGGCTGGCCGGGGATTAGTCGGCGAGCGATTTTTCGGCTTCTGCGATCCGGTCTAGAGCAACTTCGTCTTCGGGAAAGATCGCTCTGGCCTCTGCCACCGCCGCGCGAGCCTTTTCCATTTCGTTCAACACCTTGTAGGAGCGGATCAAACGAAGCCAGCCTTCGAGGTCGGCGGGATCTTCTGCCAGGCGCGCCGCAAGACCGTCCACCATGCCGCGGATCATCGGCTCATCGGCAGCAGAAATGGCGGGGCGCTGCTCCACGGATGCGATGCGCGCGCGAAGGGCGGGCACCCAGTTCGCGTCGTCGGGGGCCGTTTCAAGGAGTTTTTTCCAGCGCATGAGCGCCGCGTCGCGGTTCCCGGCTTCGAAGTCAGCCATGCCGAGAAAATATTGCGCTCGGGGTTCTGCCGGGTCGATCTCGACCGCCTTTTCGAAATCCTGTTTCGCACCCGGGCCCACGATACCGTCATTCGACATGACGCGCGCCTCGCCGCGCGCCGCAAGACGGCCTGCCGTCACTCCGCCTGCCAGCATAGCGCGGGTCCAGGCGTTCGCTGCCTCCTCGAAGCGGCCAAGCTGCAGATAAACGGGCGCAACAAGCTCCCATCCGCGCAAGTCGTCCGGCTGCTGTTTCAGGTGACGCTCGATCCTGAGCACCAGGCCTTCAAGAGGCAGCTCTTCCGGCGGAACGCTCAGGCGCTCGGCAAATGGCTGTCCCTTCATGCCGGGAGACCCCTCGGCAAGATAGACGCCGAGGGCGAGGGCCGGCACGGCCAGCGCAAGCAGCAGCGCCGTGCCCTTGCGCCAGCGCGGATCGGCGGCCTCGGTGCGTCCCGTCTTTTCACGCTCCTCATCCGCCGCGAGAAGCCGGCGCGAGACTTCAAGGCGAGCGGATTCCGCTTCCGTCTCACCGATTACGCCCCGTTCAAGATCGCGGCCAATTTCCTCAAGCTGATCGCGATAAAGCGCAACTTCGCTGTCGCCTCGGCTCGCCCCCGGGGCCAACGCTTCGCCTCTCAACGGGCGCAGCAACAGCCAGAGCGCAACGCCCGTGAGCAATGCAAACGAGAGAAAAAGAAGTATGTCGTTCGGCGAAAGCAGCACGGGTAAACCTTCTTCAGGAGTTGGCGGCGCAGGGGCGCCGAGCCTGTATAGAGGTTTCAACCGTATGCCGAAAGCGGCGGAGGGACGCAGCCCGGTTTGGCGGCGGCCTGCCCCGGCCCCGGCAATTTGACGGAATCGGCCGGTCGGTTAGGCTCGCAACCTGGCAAAAAAAGGGGGGCCGCGTGTTGCGCATCGTGAAAGCAGGACTGTTCGGACTGGCTGGCCTCGCGGCAATGGTCCTCGCCGTCATTCTCGTTCGAGCCGCAATCGACGCGCCAACCGCCGCCGATCCTGCGCCCTTCATCGCGAAAGCCGCCGAATATGACGCAACGATAAAGCGCGACGAATGGGGTGTGCCGCATATTTTCGGTGACCGGGACGCGGATGCAGCCTTCGGTATCGGCTATGCGCATGCGGAGGATGACTTTGGCACGATCCAGGAAGTGCTGATTGCAACGCGCGGGCATCTCGCCTCCATCAAGGGTGAACGGGCGGCGGTGACGGACTATCTCGTCAATCTGATGGGTGTCTGGGAAACGGTGAACAAGCGCTACGAAAGCGATCTCTCGCCCGAGGTACGGGAAGTGATCGAGGCCTATGCGGACGGCGTGAACTACTATGCCGCCCTTCACCCGGAGAATGTCATTCCCGGGACGTTGCCTGTTACCGGAGAAGACATCGCAGCAGGGTTCATTTTCAAGTCGCCCTTTTTCTACGGGCTCGACAAGGTGCTTCTGGCCGTCTTCGAAGGGAAGGTCGGGGGCGAGACCGGACTGTCCAAGGAAGGTGTGGATGCATTCCTGCCTTCGGAGAAGCCTTATCCCATCGGCTCCAATGGCGTCGCGACAGGCCCTGCCCGCTCGGCGGATGGCGCGACCCGGCTTCTCGTCAATTCGCATCAGCCCTTCACCGGCCCGGTCGCCTGGTATGAAGCCGTCATCGAAAGCGGGGAAGGCTGGCACGTGGCGGGCGGATTCTTCCCCGGCTCTCCCTTCATGCTGCATGGCCACAATGCAACGCTCGGCTGGGCAAACACCGTGAACGAACCGGATCTTGCCGATGTCTATCGCCTCACGGTCAACCCGGATGACGAATATCAATATCTGCTCGACGGAGAATGGCGGAACTTCGAAGTAAGTGTTGCTACAATCCGCGTCGATCTCTGGGGGCCCTTCTGGTGGACGGTGGAGCGCGAAGTGCTGCGCTCCGAGCACGGGCCTGCACTGCGGACGCCGAACGGCACCTTCGCGGTGCGATATGCGGGGATGGGGGAAATCAGGCAGGTCGAGCAGTATTTCGCACTCGACAAGGCCCGGAACCTCGGCGAATGGATCGAGGCGATGCGGCTGCAGGCCTTGCCGAGTATCAACTACATCTACGCCGACGCTCAGGGGAACATCGCCTATGTCTACAATGCGCAGTTCCCCGATCGAAAAGAAGGCCCCGACTGGTCGGGCGTAGTACCGGGCGACGATTCATCGCTTATCTGGAAAGGATACGTTCCCTTCGAGGTCGTCCCGAAGCTCATCAATCCAAATTCAGGTCTCGTGTTCAATGCGAACAACACCCCGTTCCGGGCGACTGCAGGAAATGACAACCTTGATCCGGCGAACTTTCCTGGCACGCTCGGCATCCAGACGGATATGACGAACCGTGCACTGCGCCTTGAGGAAACCTATGGCGCGGACAGTTCGATAACGCGACGTGAATTCCACGAGTACAAATACGATCTGCGCTACAGTGAAAATTCTGCCATGGCGGCGCTCATCGGAGAACTGATCGAAGCAGATTCCCAAGGCAACGAAGACGTAGAAAAAGCGCAAGAAATCCTGCGCGGATGGGACCGCCGGACGGATGTTCGCAGCCGAGGCGCGGCGCTTGCCGTTTTGACGGCGCAACCTGTCATCACCGCACGCCTTCGCGGTCAGACACCGCCCGACCCCATGGCAAAGTTGCATGATGCGATCGAGCGGCTAACAACGCATTTCGGACGTCTCGATCCCGAATGGGGCGAAGTCAATCGCTTCCGGCGTGGCTCCCTCGATCTGGCCGTCGACGGAGGGCCCGATATTTTGCGGGCGATCTACGGCACAAGTGAGGAAGATGGAACACTGAGTGCGCATGGCGGCGACACGCTCATCATGTTCGTGGAGTGGGACCGGAACGGGAAACTTTCCTCTGAAAGCGTGCACCCCTTTGGCTCAGCGACGCTCGACCGCTCTTCCCCGCATTACGCAGATCAGTCGCCACTTTTTGCCGGCATGAGAGTGAAGCCTGTGCGCTTCACGCGCGAAGAACTCGAAGGTCATATCGCGGAAAGCTACCGTCCCGGCGAACGGGACAAGACAGCTCAATAGGCCGCCACACCTTTCGGCTCTTCCCGGGTAACAACGCGCGAGAGCGGCAACTCTATGTGTACCGTTGTTCCCTGTCCGATTTCACTCTCGATGGTAAGTACGCCACCGTGAAGCTCCGTCAGATGTTTCGCAAGCGGCAGGCCGAGGCCCGTTCCTTCATGCTGACGCGAGAGCGAACCGTCGAGCTGTGTAAATGGCGTGAGTGCACGGGGAATATCGTCTTTGGAAATGCCGCAGCCCCGGTCCGTTACGGAAATACGTAAATATTCGGACGCGAGCTGTCCCGATATTGAAATCTCGCCACCGTCCGGACTGAACTTCACCGCGTTCGAAACAAGATTGATCAGCACCTGCTTCAAGGCACGCTCATCTGCCACCACCACAAGCGATGGATCAGGCAGGTTGCATGCAAGATCGATATTGGCCTGCTGGGCGCGATGCCGGACGATACGCATGGCGGATTGCACGACATGATCGAGGTCCGTCTCATCTTCATGCAGTTTGAAGTGGCCGGCCTCTATCTTGGAAAGATCGAGAATGTCGTTGATGAGACTGAGAAGATGCACGCCGCTATTGTGAATGTCTTCCGCGTATTCGCGGTAGCGCGGGTTGCCGACCGGCCCGAAAAGCTCGCGCTCCAACGCCTCCGAAAAACCGATGATGGCATTCAGTGGTGTGCGAAGTTCATGACTCATGTTGGCCAGGAATTCCGATTTGGAGCGGCTCGCGGCAGTTGCCTGGTCGCGCGCATCGCGAAGCGCTTCCGCTTCCCGGCGCCGCGCGGTGACGTCCTGAAGACCCAGAAGCATGGCGCGGCGTCCTTGAAAATGGACGATCGCCGCCGAGACGAGAACATGGATGGGCTCACCATCCATGCGTTTCATGCCAAGTTCCACGGGCGCCCCGGCACGCCCCTTCAAAACGAGACGATCGAGGCGGGCGGGAAGGTCGTTTTCCTGGAAAAGCTGGCGCACATCGAGTCCGCTCACATCCTCGTCTTCAACATCGAATAGCTGGAGGGCAGCCATATTCGCCTGCATCACGCGAAAGGTCGCAGGATCGATCAATGAAATAGGCAAAGGTGCAGCATAGAAAATGCTCTGGAAACTTTCTTCCGTCGCGCGCACAGCCTGTTCAGCTTCCTGACGGACTCCCACTTCCCGCTTCAGCTCATCATAGAGTTCCTGCTGACGCAGAAGGGTTGTGAAGCCGTTGCGGCGCAGCCTGTTTGCGGCGCGCACCATCTCGACGCCGATCGCGTTCACGACGGCGAAGAGAACGCAGATTTCCAGCATGGTGATGGCGGACACCTCGCCCAGCGAAGGTGTAACCGCGACAAACCCGATGCACAGAAGAGAAGACAAGGCGAGGTTGGTGGTGAGGCGCGTCGGCACCCCGATGTAGAAAGCAAAGAGTATGACCACGATGCTGAGAAGCGCAGCGGCGAAATCGACTTCGCCGAGCATCAGCGAGAGAGGTGCGATGATAGCAACGAGAGCCTGCGTGAGAATGGCGCAGAACATGAAGTAGCGCTGATCGCCGGGCGCCCGGAAAAACTTTAACGCGAGAAGAATTGAACCGAGCGCCACCAGACGGCCCGCCGACAGCGCAACAAAAGACCAGCTGAACCCGAGCGTGATGAAGTCGAAAACCATCCAGCTCGTGAAGACATAGACGGCAATCAGCACCGCACCCAGGCGCGAATGTATCTCGTCCCAGCTTGCGCGCAGATAATTGTCTTCGAGTACCGGATCGGCAAATTCGCCAGTCCAGAGATATGCGGGTTCGTCCTCCGGCTTGCGCCGCAGTGTGGACAAAGCCTCTCCACTCGTGTCAGCCGACCACGTCACGCAAGCGTCCTCTCTTCATTCCGCGCCGGGGACGCTCCTCCCGCGATCCCAGCGCGTAGATTACGGAGCAAAGGCTAAATAAAATGCAAAATTCGGAAAGGCGGTCTTTCTCATTGCGGCAGCCTTGCCTATCGTCTGGGCACCTGTCCGCTGTGCGAAAATGAGACAGGGCGATCTGATGCAAGGAGAGGTCATGTCAGGGGAGAAAAGCGGCGGCATTCTGGAAGGCGTCCGCGTACTCGATTTCGGCCGCTACATAGCGGGGCCCTATTGTGCGGCGCTGCTTGGCGATATGGGCGCAGAGGTCATCCGCATCGAGCGGAGAGAAGGGTCCGAGGACCGTTTCGTGCAGCCGATTGTGCCGGAAGCCGGACCCGGCGAAGGTGGCGAGGGAGCCATGTTTCTGCAGATGAACCGCAACAAGCGCGGCCTCACCCTCGACCCCATGACGGAAACCGGACGTGGCATCGTACGCCGGCTCGTCGCCACGGCAGATGTCGTTGTCGCAAACCTGCCTCCTTCGACACTGAAGACTATGGGGCTCGACTACGAGAGCCTTACTGCGGAGAAACCCGACATCATCCTCACCACGGTCTCGGCCTTCGGCCATGGCGGGCCCTATAGCGAACGAACCGGCTTCGACGGGGTGGCGCAGTCAATGGTGGGCGCGGCCTACCTCACAGGCCATCTCGAGGAGCCCGTAAAGAGCTATGCACCCTGGGTCGATTTCGGCACTGCCTCGCTCTCGGCCTTCGGAACCATGGCGGCGCTCATGGAACGGGCAAAATCCGGCAAGGGCCAGGTCGTCGAAGGATCGCTTCTTTCCACCGCCCTCGCCTATTTCAATTTTCATCTTATCGAACAGGAGCTGCGCAAGACGGACCGCGTCGCCATTGGCAACCGCTCTCCCTATGCAGGCCCCGCCGATATTGTCCGCACGAAAGATGGCTGGATACTGGTTCAGGTGATCGGCATGCCTCTCTTCAAGCGGTGGGCGCGCCTCATGGGTGAAGATCACTGGCTGACGGACCCGCGCTTCAAGGATGACCTTTCACGCGGAGATCATGGCGAAATCCTTTCGGAGCGCACTCAGCGATGGGCGGAAACGCGGACAACGGAAGAAGCGCTCGCCGAACTCGAAGCCGCGCGCATCCCCGCCGGTCCGGTTTATTCACCGCAACAGGCGCTCGATGACAGGCATATAAATGACATGGGCTATCTGAAGCCTCTGGCCTTTCCGGGCCTGCCCGGCCCAGCTCCGGTCATGGAGACACCGCTCCGGCTCTCCCGCACGCCAGGTTCCGTCCGCGAGCGCGCACCGCTGCTCGGCGAACACACGGAAGTTATTCTTGGCGAACTCGGTTACACAACAGACGAGATTTTGTCGTTTCGTTTGGAAGGGGTGATCTGAAGCATGCCGAAGGCTCTCGACGAATTTCCGCATCTGCCGCTTGCCCATCTTCCGACACCGCTGGCGGAGATGCGCCACCTGCGCGACGAACTCAGGGCACGTGGAGCACGCGACGTTCCTCGCCTCTTCATCAAGCGGGACGATTGCACCGGCCTTGCCACCGGCGGCAACAAGACGCGGAAACTCGAATATCTTTTAGGAGAAGCCCTGGAACAGGGTTGCGACACGATCGTGACGACAGGCGCGCTGCAATCGAACCATGCGCGCCAGACCGCGGCGGCGGCAGCCGTTGCCGGGCTCTCGTGCATCCTCGTTCTGTTCGACACCGTGCCCTACAAGGCCACCGCCTATCGCCGTTCAGGCAACCTGCTGCTCGATCGCATTCTCGGAGCGGAGGTTCGCATCGAAAACGCCGATGCGGATGCGGCAGAAATATTCGGCAAGCTCTTCAAGGAAATCGAGGCCAAGGGGGGCAAACCCTATTTCGTCCCCGTCGGCGGATCGAGCCCGACAGGGTCGCTTGGCTATGCCAATGCCTATCTGGAACTTGCCGATCAGCTCGATGCGCTCGGCCTCGATCAATCGGTGATTGTTCACGCCTCTTCGAGCGGCGGCACCCAGGCCGGTCTTGTCGCCGGCGCGCAGCTTCGTGGCGCCGGTCCTGCCATCGCGGGCATCAACGTCTATCGCAAGGACAATGCTGCAATGGCGGAGAGCATTCATGCGCTCGCCAGCAAGACAACCGCCCTGCTGGAAGCGCCATCGCCCGATGTGGGCTCCATCGATCTCGACGGCGGGTTCCTCGGTGAGGCCTATGGTCTGCCCTCACAGGAAATGAGAGACGCGGTCGAACTTGTCGCTCGCATGGAAGGTGTGCTTCTCGATCCGGTCTACACGGGCAAAAGCATGGCTGGTTTCCTCGGGCAGATCATGGCTGGGAGATATACCGAAAAGGAAGCCGTGGTTTTTCTGCACACTGGCGGTTCTTCAGGTCTCTTCGCCTATGAGGAAGAATTCGCCGCGCGATGACGAACGATCACCCCTGCGCGGCAACCTGGCCGCGCCGGCGCAACACTTCGGCTTGCCTGTCCTCACCGAGCGTCTCGTGAAGCCTTGCCGCTGCTTCGAGGAAATCTCCGGCGTTGGCGCGCGACGTCCCTTGCGAAACACGCAGTTCTTCAAGCAGCCTGTCTTCGTATGAGGCGAGATAAGTTTCGATCTGCTGGCGAATGCTGCGGCAGTGACTTTGCGCGCCGAGCGGTTCGCAGATCGGGGTCACACCACTCACAAAACGCAGACATGCCGCAACGCGGTCAAGACGGGAACGATCGGGCGCTTTCCCTAGATCGGGACGCATTGGCCCGCCGCGGCCATACTGGCCGAACTGATGGAAGGGTAATGCACGGACAAGTTCCGTCTCGAAGCGAGACATTTCCTGCGAGATCGCCGCCGACAAGCGCCCGCGCGCGGAAAGCAACCTCTGCCCCCATTCGCCATTACGGTGCAGGTCGATCTCGGCAGTGAAACCTTTCGAGAGATGCGCGAAGCGTCTTACATCTTCGAGAAGTTCGTCGAGATCGGCATGGCCGGGGCGCAACGCTTCACAACGACGCGCGATCTTCTCCATATCGGACAGCAATTGCTCGCCGAAGATCGCGAGTTCGCAACGGCTGATCACCTTGTCGTCACGCTGCTGGGCAACCTTACGGACGAAACGCAGAATCTGGGAGGGTTCACTGAGACGCCCCGTCACGGCAAAGGCCAGGTAAAGGGCGTTGGATGGCGATGTCTCTTCTACCCTTTCGTAAAGCTCCTTCAGCGCCGCGACCATCCCCTCGTCGAAATCGGCGATTTGCTTTGGCAACGCCGCCTGCAGTTCAAGCATGACGGGCGCAACGGAAAGAACATCGGCGATCTCGCAGGCATCCTCGAAGCCGATCTCGCCGCCGAGACGCTTTTCGACCTGCTTGCGCCTCGCTGCATCCTGACGCGCTTCACTGAGCGCGGCTTGGATGGCGGCGGCGGTGGAGGCATGCATGACGGACACGGCCGCGTTCAGCGCGACGTCGTCATTCTTCAAGGTATGCTCTGCAATCCGGGCTTTCAAATCGGGAAGCGTGTCCGGCATCAAATCCTGTTCAAGCCACGACCAGACACGCATGACCGAGGCGCGGGATATCCGCCCCTGGCGCGCGCCGTTGTCGTCCCGATCGACCAGAAGATCTTCGAAAGGGCGGCAGAACTGGCGCAGGGCATCCGGCATCCCGGGCCGTGCGCCCTTGAACGATGCGAGCAGGGGACGAAGGCCGGCAAGGATCATTTCGTAGGGAAGGTTCGCTGTTCCGCGCAGCCGCTCCCGCTCCAGGCCGGAGGCAAGCTTCAGCGCGGTAGGCTGCGGAAGCTGAGCCAGATAGCTTGCGAGCTTCTGTCTGATCGACGTTTGCTGTTCCGTCATCATCGGCTTTCGCGGTGCAATCGCTGGTTCCGGCGCTTTCCCTGGTTAGCGGGTAACCAATCCAGAATATGCGCCTCTGTTTCCGGGTTCCCGTGCAGGCTAGCCAGCCATGCTTAAAATTTGGTTCCACACGGCGGAAAATCACAGAATTCCTCTGTAAACTGCCTCTAAAATCCGATGTCGCGCCCCTAGATTTTCGATAGGCCTCGGGAAAATTCGGTGATAGCGTTTTTAATCGGGTGTCATCGTCAGGCTGGCATCCGTCCTTTATTTCTACACGAGGCATTCAAGGCACTATGGCTAGCGGAGTCGTGAAGTGGTTCAACGCCACTAAGGGTTATGGTTTCATCGCACCGGCGGATGGCGGCAAGGACGTGTTTGTCCACATCTCTGCCGTCGAACGCGCCGGTCAGAAATCCCTGCAAGAAGGTCAGCAGATCCAGTACGAACTGGTCGAGGGGCGCAATGGCCGCTTCTCTGCCGAAGAACTGGTTCTCGGCTAACATCGGGTCGCGCGGGACACATCGCCCGCACGTTCGAGAGACCAAGGCCCTCCCCTTCGGTGGAGGGCCTTTTTGTTGTGGACGGAAGAGCTGACCGTCGCCAAAACTGGCCGAAGCTCGGCCTGGCAGATAGCATAATCCCATGTTCGGACCTTACACGCTTCTTGAACGCGCTCACACCTTTGTCTGGGACCGTCCGCTGAGCGAACTGCCCTGGTGGCAGAGGTCGCTTTTTCTTGCGGCGCGGATCGGTTGGGCAGTGATACGCGACCTTCTCGGCGGCGCGCTCAGCCTGCGTGCCATGAGCCTCGTCTACACCACACTGCTTTCCATCGTCCCTGCGCTCGCCATCGCCTTTGCCGTGTTCCGCGCCTTCGGCTTCGACAGCTGGATCGAAGACCTGCTCGCGGACTTCCTTTCCCCCCTTGGCGACCAGGGGGTCGAGATCACCCAACAGATGCTGGAATTCGTGCAGCGTGTGAACGTCAACGTGCTTGGCACGGTTGGCTTCGCTTTCCTGCTCTACACCGTCATCTCGCTCATCAACAAAGTGGAAGCAGCCTTCAATTCGATCTGGCGCGTGGAGTCGAACCGCTCCTTCGCCCGCCAGTTTACCGAGATCGTCAGCATGAGCGTTCTCGGGCCGCTTCTCGTGCTGACCGTATTCGGCATCATGGCCGGAGCCGTGTCGAATTCCTTTGTCGGCAGCCTCACGGAATATGCGACCGTGCGGTACATACTCGAACAGTCGAGCCGCATGCTTCCCTATGCCGTGCTCATCGCCGCTTTCGGTTTCATGTACATCATGATCCCGAATACAAGGGTAAAGGCCAGCGCTGCGGCGGTTGGCGCAACGGTCGCCGGTATCGCCTGGGGCGCGGCTGGCTGGACTTTCGCTACCTTCGTCGTGAAGTCGGCACAATATGTGGCGATCTATTCCGCCTTTGCGAGCCTCGTCTTCTTCATGATCTGGCTCTATGCCGCTTGGCTCATTCTGCTCGGTGGCTGCGCCATCGCGTTCTATTATCAAAACAGGGCCTATCTCTCGCCCCATGCGGGCGTCAGCCTGCTCACGCTTCGCCAGCTCGACCGCATGGCCGTGCAGGCCCTGCTTCTCGTGCACGACGCATTCAACCGCGGACAAACACCCTGGACGGAAGAAACACTCGCACGGCGGCTGCATGTGCCGATGGAGTCGATGGGAGAGATCGGCACGGCGCTCTGCGAGGCCGGCCTTCTCACTTTCACCACGGGCACGCCAAGCCGCTTCGTGCCGGGTCGTCCGGCCGACAAGACGAAGCTGGCCGATGTCTTCGATGCTGTTCGGACGAAGCGCTACCGGCGCAGTATCGCCGACGACACCCTCGCTCATGAACCCCGCGTGGAAGCCTTTTTCGAAAAGCTGGATGAACGGAAATCCGAGATTGTCGATGCCGTCACCATCGCTTCCCTGATGGCGGCAGACGAAAGCGAACCGGAGAAAGTCATCTCCGCAACCGCCGCAAGTTAACACCTTGATTCGTAGCGATGACTGGATTGCGTTCGCAGCAGCGCCATGTCCATGCGCTGCCGCCGTCATGTATCGTCACCTCGCCCGGAAAAACTCTCGATAAACCGCAGTGAACCGTACCGCATGATGTATGTGCGGAAGTTTCATACACATTTGCTTGACGCGGGCCCCGCAGGGATTCACGCTAAAGATCCTTGGTTCAACAATTGAAAGGAGGTGATCCGATGTCTAACGGTTTGCTGACGCCGTTTGCCATCGCCAAAGTTTCGATCTCGATAGAGGGTCGTATGGCGAGGCAGGAAGAGCCGGACACTTCAGGGGGCCTTTCTGCCTGAGCCTTTATCCTTTATTGCCGCACCCCTTGAGGGCGCGGTGACTCTTCGAGACGAATAGTTTGGTGCAAACGGGGCGGTCCCGTAGATACAAAAAATGAGGCCGCGTCGCTGCCGTTCCGAACTGGCCGCCGCATTCCTTCAGGAAAGCGGCGGCCTTTTCACGTCAGTTCCTCGGAAATCAATTTCAGTTCGCGATCTGCCAGCTTCCATCCGGCTGACGGCAAGCCGTGCCGTAAGCGCTTTCGGGGTGCCCGCCGATATAGACGGTCTGGCTGTATTCGCGGCAATACCCGCCGCGCGCTGTCTGATAGGAGCGGCCGGGTTCAACATAGCCGTAATTGCCGCTGTCCGGGTTGCTCCAGCGCGTCGGCTGACCGCTCTGGAAGGCTCCATAAGAAGCGTTCTGCAGATAGCTCTGGTCCGCGCGATCAAGGCTGCGGCCAATATTGTTGCCGACGAGCGCGCCGAGCAGCACGCCAGCGCCCGTCGCCCAGAGACGACCGGAACCGCCGCCAATCTGCGACCCTGCGAGGCCACCCGCAACGGCACCTGCGACCGTACCGATACCCTGCTTCGGGCCTCCGCTGTAGCCGTAGGGATTTCCGGTTTGACACCCGGCAAGCGCTGCGGCGAGAGCACTGACGAGAAAGACATTCCTGATCTTCATGACACGTACCCCAATTCCTGGTTGGTTGATCCGATGGTCATGAAGGTAGATGACGGCTGTTGAGCAGGCCCTGAACGCGCCATTCATGCGGCGTTCAGCTTGCCCGGCTCATTGCCTCGCTTTTTCTCTCACCCGGCGGCGGCTGGGAGATAGAGATCCGCGCGGAGGCCGCCGAGCGGCGATTTGTCGAGCCTCACTTCGCCGCCGTAAAGCTCTGCGATCTCCGTCACGATGGAAAGCCCAAGCCCCGATCCCGGCTTCGACTCATCAAGCCGCGTTCCGCGTTTCATCACAGCGGCGCGCGCATCTTCGGGAAGCCCCGGTCCATCATCTTCGACACGCAGACAGAAGAAGGGTCTCGCCTTCAGCGTGGCGGCGTTCGGGATTACCGTCACGCGCACACGCCTGTTCGCCCATTTGCAGGCGTTGTCGAGCAGGTTGCCGGCCACTTCTTCAAGGTCTTGTGTCTCGCCCCGGAAGCCCGCCTCATCCGGGCAATCCAGTTCGACGGTGACGCCGCTCTCTTCATAGATACGCTCAAGCGCAAGTGCCAGCCGCTCCAGCACCGGCTCCACCGGCGTATGCGCCCCAAGTACGTTTGCGGACGCCGCCATGCGCGCACGAGCAAGATGATGGTCGATCTGTTCGCGCATCTGCCCAGTCATGCGCGTCACCGTCTCTCCGAAAGCGCCATCGTGGTTCCGGGCCTCATTTGTCAGCACACTGAGAGGTGTCTTGAGGGCGTGAGCGAGATTGCCTACATGGGTGCGCGCTCGCTCTATCACTTCCCGGTTGCCCTCCAGGAGCCCGTTCAGTTCGTCGGCCAGCGGCTGGATTTCGGCGGGGAACCTTCCCTCAAGCTTCGTCGCCCTGCCGGAGCGGATCTGCGCGAGAGAACCGCGCACGCGTTCCAGCGGGCGCAGGCCGAAGCGCACCTGAATCAGCAGCGCAATAAGCAGCCCGGCCCCCATTGCACCCATCGCAGCGAAAACCCAGGTATTGAAGCTCTGGATTTCGGCGTTCATTTCCGAGCGATCTCCCGCCACCGCAAAGGAAACCGGCACATCGTAGCCGGGTAACGTCAGCCGGCGTTCGACCACGCGCAGAGGCTGGTTCTCGGGCCCAACCGTATCGAAAACCTTCAGACCGACATCGCTGCGAACCGTCTCATCGGCGGGTGAAAGATCGAGGGATTGATCAAAAAGCGAACGCGAACGCACAGCCGCGCGCGGTGCCACTGGCCATATCTGCCAATACCAGCCGGAATAAACGAGATCGAAACGCGTTTCGGAAAGGCCGCCCTGACGCTCTATTTCGCCGTCATCGTTAACTTCGGTCGTGGCGATCAGTGAGTGCAGGAGAACGGAGAGCCGGGCGTCAAAACTACGCTCGGTGGAATTGCGGAAAATGGCGGAGAGGATCAATCCACCCGCGACCAGCGCAATGACGCTCCAGAGCGCGGCGCCCGCGATCAGCCGGAATGCAAGACTGTCAGACCGCATCTTCGGGCGCCACAAGACGGTAGCCCAGGCCGCGCACAGTCTCGATTACATCCTTGCCGAGCTTGCGGCGGAGGCGGCCGACAAAGACCTCGATCGTATTGCTGTCGCGGTCGAAATCCTGATCATAGAGATGTTCGACGAGTTCGGTGCGGGAAATCACACGGTCCTGATGATGCATCAGATAGGCGAGCAGCCGGTATTCCAGCGAGGTGAGCTTGATCGCGCGGCCGTTTACTGTCACGCGAGAGCTTTTCGTGTCGACGCGGACGGGGCCACATTCGAGTTCACTCGTCGCATGCCCGCTCGCCCGGCGGAGCAGTGCGCGCAGCCGCGCCAACACTTCCTCCATGTAGAAGGGTTTCGCCACATAGTCGTCGGCTCCGGCGTCGAAACCGGCGACCTTGTCGCTCCAGCGGTCGCGCGCGGTAAGGATCAGCACCGGCATGGTGCGGCCGTCGCGCCGCCATTTTTCAAGTACGGTGACACCATCCATCTCCGGCAGGCCGAGGTCGAGGATCACCGCATCATAGGGTTCGGTGTCACCGAGAAAATGCCCCTCCTCGCCGTCCTTCGCGCTATCTGCCACATAGCCCGCCTCTTCGAGCGCCGCTACAAGCTGACGGTTGAGATCCGGGTCGTCCTCGACAACAAGAAGCCGCATAACCTTCTCCGTTCTTCGCCTGTCCCGGCCTATCTCGCGCCCGTGACGCGGCCCGAAGCCGCATCCACCGTCACGACGACGACCCTGTTCTGGGGTGTCATGATCTTCACGTAATAGGCGTTGCCGCCGAAACTCATATCGAGAAACCGGCCCGGATAACGCGACAGGGCTGCCTGCTTCGCCTGTCCGGGCGAAACCACCTGGCCCGAACGCACGGCGTCGCGCGCGCGGTCCTGCTCGGAGTGATAGCCCCACTGAACAGGCACAAGAAGACCGTCTGCCCGCGCCGGGCCGAAGCCAAGGGCGAGGAAGGCAGTGATCGTCAAGGCGATCCATGTGGCTTTGTGCGTCATGCCCCGAACCTACGCCGCCCACGCTGAACCCCGGATGAACGGAGTTTGCACCTATCCTTCAGGAAGTGCGGCTCAGAATCCAGTCAGGGTTGCGAATTCTTCCAGTGGTGCGCGATCCGTCCGCAACTGGTTAATCGGTGCGCTCTCATCCATATAGCCAAGACCGAGCCCGCAAAAGAGCATCAGATCTTCCGGCATCGATACGAATTCGGCGACGGTCTTGTACCAGATCGCCCATGCCTCCTGCGGCGCTGTGTGAAGCCCCTTTTCACGGGCAACGAGCATCAGCGACTGGATGAACATGCCGAGATCCGACCACTGGCCGAGCCCCATCTGCCGGTCGATGGCAAAGAACATGGCGACCGGTGCATCGAAGAAGCGGAAGTTGCGCGAGAACTGCGCGAGCCTTCCCGCCTTGTCCTCGCGCGCGACACCGATGCTCGCATACATGTCCTCGCCACATTTGAAGCGCCGCGCCTTGTAGGGTTCTTTCAGGCCCTTCGGATAGATGTCGTATTCCGTGCCCTCGCCGAAGGGATTCTCCTTCTGCTTCTCCGCAATGATGCCGAGAAACTCCTCAAGCTTCTTTCCCGTCACGACATAGGCGTGCCAAGGCTGAAGATTACCGCCAGAAGGTGCGTATTTCGCGAGTTCGAGAATTTCACGCACCGTCTCTTCCGGCACAGGCTTGTCGAGAAAGGCGCGGCAAGTGATGCGGGTCTTGAGGGCTTCGGAGACATTCATGGGAATTTCCTTCGGAGTTTCGAAATCTATCTTGCCGTGACATGCGGCCAGAGCGCATCGGCGCCCGCTGCAACCGTCTCGCGGCCGAGCATGGCCGCCCACTCGCTTCCCGCGCCGAACTCGGCCCGCCACGCCCAGAGGCGGCGCGTCGCGAAATGGAGCCCGTGCTCATAGGTGAAGCCGATGGCGCCATGCACCTGATGCGCAATGGATGTCGCAATGCTCGATGCGTCGTCTACACGGATCTTGGCAACCGCGATCTCGAACGCCGCTTCAGCGCCCCGCTTGTCCAGCTGTGCGCAGGCATGGTCCGTCACCACGCCGCAGGCTGCGGCCTGTGTGGAAAGCACGGCAAGCTGCTGCTGTATCGCCTGAAACTTGCCGATGGGCTTGCCGAACTGCGTGCGCTCGTTCGCGTAGGCCACCGACTGCGACGAGAGATAGCCAAGCGCGCCTGCCATCTGGCAGGCACGGATCAGCGCACCGTAAAGTTTCATTGCATTTCCGGGAAGCGCGGTCTTTTTCGCCGTCGCCTCCGCGCCCTTCAGCACGACGCGGTCGCGTGGCTCGCGCGCCACGTTGAGGCCCGGTTCGATGGCCGCGCCGTCCAGCGGCACCAGCACCACCTCGCCTTTCACGATGGCAACGCCATGCGCTGCATTCCGCCCATAGGGCACACCCGGCGCCTCGCCGGAGAGTTTGCCGCCTTCAAGCGTAAAGGCACCGTCGAGCAGCGTTGTCACGCCGTCCGGCACCTCGATGCCCGCTTGCACGAGAAACCAGTTCGCCAGCAGCGCATCGGCCAGCGGCAGCGGCGCAACATGTTCGCCCGCCGCCTTCAGCACGATGGCCGCATCGGCCCAGGTGCCGCCCGCCCCGCCTTGGCTCTCGGGCACGAGAACGCGGGTAAGCCCGTTCGCCTCCACTTCGTTCCACAGCGCGGTGGGAAAATCGCCTTCTTCCGCCTTCTGCACCAGCGCTTTGGTGACGCGCTCGGCGAGCAGCCCGTTCACACTGTCGGAAAGGATCGTCTGCAATTCGTTCATGGTTCCCTCCCTCAGCGAAGCCCAAGCCCGCGGGCAATGATGCCGCGCAGGATTTCGCGCGTCCCGCCGCGCAGCGAAAAGCTCGGCACTGTCTGCGTCAGATAGCCGAGCACGTCCTCGTAGTCGTTTCCGGTGCCAATCCCCGGCGCAATGCCAAGCAGTTCATGCGCACGCACCGGCATGTCCTGCTCGAAGATCGCACCGAGATCCTTCACCACCGAGGCTTCAAGCGCCGGGTTCTCGCCCTTCTCCAGCATGCCCGCAACCGAGAGCGACATCTGGCGCAGCGTGACGAGATGCGCGACGAGGCGGCCGATTTCGCGCGCGCCCTCTTCGCCGCCGCGCTTTTCAAGTTCGCGGATCATTTCGACCATCAGCAGGAAACTCGAAAGATAGCGCTCGGGGCCGGAGCGTTCGAAGGCGAGTTCCGCCGTCACCTGTCCCCAGCCGCCGCCTTCCGTGCCGACCAGCATGTTGTCCGGCACGAAGGCATCCTCGAAGACGACCTCGTTGAAATGCGCATTGCCCGCCAGATCCTTGATCGGACGAATGGTAATGCCATCGGTATTTTTCAGATCGACCAGAAACTGCGTCAGCCCGGAATGCTTTGCCTCGGCGGCGAAGTCGGTACGGAAGAGCGCAATCATGTAATGC
Source organism: Parvibaculum sp. (assembly GCF_039973015.1). GTDB lineage: Bacteria > Pseudomonadota > Alphaproteobacteria > Parvibaculales > Parvibaculaceae > Parvibaculum. The sequence continues at coordinate 169,593 of NZ_JBDWLT010000008.1, forward strand.
GCGGTATGCGCGCCGGAGGTCCAGAGCTTGGTGCCGTTCACCCGGTAGCCGCCATCGACCTTGTCCGCGCGAGTGCGCGTTGCAGCAAGGTCCGAGCCCGAATCCGGTTCTGACATGCCGATGCAGAAATAACATTCACCCTTCGCCACGCGCGGCAGGATTTTCTGGCGCTGTTCTTCCGTGCCGAAGCGCAGCAGCAGCGGACCGGACTGCCGGTCGCCAATCCAGTGTGCACCGACCGGCGCGCCCGCCGCCAGCATTTCCTCCAGCATCACATAGCGCTCGAAGAAACTGCGCTCATGTCCGCCATATTGCTTCGGCCAGGTCATGCCGATCCAACCCTTCGCGCCCATCTTCCGGCTGAATTCAGGGTCAGAACCGGACCATGTCTGTGCCCGCGTCACCTTGGGTATCTGTTTCAGCTCTTCGGCAAGGAAGGCGCGGATCTCCTGCCGGAGCCCTTCGGTCTCGCCGGGCAGTTCGCAAAGGTCGAACCTGAAAGGCTGCATCTCTTTCTCCCAGTCTCTTCTTTCTGTTCTTCAGGTCACGCTGTTGTTCAGGTCACCAGCGCCGTGGTGCCACCGTCGATGCGGATGTTGAGCGCGTTGATCGCTCCCGACAGCGGGCTCGCCACGAAGGCAACGAGATCGGCAATCTCCTCCGGGCGCGGAATATGTCCGGTGAGGTTCCCCATGAAATTCTTCAGCACATGCGGCTCGACCTCTTCCCAGGTCTCGCCCCAGCCGCGCTCGCGGCCCTGTTTCAGGAAGCGTTCTTCCACTTCCTTGGTGCGTATGAGGCCGGGCGAAACGAGGTTCACGGTCACCCCCGTGCCCGCGAGTTCCTTCGCCAGCGACACGGTCATGGTCGCAAGCGCGCCCTTGGAGGCGTAGTAATGCGGCATCCGCGCAGCAGGCTCCGTCGAGCCGATGGTGCCGAGCATGACGATCCGCCCCCAGCCGTTCTCCTTCATCGCGCCCATGAAGGCGCGCGTCAGGCGAACGGCGGAAAGAACGTTCTTTTCATAAGCGTCGATCCAGCCATCGGTTTCCGTGCGGGTCCATGAGCCCGCATCCGCCGTGCCGTAATTATTGATGAGAATGTCGATACTGCCCGCGCCGTCCGCGACCTTCGCCGCGCCCTCATCGGTGCAGATGTCGCCCGCCAGGGCGCTCGCGGCAAATCCCGCTCCGCGGATTTCGCCGGCAACCGCCTCGGCTGCTTCAAGGTCGAAGCCATGAACGATCACATGCGCGCCTTCGCGCGCCAGCGCATGTGCGATGGCACGGCCGGTGCCGCGATGGCTGCCCGAGACGAGCGCCCGTTTGCCGTTGAGCTGAAGGTCCATGTCGCTCCGCCTTCACCGTTTTTATTATCCGGTTTTATTCTCCGGGCGGCTTTTCTAGCAGCAATGCGCGGCTCTGTCCGGTCTGGAAGGGCGCGGGTGCTGTCTGGGCAGGAAACAAAAAGTCGGGGGGAAGGACGCGGAAGACAGGAAGTCAGAATTCCGCTGCGGCAAGCTGCGCGGCTGGTTCGTTCGTGCTTGCGGTCTGGGTGGGATTGAACAGGGGCGCGATGGCGATGCCCGTATAGAGCCCCGCCGAAAAGAACAGCAAAATGGACAGCACGAATCCCGCCGCAGCGAAAATGCGGCGGCGGGACCGGCGGTGGTAAAAGATCTTCCTCGCCATCGTTCTCCCCTTCTGCATCGTTCGCCAGCGGCCAAGAGCCGTCGGCGAGGGGTGGTTATGGCGATTATGCAGATCAAGGTTTACCGAAAACTAAAGGTAAAACCTCGAATTCAAATCAATCGGGAAGACTTGGGGGAAAAAGCCCTCACTTCCGCTTCTCGCCGCCCATATTCGCTTCCGCCACGATCCTGTCTGCCTCATGCGCGCGGTAGCAGCCGGCAACGCGCTTTGCCCAGGCGAGCGGCGACAGCCGTCCCATCGAGCGGTCGTCCAGCACATAGGCGTGACCGTCCTGCCCCAGCGCGGCGCAGACGATGCCGCATTCGTCCGATTTCGCGCCGCCAGTCGCGGGCGGGTCGACGCCCACCACCACGCGCACAAGCGCCAGCGGCGCACGCTCGATCCGGCCCCGCTCTATCGTCTCGCGGTTCCAGAGCGCGTCCGGGTTGTCCTCGATCAGTTCCGCGTCGAGTTCCTGCCGCCCGAGCCGCGTGCCCTCGTAGCGCGAGATCACGGCGCGGAAAAATCCGTCGGCCAGGTTCGCGCGGTTCGCATGGGTGGAGGCGCGTGTCACCGCCGTGCGCCTGTCCGCCATCAGCCGTTTCAGAACCGGCACGGGCCGCGGCGTCGTCGTCATTACCTGCCGCGGGTTTTGCCCAAGCCGCAATCCGAATTGCAGCATGTCCCAGGCGGCTTCGGCATAGCGCCATTTCGCCAGTTCGTCGCCCCAGGCCGCATCGAATTGCGGCCCGCGCAGGCTTTCGGGCTCACCCGCCGAGAAAACATGCGCCACCGCGCCATTCGGCCAGAGCAGCCGCTTGCGCGTCACTTCGTAGCGCGGCTTTTCATTCTCGCGTGCAATGGCGCGCAGCCCCGAGGGCCCGTCGATCATTACCTCGCGCACATCGCCCAGCGTCTCGCCGATCAGCGCGATGCGTCCGGCCCGTCCGGCATCGACCTCGCCCTGCACCCATTCGGCGCCCGCGCGCGTTTTCCCCGCGCCGCGCCCGCCCAGCACCAGCCATGTCGTCCACTCGCCTTGCGGCGGCAGCTGGTCGTCCCGCGCCCAGAAGCGCCAGTCATTGTCGAGCAGGCGCAGCTCGCGCGGCGTCAGGCTTTTGAGGAAGCCTGCCCTTGCCTCCCGCGCCAGCAAGGCGAGCGAGGCGGCTCTCAAGTCCGGCGCGGATGCGCTCGTCTTCCGCGCGCCGCTTTGCCCTGTCGGCCTCGGGGTCGTTTCGTTTGGCAAGACGCGCCGCCTTTTCGATTTCATGGAGCTTGTCGATGGAGCGCACCAGCGTCGCGATCCGCCTCGCCTGCCGCTCGCCTTCCGCCTCGTCGCGTGTGGTCTTTCGCTGCCGCTCGATGTCGGCGATCTCGCGGGCGATCAGTTTCGTCAGCCGCGCGGCCAGCGCCTCCGCGTCCTGCGGCAGTTCCGTTTCAAGCCGCTTTTCCTGCTCGACCTCGCCGCGCTTCGGCCAGCTCTCCGCCTTTGCGCGGGCGATGATCCGGTTGTAGTGAATGCCGTGCTCGAAGCCGATATCGGAAAGCCGCTTCCTGCCGATCTCGTAATCGGCGCGGATCGTCTCCCAGTCGATATCCTCATCGCTTGCCGGTTTCGGCGGCGCAGACGCGGCCGCCTCTACCTGCTCTGGTGGCACGCTGACGCGCGCCTTCGCCGGTTTCCTCGCCGCCGCCTTCGTCATGGTCACCCGCACAATTCTGGAGATGGACGTAAGGTAGGAAGCGAGCGTGACGCTGACAATTGGGGATATCTCGGAACTTTCATTTCATCCGACTCCCCTTTCTCCGCGAGTCGCGGCAAACTCCCGCCAGCCGCAGAGGGGGACCATGCTTCAGAGACTTGCAACATCGCTACGCTTTCGCTTCGTCGCGCGCCAGTCGGCGATCGAGCGGCAGGCCGGCGTGATCCCCTATGCGGTCATCGACGGCAAGGTCGCCGTCCTTCTCATCACCTCGCGCCGCACGGGCCGCTGGATCTTTCCGAAGGGCGGGCTCATGGAAGGGCTCGATCCGCATGACGCCGCCGCGCAGGAAGCACTCGAAGAAGCGGGCGTCGAGGGCATTGTCGGCGCAGAACCGCTCGGCGCATGGCGCACGATCAAGCGGCGGGGCGTCCGCGTGAAGCCCATCGAGGTCGATATATATCCCCTGCGCGTCACGCAGCAGCATGAGACCTGGGAAGAACAGACACAGCGCCGCCGCCACTGGGCGGGGCTCCGCGAAGCGCGCAAGCTTCTTTACGATCCCTATCTCGCCGACATCGCGATGAAGCTCAAGGACGAGAAATAAGCCCGCCTCAGAAGTCCGACACGGCCTTCATCAGCGCATAAAGCGCGGCGGCAAGCCCGCCCGCGGCAGGCACCGTAATGACCCAGGCGGCCGCTATGCCGAGCACGTGGCGGCGGCGCACGAGGCGGCGCTTCTCGCGCTTGATCTGCTTCTTGATCGCATCTTCCGGCGTCTTCGACAGCGAGGAAGGTTCGTTGGGCACGGGCTTGGGCGGCTTCGGCCCGTCCGCCTTCAGGCCGAGATTGGCGAGCTGCTCGCGCAGGAAGCCGACGCCGAAGACACCGCCGATAGCGATATGCGTGGATGACACGGGAAGCCCCAGCGCCGAGGCAATGAGCACCGTGATGGCTGCCGCCAGCGCCACGCAATAGGCGCGCGGCGCGTCCATCTTGGTGATCTTGGTGCCCACCGTGCGGATGAGGCGGGGGCCGAAAAGCGCGAGGCCGAGCGAGATGCCGATGGCGCCGATCGCGAGCACCCAGAGCGGCAATGAAACGTCCCCCGCCGTTGCGGTTCCTGTTTCGGCAGCCGCCACGATGGCCGCGAGCGGACCCACCGCATTCGCGACATCGTTCGCACCATGCGCGAAGGAGAGAAGCGCCGCCGCGAAGACCAGCGGCAGCGTGAAGAGCCCGGCCACGTGCTTGCGTCTGTTTTCCATGTTGCGGGCGCGCCGCGCCACCCAGGGCCGCGTCGCCAGCGTACCGAGGAGGAATGCCGCCAATCCGAGCAGCCAGACCACGCCCGCCGAGGGCTTCCAGAGTTTGGAGAAACCCTTCAGGGCGAGATACATGGCGAAGACGCCCGCCATCAGGCCGATCAGTACAGGCACCCAGCGCCTTGCCGCCGCCACGCGGTCCGGCTTGAAGAGCACCTGCCATTTCACGAAGCCGAGCAGCGCCGCCGCGATGACGCCGCCCATCACCGGCGAGATCACCCAGCTCGCCGCGATCGCGCCCATGGTCGGCCAGGACACGATGCCGAAGCCTGCTGCCGCGATGCCCGCGCCCAGCACGCCGCCCACGATCGAGTGCGTGGTCGAGACGGGTGCATTCAGGAAGGTCGCCAGATGGAGCCACATGCCTGCCGCCAGGAACGACGCCATCATCAGCATCACGAAGTCGCGCACCTCGAAGCTCTGATGCGGCACGATGATGTTCTTGGAGATCGTGTTCACGACATCGCCGCCCGCGAGGATCGCGCCCGCCGCTTCGCAGACCGCTGCGATCAGGAGTGCGGCGCCGAGCGGCAGCGCACGGCTGCCGACCGCGGGGCCCATATTGTTCGCAACATCGTTGGCGCCGATGTTGAGCGCCATGTAACCGGCTATGACGCCGCCCGCGATCACGAAGAAGCTCAGCGGCCCCGAAGGGGCGAGCCCGCTCATGACGAGGAAGATGGCAATGAGGAACAGGATCGAGAGGCCGGGGGCCGCGATTGAACGCGACAGGTCCTGTGTGGCCTCTTCGAGCTTGCCGACCTTTTTCAGGTCCTTGTCGAGCGCACTTTTCGGCACGGGGGCTCCCCAACGATTCGGCCAAAATCCGGGCATAACTCGCCGCGGGGAGCCTTTAGCATTTCGCCGGGGACAAGCCTACCCTATGTGACGTTTTTTTGACGTTTCGATGACGGTCATGCCGCTTTTGAGGCCAGATATCCCCCCAGCGCCGCAAGGGCAGTCAGCGCCGCTCCCCAGGCCATATCCACCGCCGCCATGCGCCAGGGCCAGCCCTTCAGCGTCGCCAGGTTGGTCATGTCATAGGTTCCATAGGCCAGCAACCCAAGGAGAGCGCCGCGGAAAACCGCGCCCTTCCAGCTCTCCGCAGGCATGACCGCGAAGAAGACAATGCCTCCAATATAGAAGAGATAGAAGGCGCCGGCCGCGACGAAGTCCGGCGTATCGCGCATCATGCTTCCGAGCGAATTCGCGTAAAAATCGCGTGCCACGCGGGTCAGCCAGATGTAGTCGAGACCAAGGAACACAACGGCGCTTGCGACATAGGCAAAGAGATAGGTCATGGGGTCAGCCCTCTGTTTCTCCATCTCTTACGTCGCGAAAACGCTGCTGGATCACCGCCTTTTCACTCCGGCGGCATGAGCGGCCAATCGACAATCCGGCCTTCGAGGTCTTCCATGTCCGCCTCGTCCTCATAGAGAAACCGTCCGTGAACGGACATACCTGCGAGCCGTACCGCCTCATACTCGCCGGAAACCAGCGGGTGCCACCAGGGCAGGTCCTTGCCGTGCTTGATGAGCTTGTAGGCGCAGGAGGTCGGCATCCAGTCGATGTCTTCCAGATTTTTGACCGTCAGCGTCACACAGTCGGGCACACGGGTCGAACGGTTGGGGTAGTCCGAGCATTGGCAGGTGTCCGCATCGAGCAGCCGGCAGGCAATATCGGTATATTCGATTTCGCCCGTGTCCTCGTCCTCGAGCTTCACCAGACAGCACTTCGCACAGCCGTCACAAAGGCTTTCCCACTCCTCGCGGGTCATCTCGTCGAGGCGCTTCGTGCGCCAGAAAGGTTCGGGGCTGCCGTTCATTCCGGGACAAAACATCGCCGCGAAGATTTTGTCAAAGCCTCTCACTGCCGCGCCTTCGCCCCGATCCTGCCCTATTCAATGCACAAAGTTCGGCAAGTCTCGTTTTGGTCCAAGGGGGCTGGCACGACACTCGCATGAATCGGCTACCCGGCAGACACCCGGATTGGGTCCAGCGAGGCGGTTAACCTTGAGCGAAGACGACGAAATCGATCCGCACTATCCGATGCGCGCGCAGATGCGACGCGCACAGGGTCAGCGCGGGCAACCATCGGACGCGGAAGACCGTGAACCCGTTCGCGAACGCGCGCCGCGCAAACGCAGATCCGGTTTTGCGCGCGCGCTCACCGCCGCGTCCTTCGGCGTGACCGCCTTGATTGCGGGCTTTATCGCCATCGTCTTCATCACCTTGCCCGATCTTCAACGCGCGCTCGACACGGCGCAGACAGACGCGCTCTCGATCACCCTTGTCGATGCCAATGGCAATGAACTCGGCATGCGCGGGCACCGCACAGCGCCGACCGTGCCGCTCGGCGAAATGCCTCCCTATCTGATAATGGCCCTGCTTGCGACGGAAGATCGCCGCTTCTACGAGCACAACGGCTTCGACCCGCGCGGAATCGCACGGGCAATGTGGGCGAACGTCAAATCCTTCGGCTTCGTGGAGGGCGGCTCGACCATTACGCAACAGGTCGCAAAGAATCTTTATCTCGACCACAGCCGCACCATCTGGCGCAAGGCGCAGGAAGCGCTGATCACCATGTGGCTGGAGAACAATCTCACCAAGGACGAGATTCTCACGCTCTATCTGAACCGCATCTATATGGGTGCCGGAAATTACGGCATGGATGCCGCCGCACGCTACTATTTCGGCAAGTCCGTGCGCGATGTGTCGCTTGCCGAAGCTGCCATCCTTGCCGGCCTCCCGAAAGCACCGAGCCGTTTCTCGCCGTCAAACGATCTTGAGCGCGCAAGGGCGCGCGCCAATCAGGTTCTCGACCGTCTGGTCGATGCCGGCAGTCTTCGCGAAAAAGATGTTGCCGGTGCCCGCGAAAACCCCGCCGAGGTTCTCACGCATTCAAAGGAAGCGGGCCGCGAATATTTCATCGACTGGGCTGCGGAAGAAGTACGCCGGCTGCTTCCCGGGGTAACGGGCCGCGTCACTGTTCATACGACGCTCGATCCGCGCCGTCAGACTGCCGCAGAGAAAGCCGTGGAAAAGGCGCTGGCCGATACGGGCGCGGAGAAACATGTCTCGCAAGGCGCGCTTGTCGCGCTTGGCCCGGACGGCTCGGTGCGGGCCATGGTGGGCGGGCGCTCCTATGTGGAAAGCCAGTTCAACCGGGCGACGCAGGCCGAGCGGCAGCCCGGCTCCGCCTTCAAGCCGATCGTCTATCTTGCCGCACTCAAGGCTGGCTACACGCCGGATAGTCCGGTAACGGACGAACCCGTTTCGATGGGCGGCTGGACACCTCAGAACGCATCGTCGCGCGATTGGGGCACCGTGAACCTCTCCACCGCGCTTGCAAATTCGATCAACACAATCTCCGTTCAGGTCGGCGAGCGTGTCGGCATGGACCGTATCATCGGAACGGCACGGGATCTCGGCATAGAAGGCCCGTTACCGCGCAATCTCTCCATCGTACTCGGCAGCGCCGAAGTATCGCTGCTCGAACTCACATCCGCCTACTCCGCCTTCGGCAATGCCGGCGCCCGCGCCGCACCCTATGGCGTTCTCTCTGTCGAAGCGGAGAATGGCGACACGCTCTACCGCCATGAAACAGCATCGGAGCAGGTCATGACGCGCAATCAGGCGCAAGACATGACCTACATGCTTCATCAGGTTGTCACGGAAGGCACGGGCCGCTCGGCCGCTCTCTCCGGCCGCCTTGCCGCGGGCAAGACCGGCACCAGCCAGGATTATCGCGATGCCTGGTTCATCGGCTTTACCGGCAACGAGGTTGCGGGTGTCTGGTTTGGCAATGACGACAACTCGCCGACCAGAAGCGCGGCAGGCGGCAACTTCGCCGCTCTTGCCTGGCGCAACTATATGACCGCCGCCGAACAGGGCATGCCCGCGGCGCCTCTCCCCGGTGCCGTGCGCTATCGCGACGCACCGCTGGTGGCCGCCACCGCGCCTCGCAGCGGCTTCTTCGCGGAACTTGCGGACCTTTTCAAAGCGGCGCCGAAGCTCGAAAGCCGTCCTTCGTCCGAGCGGGCGCCGGACTTCCGCATGGGTGGACGCTAGGCTTTTAGCCGAGGCGATTGCGCGCATCCGCGTGATGCGCCATACAGGCGGCCAGTTCAACGGGGTTACTCGACTTGGCCGCACCTCTCCTTGCCCTGCGCGATATTCGCGTCGTCTTCGCCGATCAGGTTCTGATAGGCGGGGCGAGCTTTGCGCTCGCACCAGGCGACCGTCTTTGCCTTGTCGGGCGGAATGGCAGTGGCAAGTCCACCCTGCTGCGCATCGCGGCGGGCCTCATCGAGCCCGATGGCGGCGAGATATTCCGGCAGCCCGGCACCCGCATCGCTTATCTTGAGCAGGTTCCGAATTTCGGCGGTGCTCGCCGTGTTATCGATTACGCGACGGCGGGCGGTGCTGAAGAACACAAGGCAGCGGCCTCGCTCGACGAACTCGGACTGTCGCCCGACGCCGATCCGGCGACGCTTTCCGGCGGTGAAGGCCGCAAGGCCGCCCTTGCCCGTGTGCTCGCGGAAGAACCCGACATTCTCCTGCTCGACGAGCCGACAAACCATCTCGACCTTCCCTCCATCGAATGGCTCGAAGAACGGCTCTCGCAATTTCGCGGTGCTTTCGTTCTCATCAGCCATGACCGCGCCTTCCTGCGCCGTCTCGCGGCGGGCTGTCTCTGGCTCGACCGCGGTGCCATCCGCCGCCTCGACAAGGGCTTTACCGCCTTCGAGGAATGGTCGGAGAAGATTCTCGCGGAAGAAGAAGTCACACAACGCAAACTCGACAAGCTGATCGAGCAGGAAACGCAATGGTCACGCGAAGGCATTTCGGCGCGGCGCACGCGTAATCAGGGGCGGCTTCGCCGTCTCCATTCCATGCGCTCGGAGCGCGCGCAGCGTGTTCAGCAGACGGGTCGCGCCGACCTCGCCGTGGAGACGGGCCAGGCGTCGGGTTCGCTGGTGGTGGAAGCAAAGAACATCACCAAGATATGGCCACAGCCCGACGGCTCTGAGCGCATCGCCATACGCGATTTCTCGACGCGGATCATGCGCGGCGACAAGATCGGTGTGATCGGTCCCAACGGCGCGGGCAAGACCACCCTTCTCAAAATTCTCACAGGCGTCCTCGCGCCCGATAGCGGCACGATCCGCCTCGGCACGAACCTCACACCCGTCTATGTCGACCAGTCGCGCAGCTCCCTCAATCCCGAAGCAACGCTCTGGGATACGCTTTGCGAAGGCGGCGGCGATCAGGTGATCGTACGCGGGAAACCCCGCCACGTCGTTTCGTACCTGCGCGATTTTCTTTTCCGCGAGTCGCAGGCGCGCCAACCCGTGAAGGCGCTGTCCGGCGGCGAGCAGTGCCGCCTGCTTCTCGCCCGTGCGCTGGCGAAGCCGTCGAACCTCCTGATCCTCGACGAGCCGACAAACGATCTCGACATGGAGACGCTCGACCTGCTGCAGGAGATCGTGTCCGACTATGACGGCACCGTCCTCCTCGTCAGCCATGACCGCGACTTCCTCGACCGCATCGTGGCGTCCGTCATCGCGCTCGAGGGCGACGGCAAGGCGCAGGAATATCCGGGCGGCTATTCGGATTATTTCCGCCAGCGAAAAGAAAAGCCGGACGCCTCGTCATCCACGAAGTCCTCTTCTTCCAATTCGCAGAAGCCGGACCGGGCAAAAGCGCAGACGAAGCTCAGCTACAAGGACCAGCGCGCACTGGAAGAGCTTCAGTCGCGTATGCCGCAGCTCGAAAAGGAGATTGCCGCGCTCGAAGCGGCGCTCGCCGACCCCGATCTCTATGCCCGCGATCCCGCCAAATTCCACAAGACGACAGAGCGCCACGACGCGTTGAAGGCGGAGCTGGAAAAATCGGAAGAAAGCTGGCTGGAACTCGAGATGAAGCGCGAGGAACTCGCCGGAAACTAGGCGTTTCACCTCCCTCCCGGCGCCCGGTTAACTACCCGCGCATTATACCTTTGACTGTTTCAATTTCAGACGGTTGGATGGTGTTTGTATTGATTCGCGCATGGGGGTGTCGCGAAGCAGCATTGTCGAAAATCCGGAGCCCCGGCTGGGCTCCAGTGGGGGAAACTCTTGAAGCTGGCCCTGAAGCTGGTTGCGGTCGTTATCGTCGCGCTGATTGTCGGTGCGGGGTCCGCGCTGCTTTTCATTCGAAGCGCGGGCCTCGGTGGCGATGTCGCTGTCGGCCCCTGGCAGACGAGCCTCGTCATCGGCAGTGCCGAAGCGGACCCCTATACACGCGCGCGGATCGCTGTCGCAGGGCTTCTCGCTCTCAATCGCACGGAAACCGTCTACTTCACGGCCTCGAAGGACGATGCGGGCGACAAACTTCGTTCGGAATGCACTTACAAGGTGGCGGGTTCCGACCCTCCCGCGCGCTGGTGGAGCGTGACACTTTACGGCGCAGACCACTATCTCGTTCCCAATCCGCTCGACCGTTATTCCTATGGCGGCGACACCGTCGCCCGCGAAGCGGACGGGAATTTCGTCATCGCTGTCGGCCCCGAAGAAACGGATGGAAACTGGATTCCGACCGGCGGCCAAACGGGTGACACATTTTCACTTACCTTGCGGCTCTACAACCCGGAGCCGGAAGCGGCGCGCGATCCTTCCGGGGTCGTGCTTCCGCGTATCGCCAAGGAGGCATGTCGCACATGAAAACCTGGCCCATGTGGGCGGCGGGTACCATTGCCCTCGCCGCCGTTTTCCACATCCTGACGGTATTCGGCCTGCCCTACGGCATCATGAACCGGGCGATGGCGGGCATCGCTTCGCAGGCGGGCGGGGTCAACAAACCCGTCTATCCCGATCGCCCCACCGCCGAGGCGCGGGGCATCGTGCGGCCGAGCCCCGACCTCCTCTACACCGCCTGCGTCTACGACGTCAGCGCGCGGCCCGTGAAGCTCACCTCGCCGGTACCCGACACCTATTGGTCCCTCTCGACCTTCGCTTCCAACACGGACAATTTCTTTGTCGTCAACGACCGTCAGGTAAAGACGGATCGTATCGAGATCATTCTCGCCTCAAGCGAAGAGGCGGGCGGCAACAAGGGCATTCCCGTGATTGTCGCGCCGAGCAGCAAGGGCATTGTTCTCTTCCGCTCGCTCGTACCTTCCGAAGACCTCCGTGCCGAGATCGACGCGAAGCGGCGGCAGGCGAATTGCGAGCCGCTTTGAGGCCCACTCGCTAGAAGCCCGGCAGTAGCCCGCGGCTCTGCTCGCTGCTACCATCGCCCCGGTTTTGCGCTGACCGCGCCTTCCCCGGGGAGAATTCCATGAACCGCAATATCATTCTCGGCCTGATGGGCGCTGCTGTCGCGGTCGCCATTGCGATCGTCCTCGTGATCCAGCCGGACCGTGAAACGGAAGGAGATCTCGTTCGCGTAACCTTCGCAACAGACTGGAAGGCGCAGGCAGAGCATGGCGGCTTCTATCAGGCCCTCGCCAAGGGCTATTACGAAGAAGCGGGGCTCAATGTCGAAATTCTTCAAGGGGGTCCCGGCGTCAACGTGCCGCAACTCCTCGCCGCGCACTCCGTCAATTTCGGCCTCGGCTCCAACAGCTTCATCCCGCTCAACATGGCCGCCGCCGATGCAGGAGCGAAGGCCGTCATGGCCTCGTTTCAGAAAGACCCGCAGGTCTTCATCACCCATCCGCGCGACGACGTGAAGTCAATCGCCGACATGAAGGGCAAACCCATCATGGTCTCCGACGCGACGGTGAGCGCTTTCTGGCAGTGGCTGAAATCGAAATACGGTTTCGCGGATACGCAGATCCGCAAATACACGTTCAACCTTGCGCCCTTCCTCACCGACGAACATGCAATCCAGCAAGGCTATCTCTCTTCCGAGCCCTACATGATCCGCCAGCAGGGCGTGGAGCCGCAGGTCTTCCTTCTCTCCGACTATGGCTATCCGGGATACGCCGCGTTCATTCTCGCCAGCGACCGCATGATCGCCGAGCGGCCTGAAATCGTGCAGGCCTTTGTCGATGCGAGCATCAGGGGCTGGGTCGACTATGTCTATGGCGACCCCTCGCCCGCGAACGAGCTCATCAAGCGCGACAATCCGGAAATGACGGATGACATCCTCGCGAATGCGATCCGGCTGATGAAAGAGAACGGCATCGTCGATTCCGGCGAGACGCTCACCCTCGGCGTCGGTGCGATGACGAATGAGCGCTGGCAGAAATTCCATGACGAGATGGTGACTGCGGGCGTTTATGAAAACAGCCTCAGCGTCCACAGCGCCTATACGCTGGAATTCGTGAACCAGGGCGTCGGCCTCGACCTGAAGAAGGAACTGACGGGGGAATGAGGGAGGCGGCGCGCCTCATCGAACTTGCCGGCATCGGCAAGACCTATGGCAGCGGCACCGTCGCGCTTGAGGGCGTCGATGCGTCGGTGCGGGAGGGCGGTTTCGTTTCGCTTGTCGGCCCGTCGGGCTGCGGAAAGAGCACGCTGCTTCGTATCATTGCCGGGCTCATCGCGCCCGACCATGGACAGCTTTCCTGGCCGGCATCGGGCACACGCCCTTCCGATATCGGTTTCGTCTTTCAGGATGCGACGCTCATGCCCTGGGCGCGGGTCGCGGAAAATGTCTATCTGCCGCTAAAGCTCAAAGGCATCCCCAAAGACGAAGCGATGCCGCGCGTGCATAACGCGCTCGCACGTGTCGGGCTCTCCGATTTCGCGCATGCTTTCCCGCGAGAGCTTTCGGGCGGTATGAAGATGCGCGTCTCGATCGCGCGGGCGCTCGTGACGGAGCCGCCGGTTCTCCTGATGGACGAGCCCTTCGCCGCGCTCGACGAATTCACACGGGAAAATCTCGATGACGATCTCGTCACACTCTGGCGGGAGCAGCGCTTCACCACCGTTTTCGTCACGCACAGCATCTATGAATCCGTCTATCTGTCGGAGCGCGTTCTTGTAATGGGTGCACGGCCCGGCCGCATCCTTGCCGACATCGCCATTGACGCCCCCTATCCGCGCGGCCGGGCCTTTCGTGAGTCCGCGATCTATGTCGAAACCTGCGCACGGGTCAGCGCCGCCCTTCGCGAAGGCGCCGCGGCATGAGTGACGAAACCTATTCGCGTTTGACACGCATCCTCGTGCCACTGCTCGTCGGCATTGTCTTCCTTCTCGTCTGGGAAGGGCTGGTCCGTGCGAGCGGCATCAAGCCCTTCGTGCTGCCTGCGCCCTCCGCCATCGCGGAAAGTCTCGTTCTGAATTTCGGCTCGCTGATGGGCTCGCTCTGGGTGACGCTTCGCGTGACGCTCGCCGCCTTCCTGCTCGCCGTCGTCGGCGGCGTCGGCCTTGCCATCGTCTTCTCGCAGAACCGCCTGATCGAAACGGCACTCTTTCCCTATGCGGTGGCGTTGCAGGTCACGCCCGTCGTCTCCATCGCGCCCCTCATCATCATCTGGGTCGGCTATGACCGGGTCGAGGTCGCCGTGCTGATCCTTGCCTGGATCGTCGCCTTCTTCCCGATCCTCTCCAATACGACGCTGGGACTTCGCTCGACGGACCACAATCTGCGTGACCTCTTCCGGCTTTATGGCGCAAGCCGCTGGCAGATGCTGAGCGAGCTCCAGCTCCCCTCCGCGCTGCCTTACATTCTGGCCGGCATGAAGATTTCGGGCGGCCTCGCCCTTATCGGCGCGGTGGTGGCCGAATTCGTCGCGGGCTCGGGCGCGGCCACCGGGCTCGCCTGGCGCATCGTGGAGGCGGGTAACCGGCTCGACATCCCGCGCATGTTCGCCGCCCTCTTCCTGCTATCCACACTCGGGATATGCATTTTCTTCTGCCTGACCCTCATCGAGCAGCGGCTGCTCCGGCATTGGCACGAAAGCGCCATTCGCCGCGAAATATGAGAACAAGTCGCAGAAAACTGCTGAATTTGGCGATTTATACGTAATTTATTTGTTGTATATATTATTTTACACAACTATTGACGATCTTTCCAAAAAAACCCATCTTGTCTGGCAAATAGACCGGCTGGTTTTTGGCGGGCGGCCCGCTCGCTTTGCCCGTAAAAGGGCTGTATGACCGGGCCTATCACGCAATTCGAGGACAGTTCTGCATGGCTCAGCACACCCGGAAGGGCGCACAGTTCCAGGCTCTCACGGCCAATCGGCTCAGCGATGGCATTGTTGTCTACCTGACGGCGGATCAGCGCTGGTCGGAAACGCTGCAGGAAGCTGGCGTCGCGGAAGGCAAGGAAGCGGCGGACGCTCTCCTCGCCAGTGCAACGCCTTTCGTGGAGCAGAACGTCGTCGTGGAACCCTACCTTTTCGAGGTGGCACCCGAGGATGGCGGCATCCGCGCGGTGAGCGTACGCGAGACGATCCGCCAGGCCGGCCCGACCGTCCGGCGCGATCTCGGCAAGCAGTCGGAACTGCCCGGCGTTCACCAGTAATCGCGAGAGCGCCGGAAACAGGTAAAGGCACAGTCATGTATCGTTACGACGAATTCGATCAGCAGCTCGTGAACGAGCGCGTCGCTCAGTTCCGCGGACAGGTCTCGCGGCGGCTTGCAGGCGAGATCACGGAAGACGAGTTCAAGCCGCTCCGCCTGATGAACGGCGTCTATCTCCAGTTGCACGCCTATATGCTCCGCATCGCCGTTCCCTATGGCACGCTCTCTTCAAGGCAGCTGCGCATGCTTGCCCATGTGGGCCGCAAATATGACCGCGGCTATGGCCATTTCACGACGCGCCAGAATCTCCAGTTCAACTGGCCTGCGCTGAAGGACGTGCCGGATATTCTGAAGGATCTCGCCTCGGTCGAGATGCATTGCATCCAGACCTCGGGCAACTGCATCCGCAACGTGACCTCGGACCAGTATGCGGGCGCCGCGAAAAGCGAGCTTGAAGATCCGCGTATCGTCTCGGAGATCATCCGGCAGTGGTCGACGTTCCACCCGGAATTTTCCTATCTGCCCCGCAAGTTCAAGATTGCCGTCTCCGGTACGCCGGACGATCGCGCCGCGATCCGCGTACACGACATCGGCATCCAGATCGTCCAGAACGGCAAGGGCGAAATCGGCTATGAAATCTATGTCGGGGGCGGTCTCGGCCGCACACCGATGGTCGCCAAGAAGATTTCCGACTTCGTGCCGAAGGAAGACCTGCTCGCCTATCTCGAGGCGATCCTGCGCGTCTACAACATGTATGGACGCCGCGACAATATCTACAAGGCGCGCATCAAGATCCTTGTCCACGAAATCGGCGTCGAGGAAATGCAGCGCCAGGTCGAGGCGGAGTTCGCCGAACTCCAGAAGGGCGGTACGCTGCACCTTCCGCAGGAAGAGGTCGCGCGCATCGAAGCCTATTTCCAGCCGCCCGCCTACGAAGAGCTGCCGGACGAGAGCACCGAACTCAACAAGGCGGTCCTTGCGGACACGAACTTCGCCCACTGGGTGAAGTCGAACGTCGCGCAGCACAAGGTGCCGGGCTATAGCATCGTCAACATCTCGCTGAAGCCTATTGGCGGCGTACCGGGCGATTGCACGTCTGACCAGATGGATGCCATCGCGGACATCGCCGAGAAATTCAGCTTCGACGAGTTGCGCGTCACACATGAGCAGAACCTCACGCTTGCACATGTCCGCAAGCAGGATCTCTATGCGGTCTATGAGGCACTCAAGGCGCATGACCTCGCGACGGCGAATATCGGCCTCATCACGGACCAGATCGCCTGTCCCGGTCTGGACTATTGCGCGCTGGCCAATGCCCGCTCGATCCCGCTCGCGCAGCAGATTTCGGAACGCTTCGCCGACATCGAACGCCAGCACGAGATTGGCGAGCTGAAGATCAACACATCGGGTTGCATCAATGCCTGCGGCCACCATCATGTCGGCCATATCGGCATTCTGGGCGTCGACAAGAAGGGCGTCGAATATTACCAGGTGACGCTTGGCGGTGCGGCGGACGAGAAGACCGCCATTGGCGACATCGTGGGCCGCGCCTTTACCGAAGGCGAAGTCGTGGACGCGATCGAGACCATCGTCACCACCTATATCGGCATCCGCAAGGATGGCGAGCGCTTCATCGACACCTATCGCCGCGTCGGTATCGATCCGTTCAAGGAGAGCCTCTATGAAACTCATTAAGAACGGCGAGTTCGTCGAGGACAGTTTCGTCACCGTCGGCGATGAGGATGCGCTGCCGGACGGGCCGGCCATTGTCAGCCTTGAGCGCTGGCAGGCGGAATGCGAGATGCTGCGCGCGCGCAATTCCCCCATCGGGGTGAAGCTGCAGAGCGGCCAGGAACCGGACGCCATCGTCGGCGATCTCGATCATATCGATGTCGTCGCGCTCGACTTTCCGATCTACCGCAATGGCCGCGCCTATTCATATGCGCGCCTGCTGCGTGAACGTCACGGCTTCAAGGGCGAGATCCGGGCGGTCGGCAATGTGTTGCGCGACCAGTTCCAGTACATGATCCGCTGCGGTTTCGACGCGCTCGAAGTCGCCGACAACATCACCCCGGAAATCTTCGCTGAGAATGCCGGAGCTTTCAGCCTCTTCTATCAGCCGGCGGCCGACGGGAAGGAAACCGTTCTCTCGTTGCGCCAGCGTCTCGCGGCGCGCGCGCAGGAGAAGGCTTCCGCCTGACACCCTGCCCTTCAAGACAACAGCAAAAAGCCCGGCCTCTCAAAAGAGAGCCGGGCTTTTCAATACGCAACGCAACTACTCAACAGATCGCCGCAACATGCGGCTGGGGGAGTCTCACGCAATTACGCAGCGCGGAGTTTCTCGAAAGCTTCCGTGAACTTCGTCGTGTAGGGGCCGACGGCATCGCGCACGCTCGACACGGTGAGCTCATTCAGCTCGCGGGCCGCGTCGATGTTGCGCTTCAGGGTCGAGCGCACATATTCGTTCTGGAGTTCCACCGCCGACTTGATGCTGCCGGACTTGAGTACGGCACGGGCGGTCTCGACGCCTTCCTCGAAATTGGTGCGCGCGAGCGTCGTCATGATGCCAGACGCCGTTTCGATCGCATTCTTCGGATCGGCCTTCGGGGCCGACTTCGGAGCCGATTTGGGGGCGGCTTTCGCTGTGGTCGTCTTCGCCGTCGCCTTCTTGGCGCGCGGCTTCGTGGTCTTCTTGGGGGCTGCTTCAGCCATTTTCTGTCTCCTGTATCGCGTGGGCGCTCACTTGGGTGGGAGCGGTTCCCCGCACATACCGGCGCGCCGGATTTGTGCGCTGCACAATGAGATAATTAGCCCCCACTCCACCGTCAAGTATTTTTTGTGCATTGCACAAAAATCCACTCTGTTCGGCCGGCTTATGGTCAAAATCTTGTTATAGAAAAAGGACTTAGATTAAGTTGCGGCGCACTGCCGCAGATGAGGTCCGCGACCGCCGCAGCGCTCCCTGCGCCGAGCGTCCAGCCCAGCGTTCCATGCCCGCTATTCATGAAAAGGTTGCTGAATCGCGGCACCGCGCCCAGCACGGGGCTGCCATCCGGCGTCATTGGCCTGAGCCCGCACCAGTATTCCGCGGCCTCGCGCGAAGGTCCGGTCTGGGGAAAGAGGCTTTCCAGCGAATCCATTACCGACTTCGCCCGGCCCGGCTCCAGCGTCAGGTCGTAGCCGCCTACTTCCGCCTGCCCCGCGGCGCGGAGCCGGCCGCCCAAATGGCTGACGACGATCTTGCGCGCCTCATCGGTGATGCTCACTTCCGGCGCGTTGCCTTCCGGCGCGGGCAGCGTCACCGAATAGCCCTTCACCGGATAGATATAGCTTCGCAGCCCGAGCGGGCGAAGCAGCGCCTGAGAGCCCGCCCCTGCCGCAAGCACCACGGCATCCGCCTCCATGATCCCTTCGGCGGTTTCCACGCCTCTTATGCGCGCACCGTCCGGCACGAGGCGCCGCACATCCGCATTGGCGAGAAAGCGCACACCGCGCCGCTTCGCGCCCTCGGCAAGAGCGAGCGAATAGAGATACGCGTCGCCGCTTCCGTCCGATGCCGCATAAAGCCCGCCCGCTATGTCGCCGCGCTGCATGGCGGGCGCGAGCGCCGGTTCAAGCTCGATACATTCGCCGGGTGTCAGCCGCTCCTGCCCGACGCCCATCCGCGCGAGCGGCGCAGCCTCGTGCACGGCTTCGTCCAGTTCATGCGCGTCGCGGAAGATACGGAGAATACCCTTCTCCTTGCGCTGATAGTCGAGCGTTGCGCCTGCCTGTGCGAACTCCGCCTCATAGGCGCCAAGCCGGGCGCGGGTCAGCAGAGCCAGTTCGAGATTGGGGCCGATGCGCTCGCGCCGCGCCGATGCCCGGCAGCGCATCAGGAAGCGCATCAGCCAGAGCCACTGCTCCGGGTCCATTTTCGGGCGCAGGCGAAAAGGCGCATCGTCGCGGCCCAGCCATTTCAGTACCAGCCAGGGGATCTCCGGCCCCGCCCAGGGCGCGACCTCGCAGGCCGAAAGCTGACCGCCATTCGCATAGCTTGTGCCCTCGCCCGCGCCGCCGCGCTGGTCGATCAGCGTCACCTTCGCGCCGCGCAGCGCCAGTTCATATGCGGTGGAGACCCCGGCAATGCCGGCGCCGACGACGATCACGGATTCGGGAGCGGTTTCGGGGGGCGTCACGGGTTCACCTTGCGAGGATCGCCGCGATCCGCGGCGCTTGCCTAAGCCCTATCAAAGCGCCGCCGGTTTGGCGACGGCAAAGAGACGGCAAAGGAAAGCGTTCTTGACGCAGCGTTCCGACGCGGCTATATGTCACCGTGTGGTGACAAAAGCCAATACATCTCCCGCGCCCCGCCGCCGCGACCGGGAAAAGACCGGGAAGGCCATTCTCGATGCGGTTGGCCGTCTCATTCTCCGTGACGGTCTTTCCGGCGTCGGCATCAATGCGCTCGCCCGTGAGGCGGGCGTCGACAAGGTCTTGATCTATCGATATTTCGACAATCTCGACGGCGTCTATTGCGGCTATGCCGAGCATGGCGACTTCTGGTGGAGCGTCGAGGACATGCTTGAGGGCATCGGCGAGATCGGCACGCTCGCGGAGGCGTTGAAGACAGGCATGCGCCGCCACGCCGCCGAAATGCAGAAGCGCCCGGTGACACTCGCAGTTATCGCCGCCGAGCCCGCCAACAGGACGCCTCTCGTCGTCGCGCTCGAAGAAGTGCGCGAGCGCCGCTCTCTCGAACTCATGGCCGAGATCGCCCGCCGGTTTCCCGTTCCGAAGGGCGCGGATCCGGCGGTGCTGACCGGCCTTCTCGCCGCCGCCATCGATTATCTGATCGCACGCGCGCAGAAGATCCGCGTCTATGGCGGCGTCGGCATCAGAACAGAAGACGACTGGACCCGTATTTTCGAAACAATGGACGCCATGATCGACGGCGCGCTTGCGCCTCGATCCAGGGGAAGGAAGAAATCATGAGCATCTCTCCAACGCGCCGCCACATCCTGCAGGGCGCTGGCGTCCTGACGCTCGTCGCGGCAGGCGGCGCCATCTGGCGCGCGCATGATCGCGGCGTCTTCGCCGAACCTTCCGGTGCGCCCTACGATCCCTGGGAAATGTGGAACGCGACGGAGTATGAAGACACACCGCTCGCGCTCGTCGCTGCCGGCGTCCTCGCTTCCAATCCGCACAACACGCAGCCTTGGGTTTTCCGCGTGAGCGGCGCGGAGATCGAGGTGCTCGCCGACACGACGCGCCATCTCGGCAGCTTCGATCCTTATCTCCGCGAAATGCATATCGGGCTCGGCTGCGCTATCGAGAACATGGTTCTTGCCGGACCGGCGAACGGCTACGCGGTGACGGTCGAGCCGGCGCCCGGCTCCCTTCTCGACATTGAGCGCGGCGGTCTCGTTCGCGCCGCGACAGTTCACCTCGCAAAGGCAGATACCGAAAGCGATCCCCTCTACGACGCCATCCCGAAGCGCCACACCAACCGTCACCCCTACGATATTTCGCGCGGCTTTCCGGAGGAGCTGCTGCGCGGGTTCACCGCCATGCCGGATGACGAGAACGTGGCGATCTCTCTTTTTACGGAGGGTGAGGCCTATGCCGCGCTTGGCAAGGCGATCATCGACGCAACAGATGAAATCGTCGCCGACCACGCGATGATCGAAGACAGCCATCGCTGGTTTCGCGACGGGCCTGACGAGATGGCGCGCGAACGAAGCGGCCTTGGCCTCGACACGGTGGGGCTCTCCCCCGCCCTTCTTGCCATCGCCAAGATGCTCCCCGCCCTTCCCGCGGAGCAGAGCCATGCGACCTGGGCAAGCCAGACTCGCGACACGCATGTGCCGACGGCGGCGTTGCTCGGCATGATCTCGGTTCGGAACCGCCATGACCGCCCGCAGGCCCTTGCCACTGGACGTCTCTGGCAGCGGCTTCACCTCTCGGCGAGTGCGGCGGGCGTCGCCATGCACCCGCTCAATCAGCCTGTCGAGATGATCGACCGCGACCGTCAACTGGAGAGGGACGCGAAGTCGGAAGCGCGCCTTGCAGAAATATTGAAGAACCCCGACTGGCAGCCGACCTTCTGCTTCCGCAGCGGCTATTCGACGCGCGAGGCCGCCGTCAGCGCAAGGCGGAGCGTGGAGACGGTCACGGAGAAAGTCTAGCGCCCGTGCCTTCCCTTAGCGAGGGAGCATCAGGCGCCTTCGTCCTTCCGGGACGCCGCGATTTCTTCCGGCGGGGGCGGCATCGTCTCCACATAGATGGAGCGCGAGGGGAAGGCGAAGCCTGTGCCCGCACCTTCCACGATCTGCTTGATGCGATAGGCGAGCGCCTCTTTCACTTCCAGCCACTCGCCCCAATTGGTCGTCTTCGTGAAGCAGTAGATCATGATGTCGATGGAGGATGCGCCGAAGCTGTCGATCCTTACGAAGAGCGGCGCCAGCGGACGCTGCACGAAGTCGTCGGTCGTTTCGATGTAGTTGCGGATATCGTCCACGATCCGTTGAAGCTGTTCATGCGTGGTGCGGTATTCGACGCCGATGACCCATGAAATCCGACGATAGGTCATCGCCGTATAGTTGATCACCGAATTGTCGGAGAGGTGCTGGTTCGGCACATAGACGGGGGCCTTGTCGAACTGGCGAACCAGCGTGGAGCGGAAGCCGATCTTTTCGACATTGCCTTCCACAACGCCGTCGACCTTGATCCAGTCGCCGAAGCCGAAGCGGCGCTCGATCAGGATCGACATGCCGCCGATCAGATTCTTGAAGAGATCCTGCGCACCCAGCGCCACCGCCACGCCGAATAGGCCGAGGCCTGCGATAATCGGCGCAACCTGAATGCCCCATGTTTGCAGGATCGTCGCGATGGCGATGAGGACGACAGCCGTCTTCGCGCCCGCGACCAGCCAGTCGAGAATTTCCGGCGTCAGAATGCGTTCAAGCTTCCTGATCCCCTGGCTAACGGGGCCGACGCAGTTATAGAGCGCCCAGAAAATCGCAACGACAATAAGCGAACGATTGAGATTTTCCGTGATGAGACCGGCCGTATCGCCGAAATCCAGATATTCGGTTGCGAAGAAGAAGCCGAGCGCGAAGAAGAGAAAGCGCAAGGGGCTCTTGATCGCATCGCGGACATAATCGTCGACCTTCGTCTCTGTCCGTTCGACCCAGCGGTCAGCGATGGCAAGCACGAAGCGTGTGAAGAGCCCGCGCAGAACGTAGAAGAACCCGAAGATCGCGACGGCAATGAGAATGTCGCCGATGCTGTGGCCAAAGACGCCCGTTTGCCAGACGCTCTTCACCAGTTCCCAGTAATCTCCGAAATTGCCGACGACGTCCTGCATCTATTCTGCCTCATTCGCTCAGGCGGCTACCGGCGCGCGCTCGCGCGTTGCCGAGAATGTCACCTTCGGCCATTTCTCCAGCGTATAGCCGAGTTCCCAGGCGCTCTTGCCCATGAAAACGGGGGCGCCGTCGCGGTCCGTCGCCATGTTGCCGCGATGCGCCTCCATGAAGCGTTTCAATTCGCCGGCATCGTCCGCGCTGACCCAGCGCGCCGTCTCGTAAGGCGCCTGCTCGAAATGAACGGCAATGCCGTATTCGGCGGCGATGCGCGACGCCAGCACTTCAAGCTGAAGCTGGCCGACGACACCCACGATCCAGTTCGCCCCGATCTCCGGTTTGAAAACCTGCGTCACACCCTCTTCCGCGAGGCTTTCGAGAGCACGGCGCATATGCTTCGCCTTCATCGGATCGTCGAGGCGCACCCGGCGCAGGATTTCCGGCGCGAAGTTCGGGATGCCGGTGAAGATCAGGTCTTCGGCCTCCGTCAGCGTATCGCCCACACGAATCGTGCCGTGGTTCGGGATACCGATAATGTCGCCTGCAAAGGCGTCTTCCAGCAGTTCGCGATCCTGCGCGAAAAAGAGGATCGGGTTGTGAACGCCGATCGTCTTGCCGCTGCTCGAAAGTTTCAGCCGCATCCCGCGCTTGAACTTGCCCGAGCAGATCCGCATGAAGGCGATGCGGTCGCGATGGTTCGCGTCCATGTTCGCCTGCACCTTGAAGACGAAGCCCGACACTTTCGGTTCGGTCGGCTCGACCACGCGGCTCGCTGC
Source organism: Parvibaculum sp. (assembly GCF_039973015.1). Taxonomy (GTDB): domain Bacteria; phylum Pseudomonadota; class Alphaproteobacteria; order Parvibaculales; family Parvibaculaceae; genus Parvibaculum. The sequence continues at coordinate 192,893 of NZ_JBDWLT010000008.1, forward strand.
CGGCTGCGGGCGCGGTGGCGGCGCGAACTCGGCCACCGCGTCGAGCAGTTCACGCACACCAAGCTTCCTCAGCGCGCTGCCGAAATAGATCGGCGTCATGTGGCCTGCGCGATAGGCGTCGATATCGAAGGCGGGGCTACCCTCGCGCGCCAGTTCCATTTCCTCGCGAAATGTCGCGAGTTCGTCCGCCCCCGCATATTCGGAAATCTTGTCGCCCGGCAGGCTCGGCGGTTCCTCGTCGCCCTGGCCGGAGCCCGGCTTCGAATAGGGAATGAAGCGATCGTTCACGGGATCGAAGATGCCGCGCAGCAGGCCGCCCATGCCCGCCGGCCAGATCATCGGCACGGTGTCGAGCGCCAGTTTCGATGCGATCTCGTCCATGAGCTCGAACGGGTCCTGGCCTTCGCGGTCGATCTTGTTGATGAAGGTGATGATCGGCACGTCGCGCAACCGGCAGACCTCGAAGAGCTTGAGCGTTTGCGCTTCGATGCCCTTGGCCGCATCGATCACCATGATCGCGCTGTCGGCCGCCGTCAGCGTGCGATAGGTGTCCTCGCTGAAGTCCTCATGGCCCGGCGTATCGAGCAGGTTGCAGATGATGCCCTTGTATTCGAAGGTCATGACGGCGGACGTAACCGAGATGCCGCGATCCTGCTCGATCTTCATCCAGTCCGACCGGGCGCGCCGGTTGTCGCCACGCGCTTTCACCTGCCCGGCAAGGCGGATCGCGCCGCCTTTCAGCAGCAGGTTTTCGGTCAGCGTGGTCTTGCCGGCGTCGGGATGGGAGATGATGGCGAAGGTCCGGCGATGGCGGACCTCCGACTCTACCTCGCCCGACCGGGCGGCGGTTTCGGTCGTGCTCACGTGAAACTCCTGAGAATTTGCGACGGACACTAGCCGATAGCTGGAATTTGCGCCACCCGCGACAAACTGGCCAATGCTTGAAGACCTCTCCCCGTGCGACCATACCGCCATTCGCCATTTGAGAACGAGAGAGACCCATGACCACCGCACGCGACATCATAGAGCCTCATATCGAGGCGGCGCTGGCCGAGGCGGCCGAGAAGAAAATCTCCGCCGACGCGATGGCCCGCATCATGTTTGAAAAAGTGCTGCATATCTGGCGCGAGGCGCGCGCCCCCGAGGACATCAAGGCAGAGCTTATGGAAGCCGCCGATCATCTCGACCCGGACGAAGACTTCATGTTCATGCGGCCGTGAACGGCCTGGGGATGTTCATGCGGCCGTGAACGGCTTGGGGATGTTCATGCGGCCTAAAAGGCTCACCCTCACGGGGCGGATAGCGCCTCGATGATCCGGCAATCGCCAATCCGGCCTCCCTGGCAACATGCGCTGAGACGACGCAGTTCCATTTCCAGCTTTTTCAGATCGGCAATCTTGCGCTCGATTTCCACGAGGTGATCGAGCGCAAGCCTGTCCACCGCCGCGCAGTCCCGGTCCGTCTTTCCTGAGAGATCGAGCAGTTCGCGTATCTGTTCCAGCGTGAAGCCGAGATCACGGCAACGCCTGATGAAGTGCAACCTTTCCCGGTGCGCCGCGCTATAGGCCCGGTAGTTTCCGCTGGTGCGAGGCGGCTCGGGCAACAGCCCGATCTTCTCGTAATAGCGCACGGTCACAACCTTGGTGCCCGTCGCCTTCGCCAGTTCCCCGATGCTCATTTCCTCGGTCACGGAAACACCCTCCTTGACTCTATAGTTACTATAGACTCCACCCTAGCAGCATGAAATCGAACTTGCGAGGACGGCAATGAGCGGACAGTGCTGCGAACATGAGACTTCCGAAGCGCAATTGCGCGACGCCGCCTATCGGCGTGTTCTCTGGGCCGCGCTTCTTATCAATGGCGCCATGTTCGCCGTCGAGATCGTTGCGGGGCTCGCTGCGGGTTCCGTCTCCCTGCAAGCCGATGCGCTCGATTTTCTCGGCGACACGGGTACCTATGCGATCAGCCTTTTCGTCATCGGCATGTCGCTCGCCGCGCGGGCGAAAGCCGCGCTCGCCAAGGGTGCGACGATGGGCCTGCTCGGCTTGTGGGTCATCGGCTCGACGCTCTGGCATCTGGTTCAAGGCGATGCCCCCGAGGCGATCACGATGGGCGTCGTCGGCGCGGCCGCGCTCATCGCCAATGCCGTCGTCTTCGTGCTGCTCTGGCGTCACCGCTCGGGCGACAGCAACATGCGTTCCGTCTGGCTCTGCTCGCGCAACGATGTCATCGGCAATCTCGCCGTGATCTTCGCCGCCCTCGGCGTATTCGGCACAGGCACTGCATGGCCGGACCTTACCGTCGCCGCGATCATGGCCGTACTGGCCCTGCAGGGCGCATGGGTGGTCTTCCGCCAGGCCTTTGGCGAATTGCGTCAGGATGCGCAGGCGGAAACAAAGCGGCAGATGGAAGCCTGATCGCGGTCAGATAGCAGCCGTTCCGCCCTTTCGCCGGATCAGCCCACCTTCTCCTGCAGGAAGTGACGGCCCTCCCGGTCCTCGATCTCGACCACCCATATGTCCGGGTCGAAGCCCCGCTGCTTTTCTATATAGGCGTCGGCCTCGGCTTCGGGCTGCCTGCCCTTCGACAGCCATATGAGTGCGCCGTCGCCATCACGTGCGGGGCTGAATATCTCCGCCTCGCCATCGAGCGTATTCACCTTCACCAGCACGGTGCCGGATGTCAGATCGCCCTTGCGCACGACCATTGCCGAGGCTCCGCTCACTTCTGCACGGCGGATCAGCGCCTTCACCCAGATATCGGCTTTCAGTCTCGGCGCGGTGTCCATTGTCGTTTCCGTTGACCTCTGCGGCGGCCTCTGCGGCCGTTTATTGCCGTAACCCTCGATTCCCGGCGCTTTTTCGCCCCCGGGATTCATCCTTAACGCGTTTCGCGTTTGCGGACACGCGCGCGCCGCATTAGACTCGGCAACACTTCATTAAGACAAGCCACCGGGCCCAAAAATCGGTCGAATTAGGAAGCGCAGCAGCTTTCGGGGCAGCGGGGTTGCCATGAGGGGTAAAAACTTGGCTCTGAATTTCCGGGACACCGTCCGGCTTGCCGGTCTGTCCGTTTCCGCCGCGCTCCTGATTGCAGGCTGCACCGTGGTCGAAGGCGGCAACGCTTCCAAGGGCACCTCCGGCAAGGACAAGGCGGAACTCTCCGCCGCCCAGGCCGTCACTCTCGCCAATCAGGCAATTGCCTCCGCCCATCCGCTGACGGTCGCCTCGTCCGGCATTCCGATCCCGCTTCCAGCGCCGCGCCGCGCGAGCCCGGTTCAGGTCGCCTCCATCGACCCCTCCGCCGGCGTCTCCGCGCTTTCCTCGCGGCCGGCCTTACAGGATTTCGCGGGTGTCTATGGCGATTTCGGCTCGGCCATCGCGGCTGCCGATGCGAACAAGCTGCGCACCCCGGGCGATGTCCGCCGGGCGCTTGCCGCGCTGACCTTCGACAAGCCGAATGCGCTGGCCGAAGGCTGGTATGTAAAGCAGGCGATGATCGCCGCCGGAGATCCCGTCTTCGCGCAGGGTGTGCGCACCGAAGTCCGCGCCCGCAACAAAACGGCCGTTCTCGAAGCGCTCTCGACCGACGAGAATTTCGTCATGCAGCTTCCGGGCGTAAGTTCCGCCTCTGCCGCCGTCGCCGTTTCGATCCGCAACGAGCATCAGCGGATCAAGGGTCTCGCCGACCGCTTCATCGATACGGCCTACAAGTTCCAGAAGCAGAAATGGGGCATGTCGACGCCGGTGCCGGGCATGGCGGAAACGAAGACCGCCGCCCTCGACGAAGAGCCGAGCCTCGCGGACAAGGCGCGCGCCGTCGCCGCCGCACTCTCGCCCGTCTCCACCGCCCAGGCCTATAGCCCCAGCGTGATGAACCGCATTCTCACTCTCGGTGCCTATCAGGTCATTGAGGGCTCGATGGAAAAGGGGCTCGCCGAGAGCAAAACCTCGACGGGGCGCTGCCTCAACTGGGCCCGCCTCAATCTCGCGCAATGCATCGCCGCCGCCCACTTCCCTTCCGAGGAAGCCTATTGCACGGGCAAGCATGCGATCGCCGAAGTCGGCAGTTGCTGGGCCGAAGCCCTGCCGCCCTCCACCCTCGCGAACTGAGCACCAGGCGCCGCGCGCCGGAAGCTGCTCGAACTGCACAATTTGAATTGAATGCTTCCGGCATTTAAGTGAAATGCGCCTCAAATTTGTGGCGCATTTTTCTTTGTTTTTATTACACTTAAAATATAAATACTCTAATTATGTAGTATTGAAATCAACCAACCGAAGCTTTCGATAAAGCAAAAGCTATTTCTACTTGCATTTTATCTATCGGATTAACTGCGTGGCAGCAGGCTGCGACTTAGCCTTTCCTCATCAAGCGAACATCCGCCGGGAAAGGACCGAGCCCATGTCGTTCATTCTGAGAGCCGCCTTCTGGCTGACCGTGCTGGCCTTCCTCCTGCCGGCAGCCGGATATGAATCCACGCCGCAGCCGGCGGGCCTTGACGGGTTTTCCAGCGCCGCCTTTGTAAGCGCTGGCCCCGCCCCTGGCCCCACCGAGGATATCGGCGCGGGCGAAGCCCTTACCCTCGCTGCCCGCTCCGCACAGGACGTCATGGGCTTTTGCGGCCGAAACCCGGATATCTGCGACAAGAGCCACGCTATCGTCGGCCATGTCGTGCGCCAGACCGCGCATTACGGCGGCATGGCGTTCACCTGGCTGACCGAAAAGGCCCGGGAACAAGATCAAGGCGTCGCGGCGGCCGCCGTGCCCGCCACGGCCCGCCCCGATGATTACATGACAGGTGCCTGACCTCACCCATCGGTCCTGTCGGTTTCCGGTGCTTTCCTAGAGGCAACCGGTAGCCCAAGCGCCCTGCGGCCGCCTCCCGGCCTGCGGGGCGCTTGTCCTTTGGAGGCCTTCTCGCCAGAGCGTTTTCCCGGCGGGCGGATTTTCGTGGCCGGACGAAATCGCAAAGGATTTCATTCGCGCGCAATCTGCACTATGTCCTGAGCAGTAAGCCGGGCCCAGTGCCCGCCGGAAGCCCGGAAAGGACGGCATGAGCATTCAGGATCTCGTGGACGATTTCGAATTCCTCGACGAATGGGAGGATCGCTATCGCTATGTGATCGAGCTCGGCAAGGAGCTTGAACCGCTCAGCGAGGCGGAGCATTCGCCCGAAAACAAGGTCGAGGGTTGCGTCAGCCAGGTCTGGCTGGTGAGCGAGACACGCCAGAATGCATCTGGCGCGCCCATCATCCATTTTCGCGGCGACAGCGATGCCCATATCGTGCGCGGCCTTGTCGCCATTTTGATGCGGCTCTATTCCGACAAGACGCCAAAGGAAATCCTCGATATCGACGCCCGCGCCGTCTTCACCTCGCTCGGTCTCGACGAACATCTGACGCCGCAGCGCTCCAACGGCCTCTATTCGATGGTCGGCCGCATTCAGGCAGATGCGAAGGCCGCCGCCGAAGCGGCCTCGGCCTAGCTCTTTCCCGTCATGCCGTAATGCGCGGCCAGCCGGTCGAGCGCGATCTGAAGCACCAGCTTGCCGGATCGTTTCGGCCAGCCGAAGCCGCGCTCGGCTGCTTCAAGCCCTTCGAGATGGCAGCAAACACTCAGCAGAATATCGCCGAGATGCGGGCCCGCTGCCTCGATGGCGCGGCCCACGCGCTCGCGGGCCGCAAGGGCATGCATCGCAATCTCCGCAGGCCCGCGCACCGGCCCGCGCCGTTTACCGCTTCCCCCGCCAGCGCCCGACCAGTCCGCCGTCACGCGCGGGTTCATTTGTCCGAGGGTGAAATCGGCGCGCAGTTTCTCTCCGGCTTCGAATTGCGTCTCGCTGATGAGCGGCTCTCCGTCCGCGCCCTTGCGGCGGCGCAGCCAGCCGAGCGGCGTCTCCGCTTCATTGACCGCGAGCAGCACCTCGCCCTCTTCCGTGCGGTAGCGCCGCTCGCCCGGTAGCTGGTGCTGGTTGCGGAAGGGGTCCGCCGCGGAGGTCAGCCGCCGGTAGAGCGCACGGCCCGCATCGCTTGCGCGCCACCGTTCCTCCGCCGTCCCCTCGGCCCGCTCCACGAGGTCGCGTTCCACGCATACCGCCCAGACAGGCGCCTCCATGGTCGCAAGCGGGCGTTTGCCTGCCTTGAGGAACAGCCCGACCCGGCCTTCGGCGGTTGCCGCCGCGTGAGCCTCCGGCTCCACGAACCGGCGGAAGAAGCGCCGCACCTCGCGCTCGAACTGCTTTTCGCCGAGCCTTCCCTTGCCCGCCCCCGCCATCATCGGGCGATATCCCGGTCTCCCGCCCGGCGCAGCGCATGTTCCAGCCGGTCGAGCAGCATGTTGAAGTTCTCGTCGTCGCGCCGGTCCTCGACGAGGCGGCAGGCATGGGCGGCGGTCGTCCTGTCCCGGCCGAAATGGCGGCCAACCGCGGAAAGGCTGAAGCCGTAGATCACATGGGTCAGATACATGGCCACCTGCCGGGCCTGGGCCACGGGCTTGCGCCGCCGCGTCGGCGAGCGCATTTCGCAGATCGGCACGTTCCAGGCCCGCGCCACCGTTTCCTGCATCAGCGCCACTTTCGCAGCCTGCTCGCGTTCCCTGAGCGAGCGGCGGATTGCCGCCATGCCAGGGTCGCCCGGCCGGTAAATCTCTTCGATATTCATGTCATTGCCTCCGCCCGGGCGCCGCCGCGCCTGAATTGAAATTTGCTTCCTGAAAACAAGATTTGCATATTTCGTACATATCGGGGATAAATCCCGTAAGTTTTTTACGCGGTCGAGGAGTCTCTCGTGCGTACCCGGATCAGGCATTTCAGAAAGCAGCGAGGGCTCACCCAGACCGAGCTCGCCATGCGGCTCGGCACAACGGCAGCCACCGTTTCACGTCTCGAAACGGCGGACATGACGGTGTCGACCGGCTGGCTTGAGCGGATCGCGGGCGAACTTGACGTGCCGGTCACGGATCTTCTGGGAGCGCAGGGTGAACGCAGCCCCGCCTGCATGGGCGAGGTGCGGCGCGGCGGCGGCGTTGCTGCTTTCGCAGAGCCGCTTTCCCTTCCGCCCTCGCTGTTTTCTCATGCGCGCACGCCGATGGTCTTCCGGGCGGGCGAGGCGCTCGGATCTTATGTGCGGGGGGATCTGCTGGTTGCCGATTGCCTGCCGATGGCACAGGCAGCCGCCGCCCTTGGGCGCGACTGTTTCGCCGCCGGTGAAAAAGGCGATCTTTCCTTTGGCCGTCTGGTCACGCTTGGAATAGACGGCTGTCTGCTGATGCCGCCGGAAGAAGGCGCCCATCCGCGCAACGTATCGGCGCCCCGATGGGTTGCGCCTGTCGTCACCCTGCTCAGGAACTATCCGCCGCTCAAGACATAGGCAGGGAAGATAAACGCGGCATCAAATGTCAGGATGCGTTCCGGCAGCTGACGGTAACGCTGCCCGACTTGCCTTCAGCGCCGCCGCAATCCATGCCGGGAAAGCACATGGCGGCTGCCGCGCCGCCGAAGCGGAAAGCGACATAGGCGTCCTGTCCCTTTGAATCGACCACGCCGGCAAGCTGATAGCTGCGCGTATCGCCACGCGAAAGCGTGATGACGTCGCCAACCGCGGGCTCGGACAGCGGGACATAATATTCACCGTCGAAGGTGATGCTGGCGGAACCGCTCACATCGCTGATTTCGCACTGTGCACTGAGATTTGCCGGACCGCTATCGCCGCCACCGATCGGGAAAGTCGCGCTCTCGCCTTCCGTGAGCGTGACCGTTCCTCCGTTGAGTGTTGCGGTTGCTGCATTGGCGGGCGCCGCCCCGGCGGCAAGCATGGCCAAGGCGAGCACCCCGCAGGCAAAGCCCGCAGGCGCGTGTAAAGCCCGCACAAATTCAAAACCCGGCATTGGTATCTCCCTCTCTGGCCCCGGCAACAGTTTGGACCGGAGACAGGCAAGGGATCAATGGCCGAACGCCTTGGGGCGAAACATGAGGGAAAGATCAGGCAATGCGCAGATTGGCCTTGTTTGCCAGCGCATGCGCTTTCTCGGAAAGCAGAAAGGCATCGTGCCCGAGCACCATGACAATACGTCCGTCCTCGTTCGCAAGCGGCAATCGCAGCCAGAACTGAAAGACATCGGGCTGGTTCCAGGGCGTGAGCGGAACCACCCCTTGCGCCGGACGGCCGCCATGCACCACCTCGTGATAGGCGGCATCCCAATAATCCATCTGGTCGCCAAAATCGAATTCGTCGAGATGCCGTCCCGTCATTTCCACGCCGAAATAATCGCGCAGCCGCGTTCCTGCAAGCCGCACGCGAAGACGCGGCTCGTCATCTTCGATCACGTCGATCAGGCTCAGCGAGGGAAGAATGCGGCGCAGTTCAGCAGGCTGAATGTCCGCGCGCGTCGGATATCCGCCTTGCGGGGCCTTGGCGCGCCAGTAGTCGAAGACGTCGCGCTGTTCGGGTACGATAAGTTGCGCTCGTATGGCCTGGTCTGCGCTGGTCAGCGGATCGTCCTCGGCAAGGGCGGCAAGCCGCCGGGTTTCGAATCAACGCAAAAAATTCTGGGCGTGTGTGCGTTGCGATGCAAGGAGATTGGTAGCAGCTCGCATGGACCGGCAGGCTGTGCGGGATCTATTTTGCCGAAACGCGGCGCTTTTTCTGTCCGCCCTGGCCAAGGCCCATTTTCTTCGCGAGCCGCGAGCGCGCCTGCGCATAGTTCGGCGCAACCATGGGATAGTCGCGCGGCAGGCCCCATTTCTCGCGATATTCTTCCGGGCTCAGATTGTAATGGCTGCGAAGATGCCTCTTCAGCGATTTGAATTTCTTGCCGTCTTCGAGGCAGATCAGAAAATCCGGGGTGATCGACTTGCGGACGGGAACGGCGGGCTCTTCCTTCGGGGCTCCTGCCCCGTCGGCGCCACTTGTGGCGGCGCTTGTCAGCGCGGCGTAAATTCTATTGATGATGCCCGGCAACTCGTCCGGTGCGACCGTATTGTGTCCGACATAGGCCGCCACGATATCGGCCGTCATATCAATCAGATCCGCCTTGTCCGCCACCATGACCTCGTTTATTCGGCCTAAAAGTTCCGCCGCCACACAAACAATCAATCCAGAAAAGGAACCAATATTCGTCCAATCCTACAACTCTCCCGTTGTTTAACAATCAAGGATCGGATTGTCGCGGCTTTTTTCACAATGACACAATGAAGACGCTGTTCTGCATGTGGATAAATTCATCGCTGAACAGATAAAACCGGAGCCGACTACCTGCACTTGAGTAAAAGGGAAGTCGTCATGGAATCTTTCATTTTTACCTGCCCTGTCATCACGGTCGGGCAGAGGCTCGATTTCAAATAGCCCCGCCCCCTTGTGCTGCTGTCCAGCGTTGCGAAAGATAGCCTCCAAGCCGTTCTATTGCCCGTTCCCCCTGCGGCAAGAGCTGGTAGAAGGCATGCCAAACGTGGATCATGTCTTCCCACTCCTCAATTTCCGCTTCGACGCCCGCGCTGCGTGCCCGTTGGTGCAGATCGCGCGCATCGTCGAGCAGCACCTCGTCGTTCCCCACATGAATGAGGAGAGGCGGCAGGCCGGCAAGATCCGCATGATTGGGAGAGGCGAGCGGATGGCGCGGGTCGGCGCCATTCAGATAGAGCCCTGCAATGGACTTGATGCCGGCCTGCTGGATCATCGGATCGGCTTCGGCGCGGCTCGAATAGGTTCCGGTATCGCAGGTGAGATCGGTCCAGGGGCTGATCGCAATGGCGGCGGCAGGCATCGGCAGTCCTTCATCGCGCACCGCAAGAAGTGCCGCCATCGTCAATCCGCCACCGGCCGAGTCTCCTCCGAAGGCGATTTCGTTCGGCTGGACCCCGCTCGCGATCAGCCAGCGATAGGCTTTTACGCCATCCATCACCGCCGCCGGGAAAGGCGCTTCGGGCGCGAGCGCATAATCGACGCTCAGAACGCGCGCATTGGCGGCCAGCGCCAGGCGCGAGGTCAGATGACGGTGCGAAGCGGACGATCCCTGCACATAACCGCCACCATGAAAATAAAGCAGCACCGGCGCACTCTCCGTGCCGTCCGGCACATTCCATTCGGCGGCGAGGCCGCCAAGGTCGGCTTTCGTCACCGTCACGCCCGCGGGCACGGGAAACTGGTTGGCGTTTCCGTCCATCGCCTTGCGGCGCTCCTCGATGCTCAGCCCTTCGCTCGCCCTGGAGCGCGCCCGGATCAGTTCCTTCAAACGGCCGATCTCCATGCCCTTGCCCTCTTTGGACATTCATTCCTCCCTGTGATTTGATTCACACATCGATTCGCGCTTCGCGATGCTCGTTTGGGAACGATGCTAGCAGGCGGCGAAGGCGACGCGCCCCGTTTAAATATCGGGCTGCGATATTCGGGTTTGCGGGAATGCAGGAAGAAACTCTCGAACGGCACATGACGCCTGCGGGCGATCCCCTTGGCGATATCGAATTTTCTCGCGCGGCCTACGATATCTTCCTGAAACTCGATGCCGATACGCGCCGCCTGATCGGTCTCGCGGCCCGCGCCGAAGGAACGCGCGAAATCGCGCCCGGCATTTTCAGTTCCGATGCAGGCCCCGGTCTTCGCGTTGTCTTCAGCCGCAAAGCCGACGCCGCCTCCGTTCTCGCCCTCACCGGCTGGAGGGCGGCATGACTTCGCACAAGCGCGATCATCAGAAAATCCTCGGGAGCGATGGCGAGGCCCTTTTCGTGCTCGTGCCCGCCGCCGATTATGACGCGCTGTGCCGCGCTGCCGACGATATCGAGGATCTGCGTGCGGCAGGCGCAACGCTGGCGCTCGGTTCCGAAGGACCGCCGCCCGTTCCCGCCATTGTCGCTCATCGCATTGCCGATGGCGAAAATCCCGTCCGGGTCTGGCGCGAATATCGCGGCCTCAAGGCGATCGAGCTTGCCCGCGCGGCAGCGATGAGCGCGCCCTATCTCTCCGAAATCGAGACCGGCAAGAAGGACGGCACCTTCCGCACCATGGCGGCGATTGCGTCCGTTCTTTCCGTTTCGCTCGACGATCTCGCCCCGCCCGCCGGCGAGGAAGACCGCCGCGCCCGCGAGCGCGCCGCACTGGTCGACGGTATCCGTGCGCAGATCCGCAAGATCGTCGCGCTGGTCACCGGGCCGTCCTCCTTCGACACCGGCGCGGTTCGCCGCGCGGTCACGACGCTTGTCAGCGATGCCGTGGCGCTCAAGGCGCAGGAACCTCACGCGGAAGACTGGCTCGGCGATATTCTCGAAGGGGCGCGCGCCGTTCTCGATCTTGTCGACCGCGCGGAAGGCGACATCATCGGCACCGCGCGTCAGGCGCGCCGCGAACTCGAAGAGATCGTGTCGGGGCCGGGCTTCCGCTTCACGGCGCCGCCACCTCGTATCGAACAGGAAGAAGAGGTCCGCTGGGCGCCGCAAAGCGCTGCGGAATAAGGCTTCAAGACCCGGCGGCGCCTATGCCTGCGGGCAGCACTTCATTTGCCAGCGCCGCATCCCATGCCCGAAGCGCGAGGTCCGCGCGGTCCGTCGAGATCGTGTCGAAGAGTTCGCCGATCCGCTCCAGATCCTTCTTGGTCGGCAGCCCGCCCCGGCGCAGGTCCACTGCCGCGACGATCAGGTCGCCGAATTCCTTGCGGTTCATCGAGACGGCCTTGGCGAAAACGGCGAGCGGTTCGCCGCCGTGATCGTTCAGGATACGGAATATCGTTTCGGGCCGCACATGCGCTTCCGCGGCCAGACCGCCCGCAAGCAGTTCCGCCCTGTCCGGCCCCTTGCCGGACAGGAAACCCGCAAGACGCTGCTTGTCGACAGGCAAAGGCTTCCTCACCTGAGACAGCGCCGCGTCGAGAACGGCGTCGCCCGTGCCCGCGGCCTTGAGCACATCCTCCATCGCGGAATGGATGTGGCGGCGTTCGACCGTGAAGCGGTTCAGGATTTCGAGGCGCAGATCGGCCGCCACCCACCAGAACATGAACTGGCCGAGGCGCACGGTCAGTTCCGGCCGGGCCAGAACCGGTGCCTGCAATTCGGGTTCGGCGGCGCTGCGGCGCGCCAGTGTCTCGATGGCGCGGTAGGAAAGCTGCGCCGTCATGTTTTCGAGCACGCGGCGGCTCAGTGCCGTATCGCCCATTTCGATCAGCACATCGGCCACAGCGCTCGGCAAGTCCTTGCGGGCCGCCAGCATCTCGCGATGCGCCGCGCTGCCCTCGCGCGCGACATGGATGAGGTCGCCGCCCTTCAGCGTCTGCCCCTCCGAGAGAAGCGGCCGCGCGATTTCGATGTCGTCGTCAAGTGCCAGCGCCAGCGCGAGTTCCCTCGGCGCTTCCACATGTTGTGAAAGCCGTTCGGCGAGGCGCACCCGCATCTGCGGGTCGAGCCGGGCGGCCAGCGTTGCCAGCATCGAGTCGAGGATGCTGCGTTCCTGCGGCGAAATGAGCGAGGCGGGCAGCAGTGCAAGGTCGGCAAGACGGCGCAGCAGCGCATCCCCCGCCTGCACATTCTTGGCACGCATGCTCAGGGCCTCGTCCTCCGCCGATCTGTAGCTCTCGAGCGCCATCTCATCCGTCCGGCTGGTTTTGTCCGCCTCCATCAGAGCACCCCCGCCGTTAACGGCGCGTAAAGCATGTGGGAGCGCGCGCCCGATTTGCGGTTCCCATTTGCGGTTCCCATTTGCGGTTCCGGGGCCCCCGCCCTATCCTTTGCGCCCGTTCGCAACGCCGCCGGAGCCGCCCATGCGCCTCGCGCTCACCCTCCTTCTCTCGCTCGCTCTGGCCGCTTGCGGCCTCGGCCGCAGCGAGCATGCGGACAATCCCGACTACAAGGCCGGCCATTCCGATGGCTGCTGGAGCGCCACCTCGCAGGTGCCGGGCGATCCTTCCACCGTCACGCGCAACGACGAGGCCTGGAAGCAGAGCGAAGCCTACCGCGCCGGCTGGAAGGCCGGATACAGCGCCTGCGCGATCCGCGACCGTTCCGGGTCCATGGGCATGCCCGACACAAGTGAACGCGGCACCGGCGTTCACTAACCCCCGCACAGGAAACCCGCATGCGCATCATCCTTGGACTGATCCTGCTTGCCGTGATCGCCGCCGCAATCCCCGTCGTCTATTACGGCGAGACCGATCCCTGCCGCATGCTTGCCGCCGACATGGCGCATGAGGCCTATGGCCCGCTCGCCGAGCTTGTCGGCAACGACCCGGACGAGGTGCCGCCCGCGATGGTGAGTTCCATGCGTCTGGTCACGAGCCAGATGACATCGCGCGAATGCGTGGACGAGCTCTGGGAAAACTGGACGGACGCCCCGGAATAATCAGTCCACGGATCGCCTTCAGGCGCTTTCCGGTGCCTCTTGCGGTGAAACGGCGTCGGCCACGGAGCGGCCGTCCTCATCCGCCGTTTCTTCCGCGCGCTCCACGATCTCGCGCCATGTGACGCCGGGGATGTCCTCCACCAGCGCGGCGCCCGCAAGTGCGGAGGGAAGCTGGTAGCCGGGCTTTGCCGCCCCGTCGAGCGCCATGCGCGCCAGCAGCACCGCCGCCTCCGCCGAATAGACATGCGTCTCGGGTGTTTCGAGCCGCGCCCGGCGAATGCGTCCGTCGGGATGGCGCGCCTCGCCCCAGACGACCGCGCGCCCGTCGCGCAGTTCTGCCTTGCCCGGTGCGACCTTTCCCCTGGCGAGTTTCCGCTCCAGCCGCTTCAGGCCCCAGCCGCGCTTGAAGAAACGATGCGCCATCGTGCCTTCCTCCAGCGCGCGCGCCGCCTTTTCCGGCAAGACCTCATAGGTTTCGAGCGTTGAATAAATGCCGCGATGCCGCGCCGCCATCGCTTCGCCGCGCCAGGGCGCAAGCCATGCCTTTTCCGGTCCTTCGTCGAAAGCGATCTCGATTGTCCGTTCGCCCGCCCGCGCGGCCACGAACTGCCCGTTCTTCAGCGTCTCGCCTTCCTCGCGCATCGCCGCCACGAGCCATGCCGCCTCGGTCATCGTGCGGGGTCCGCGTTTCACGGCCAGTGTCACCGCGCGCGCGCCCGGCAATATCTGCGCAAGCCGGACCGCGACCGCATCCGTCGCCGCGAAGTCGAAGCCTGCCCCCGCCATCAGCATGGTCTTCGCCTTGCCCGCCGCCTCGTCGAAAGCGGCGAGCGCCGCCACGCAGGCGCGATCCGCCGACAGGTCGATCAGATGTGTGCCCGTCGCAATGCAGGCAACGACAAGCGAGCGCAGGTCGTCGCCCTCAAGGCTCTCGCAATTCACCACCACGCCCACATCGTCGAGCTGCCCGGCGATCCGCTCCGCATTGCCCAGTGTGAAAGTGCGCGGTTCCGCCGGTCCGGCGCCCTTGCCCGCGCCCGCCTCCTTCGCCAGCGCCGCCGCATGTTGCGCAACGCCCGCAATCGCCCGGCCGCCCGCGATATGGGAAAGCCCCGCGCGCCACGCCGCATGCGAGGTCAGCGCGCCCATGAAGCCGTCGACGCCATAGACGAGTATCCGCGATGTCATTCTCTTCCCCAGCCGGGCCCGCTTGCCGATCTGCCGGATCGGTGACCGGCCCCTCTGCAACAAGCCATTGTTACGGAGAGGGAGGCCCCTTCGCAATGCGCAGCCTGCCGTGGAGCCTGTTCGGGGCCCGTTTCCGTGGCATAGCGTTAATTTCCGGCATTGCAACCCGGCCAAAGATTCACAATATGCGTCATGGTCCGCGCTTCCCGCGGGCCTTCCCGTCTTCAAATCCCCAAAACGCGCGGCCCCCATGCAGCCAGCCATCCAGATTACCGGCCTGTCGAAAACCTATCCCGGCGGTTTCCAGGCCCTGAAGAATGTCGATCTCGATATCCGCAAGGGCGAAATCTTCGCGCTGCTCGGGCCCAATGGCGCGGGCAAGACGACGCTCATCAGCGTTGTCTGCGGCATCGTCAATCCGGGCACCGGCACCGTGCTCGCGGGCGGGCATGACATCATCCGCGATTTCCGCGCGGCGCGTTCGGTCATCGGTCTCGTACCGCAGGAACTCACCGTCGAGCATTTCGAGAGCGTCATCGACACGGTGAAGTTCAGCCGCGGTCTGTTCGGCAAGGCCCCGAACCCGCAATATATCGAGAAAGTGCTGCGCGACCTCTCGCTCTGGGACAAGCGCGACAATCGCGTGATGGAACTCTCCGGCGGCATGAAGCGCCGCGTGATGATCGCCAAGGCGCTTTCCCACGAACCGGACATTCTCTTCCTCGACGAGCCGACCGCCGGCGTCGATGTGGAGCTTCGCCGCGACATGTGGGAGATGGTGCGCGGACTTCGTGCGCGCGGCGTCACCATCATCCTCACCACGCATTACATCGAGGAAGCCGAGGAGATGGCCGACCGCGTCGGCGTCATCAATAATGGCGAGATCGTGCTGGTCGAGGAAAAGAACGAGCTGATGAAGAAGCTTGGCAAGAAGCAGCTCGCGGTTCACTTGCGCGCGCCGCTTGCCGCCATGCCCGGCGCGCTTGCCGCGCGCCCCGTCGAACTCGCCGATGAAGGCCACACGCTCGTCTACAGTTTCGATGCGCAGGCCGACGAGACCGGCATTCCCGAGCTTCTGAAGACGCTCGGCGATCTCGACATCGACTTCCGCGACCTCCGCACGCATGAAACGTCGCTTGAGGAAATTTTCGTCAATCTGGTGAGGGCGCGCTGATGTCGCTGAACTTCCATGCCATTCGCGCCATCTACGCTTACGAAATGGCGCGCACTTTCCGCACGCTGATGCAGAGCATCGCCTCGCCCGTCATCTCGACCTCGCTCTATTTCGTGGTCTTCGGCGCGGCCATCGGATCGCGCATCCAGGAGGTCGACGGCATCTCCTATGGCGCCTTCATCATTCCAGGCCTCATCATGCTCTCGCTTCTCACCGAGAGCATTTCCAACGCCTCCTTCGGCATCTACATGCCGAAATATTCGGGCACCATCTTCGAAATTCTCTCCGCGCCCATTTCCGGCGTCGAAACCGTCATCGGCTATGTCGGCGCGGCGGCGACGAAGTCGATGATCCTCGGCGTTCTCATCCTCATCACGGCGCGCTTCTTCGTCGATTACGAGATCCAGCATCCCTTCTGGATGGCGGCCTTCCTCGTTCTCACCGCGCTCACCTTTTCCATGTTCGGCTTCATTCTCGGCATCTGGGCCGACAGTTTCGAGCGGTTGCAGATCGTGCCCATGCTGATCGTCATGCCGCTCACCTTTCTTGGCGGCAGCTTCTACTCGATCAACATGCTCCCGCCCTTCTGGCAGACGGTCACGCTGTTCAATCCGGTAGTCTATCTCGTCTCGGGTTTCCGCTGGAGCTTCTACGGCTCGTCCGATGTCGGCGTGGAGCTGAGCCTCCTGGCGATCTTCGGCTTCCTCGCGCTCTGCACCGCAGGCATCTGGTACATCTTCCGCACGGGGTATCGCCTCAAGGTGTGAGCCTCCCCCTCACCCTTCCCACCTCGCAGCTTCGCTGCTTCGGCGGGCCCCTTCCCTCTCCCCTCCGGGGAGAGGGTGATCCGAGCGACAGCGAGGATCGGGTGAGGGGCGCGGCCTGCACGCCGCCCGAATTGGAATACCGTCCCTCCCGTCATTGCCGGGCTTGACCCGGCAATCCATAGGGCCTCACCGCATTCCGCGCCGCCCGATGGATCGCCACGGACGCTTCGCGCCCTCGCGATGACGATGTTGAGTACACCCTCACCATAAACTCGGTGTCACCCCGGCGAAAACCAAGAGAAAACAACCCTTCAGTATTGTATAGGGTACCTACAGGATTTCTCCGCAAACGGAGTATGGCAATGAATTCAATACACGCCGAAGCGACCGAATTACTGCTCTCCGCGATATTCCGCACACCAGCTGACAATAGTTATAGTCATTCTTTCTTTTATGGCCCGCCGGGCACCGTGCCTTTTTTTGGCAACGCTGTGGCCCGGATATTCTACCGGCGGGACCACCTGATGCGTGCGGTGATGTATGTACGCAGCCACGGCTCTCCACATCTCCGCTACGTATCAATCGAAACAGTCCGCACTACATTGCAGAATTTCATTAAAGAAAACTTTTGGCACATAAATCACGGCGTAGTCTTTTCCGATCCAAATCAATCCTACGCCGAACTAATATCAAAAGAGAAAAAGGAGGCTTTATCTCAAACACTCCACCAATCTGAGATATTCTCCCCGCAAAGCTTTGTGACGCTTTTTCCCTTGGTAACTGTACGTGTTGACGTCGATTTCGCTTCGGAGATTTTCTTCTTATCTCACCCTGACACTCTCTCCTCACATCTCACGGATGCAGAGTTATCGCACGGCATTGCAGCTAGCTCATTTCCACCACTGCAAGATTGGGACGGCATCTCACATAGTCCAGCTTCTTGGCTCGGAGTTAGAGCCCCTTCTTCAGAATCGGCGTCAAAGATGAGGCGGACTCTCCTTGGATGCCTAGCGTTAGCAACATCCTCAGATTATCGGCATTTGTTTTCTGGCCGCCCGACATTTGGCGGCTTTTGTGAACTCAACACCAGTTACAGACTTAGCGTCGGTGAATCCCATACCCCAGCACTGATGGAAGATATTGTTATTGCAGCAAACGATGCTGGATGGCTCGATTCTCTCGCGTCCAAGATGGTTTCAAACGATGATAACTCGCAAAGACAACTGCGTTCGATGGAGTATTTTTACAGAGCTTGGCCACTTAGCGATTCAGAGCGCTTTCCACTTTTGTGTATGGCCTTGGATTCAATTCTGGGAAAGAGGGAAGACTCAACTCAGGCAGTCATCGATGGTGTTCATCTCACTCTTGGAAAGAAAGTCAATAGTTCACGTGTGAGGAAGCTACTCAAGCTTCGTGCATCGGTAATCCACGGAGGGGCGCCAGATGTCTACGATTCAAAAAAATATGGCAGCTATTACAACACTTACAGCGACGACCCGATCTCAGACATGGAGTTGTTAGTTGTTGCCTGCATTCGAGCATCCTCATTTGGCAACCTCTTTCGCGAGCAACCCGATCCCCAGCTGGAGTTCCGCGCAAGACTAGAGAGGGAGGGGAGGATTACCCCTAGAGGAGAAGTGCGATCTATTCTCGATGACATAGAAGATTAGAAACTTCACCCCCACCTGACCCAGCGCCCGTGAAAATCGGCGCGGCCGAGTTCCTCGTCGCTCCCCTCCGGCCATAGGCGGAGCCGCACACCGGCCGAGATATTTTCCTTCTCGTCCTGCTCCACCCAGAGCCAGGCCACCGGCGCATCCTTCGTCGCACCCTCGCCCGCCTTTTCCATCGCGGCCTCGATCCGCGCCTGCGTCGGAGCGGCCAAGTACTGCCACATGATCGTGTGCATCAGCACGCGCGCTCTTCCCTTCTCGCCCGGTCTGCCGAATTCACGCTCGACCCAGTCCGCCGCATCCGCCTTTTCGATGCGGGTTCCCGCGCGCGCCGTCGCCTCCAGCGCCGCCTCGATCCGCGCGAGCCGCGCCGTCTGGTCCGGCCAGATATAGGAGAGCAGCCGTTCGCGAAGCGCGGCGTCCGACGCATCGAGCGGGTTCAGGTCCGAGCCCTTGCGCGAGACGACGCGCAGTTCCGCGTCGAGCGGCGGCATCGTCCCCTGCCATTCCGAGACGATCCTGACCGCGCTTGCCGCGTCGCCCCAGCGCGCGGCCCCAAGCTCATACCCATAAGCATCGAAGCCGAGATTGAGGCCCGCGCTCGCGCCGATCTCGTAGAGGTCGAGCGGCAGGCCCGTGCGCTTCGCGATATGCAGCATCCCGCCCAGGATCGCGCTTGAGCGCGAGACCTCGTTCGTCTGCGGCGCGCTGTCGAGGAAGCGCGTGAGAAACAAATCATGTTCCGCTATCGCCGCGTCGAGCGCATGCCACAACGCCTCGTCATCCACCTCATTGGGCGGATAGGCGGCGGAAAGCGCCACCGCTCCTTGCCGTCTCAGCGCATGGAAGCCGCCCGCCACCCGCAATGGCAGCGCATCGTTCTGCGGATGGCCCTGCCATGAAAGCACACGCGCACCGAAAGACGAGTTGCCGTTCAGCCGTGCGCCGAGAAGACGGCAAAGGCGCGACGTGAAGGGCGAGCCCAGCAATTCACAGGCGAGCGCCTGGCGGGCGAAGTCTTCACGGATGTGATTGGACATGAAACTTTCCGTTCTTCCCATCCTCCCCCTGCGGGAGGGTCAAAATTTGCGAGCGCCAGCGAAGCGAATTTTGGGGAGGGGTTCTCCGCTATCGGCGATTGGCTTGCCGCCGTATTTCACGACTTACCCCTCCCCGGAAAATTTCGCTGCGCTCGATTTTCCGACCCTCCCGCAGGGGGAGGGTGAATCCCAATCATCTGCCTACGGTGTAGTTCAAGCCGCCGCTTCGTCTTCCGGCCAGTGGCCGACATAGCGGGACTGCGGGCGGATGAGCCGTCCGACGCGCTCCTGCTCCATCACATGCGCCGTCCAGCCCGCGATGCGCGCCATGGCGAAGACGCTCGTCACCGCGTCGCGCGGCACATCCAGCGCCTCCAGCAGCACCGCCGTGTAATATTCCATGTTGGTGTCGATCCGGTGGCCGGGCTTCGCCGCCCGCAGCGCCTTCAGCGCCGCCAGTTCCACCTCGCGCGCAAAGCGTACGCGCTCATTGCCGTTGGTCAGAATCGTCACTGCCCTGTTGAAGACATCTGCCCTCGGGTCGCGGACGCGGTAGACCCGGTGGCCGAAGCCCATCAGCCGCGCGCCGCCCGCGATTTCCTTCTGAAGCCAGGGTTCGATGTTCTCGCGCGTCCCGATCTCGTCCAGCATGTCGAGCACCGGGCCGGGCGCGCCGCCATGCAGCGGGCCCTTCAAGGCGCAGAGCGCGCCGACGACCGCTGAAATTGTCCCCGCTTTGGTGGAGGCGATGACCCGGGCCGTAAAGGTCGAGGCGTTCATGCCGTGGTCGGCCACCGTCACCATATAGGCGTTCAAGGCCTCCACCTCGGCGGCGGAAGGCACCTCATCCCTCAGCATACGGAGGAAATCTTCGGCGTGACCGGTGCGCCGGTCAGGCGCCACGGGAGATTTCCCCGCTTCCGCGCGGACCAGCGCCGCAGTTATCACCGCTGCGGCACCCAGGGCACTTATGGGCGCACGGATATGGGCGGGGATATCCCTGTCCGCCGCATCCTCGCCCGGCTCGTCGGCCAGCATCGACAATCCGATGCGGAGGCCTTCTGTGACGGTTTCGTGACGTTTTGATGACAGTAGCGCCGGGATATACCCGAATGCCGCCTCGCGCGCCCGCCCAAGCGCCTCGCGCAGCTCCGTCTCCGAGGGGGCCGGGTCCAGCCCCGCCGCCGCCCAGAGCGCGGCCACCGCGCCCTCGAAATCATGAGCATTTACAAGGTCTTCGACGTCGTAGCCCGCCACGATCAGGCGTCCCGCCTCGCCATCCACATGGCTCAGCGCCGTTTCGGCGGCCACCACATTGTCGAGGCCGCTCGCGGTCACGGCGGGCATCTCGCTCTTCAGCGTCACGTTGCCTGACATTTCTTGTCTCCTTTTCGTCGGTTCGGAAAAGCAAGCACTTCCAATGACTTGGCAATGACTTGGCGGCTCGCCTCCGGTGCCGGCCCGCGCGATGCGACGGGCCTTTTCACCCTTGAAGCTGGAGACAGGTTGATTGTTGGTCAATCTTGATTAAGATAATCAATATATAGAAAAGAGTGCGTCATGGCCGAAAACCCGGAGAAACTCTACCTTTCCGCGCGCGAGGCCGCCGCCGAGCTCGGCATCTCGCTCGCCACGCTCTACGCCTATGTCAGCCGCGACCTGATCCGCTCCGAGCCTGTGCCGGACAGCCGGGCGAAGCGCTACCGGGCGGAGGATGTGCGTGCGCTGAAGCGGAGAAGATCGCAGGAAAATCAAGAAGTTAGCGGCCCACCGGGCACGCTTTCCTTCGGCCAGCCGGTGCTCGATTCCGCCATCACCCTCATCGCCGAGGGCCGCCTCCACTATCGAGGCTCCGATGCCACGGCCCTTGCCCGCAATTCGAGCCTTGAGCAGGTTGCCGCCCTTCTCTGGGGCTGCCGGGATGTTCAGCCCTTTACGAAAGACGCGGTCTTCCGCCCTTCCGAGCGTCTGGCCGCGCTCGCCGCCTCGCTTTCGCGTGTGCCCCGGATCGAGCGTTGTCTCTCGCTGCTACCACAGGCAGCGTTGGAGGATGCTGCCGTCTACAACATGACGGATCGTGGGCTCGCCGCCACGGGTGCGCGGCTGCTCCGATATGTCGCCGCCGTCATCGCGGGCGAGGCCCCAAGCGACAAGCCGGTCCATGAGGTTCTGACCCGCGCCCTCACGCAGGGCGAGAAGCCCGCCGCCGATCTCATCCGCGCGGCCCTCGTCCTCTCCGCCGATCATGAGCTCAACGCCTCCGCCTTCACGGTGCGCTGCGTCGCCGGCACGGGCGCCACGCTTTATGGTGCTGTCCAGGCGGGGATATGTGCGGCGCAAGGCCCGCGTCACGGCGGATTGTCCGGCCGCGTCGAAGGTCTCCTGCTCGATATGTCGAACAGGCAGGACGTAGAAGATGCGGTGGTTCAACGACTTAAGGACAATGACCCGGTGCCGGGCTTCGGCCATCCGCTCTATCCCGATGGCGATCCGCGCGCGGCAGCGCTCATTGCCATGGTCGGGGACAAGTATGGCGACGACGCGAACTTCCTCCGTGTGCAGCGCATCGTTCATGTCATGGCCGAGGCAGGCGGGCTCAAGCCGAATATCGACTTCGCCATCGCCACCGTAGGGGCTGTCCTGCACCTGCCGCGCGGCGCGGGGCTCAGCATGTTCGTGCTCGGCCGCACGGCGGGCTGGATCGGTCACGCGATGGAGCAGTACCGCACGGGCCTGATGATCCGTCCGCGCGCACGCTATACGGGCGAGGCACCGCGCTGAACGCGTGCTAGATTGTTTACATACAACAAGTTGAGCGGCATTTCGGGGGAAAACATGAGCAATAGAACGGCGCTTGTCGCAGGCGCGACGGGTCTCGTCGGCGGACATCTCGTCCGTCAACTGATCGAGGATCCCGCCTATGGAAAAATCATCGTGCTGACGCGGTGCCCTCTGGACGGTGTCACATCGCCAAAACTTCAAACCATCATCGCGGATTTCGATGCGCTCGACGGCACCCTGCCGGATATCTCGGCGGAGGATGCTTTTTGCGCCCTCGGCACAACAATCAAAAAGGCGGGGAGCCAGCCCGCCTTTGCCAAAGTCGATCATGACTACATCGTGAGTTTCGCGCGGACGGCGAAGGCAACGGGTGCCAAGCGCTTCATGCTCGTCTCCGCCATGGGCGCGGACCCGTCCTCCTCCATCTTCTACTCGCGGGTGAAGGGGGAAACGGAGCGCGACGTTGCGGCTCTCGGTTTCGAAACGCTGCATATATTCCGCCCCGGTCTTATCCTCGGAGACCGTTCGGAAAGGCGCACACTCGAAGCCATCGGCATGGGCATCGCGCCCTTTCTCAACCCGCTGATGCTGGGCCCCGCCCGGCCATACCGCTCTATCCCTGCGGAAACGATTGCGGGTGGAATGCGAGGGGCTGCGCATGGCCAGGAAAAAGGCGTCCTTATCCACGCCTATGATTCCATCCGCCAATATACAGGCCGGTAAATCGCGGCGCCTGTGGTAAGGTTCCAAAAATGAATTGACTGAGGAGGGAGCGGCAATGGCCGTTTTCAGCGAAATTCCTACTATCGGATGGGCGGGGTTCAGCGCATGAACGGCCCGGGACCGGCCGCGCCGCAGCAGGACAATTCAGACGATGCCGCACGGCAATTGCGGCTGCGTCTCTATCTCGGCGGACAGGCCAGCTGGTTCATCAGCCTCGGCATCCAGTTCGTCATCTTCCCGTTCCTCGTGACGCAAGTGCTTCACGAACCGGCTGCTCGTGTCGGCATCGCGCAGATGTCCTTGATGATTCCGTCGCTCCTTTTCATGCTGCTCGGGGGAACAATTGCCGATCATAGCGATGCGCGCCGCATCCTCATTCGCGTCCACCTCTTCGCAACCGTGCCTCCCCTCGTTCTTGCCCTCGTCTTCCTCACGGACAACCTCAGCTATGCTTCGCTGATCGTCTATGCCCTGACCATGGGTACGCTTGGTGCCTTCGCCATCCCCGCGCGCGACAGCGCGCTGACGCGCGTCGCCGGCACCAATATCCAGCAGGCTGTAACGCTTGCCATGGGGGTGCAGATGGGCTCGCAGCTCATCGGTATGCTTTGCGCCGGTCTTGCGGCGTTCACGGGCACCCCTTCGCTGCTCATCTTTCAGGCGGTTGTGATGTTTGCGGGGTTCTGGGCCTCGGCGAAGCTCGAACCGCTACCGCCGACAAATGCGGCCTCGGCAGCCAACCGTTTCGTGCAGATCGCGGACGGTATAAAATCCGCAGCCGCGACGCCGATCGTCGCGACGGTTATCGCGCTCAATTTCGCGGTCGGCCTGTTCTATGTCGGCAGTTTCCTGGTCGTTCTGCCCTTGATGCTTCGCGACATCTACCAGAGCAACGACGCCCAGTTCACGCGCGATTTCGCCCTCATCAATATCTGTTTCTGGGGCGGGACGATCATTGCCAATCTCGCGCTTTTCCGTGCCGGGCATATCCACCACCGGGGGCGGATCATGATGGCTTCGCTCACGAGCGGTCTCATCATCCTCGCGCTCTTCCACTTCCACATGCCGTTCTGGCTGCTCTGCCTGCTCATTCTTTGGTGGGGCATGGGAGCGGGCACGACCATGACGATGGGCCGCACCATCGTGCAGGTCGCAGCGTCGGAAAACCATCGCGCCCGGGTGCTCGCCGCCTATCAGCTCGGGTTTTCAGGGGGAGCACCGCTCGGCGCACTGACGATGGGATTGCTTGTCGGATGGCTCGGCATTTTCGACGCCGTGCTTATTCCCGCCACCATCATGATCGGCATTCTGGCGATGCTCTACTTTTTCTCGCCGATCTGGGGATATCGCGCCGACGAAACGGGCTGACGCGAAGCGCCAGCCCGTTTGTTCAAATCAGCTGGCGAGACGTTCCGGCTCGCGTTGAGCTTTCGCCGACGGTTTCGCGAATTCCATCACACCGTCATCCACTTTGCCGAACTTCATCGCCATGATGTCGAGGGCATAGTTCTGGTAGAGCTTCCAGGGCTTCTTCGATCCCTGTTTCGGGAACTTGTCGAGCGAACGCTGCACATAGCCCGAGGAAAAATCGAGCCAGGGCTCCTCTTCAACCGAACCGTCACGCAATCGCGGCGTCGCCTGCTTCATACCCTTGTCGTCCATGTGATTGATGAGCCGGCAGACATATTCGCAGGTGAGGTCGCATTTCAGCGTCCATGACGCATTGGTGTAACCGAAGGCCGAAGCGAAGTTCGGGACATCCGAATACATCATGCCCTTGTAGCTCATGGTCTGCGAGAAATCGACGTGATGCCCGTCGGCCGTGAGGTCGAGACCGCCCAATACCTTGAGGTTGAGGCCGGTCGCGGTCACGATCACATCCGCTTCAAGTTCCTCGCCGGACTTCAGCAAGATGCCCTTTTCAGTGAAGGTGTCGATGTGGTCCGTCACTACCGAGGCATTTCCGTCCTTGATGGAATCGAAAAGATCGCCGTTCGGCACGAGGCAGAGGCGCTGATCCCAGGGATTGTAGGTCGGCGTGAAGTGCTTCTTCACGAACTCGGACCCCAGTTGTTCGCGCACACCGCTCAGGATCATCTGCTTGGCTTTTTCAGGCTTTGCCCGGCAGTATTTGAAGAATGCCATGCCGAGCAGCACGTTCTTCCAGCGCGTGAAGCCATAGGCCAGCTTCGCAGGCAGGTTCCGGCGCAGCATGTTCGCGAGGTCGTCTTCGGCAGGCCGCGAGACGACATAGGTCGGCGAGCGCTGCAACATGGTGACATGCGAGGCTTCTTTCGCCATTTCGGGCACGAGCGTCACGGCCGTCGCGCCGCTGCCGATCACGACGACGCGCTTGCCGGCATAATTGAGGTCTTCCGGCCATTTCTGCGGATGCACGATGCGGCCCTGAAAGCGGTCCATGCCGCTGAACTCGGGCGTATAGCCCTTGTCATAGTCGTAGTAGCCGCTGCACATGAAAAGGAAATTGCAGGTGTAGCGGACGCGTTCCTTGCCAGGCCCCTGCTCCGTTTCCACGGTCCATCTGGCATCCTCGCTCGACCAGGAAGCGTTCTTCACCATGTGGTTGAAGCGGATGTGGCGGTCGATACCATTTTCGCGCGCCGTCTCGCGAACATAGTTCAGTATCGAGGGGCCATCCGCGATCGCCTTGGCCTCCGTCCACGGTTTGAAGGAGTAGCCGAGCGTGTACATGTCGGAATCGGAGCGGATACCGGGATAGCGAAAGAGATCCCATGTGCCGCCGATGGCCTCACGGCCTTCAAGAATGACATAGCTCTTGCCGGGGCAATTCTGCTGCAGGTGGTAGCCCGCGCCTATTCCCGAAAGGCCGGCGCCGACGATGAGTACGTCGAAATGTTCAACTGTCATGGATCAACCGAGCTCCAGATTGACGTAGGGACACAAAGACTTCTGATCCCGGATTCCTATCTGGAAGTATCGCGGAATGCACCATCTAATTTACAATAAAGTAAGTAACAACACACCGCCCTTCAAGTGGCGCTGCACAGGGCTGAACAAGACCCTATAGAAAACGTCGAGGGGACGGGACCGAAACCTGAGTGTAGTAAGGTTTCCGAACCAAACTGTTTTGAGGGATTCGGGGGGATGACCACGCCAGCGCGCGATCACACGGCCGACCACCGCTGGTACATGGCGGGGCTGTGGGGCTATTTCCTGGCCGCGGGCATTCAGGGCGTCCTTTATCCCTGGATCATCGCCTTTGTCCTGCATGAAAGCTCGGAGCGCGTGGGTATCGCGCAGATGTTTTCCATGCTGCCGATGCTCCTTCTCGGCCTTTTCGGGGGGGCGATGGCCGATCGTGTGGAGCTTCGCCGGCACCTGATGCGCCTTCAGTCGGTCGCCATGCTGCCGCCGCTCATCCTCGCGGGCCTGATGTATAACGGCATCGTCAGCTACAACATCATGATCCTCTACGTGCTGACACTTTCGACCATCGGCGGATATGTGATGCCGGCTCGCGATTCCATGCTGTCGCGCGTTGCCTCGACGAGCCTGGACGGGAACATCCAGCGTGCGGTCGCGCTGGCCATGAGCGGGCAGTTTCTCGGGCAGGTCGGCGGCTATCTTCTCGGCAGCCCGGCGGAATATATCGGCGCGTGGCCGCTCCTGATCCTGCAAAGTGCCTTGCTCGGTTTCGCCGCTTTCACCACCTCGCGCCTCGCCGCTTCGCCCCCCGAACCACGGGCGAGCCAGCGCCGTTCGCCGCTGCGCGACGTGAAGGAAGGCTTGCTCGCGGTTTGGCATGACGAGCGCATCCGCCCCGTGCTGCTCCTGATGTTCTTTTCGGGCATCCTGTTCATGGGGGTCTTCATGGTGCTGTTCCCGATCCTCATTCGCGACGTCTATCACGGCAGTTCGCGCGAGATCGGCTTCGTCTTCATGTCGTTCTTCGGCGGCATCGGCATTTCCTCCCTTGCGCTCAGCCGCTTCCGGCCGATCCGCAGGCAAGGCCGCGCAATCATGCTCGCCATGTGTACCGGTTCGGTCGTTATGGTCCTCGTGCATTTCAACCCGCCGATCTGGGGCGTCTTTCTGCTCGCGCATGGCTGGGGCCTCGCCGCGGGTATATCGATGAGCCAGTCGCGCGCCATCGTCCAGGAAAGCGCGACGGATGCGCTCAGGGCGCGGATGCTGGCGGGCTTCAACCTGGGCACGATGGGCGGCGGTCCCATCGGCTCACTCCTTGTCGGCATCCTGATCGGCCGCATCGGACCGCTTAACGCCGTGCTGATCCCTTCCGGGCTGATGCTGTTCCTGTGGGCAGCGATTTTCTTCTTCACGCCGCTCTGGAAAATCGAGGCTCCTCGGTAATCCCCGTTTTCCAGGGAACGTGTATGCTGCCTCCCTGCATCACCCTCGTCAGGCAGAGTTTCCCCTATGAATGACAATCCCGCGCTGGCCGCCGCGCTGATCATCCTCCTCGGAACTGCCGCACAATGGCTTTCCTGGTGGATGAAACTCCCGGCCATCCTGCTGCTCCTGATTGCGGGACTTGCCATCGGACCGGGGTTCCATTTGTTCAGCCCGGACGACATGTTCGGCGACCTCCTCTTTCCGTTCGTTTCCCTGGGTGTCGCCGTAATCCTGTTCGAGGGGAGCCTCACCCTGAAGTTTGAGGAAATTCGAGGCCACGGGCAGACCGTGACGCGGCTCGTCACTTTCGGCGCGGCAACGACCATCATCGTGGCGGCGCTAGGCGCCTGGGGCCTCGGGCTGCTGAGCTGGGAAGTAGCGCTGCTTTTCGGCGCTCTCGTTTCCGTCACGGGACCAACGGTCATCCTGCCAATCCTGCGTTCGGTCGGGCTCAAGAAGAACGCCGCCAATATTCTGCGCTGGGAAGGCATCATCATCGACCCTCTCGGCGCACTGGCGGCGGTCGTTATCTTCCAGTTCGTGGCAATCGACACGGCGGACCCCGGCAACCTTCTTCTTATCCTCGAAATTTTTGCCGCGGGCATCGCGCTCGGTGCGGGCGCTGGCTATGCGTTCGGCTGGCTGCTTCGGCGCCACATGCTGCCCGACTATCTGCACAATGTCGGCGCGCTTGCACTCGTGCTCGCCGTCTTCGTCGCATCGAACGAGATTGCGCATGAGTCCGGCCTTCTCGCCGTGACGGTCATGGGGATATTTCTCGCAAACATGCGCGACGTCGACGTCGAGGACATTCTCGATTTCAAGGAAAGCCTCACGGTTCTACTGACCTCGATCCTTTTCATCGTGCTTGCTGCGCGTCTGCCGACCGAAGCCTTCACCGCCAACTGGACCAAGGTCGCGGCGCTGATGGGCATCATGCTCTTCATTGCACGCCCCCTTTCGGTCCTCATTTCCACCATGTGGACCCCGCTGCCCTGGCGTGAACGCGCAATCCTTTCATGGATTGCACCGCGCGGCATCGTGGCGGCGGCAGTCTCCGGTCTTTTTGCCATCCAGCTCGATCAGGCCAATGTCGAAGGCGCACAGCTGCTCGTTTCGCTCACTTTCACGGTCATCGTTACGACCGTGCTGTTGCAGAGCCTCACAGCACGGCCTCTTGCACGACTTCTCGGAGTCGCCGACCCGGAACCGCGCGGCATCCTCATCGTCGGCGGGAACCCTGTCGCGCTCGCCATCGCGACGAGCCTTCACAAACTCGATTTCGAAGTCATCCTCGCCGATACATCATGGGATCTGACACGCAAGGCGCGCATGGCCGGAATCCGCACCTATTTCGGCAATGTCGTTTCCGACGATGCAGACCGGCGGCTCGATCTTGTCGGCATCGGGCAGCTTCTCGCGCTCTCGATGAGGGCGCCGCTCAATACGCTGGCCTGCTTGCGATATGCGCGTGAGTTCGGTTCAAGCTCGGTCTTCCGCATCCGGCTCGCGGACAATGCCGAGGATGTGGCCGCCATCGAGGGCCGTATCCTTTTCAAGGAGGAAGCAACTCTCGAAAGATTGCAGGCACTGATCGAGAAAGAAGGCTACCAGATCAAGGTAACCAAACTCACCGAAGAATATGGCTTCAAGGAAGCCATGGAACAGCAGGCGGGCGACGCCATTCCTCTCTTCGCCGTTTCAAAGGACAAGCTCGTCTATCCCTTCGCCGAGGACCGCACCTTCAAGGCAGGTCCGGGCTGGCAGGTTGCCAGCCTGGTCAAGCCGGCGGCGGAAGCATCTCCGAAGGAAACGTCGGCAATCGACCGCGCAAAATCGCATCTCGACCGGGAAATGCAGCCGAAACTTCCAGAGTAAAAAAGGGCGGGGATAATCCCCGCCCTCGTTTCTTGCCTTGCTTTTCCGGTCAGCTGTATTTGCGCTCATCCCACCAGGGATAGAAGGACGGCATGTCCTTCGACACTTTGCAGGGATAGGTCGCCGGGCGCTTTTCAAGGAAGGACATGACGCCTTCCTTCGCATCTGCGCTGGCGCCGCGCGCATAGATCGCGCGGCTGTCGATCTTGTGTGCTTCCATTGGATGATCCGCGCCGAGCATACGCCACAGCATCTGACGGGTGAGCGAGACGGAAACCGGCGCCGTGTTATCCACGATCTCTTTCGCAAGTTCGCGGGCGGCGGGCAGGAGATCCTCCGGCTTGTGGAGCGAGCGCACAAGCCCGCCCTTCAACGCTTCTTCCGCACCGAAGACACGGCCCGAATAGGTCCATTCGAGCGCCTGGCTGATGCCGACAACGCGCGGCAAAAAGTAGCTGGAACAGGCTTCCGGCACGATGCCACGGCGGGCGAAGACGAAGCCGAACTTCGCATTCTCCGAAGCAAGGCGAATATCCATCGGAAGCTGCATCGTGACGCCAACGCCAACGGCGGCGCCGTTGATCGCGCCGATGACCGGCTTCAAGCTTTCGAAGATGCGCAGCGTCAGGCGACCGCCGCCATCGCGCACACTCTCATGACT
The DNA here is from genome assembly GCF_039973015.1 of Parvibaculum sp. Classification (GTDB taxonomy): domain Bacteria; phylum Pseudomonadota; class Alphaproteobacteria; order Parvibaculales; family Parvibaculaceae; genus Parvibaculum. The sequence goes on from NZ_JBDWLT010000008.1 coordinate 222,489, forward strand.
CCAGTCGATCTCGCCATTGGCCATGACCGGCGTATTCGCCTTTTCCGGCCGGTCCTCGCGTTCGGCATAATCGAAGGTCTTGGCGCCCGCCGAGAGATCGGCCCCGGCGCAGAATGCGCGGCCCTCACCGGTGACGATAATCGCGCGGACATCGTCATCGGCGTCCGCCTTGTCGAAGGCATCGATCATCTCGAACATCATCTGGCCGGTGAAAGCATTGAGCTTGTCCGGGCGATGAAGCGTCAGGGTGAGGATATTGTCCGCCACCTCGTATTTGATCGTCTCGTAGGCCATTTCTTCGCTCCCTGTTGGTTTTGGCAGTTCGGTTTTCCGATCTTTTGCAGCCTGTCTGGCAGCGCCCTTGCGTCAACTTCGCCGCAAGCGAAGGAAGTTGACGAGCACGTCATCTTGCTGTGTCTTTGCCTCAGACAGGCTCGGAATCTCAAGGGCCCAGATATAACAATGGACTCGCATAAAAGCGAAATCCGGGCAGGGCAAAAGCTCTGCCTCTCAGTTTCATGCCGGGAGACGACCAGTAATGCATCCTTCATCCCATGCCAGAACCACGCCCGACAAACCCGCCTACATCATGGCTGCAACGGGCGAAAGCGTGAGCTTCAAGGAGCTCGACGAACGCTCCAACCAGCTCGCACATCTCTTCCGGGACGCAGGCCTGAAGCCCGGCGACTCCATCGCCGTCTTCATGGACAATAATGGCCGCTACTATGAAATCTGCTGGGCCGCGCAGCGCGCGGGCCTTTACTACACGTGCATTTCCTCGCGCCTCACCGCGAGCGAAGTCGCCTACATCATCGACGATTGCAACGCGCGCATGCTGTTCGCCTCGGCCGAGCTTTCGAAGGTCGCGGAAGAACTGCTCAAGGACGGGCACATGCCTGCGCGGGTCGAAAGGAAATTCGCGGTCTGCGGAAACATTCCCGGCTATGAGGATTTCGAGGCCGCGCGGGCGAAATTCCCGACAACACCCATCGCCGACGAAACCGCCGGCACGGACATGCTCTATTCCTCGGGAACGACGGGACGCCCGAAAGGCGTGAAGCACCCGCTGACGGGAGGCCCCATCGGCGAGGATACGGCGCTCGAAGGCCTGGCGATGCTGCTCTATGGCATGGATGCGAATTCAACCTATCTGTCACCCGCACCGCTTTATCATGCAGCGCCGCTGCGTTGGTCGATGACGGTGCAGCGTCTCGGAGGGACCGTCGTCGTGATGGACCACTTCGATGCGGAAGAATCGCTGCGTCTTATCGAGAAGTACAAGGTGACCCACAGCCAGTGGGTGCCGACCATGTTTGTTCGCATGCTCAAGATGCCCGAGGAAGTGCGCGCAAAATACGACGTATCCTCGCTGAAGGTTGCGATCCACGCTGCGGCGCCGTGCCCGGTTCCCGTGAAGGAGCAGATGATCGCGTGGTGGGGCCCGGTGATTTACGAATATTATGCCGGCTCGGAAGGCAATGGCTTCACCGCGATCAATTCCGAAGAGTGGCTGGCGCATAAGGGTTCCGTCGGCAAGCCGCTCAATGCCGTCGCCCATATCTGCGACGAGGAAGGCAACGAACTGCCCGTCGGCGAGTCCGGCACGATCTATTTCGAGAGCGAAAGCCAGTTCGAGTATCACAACGACCCCAAGAAAACGAAGGAGGCGCGGCATCCGCAACACGCCACCTGGTCGACCCTCGGCGACATCGGGCGCGTGGATGAGGAAGGATATCTCTACCTCACCGACCGCAAGGCCTTCATGATCATTTCCGGCGGGGTAAATATCTATCCGCAGGAAGCAGAGAATATTCTCGTCATGCACCCGAGCGTAGCGGACGTCGCGGTGATCGGTGTGCCGAACGAGGATTTCGGTGAGGAAGTGAAGGCGGTGGTTCAGCCGATCAGCTGGTCGGATGTGGGGCCGGCGCTCGAAGCGGAGCTGATGGAGTTCTGCAAGAAGCATCTCTCCGCCATCAAGTGTCCCCGTTCCATCGACTTCGAGGAGGAGCTCCCGCGCCATCCGACCGGAAAGCTCTACAAGCGGCTCATCCGCGACCGCTACTGGGGCAACCGGGACAGCAAGATCGTCTGACCCTTCAGCACGAGGCAAAGTTTGGAGCGGGCGCCTGTTTGGCGCCCGTTTTCCTTGGCGCATGCGGCCCCCGCTCCGCCCTTTCTTTATGTGCTAGATTGGGACGATTCACCCCCAATGGAGGCGAGACATGAGCAAAAGATTTCGCATGGCGGTTCCCGCTGCGCTGGTGCTGGCGGCGGCGCTTGGCGGGCTGAGCTTCTCAGGCATGGCCGAGGCTCAGACTTCCGAAATGCACACGCAGGGCCATCAGTGCCGGAACCTCGGCAAGTCCAACAAGCTTTTCGACAAGAATTACTACGTCTACTTCGACACCAATTCGAGCCGCATCGATCCCAAATACCAGGACGAATTCGAGCGCATTTACAATCTCGCCAAAGGCCAGAACGCGCAGCAGATCTGTCTCTTCGGCAAGTCGAGCAAAACCGGCAGCCCGGCGGCCAATGCCGAACTGTCCCGCAAGCGCGCCCGAAATGTCGCCGATGCCTTCACTGCCCTTGGCTGGCCGGCATCGAAAATAGCCATCAGCTCCGAAGGGGAAGCCTGGGGCTGGCTTGAAGAAACGCTGACATGGGATGCAAAAGAAGACCGGCGCGTCCGCATCCGGCTGTCGAGGTAGTTTTTCCAAGGGCCTCGCTGGCCGTCGGATTATGAGTTGGAGATATGGGGCCGGGACCGTTACCTTGAGGCCCCCAACCGGCGGCGCGGCCGCACAAATTATAAAATCGCAATGGAGATAACGAGATGCGTGTTTTCGAGACGGTCGCTGACTATGTCGCCGAAAAGGGCAATGAAATTGGTGTGAGCGACTGGGTTACGATCGATCAGGAACGGGTGAACCTCTTCGCGGATGCGACGGGCGACCATCAGTGGATCCATATCGACCCGGAACGCACCCAAAAGGAACTCGGCATGGGCACCATCGCCCATGGCTATCTGACGCTTTCTCTCCTGCCCCATCTCATGGGTCAGATCAGCGGTGTGAAAAGCGCGACACGCGGCATCAATTACGGATCGAACCAGGTTCGCTTCACGAACATGGTGCCGGTCGGTTCCCGTGTGCGCTGCCGGGTGAAGCTTAAGGATGCGGCGCCGAAGGCCGGTGGCACCCAGGTCATCAATGAAGTGACGATGGAGATCGAGGGCCAGGAACGTCCGGCCATGATCGCAGAAACCATCAGCCTGATCTTCGAATAAGGGAGCCGAGCGCGCGCCCGGCTTGCCCGGGCGCTGCGCTCACCCCATATCTCCCCAAGACCCGACACCGACCGGAAGATGCAATGGCCGAGAACAAGCCCGACAAGCCTGCAGAAAACGACGCGGAATGGCGTGAGAAACTCACGCCCGAGCAATATGCCGTCACACGCGAAGCAGGCACGGAGCGCGCTTTTACCGGACCCTGGCTCGACGAGCACCGGGACGGCACGTTCAAATGCGTTTGTTGCGGCGAACCGCTTTTCCGGTCCGAGACCAAGTATGAAAGCGGCTCAGGCTGGCCGAGCTTCTATGAACCGATCAGCAAGGGGGCGGTCGGCGAGCATATCGATGACAGCCACAACATGCGGCGCACGGAAGTCGTCTGTGCGAAGTGCAACGCGCATCTCGGGCATGTGTTTCCCGATGGCCCCCGTCCGACGGGGCTCCGTTACTGCATGAACGGTACGGCTCTCGACTTCGATCCTGACGCTCCGAAAGACTGATACCCAAAACATGAAGCTCACTCCTCCCGGCGTTGCGCCCCGTGCCGAAAAGCGGCCGGTGACTGACGAGCATCACGGCATTTCACGCATCGACAATTACGCCTGGCTCCGCGACGAGAGCTGGCGCGATGTGATGCGCGATCCGAATGTTCTGGACGGACAAATCCGGGCCTATCTCGAAGCTGAGAACAGCTACACGGAAGAGGCGCTCAAGCCTCTCGCAGAGCTGCGCGAGACGCTTTTCAAGGAGATGAAGGGCCGGATCAAGGAGGATGACAGCTCCGTTCCCTCGCCCGATGGCCCCTTCGCCTACTACACCCGCTTTGTCGAAGGTGCGCAGCATCCGCTCTTTTGCCGCCGCCCCCGCGACAGCGAAACGGGCGAGCAACTTGTCCTCGATGCCAACAAGGAAGCGGAAGGCGAGGCCTATTTCCGTGTCGGCGACGTCGATCATGCGCCGACGCACCGGCTTGCCGCCTGGTCCGCAGACCGCAAGGGCTCGGAATATTTCACGATACGCCTGCGAGACCTCGAAACAGGCAAGGATCTTGATGACGAAGTGCCCGATACTTCGCCCGGCATCGCATGGGATGCGCAAGGCGAGAGCTTCCTCTATACGCAAGTGGACGACGAGCATCGCCCGCTGAAGGTATTCCGCCATATCGTTGGAACACCGGCATCCGAAGACAAGCTCATCTATACGGAACGAGATGAAGGCTTCTTTGTCGGCGTCGGCAAGACGCAAAGCGGCAAATGGATTGTCATATCGAGCCACGACCACCAGACGAGCGAAATCTATCTGATCCCCGCAGATGCGCCCGAGACACCGCCAAAGCTCGTCGCGCCGCGCGAAGACGGCGTCGAGTACGATCTTGAGCATGATGCGCCCCGAAACCGCTTTCTCATTCTTACCAATGCGGATGGCGCCGAAGACTTCAAGATTGTCGAAGCACCGGAGGATATGCCCGGTCGCGAGAACTGGCACGATCATATCCCGCACCGGCCGGGCACGCTGATCCTCAACCATGTCGCCTATCGCGACCATTACGTACGCCTTGAGCGAAAAGACGGGCTTCCGCGCATCGCGGTGCGCCGTATTGCCGATGGAAAAGAGCATGAGATCGGCTTCGACGAGGAAGCCTATGACCTCAATATGGGTTCGGGCTACGAGTACGAAACCACGCTGATGCGCTTTGCCTACAGCTCGATGACGACACCGGCCGAGGTCTATGACTACGATCTCGAAACACGGACGCGCACACTTCGCAAGCGCCAGGAAGTTCCCTCCGGGCATAACCCCGCCGATTATGTCACGCGGCGCATCTTCGCTACCGCGTCCGATGGCGAACAAGTGCCGGTATCGCTCGTTCACCGCCGCGACCTTGCGCTCGACGGCAGCGCGCCCTGTCTTCTCTACGGCTATGGCTCATACGGCATAAGCATTCCGGCATCTTTCTCGACGACCTGCCTCTCACTTGCCGATCGCGGCTTCGTCTATGCCATCGCGCATATTCGTGGCGGCAAGGAAAAGGGATATCGCTGGTATTCGGACGGCAAGTTGCTGAAGAAAAAGAACACCTTCACCGATTTCATCGCGGCAGGCGAACATCTGGCGAAAGAGGGCTTTACCTCGCGCGGGAATATCGTCGCACATGGCGGCAGTGCAGGCGGCATGCTGATGGGTGCGGTCGCAAACATGGCGCCCGATCTCTTCAAGGGCATCCTTGCGGAAGTTCCCTTCGTCGACGTGCTGGCAACGATCCTCGATGCTTCGCTGCCGCTCACACCACCGGAGTGGAACGAGTGGGGCAACCCGGTCGAAAGCCGCGAGGCTTATGAGAACATTGCCTCATACTCGCCCTACGACAATGTGCGCAAACAGGCTTATCCCCACATCTTCGCGCTGGGTGGCCTGACCGATCCACGCGTCACCTATTGGGAGCCTGCGAAATGGGTCGCGAAGCTTCGGGAATGCCGAACGAATGACGGTATCACGCTGCTCCACATCAATATGGATGCAGGTCATGGCGGGGCTTCCGGCCGCTTCGAGCGGCTGAGAGAGGTCGCACGCGTCTATGCCTTCGCGCTCGCCGTGACGGAAAAAGCCTGATCCCCAGAAAGCTCGGGCCACACTCCGTCCCCGAAGCGCGGCCCGCAGGCGCCCGTCCCTTGCTGATTTTCAGTAAGGGCGATCGCCAATGATGGTGACGCGTTCCATCTGCCGGACAGCCGGCCAGTAATCCGCGGCGGCATAATGCTGACAGGCGCGATTGTCCCAGAACGCAATCGAGTTCTTCTGCCAGCGGAAACGGCATTGATACTCGGGAACAGCCGCCTGCGCGTAGAGATGCGCAAGCAGGGCGTCGGACTCCGCCTTCTCCATGCCGACGATATGTTGCGTGAAGGCGATGTTCACATAGATGCCCTTGCGGCCTGTTTCAGGATGGGTACGCACGACTGGATGTTCCACCATCGGATACTTCCGGTTCATTTCCTTGATTTCCTCCGGTGTCTTCCCCGCCTTCTCCATCAGCTTGCGAAAATGTGCAAAATCATGGACGGCAACAGCACCGTCGATCTTCCCCTTCACCTCTTCGGATAGACCGTCATAGGCCGCATACATGTCGGAGAAGAGCGTATCGCCACCGACATCAGGGACCTCGACGGCGCGCAAAACGGAGCCAAGCGACGGGCATTCGCGCCAGGTCACGTCGCTGTGCCACTTGTTCTCCTTGCCCGGCCGCTCCCGATTATGGGTGATGGCGAGAACTTCCGGGTAACCTTCCTTGTGGGGGGCGAAGGGATGTACCTCCAGTTCGCCAAACTGGCGGGCAAAGGCGAGATGTTGTTCGGTCGTGATGTCCTGATCGCGGAAGAATATGACCTTCCATTGCAGTAACGCTTCGCGCAGTACGGCCCGCGTTGCGGCATCCGTTGGTCTGGAAAGGTCGATACCTGAAATTTCCGCGCCGATGGCCGGGGTGAGCGGAGCTATCGAAAACGCCGCCGTCTCTGGTAACACAGCTGCCTGACTCATGATTTCCTCCTCCTGACGGGATTCCTCCGATCCCTCGATTGTGGAAGCCTAATGCGAGAATGCGCCCGAGCGCCCGCTCGCAATTTGGAAATTCCATCCTGCGGAATTAAGATATGGGTTTGTGACGCGGAGAGGCCAATGCCGCACTCACCCGGCGACATCGAAGGCGTGCAACCCGTTCTGCGCAGTCTTGCCGTTCTCGAAGCCTTGAGTGCGGCAAGAACGGCGACACTTACTCATCTGCACCATGCGACGGGTCTGCCGAAGCCTACGCTTGTTCGTCTTCTCGACACGATGATCTCCGCCGGCTATGTGCGCCGCATTTCACGCACCGCCGGTTACACGCTTACCGAGCGGGTTCTTCGCCTTTCCAGTGGCTTCCGTCATGCCGATCTTGTCGTGGAAGCATCAAGACCGTTTCTTTCCGCCCTCACGGCAGAGCATAAATGGCCGGTTGCCCTAGCAACGCTCGATCACGAAGCCATGCTGGTGCGCATTTCGACACGTCATCAGAGTCCGTTCAGTACCGATCCGGACTGGTTGAACAGGCGGCTCCCGATGCTCGTCTCGGCGCTTGGGCGGGCATATCTCGCGTTCTGCCCTGCAGAAGAACGGCGTCTCATTCTCGCGGCCCTCAAAAGCTCAAAAGCATCGATGAACACACAGGCGCGCGATGAGAAATATGTTTTGTCCATGCTCGATGCGATCCGCAAGCGCGGCTACGCCACAACCGCACCAATGCGCGGTGACCCCGCAATGGGCCTTGCCATTCCCATCATGGGAGGAGAGAGGGTCGCTGCCTGCATTACCATGCGCTATCTGGGCTCGACCATGAACGAAACGGAAGCCGCCGAGCGCTATCTCGTCCCCATGCAAAATGCCGCAATGGCAATAGCCGCTGCGCATGGACGCATGCTCAGCGGCGCGTAATCGTCACCGCGACCTTGCTGGAGCCGATAGCATGGACGCGAAGGCTCTGGTTGTCCTCGTCGCTGGTCGCTTCGCCGCCTTCGACCTCAACATCGTAGCCGTTCGGATATTGCAGCCGAGGCACGAAGATTTCCGTCTCGCCCCCCTCCTCAGCCTCGTAGACAAAACGAAACGCGCCGCTTTCACGCTTGAACTTCATCTTGAGCGGCCGGCCGGAAATCGCGCGCGCGTAAGGCCTTACGAAGCCCTTGAGGCCGCGGCCGCCACTGTCTATGTCCGAAGGATCGGTCCTCTGGTCGATGCTGTAGATCGAGAGGTCTTCCTGGTTCCAACCGTCGCCCACAGCCTGATCGTTGCGATTGGAAGCGGTGTAGTTCCACTGCGTCGAATTCATCAGCAGCTGGTCGAGCGCGTTATACATGAGGTCGAGCGCAATGATGTGCTTCTCCCAAGGGACTTCCGTCCGGTCGCCTGCGTCCCATGCCTTGTAGGCGGCGGCCTCGTCCAGGTCGAAGGGAATACCGAACTCGCCGAGGAGCGCGGGTGCGCCTTCTCCCCCGTTGAGAGTTACCGAAGCATCCTTCAGACGGCCGAGCTGGCGCACATAGGAAGCCTCGATCGCATCCGCGCCTTCCGTCGTTCGGCCGGTATAGGGATTGACCTTCACCGGGAAGTCGAAGCGCTTGGTCGAGAGTGTCACGATGTCGTACCAGTGGCTTGCATTCACCGTGCGTTCCGGCATGTCCGGCGGAAAGCCATGACCGAGGCCCGCACCCGGGTCGAGTTCTGCAAAAAGCAGCCAGTCCTTGTTGATGGCACGGACACGCTCGGCAACGCGCGCGAAGAACGGCCCCATGAAATCCTTTTCCATTTCGAAGCGGCGATCGCCACGCTCGACGAAGAACTCTTCATTCAAAGCTTCGATCGTGCCACCAGCAAGGCGATAGACGCCCGCGCGCTCGAAGGGGCATGCCGCCTTGTCCTTCCAGATAGACACGCCGTCGGGATTGACCAGCACGTCGCGCTTCTTCACGACGGCACGCTGCTCCCAGTCGATTCCCATTTCGGGGATTTCGCGCGCAAGGCCGCGCGCCGCCGCGAAGCCATCAAGCGGCGACCAGGCAAGCCCCGGCCGCGCGGGAAACGGATTCTTCTCGGTCGGCCCGAGGTGGCGATAGCTGAGCGAGAGGCCTACATAGCCGGAACCCGGCTCATTCAGCGAGTCGAAGCCGATCACATTGGGCAAATCCTTTACCCGTTCGGCCACAGCCTCCATCGCCCCGAGATAGTGCTCCTGCAGAAAGTCCTGCGCGGTCCGGCCCTGCACCATGAAATCCGGGCAGAAGGTATTTCCGGCAAAGAAGAGCGTCCACATGATCGCATTCGCCGGATATTTGTAATTCTGCGACCAGGTCATGGTCGGATAGTTTTCTTCCTGCCGTCCGCCGCGCGCGGCGTCATACTTGTATTGCATGACATGCGCGGCGCCCGAGGCGTGGAACTTCGTGAAATCCAGTCCCACGGCATCGAATAGCCATGCGGGTGCACCGTCGCCACCGGTCATCCGGCTCCAGACGTCCTGATGAAAATCGACGAAGACATACATGCCGTAATCGCCTGCCTTGCGGCAGAGCGTCGCGAAATAATCGAGATAGGCCTCGTCATAACGGAATGGCCCCTCATGCTCGACCGCCTCCCAGGTCGTGAGCAGGCGCAGGCAGTTGAAGCCCCATGCCTTCAGCCGCGCGAAATGCTCGTCCGCCTCCGCGAGCGGAAAAGGACGCCCCACAAACGAGACGGTTCGGTGATCGGCAAAATCGGTGGGGATGTTGGTGTGCCCGTTCGGCGCGTAGGGCACCTTGCAGTCGCCACCGAGATTGACGCCACGCAGGAGGCGCGTCCGCCCATCGGTATCCCTGAACCACTCCCCTTCCATCCCAAGCCGCGGCAGCGTCATCCCGTCCTCCTCTTGTTGTTGATCGGAGGATAACGGGCACGGACCCCAGGGAACAGGCGCAACGGCCAATATTTGCAAGCCGGCGCCCGAGGGGGCACCATCCCGCCATCGAAATATGAGAACCCTTGGGGAGCAGAAGACCGTGAACGCGCCGACGAGTGAGAAGACAAGAGAGAACCTGCCGCCGCTGCCAGCCCAGCCGAAGGGCTTGCCCTGGCCAACCGGGGAATGGCCTGAAAGCGATTTGCCTGCAGGGACCGACAAAAAGCGGCTCGCGGCACTGATGAATCATGCTTTCGCCGACGAAGCCCCCGCCGATCTCGGTGAAACTCATGCCGCCGTCATCATCAAGGACGGCAAGCTCGTACATGAGCGCTACTGGGCGGGCTTCGGACCGGACGTCACCTGCCCCTCGTGGTCAAAGGGAAAAAGCATCACGCATGCTCTTGTCGGCATCCTTGCAGGCGATGGCAAGATCGACATCCATGCGCGCGCCGATGTGCCCGAATGGGCGGACGAGAGCGATCCGCGCCACGGCATTACGCTTGACCTCCTGCTTCGCATGTCCAGCGGGCTCGCCTTCCGCGAGGATTATGTGCCGGAACACCCGTCCGACGTCATCGAGATGCTGTGGGGGGCAGGCAAGGACGATGTGGCGCATTTTGCGGCTTCCTTCCCGCTGGAGCATGAACCCGGCAGCTACTGGTCCTATGCAAGCGGCACCACAAATATCGTGAGCCGCGCAGCGGCGCGCGCCGCGGGCGCCTTCGGTGCGGATTTCGAGGCTTTCATGCGCAAGCGGCTTTTCGATCCTCTGGGCATGACGAGTGCAGCGCCGAAATTCGATGCGGCAGGCACCTTCATCGGCTCCTCCTTCTGCTTTTGCACGCCGCGCGATTTCGCCCGCTTCGGCTATCTCTATCTGCGCGACGGTGTGTGGGATGGCGAACGCCTCCTGCCCGAAGGGTGGGTCGATTATGCGCGCACGCCGACATGGCAGCAGCCGGACAATGAAGGCCCCTATGGCGCGCACTGGTGGCTCGACATTGCTGGCCCCGGCAGCTTCTCGGCCAATGGCTATGAGGGACAATACACGGTCGTGGTGCCAGAGCTCGACATGGTGGTCGTACGGCACGGGAAGACGCCCCTCGAAGCCAAGCTCAATCCGAAGCGGTGGATTGCAGATGTGGTGGATTGTTTCCGCACAGCCTGAGCCCTTCCTCGCGAGGTCAAATTGCGGCGCGCTTCGCTCCCGGCTCGTGTAGACTGCGCCGCGAACAACGGTACAGGGGTATTTCCTTGGGCAGCATCGTCCGTTTTCCCGGCGATCTCATCACCGAACATGACAGACGGCGGCTGACATCCGCCGCGGAGGGGTCTCCGTTCGACCTCGAATTCCGGAAGAACGCGCAAGGCGTCCTCGCCTCCTATCTGACGCGTTGCGGGCATCTGCGCCCGAGCTTTCGCCTTCGGAAGTCACCGGAAGGCTGGGAAGCGATTTCGATGGGAGCAGACGACGCAGGCGTCGTCGCCGCAAGCGGACGCAGTGCGGAAGATCTCTTTCGCGCGCTTCTCCCCTCGTCTGAAAAAAACTGAAAAAACAAATACACGGGAGGATCGAATGAACATTATGGCTGGCATCGCGAAACCGGAGGATCTGGGTCTGGACCCGGCGCGCCTGTCGAACATCACCAACTACTTCCAATCCTATGTGGACCGGGGAAAAATCGCCGGGTTCTCGACACTGATCTCGCGCCACGGCGAGATCGCGCATTTCGAGACGGCCGGACAGCGCGATCGCGAGCGCGCCCTTCCGATGGAGAAGGACACGATCTTCCGCATTTATTCGATGACGAAGCCGATCACGAGCCTCGCATTGATGATGCTCTACGAGGAAGGTCACTTCCAGCTCACGCACCCCGTCTCTCGCTACATCCCGGAATTCAAGGAGCTCAAGGTCTGGGCGGACGGCACAGCGGAAAAATACGAGACGAAGCCCTGCGAGCGCGAGATGACGATCCGCGACCTGCTCACGCATACATCGGGCCTTACCTATGGCTTCATGTACGAACATCCCGTGGACGAGCTCTATCGCAAGGCGGGTATCGAGGGCGCGAACACGGTCGGCCTCACTCTCAAGGAAACGGTTCAGGCGCTGGCGAGTATTCCCCTGCTCTTCTCACCCGGCTCCCACTGGAGCTATTCGGTCGCCACGGATGTCTGCGGCTATCTTGTGGAGGTGCTATCGGGGCGCCCGCTCGACGAGTTTCTGACCTCGCGCATTTTCGCGCCGCTCGGTATGAACGATACGGGTTTCTTCGTACCGAAGGACAAGCTCGACCGGTTCGCAACGAATTATTATCGCGATCCGAGGACGCGTAAATCCGGCATCATGGATGTGGGCGACGAGACAAGCTCCTATGCCAGAGCGCCGCGTTTCCTCTCCGGTGGCGGGGGCCTCACCTCGACCATCGCCGACTACTGGCGCTTCTGCCAGATGCTGCTCAATGGCGGAGAGCTCGAAGGGGTGCGCCTCTGCTCACCAAAGACCATTGAGTTCATGACCATGAACCATCTGCCGGGCGGGCAGACGATGAAGCAGATGTCGATTTCGGCTTTCAGCGAGCTGGCGGCGGAAGGGGCGGGCTTCGGTCTGGGCTTTCAGGTTCTGCTCGACCCCGCCGAATCCCAGGCCATCGGGTCCGTGGGCAATTTCTCCTGGGGCGGTGCCGCATCGACCTATTTCTGGATCGATCCGGAGGAGGATCTGATCGCGATATTCATGACGCAACTCTATCCTTCTTCCACCTACCCGCTTCGGCCGCAGCTTCAGCAACTCGTCTACGGCGCCGTGATCGAGTAACCGCACATCATGCCTCTCTGGATCCCGCTGACGATTGCGGCTGCCTTCCTGCAGAATCTGCGCTCGACACTGCAGAAGCAGCTTACCGGGCAGATGTCGGCCATTGGCGCGACTTATGTCCGCTTCGTCTACGGGCTTCCGGTAGCGGCGCTCTATCTCTTGGGGCTTGCCGCCTTCTCGGATGCGGCATTGCCCCAGCCAAACCCGTCTTTCCTGATTTATGCCGTGATCGGCGGTATCGCACAGATATGGGGAACGGTGCTGCTCGTCGCGCTTTTCGCCTATCGGAACTTCGCGGTGGGAACGACCTATTCAAAGACGGAGACGATCCAGACGGCGCTTTTCGGCATCATCGTACTGGGCGACCATCTCAGCCTCGGCGCTTTCGCGGCAATCCTTATTTCGCTTGCGGGCGTCGTCGCCATTTCCATCGCACAGTCCCATCTTACGCTGGGCACTTTCTGGCGCTCGCTCGGCGAGCGGCCCACTCTCATGGGTATTGGCTCTGGGGCCTGCTACGGCATTGCAGCAGTGTGCTATCGCGCCGCCTCCCTTTCACTGGAAAATCCTGACTTCCTGCTTTCGGCGGGCTACACACTGGCCGCCGTCCTGACCATCCAGACCGTGGTGATGACGGTCTGGCTTTATCTGCGCCATCGCAACGAGCTCGCTGCCTCGTTTCGTACGTGGCGCGTGAGCAGTCTCGTCGGCCTCGCTGGGGCACTTGCCTCGATGGGCTGGTTCACGGCGATGACGATCCAGAATGCGGCCTATGTGCGTGCGCTCGGCCAGATCGAACTCGTTTTCACCTTTGCCTCCTCGCGCTTCCTCTTTCGCGAGAAAACAAATGCCCTCGAACTCACAGGCATAGCGCTCGTGATCGGCGGTATCTTGCTACTGATTTTCGTTCGCTAGGGTTTGTGCCCCTCGTCCCGGGGCACGGCTTGCGCCGGCCCCGGGGTATTGGTGGCCGCGGAAAGCCGAGCTGCCATAGCGTGGGGGGCAAGGGGTCGCTGGCAACTCTTCCGCTGCCACCGCCAGACGCGCTCGGGGTGCGCGCCGAGGTGGGTGCCGGGTGCGAATGCCAAGGTGGTAAGGGGACGCTCCACCGTAAACATCCGCATCTGGCGGTTAGTCTTTATCAGCCTGGAACAGCTATCTGATTTTGTCCGGCCGGGGCTTGGGGGCAATAGACCGAACGCAACCCGACACAGCGACAGTAGAACAGAGAACCCGTTCCGAAAAGAAGATTCGTCCGTAGACGCACGATTCTACCCAGGCTGTCCCGCTGCGGGACAAACCTCGATAGACGACACTATAAATGCCTTCAAAATGTGCGTTCTCTAATGGGGAACATCACCCGCGACAGTCGTGCGATGCATGACGCGCAGATGTCCGTCATAGCCGCCATCCGCATAGTGCAACGTGCAGCGATTGTCCCACATGGTCAGCATCTCCGGCTGCCAGCAATGCCGGTAAACGAATTCATCTTTTGTCATGTGATTGTAAAGAAAGCCGAGCAGTGCCGCCGATTCTTCGTGTGTCATGCCCTCGATGCCGACGGTATAAACGGGACTCGCATAAAGCGCCTTGCGCCCTGTTACCGGATGTGTCCGCACCAGCGGATGCGGGCAAGTCTTCTCCGCTTCCTTACTGACAATAATCTTCATTGTCCGCGCTTCCTTCTCCTGCGCGAAGATACCTTCGGTACCATATGGCAGCGCAGCGCTATGGATCGCGACTAGACCATCCAGCATGCCCTTCATCTTGTCAGAAAGCGCGTCATAGGCGCGGGTGCAATCCGCATAAAGCGTGTCTCCCCCTACTGGAGGCACAACCTTGGAATGAAGAATGGTAGCGGCGGGTGGCTCTTCCTGAAAGCTCCAGTCGGAGTGCCAGCCCGCACCGAAGTTTCGCGCCTTTTCATCCGGCTCGCGGCGAAGCTCGAGAATATGCGGGCGGTCCTCCATCGGCGCGATGAAGGGGTCGTGGCCAAAGGGACCAATCTGGAGCGTAAACGCCTCCAGCTCATCATGGCTGAGCGGCTGACCGGGAAACCAGATGACGGCATGATCGGCCCAGGCTTGCTTCACCTCCGCCAGAATATCCGCTGATAAAGGTTTCGAGAGATCGAGGCCGGTGATTTCCGCCCCGAAACCCCTCTCGTTCGGTCTCACATGAATGTGTCTCGTCCGCGTAGCGTTTTGCGACATGGCTTTCCCTCCCTGCCCTGTTTGCCGGGCTTTGAGGAGAGAGTGCCATATCGCGGAGAGTTGCTCTACTGAAGCGGCACCCCGCTAATCGTGATGCGGTGCATCAGGCGCTTTTCACCGTGATAGTCGTTCACTGCGAAATGCCACGTCGCACGATTGTCCCAGAAAGCGACCGAGCCTTCACGCCACTCGAACCGGCAGGTGAATTCCGGGCTTGCGGCATGGGCATAGAGATATTCCAGGAGGGATTTGCTCTCCGCCCACGTCCAGCCCTCGAAATGGGTCGTGAAGGCCGCGTTCACGTAAAGCGCCTTGCGCCCGCTCAGCGGATGCGTGATGACGACCGGGTGCACCGCCTCGCCGACCATGCTCTCGCCCTTGAAGCCCGAGGCCTGATCGCTGGACTTGTAGGCACCGGCGGTACCGAAGACGTGCGCATTCGAATGCACGGCCTTCAAGCCTTCGAGCGTTTTCTTGAGTCCGTCCGACAGGCCTTCATAGGCCTTGTACATATCGGCGAAGAGCGTATCGCCGCCTGTCTCCGGCAATTCCCGGGCAACAAGGATTGACCCCATCGCAGGCGCGGCATCATAGGAATGGTCGGTGTGCCAGCCGCCGCCGATATTCACCTTCTGCTCCTTCTCCTTCCGCACTTCTGCAATTTCGGGGTATTCGCCATTGGCGGGGAAGAATTTGTTGATGTCGATCTCGCCCCAGCGGCGCGCAAAGGCAATGTGTTCTTCCGGCGTCAGCGTCTGGTCGCGGAAAAAGATCACGCCATAATCACGATAGGCTGCACGGATTGTCTCCATGTCGCTATTGCTCGGATTGGCGAGATCGACGCCAAGAACCTCGGCTCCGCAGCCGGGTGTGACCTTCCTGATGGTTGCCGTCTGGCGTTCCATGATTTTCCTCCCGTGGCATTTCCTCCCTTGAGAATATGCCCGGCAGAGCGCAACATTGTTACCTAGGTAACAATTTATGAATCCATGCGATCAAATTCGGATCGGCAACGGATTGCCGAAACTTTCAGCAAAAACGGATGGTTCTCCCGCTGCCCGGCGAGGCTGCGAGAAGCGATAGCCGCCCATGCCCAAATCACCTGGGCAGAGACAGGGCACTGGATCTACGACACAGGAGACGAGGCGCACGGCCTTTACGGTGTCCTTTCCGGATCGGTCAAGACCCATGTCGTGCTCGATAATGGCGAGAGCGTACCGATCAGCATCTCAGGGCCCGGCACCGTTTTTGGCTATGCGGCGCAGGTACTCAGAGGTCGGCGCGTGACGACCGCCATTGCGAGGGAACGCTCCGAGATCATTTTCATTCCGCAGCGCGCGCTCGCTGCCATTGTGCGGGATATGCCGGAACTCTGGCTGCATTTCGCGGAACTGGCGACAGAGCAGCTTGTGTGGGCCGCGCGCGCCTATGCGGAACGCCTGCGGCTCCCCCCGCGCGCCCAGATCGCAAGCCGCCTCTACCTCTATACGTTCCCTTGGGGCGACGGCGGCCCTGCGGTCCTTCCCATCACCCAGAGCGAGCTATCGGAACTGACCGGCTTTTCGCGGAAAACTGTAAATCTCATTCTGAGAGACCTCGAAAAACACAAGCTCATCGAAACCGGATATCGCCATATCCACGTCATCGACCCGGCAGGCCTGCAACGGATCGCTCTGGCGCCCGCCGAATAAAAAAGCCCGCACCGTTCCCGGCGCGGGCTTCTCGCCATTTGTTTTTGCGGCTACTCGGCTGCCTGCGCCACCGAGATGCCCGCCATGCGATTGAGGCGCGTCTTGATGATGGCTTCGGCTTCCGAAACCATGCGCGTCACGAGTTCCTGGCACGACGGGATGTCGTGGATCAGGCCCTGCACCATGCCGGCAGACCAGATGCCGTGATCGGGATCACCTTGCTCGTAGACAACTCGGCCGCGCGCGCCCGCCACGAGATGCGCAATATCCTCGATCTTTGCGCCGCCCTTCTTCTCGATCTCCACCACTTCCTGGCTCACGGCATTTCTCGCCACTCGGGCCGTGTTGTGCAGTGTGCGGAAGATGAGATCGGTCGAGCGCTCGTCATTGGCGACGATCTGCTCCTTCACCTTCTGATGGATGGCGCTTTCCTTGGTGCACATGAAGCGCGTACCCATATTCACGCCTTCAGCACCCAGCGCAAGCGCGGCAACGAGACCGCGCGCATCGCCGAAGCCACCCGACGCGATCATCGGAATCTTCACCTTGTCGGCCGCGGCCGGGATCAGGATCAGGCCCGGAATGTCGTCTTCACCCGGATGGCCCGCGCATTCAAAACCGTCAATCGAGATCGCATCGACGCCCATGCGTTCGGCGGATAGCGCATGGCGAACGGCCGTGCACTTGTGAATGACCTTGATGCCATGTTCCTTGAAGTGATTGACGTGTTCCTGCGGCTTGTAGCCCGCGGTTTCGACAATCTTCACGCCCGACTCGATGATCGCCTGGCGGTACTCCGCATAGGGCGGCGGCTTCAAGGCGGGCAGGATGGTCAGGTTCACACCGAAAGGCCGGTCTGTCAGGCCCTTGCACTTCTCGATTTCCTTGCGCAGGTCATCAGGTGTCGGCTGCGTCAGCGCGGTAATGAAGCCCAGCGCACCGGCATTGGCCACTGCCGCCACAAGCTCCGCCCGGCCGACCCACTGCATGCCGCCTTGCACGATCGGGTGTTCGACCCCGAACAGTTCCGTGAATCTGGTTTTGAGCACGTTCTCTCTCCCTCAATGAAGTCCGGCCTCTTCGGGGCCGTCTCCGTCAATTCGCCGATGCCGAAAGTTCTAGCAGATGCGCCGAGCCGATTGCACGTCGCGAATCCATTGCAAACATTGGAAAATGCCTTGCCGCAGCGTCGCCCAAGGCTTCCCAAATGCTTGAAATGACGGGAAAACCGGCGCACTCTGCCGATCCAAGATCAAACATCAGATTGTTCAAGCATGAACAACGACGCCAATTGGGACGCCTACCGGATTTTCCTCGCGGTAGTGGACACGCAAAGCCTTTCCGGCGCTGGGCGGCGGCTGAAGCTGAGCCACGCCACGGTGGGGCGCCATATCGCCACGCTTGAGAAGCGTCTCGGCGCGAAGCTCTTCGTGCGCGAGCCGACCGGATATGCGCTGACCGGTGCGGGCGAGCGGCTGCGCGCTGAAGTGGAACCGATGTCGCTCGCTGCCGAGCGCGCGCTCCACGCGGCGCTCGGTGCGGATGGCGAAGCACAGGGGCTTGTCCGTGTCGCCATTCCCCACAGTCTCGCCTCCTACTGGTTCATGCCCTATCTCGCGGAATTCCAGAGCCGTCATCCGGGCATCGAAATCGAAATCGTGAACGAGGTGACGCAGGTTTCGGTGAAGCGGCGCGATGCCGACATCGTGATCCGCCCCTATGGGCCCGGCCGCGAGAATGTCGTTGGCCGCAAGATCGGCCGCATCGGCGTCGGCTTCTATGCGTCGCGCTCATACGCGGAGCGGTTCGGTCTGCCCTCGAAGCGCGAAGAGTGGAAGGATCACAGCGTTGTGGGCTTCGGGGGCCGCGCGGCGGAAGTGGAGCTTGCGGACTGGCTCGCCCATGTGACCCAAGGCGCGCGCATTGCGTTGCGCTGCTTTTCGGACGCCGACCTCGTGCAAGCCGTGCGCGCGGGCGTAGGCATTTCCACGCTCGTCTGCCTCACCGGCGACCATTACCCGGACCTCATCCGCATCGCGCCGCAAAAGCTGGCGAACGGTACGGAAATGTGGCTCCTCGCCCATCCTGACCTGCGCGACACGGCGCCTGTGCGCGCGGTCATCGACTTCCTTGGCGAGAAGGCAAAGATCGACCGCGACCGCCTTTCGGGCCGCAACGCGGGCTGAACGTTCGCGAACATCGGCATTCGCACCCCTGAACAAGCAGCATTTGGCATTCCGCGCCATTATGAGCGCGACGAAATTCCGGAGGAAAATCCATGGCCCTGCCCGATATCCTGAAAGACAAACTCGAAGTGCCGGTCATCGGCTCACCGCTCTTTATCGTATCCGGCCCCGAGCTCGTGATTGCCCAGTGCAAGGCAGGCATCGTCGGTTCCTTCCCGGCACTTAACGCGCGGCCCGCACATGTGCTGGAAGAGTGGATCACGCGGATCAAAGGTGAACTCGGCGAATATCAGGCAAAGCATCCCGAAAAGAAGGTCGCACCTTTCGCGGTTAACCAGATCTGCCACGCCTCGAATGATCGTCTCGCGCATGACATCGACATCTGCACGAAACTCGAAGTACCGATCATCATCACCTCGCTCCGTCCGCCCGCCGAAGTGATTACCGCAGCGCATTCCTACGGTGGCAAGGTGTTCCACGACGTCATCAATGTGAAGCATGCGAAGAAGGCGGCTGAACAGGGCGTGGACGGACTAATCCTCGTCTGCGCCGGTGCGGGCGGCCATGCGGGTACGCTCTCCCCCTTCGCGCTTGTGCGTGAAGTAAAGCAGTGGTTCCAAGGTACGGTCATTCTTTCAGGCGCGTTGTCTGATGGGTGGGGTATCGCGGGCGCACTCGCGATGGGTGCGGACCTTGCCTATATGGGCACACGCTTCGTCGCCACGGCGGAAGCAAATGCCGATCAGGCGTACAAGGATCATCTGATCAAGTATGCCGCTGAAGACATCGTCTACAGCAACCTCTTCACGGGTGTGCATGGCAACTATCTTGCGCCTTCCGTTGCCGCAGCAGGTCTCGACCCGAACAATCTGCCGGAAGCCGACAAGTCGAAAATGAATTTTGGCTCAGGCGGCAACATGAAACAGAAGGCGTGGAAGGACATATGGGGCTCGGGCCAGGGTATCGGCCAGATCGCAGACGCACCACCCGTCGCCGAACTCGTCGACCGGTTGAAGCGCGAATATGCGCAGGCCTGCCGCGAATTTGCAGCGCGCATGCCCGCCGAGGCGCTGACAGCGGCGAAGGCTGCCGCCGAGTAGGTCTTGCGACAGAAAGAACAAAGGGCGGCGGGGTAAATCCCGTCGCCCTTTCTGTTTGACCGCCCCCAATCAGGCGATGTAGCGCGCGAACGTCAGGCTCAGAAGACCGAGCGCGTAGAACGTGAGGGCTGAGGTTGCGAAGGCGCTGAGAATGCCTTCGATACGATTTGATATCTTCATCAGACTGATCCTTTTGCAATAAGAGGAGAGGACGCATTGGCAATCAACGGAGAGGCCGGCTCGATGCAGCCGAGATCGGCAAGCGTCGTGCGGACG
The DNA here is from genome assembly GCF_039973015.1 of Parvibaculum sp. Taxonomy (GTDB): domain Bacteria; phylum Pseudomonadota; class Alphaproteobacteria; order Parvibaculales; family Parvibaculaceae; genus Parvibaculum. Next base: position 242,537 of record NZ_JBDWLT010000008.1, read on the forward strand.
GCGATGTCGAGGGACGTGTGGGGCTCATGACCGAGAAAGGCGACGAGCTTCGAGTTGTCGAGACGGAGCGGCTGTTTCCAGAGATAGCGCATCTCACGCATCTCCCTGAAGGTCTCGACAAAGGGTGATAGCAGCGTCAGCGCGAACCAGGGGAGACGCTTCACCGGCGCATGGGGTACGCGAGCGGCATAGCGGATCGCATCCACCATCTCCATTCCCTGTTCAAGCCAGTGCCCACCGAAATTGAAAGGCGCAAAACGCGGCAGCTCGCCAGCGCGCAGGAGAAGCCGCGTCATCGTTTCCGCCATGTCCGGCAGGTAGGCCCAGTTGTGGCCGACATGATGCGGGCCGGGATAGGCGACCGAGCGGAGCTTCTTGCCCGGTTTCACCAGGCCTTGCGCGAACCAGTTGTTGCCTGCATTGCGGCCGCCGAAGAAATCGCCCGCGCGGAGAATGAGGACGGGGACGCCCTCCTCCGAGGCTATGCGCAGGCGACGCTCCATCTCGACGCGGAGCTTGCCCTTCTTCGTCTTCGGCTTCTGTGGTGAGTCCTCGCGGATCGCCGGAAAGGCATCCGAACCGTAGTTGTAGACCGTGCCGGGAAAGGCGATCCGGGCGCCGACGGCTTTCGCAGCGGCAATCGTGTTGTCGAGCATCGGCACCACCGTGCCTGCCCAGTTGCGGTAGCCGGGCGGGTTCACGCCATGGACGATCACATCCACGCCCTCCGCCGCGGCGCGGACATCGCTGGCCCGCATCGCGTCGCCCTTCACCCAATCGATGAAGGGCATATCGGCCATCTGCCGGGCGGCTGCCTTGGGATTGCGGTTGAGGGCGCGGATCTGCCAGCCATGGGCGTGAAGGGCCTTCGCCATTTCACCGCCGAAGCCGCCGGTCGCGCCGAGAATAAGTGCTGTCGAAGCCATGTTTCCGTCTCCAGTCGCCGTTTCGTTGACTGGAGAATGGTTTATTCATGTGCGAATATGAATTGCCGAAGTTTCGCTAATATGTATACATTTTCGTATGACTGATGCATCGCCCGGCTGGGAGCTCTACCGGTCTTTTCTCGCGGTCGTCCGCGAAGGAAGCCTCTCTGGAGGGGCGCGCCTGCTCGGCCTCACCCAGCCCACAGTCGGCCGCCATGTAGATTCGCTGGAAGCCTCGCTGGGCGTCGGCCTGTTCACACGCTCGCAGGGCGGGCTCGCTCCCACGGAGGTTGCCCTCGCCCTCGTGCCCCACGCCGAGGCCATGGCCATGGCCGCAGAGGCGTTGCGGCGGGCCGCCTCAGGCGAGGCAGAGGACGACCGCGGCACCATCCGCATCACGGCAAGCGAAATGATCGGCACGGAGGCACTGCCGCCGATCCTTGCCCGTTTCAGCGAGGACCATCCGCGTATCGCAGTCGAACTCGTGTTGTCGAACCGGACCGACGATCTCATCCGGCGTGACGCCGACATTGCCATTCGCATGGTCCGTCCAACGCAATCCTCGCTCGTCGCGCGCAAGGTCGGCGTCATAGGCCTCGGGCTTCACGCCCACAAGAACCTGATCCAGCGTTTTGGCATGCCCATGACTGTCGAAGAACTCACGCAACTTCCGATCATTGGCTTCGACAGGGAGTCCTCCATCCGCCGGCTCAAGGATCTGGGCGGCTTTCCCTTGTCCCGCGAGCTCTTTGCCTTCCGGTGCGACAGCGACGTGGGTCAGTTCGCGGCCCTGAAGGCCGGCGTTGGGTTCGGCATGTGCCAGTACCCGCTTGCGCGGCGCTATCCAGACCTTGTCCCGGTGATGACGGGGGTGATCGAGTTCGAGCTCGACGTCTGGATCGCCATGCATGAAGACCTGAAGACGAGCCGCCGGATGCGCCTCATGTTCGATCATCTGGCGGAGGAAATGGCGGCTTATACGCGGCTTTCGCCCCGGGAACCCGCGGAAAAGCAAGGCCGCAAGTAAGCGGTCGCCCGCATCGCCCTCGCCTGCTATATCACTCGCAAACAAGCCTTCCCCTGCGTTTCGAGGATCCTTCATGTCTCAAGCAGCCGAAACCAATCCCGCAAAGTCCGGCGAAAAGCCCAATCCGCCGCTCGCCTCCTTCAACTGGCAGGACCCGCTGCTTCTCGAAAGCCAGCTGACCGAGGAAGAGCGCATGGTGCGCGACAGCGCCCGCGCCTATTGCCAGGAAAAGCTTTTTCCCCGTGTGAAGGAAGCGAACCGCAACGAGATTTTCCATCGCGAGATCATGAACGAGATGGGCGCGCAGGGCATGCTGGGCCTGACGCTGCCGGAGAAATATGGCTGCGCCGGACTTTCCTATGTCTGCTACGGGCTCGCCGCGCGCGAGGTCGAATATGTCGATAGCGGTTATCGCTCGGCCATGAGTGTGCAGTCCTCGCTCGTCATGCATCCGATCCATGCCTATGGTAGCGATGCGCAGCGCGAGAAATACCTCCCGAAGCTCGCGACCGGCGAGTGGGTCGGCTGCTTCGGCCTCACCGAGCCCGATCATGGTTCGGACCCCGGCTCCATGAAGACGCGCGCGAAGAAGGTCGATGGTGGCTATGTGCTGAACGGCGCAAAGATGTGGATCACCAATTCGCCGATCGCGGATCTCGCCGTGGTCTGGGCGAAGACCGATGATGACGTCATCCGTGGTTTCGTCGTGGAGCGCGGCTTCAAAGGCTTCGAGACGCCGAAAATCGAAGGCAAGTTCTCGCTGCGCGCTTCCATCACCGGCGAAATTTCGCTTCAGGATGTTTTCGTGCCGGATGAAAACATGTTGCCGAATGTGCGGGGCCTTGCCGGGCCCTTTGGCTGTCTCAACCGGGCGCGTTACGGCATTGCATGGGGCGCGATGGGCGCCGCTGAATTCTGCTGGCACGCCGCCCGCCAGTACACGCTGGATCGCACGCAGTTCGGGCGCCCGCTCGCCGCGAACCAGCTCATCCAGAAAAAACTTGCCGACATGCAGACCGAGATCACGCTCGGTCTTCAGGGCTGCCTGCAGCTTGGCCGCATGTTCGACGAGAACAAGGCCGCCCCCGCATCCATTTCACTCATGAAGCGCAACAATTGCGGCAAGGCGCTCGATATCGCCCGCGTCGCGCGCGACATGCATGGCGGCAACGGCGTCTCCGATGAGTATCACGTCATCCGCCACGTCATGAACCTCGAAGCGGTGAACACTTACGAGGGTACGCATGATGTTCATGCGCTGATCCTCGGTCGCGAACAAACGGGCATTCAGGCGTTCTTCTGAACGACAGGCTTGCGAGCAGACGGCGCACCTGCGTCCCGCAGGAAGAGCATGAACAGCGCCATGGGCCGCTTGAAGACGAGAAGATAGGTCACGTGCAAGACGACGAAGAGAACCAGAAGGTTCGCCGCCGTCTCGTGAACTTCCTCGAGCGCTTCGTTCTCCTTGCCGTCCCGGTCGTGCTCGCGCTCCCCGTCGTCGTCGGCGAAGGCCGGCGCGATAGTCACTTCAGCGGCAAACCCGTCAATCGGCGGCGGCTCCATGAGGAGTCCCGTTCCTGTCGCGAGCAGGAGCGTGACGACGATGCCTGCGAGGAGCGTCCGGCTGATCATCGGATGATTGAGGCGCCGGACTTTTGCGAGTTCCGTCAGGTCGGGGAAGAGCCGCGAGATGCCGAGCTGCCGCGGGCCGACTGCCGCCCAGAGGGCGCGAAAGAGGATGACGGCGGCAACGGCATATCCGAGCCAGTTGTGCAGGCCTTCGAGTTCGTCGCCTGTGAAGTAAGCCGCGGTGACGAGGAGAGCGAGCGCCGCGTGATAGAGCCGAATCTTGTGAAATACCGACATTTGAAACCAACCATATTCGAGCCCCGCCCGGAATATGGCCGCTTCGCATGAGACATGGCCAGACTGCATCTTGTCGCAGACACGTCGTTATTCATTCGCAGATTCAAGTGCAACAATTCAGGCGCTGCGCATGCCCCGCTGGCGCTCAGGGCCTACATCCACGTGAATGAAATCCGAACGCGGATAATAACCGACACCACCAGTGCCGATGTCGAGCGACGCCGTCCGCAGATATGACAGTTCGCGGCCCGGAACGCGAATGTCCACTACCATGCCGCGCATGTAATAGCTCTTCTTCGCGACACCGGCATTGCTGCGGCAGCCTGCTGCAATGGAGAACGGTGTCACTCGTCGTGGAACGGCAGTCTTAGCACTGCGTACCAGGCGTAGCCGCGATAGAGCGGGCGGAACTCCAGTTCCGCTCCGAGCTTCGCCGCAAGTGCTTCCAGCACACGCTTGAGGTCGCCGCGCGGGCTCACATGGAATTGTGCAAGCCATGCCCGCAGCATCGAACGAAACCACCGCGGCAGCCGTTCCTGTTCGCCAAAATCGACGATGTGGAGGCTACCGCCCGGCGCCAGATTGCAGACGCCTTGCGCAAGCGTCGCCTGCCAATCCGGGATCATCGACAGCGTGTAGGACATGTAAATGCGCTCAAAGCGGCTCACGCCAAAAGCCGCATAGGGGTTGAAGCGCGTGGCATCCCCCTGCGCGAGGCTGAGTTCCACCCCCCGCCGCCCGGCGGCAGCCTTCGCCGTCTCCAGCATCTCTTCCGAGATGTCCATCCCGTGCAGCCTTGCCCCGGGGAATAGCCGCGCGGCGCGGATGAGATTGCGCCCGGTGCCGCAACCGACCTCCAGCACCGTCGTTCCGGGTACGGCATTCAGATCGTCGATCAGCCGATCGCGGCCAAGCAGATAATATCGGCGGGTAAGGTCGTAGATATGGCGCTGGTACCGATAGGTCCGGTCCATCAGATGCGCGTGATTTTCCTCGCCATGTTCAACCGCGCTCACGACATCAGTCCTTCAGGATATAGAGGTGAAACCCGCCATAAATCGAGGAACGGTCGCGCGCAGTGAAGGCCAGCGACTCTTCGGCGCGATAGTCCCACTGCGCGAGGATTGCATCATCCACCCGGCCCGGCAGCAGGGTCGGTTCCGCCGCCGTACGGAAGATGACGCGCGCGCCGGGACGCGCGGTGCGAGTCATCTGCGACCAGAGATCGTTCAGTTGCGCATCCGTCATCCAGTCCTGCGCATCGAGCAGCACGAAGCGGTCGAGGCTTGCATCGGCGCATTCGCGCAGGTGGTCCGTGAAGGATGCGTTCAACACCTGCATGCTCTTGGCCCGTGCCTGCAACGCCGCGAAGTTTTCGCGCTTCAGATAGGGTGGGACCGCGGCATCTTCGCCAGGCGCATAGGAGCGCGCGAAGGCCTGCCAGGCGAAGTAGTTTTCCGAAAGGGGAAAGCCGCAGGCAAGGCGTTCCAACCTTTCGCGGAGCACGAGGCGCATTTCGCGTCCGCCCGACAAGGCTTCATATTGGGCGGGCGGAATGCCGAGTCCGTAAAGCGTCGAGGGCTTGCCCGTCAGCCAGGCGATTGTGGGCTTCTCGAAGAGCGGGGCGAGCTTCTCGTCGAAGAAGCGCCGCTGACTCTCCATCGTCGGTGCTTCGAGAATGCCGCGCAGCCGCACGCCATAGGCCCGCGCAGCGATGTGCGCTATGCCGATGAAATGGCCGAGCAGACCGTGCCGGAAGAAGCCGCGCGCGAAGAGGGAAATGCGGCGCCGGAAGCCTGCGGGCCTCTTGTCCCAGTAAGTGCGGCTCTTTTCGTCGAGTTGCGGACGAATGAAGCGTTCATAGTCGGCGATATTCTCGCGCCTGTCCCCGCGCCCGAAAAAGCGGAAGAAGTGCTCGTAGCTCGGCAAGTGCGCCGCACCCGCAAGCTTCAGCTTGACCAGCGCCACATGGGTCGGATTGAGATCAAGGGCGGTCACGCGCACTGGAGCTGCCGTCATGTAGGACAGCGCATTGCAACCGCCGGAGGCGATCGTGACGATCCGCGTATCCGCGCTCATGTCGGCATGAAGGTCCATCGCGGCGATATCGACGTCGGGATCTTCCCATATCTGCGGATAGACAAGACCCGTAAAGAGCCAGGTGAAAAGACGTTCGGTCAGCCCTTCCCTGGAAACCGCCTTGTGACGATGGACAGCCGCGCTCAGGCGGCGGCGAACGTCGCGCCTGCCCCCGGCAACGGCAGCATCCTCGGCAAGCGTTTCACTGGTCGCTTCGGCGGTCGTGTCTGACAAGGGGTCACTCCGTTTGCAGATGGCCGACTCGCTTTGCGCGCGGCCCTGACTTGCTGCTACAGCGTTTGCGTAACGTTCGTGTGACGGCCTCGCGACGCCGCAGCTTCCGAATCGGAAAGAGAGGCGTATAGTTCGAGGGAACGAACCGAAAAAACCCCAGGAAACACCGTCTTCCGGTCGTATCGGCAAGGCTCGCCGGATTCGGCAAAGAATGACGTCCAGCCAGCAGGCGCGGTCATCCCGCGCCAAAATCCGGATTTATTCTCGTGGACTCGCGCGCAACCACGTCCCGGACGGACAGCCCTTCGGATTCCAGCCCGCTTTGGCGCCTGGTCCCGCTTGTTCACCGCCACAAGTGGCGCTTCTGGGGTGGCATGTCGCTCATCAATGGGGGGCGGCTGCTCGAAGCCTTCATGCCCCTCTTCCTCAAGATGGGGATCGACAGGATCGCTGCGGAGGATTACCGCCTCGCGCTTCCTGCCCTCGCGATCCTCGGCCTCATGGTGCTGCGCTATATCGCCTTCAATCGCGGCCGCCGTTATGTCCGGGAAGTCGGCGTCGCCGTCGCCTATGAACTGCGCCAGCGGCTCTACTGGCATCTTGAGCTTCAGGGGCCGCGCTTCTTCTCGCGCTACACCACGGGCGACCTGATGGCGCGCGCCATCAACGACATCACGCTGATCCGGCAGTTGGTCGGCATGGGCACCCGGCTCCTTTTCGTGCTGGGCTTTTCCGGCATCATCGCCTTCATTTTCATGTTCTATCAGTCGCCCTGGCTCACGCTTTGGCTGCTGCCGGCGCTGCCGGTCTTCGCTGTTCTGGGATGGATCATCGCGAAACGGATATTCACCCAGTCGACCCAGGTACAGGAAGGCTTCTCCACTCTTTCCGCGCAGGTGCAGGAAAACCTCAACGGCATCCGCACCATCCAGACCCACGCACAGGAAGAGCGCGAGACAGAACGCTTCGAGGCCACCTCGGACGCTTACGCGCGCGACTATTACAAGCTGATGTTCCTGAACTCCGGCCTCACCTCCGCCATGCTGGTCGCGACGGGCTTCACGACGCTTCTCGTCGTCGGCTATGGCGGCATGCAAGTGATCGAGGGCGTGATCACGCTCGGCACGTTCACCGCTTTCATCTTCTACCTCAACATGATGCTCGCTCCGATCCGTGAAGGCGGGATCATGGTCACCCTCTTCCAGCGCGGCGGTTCGGCGGCCGCGCGCATCTTCGATATTCTCGATCACGAGCCCGAAATCCGCGACGCGCCCGAAGCATCCCCGCTGAACGAGGTCGGCGGCGCAGTCACATTGAATCATCTCTCCTATGTCCATCCCGCCAGCAGCGGCGATGAGGGCTGGCCCGCGCTCAACGATGTCACGCTCGATATCAAGAAAGGCGAGATGATTGCTCTGCTGGGCCGGGTCGGTTCGGGCAAATCCACATTGCTCAGGCTGATCGTGCGGCTGCTCGACCCGCCGCCCGGCACCGTCTATCTCGACGGGCGCGACATCCGCATGCTGCCGCTCGCGCAGGTCCGCAGCCAGATCGCCATGGTGCCGCAGGATCCGTTTCTCTTTGCGACGCATATTGCGCAGAATATTTCCTACGATAATCCGGAGCGGACAACGGAGGAGGTCTGGCGCGCGGCTGAAAGCGCCGACCTCGAAACCACAATCCGCCGCTTTCCCGAACGCCTCGAAACGCTGGTTGGCGAGCGCGGCGTGACACTTTCCGGCGGTCAGAAACAGCGTGCAAGCCTCGCCCGCGGCCTCATCCGGGAAACGCCTGTCCTCCTCCTCGACGATTGCTTCTCATCCGTCGACACGGAGACGGAAGAATTCATTCTTTCGCGGCTGAAGGAACTCAGGCACGGCCGCACCACCCTCATGGTGTCGCATCGCGTCTCGACCGCACGCCATGCCGACCGGATCGTCGTTCTCGACCAGGGGCGTGTCGCGGAGGTCGGGACACACAAGGAATTGCTCGCCAAGGGCGGGCTCTATGCCACGCTGGAACGTCAGCAAGGCCGCCGCGACGAACTTGAGCAGACCATCGCGGACGAAACCGGAGGTGATTCATGAGCGACGCCCCGGCGCCCCGTCCTGCCCGCCGCGACCATTCCGTTTTCGACGACGAGATGGAAACGCGCGGCTTCGATTTTTCGCTCCTCATCCGCCTCATGAGCTGGATGCGGCCTTATCGCCGCATCGCTTTCCTCGCGCTCGTCTTCGTCCTGCTGGCGGCCAGCGCCGCCGTGCTGGCGCCGGTCGTGGTCAGCCGTGTCGTCGTGGACGGCATTCTTCTCCCCGCAGGCAATGAAGGGGCGCCCGATTTCGGTCAGAAGGCGCTCAATGGGTGGCTCTCCGGCTTCATGGCGGTTCATCCCCTCATCTCGGCATGCATTCTCTATGGCTTCTGGACGTTGCTATGGGCGCTGTTCGGCCACGGTTTCCGCACCATGCTGGCGCGCACCGTTCTCAATGGACTGCGCGATCTCCGGCGCGACCTTTTCGCTCATCTCGAAAACCTGCCATCGAGCTTCTACGACCGCGTTGCCGTTGGCCGTGTGATGACGCGTCTCACCAACGATGTCGAAACGCTGTTTGAATTGCTGGCGGGCTTCGGCGTTCTGCTCGGCGAGTTCGTTCCCTTTTTCGCCGCCGTGTCGGTGATGCTGGCGCTCAATCCGACGCTCACATTCGAACTCATGCTGCTCCTGCCGGTCGCGGCGCTTGCCACCTGGATATTCCGGCGTGTCTCGCGGCAGGTCTATCGCGGCATTCGGTCAAGCCTCTCGCGGCTCAACGAGAACCTGCAGGAGAACCTTTCCGGCATCGAAGTGGTGCAGCTTTATGGCCGCGAAAAGATCAATTACGAGCGCTATACGGAGATCAACGAGGAGAACCGCGAACAGGAAGACCTCGCCGTCCGCATCGAGAGTTATTACGGCCCGGCCATGGACAGCATGGCCTTTCTCGCCATGGCAGCGATCGTGTGGTTCGGCGGGCATCATGTGTTGTCAGGCGCGGCGACGCTCGGCAGCGTCATCCTCTTTGCGCAATTTGCCGACATGATGTTCCGGCCCATCGTCGCGATGGGCGAACAATGGAATGTCGTCTTCCGCGCGATGGCGAGCTGCGAGCGCATCTTTCAGGCGCTGGACTGGAAGGAAGCACTGCAGAAGCCCGTGGAACCGAAGGAGCTGCCCGCCGATCTCAAGGGCGATGTGCGTTTCAACCATCTCACTTTCGGTTATACGCCGGGCACGACAATTCTGAAGGATGTGACGTTCGACATTGCGCCGGGCGAGCGCATCGCAATCGTCGGGCCGACGGGTTCGGGAAAGACGAGCCTCATCCGCCTGCTCTGCCGCTTCTACGATGTTCCGGCAAACAGCATCATGATCGACGGCGTCGATATCATGGATGTGGACCCCTCCGAGATCAGGAAGCGCATCGGTGTGGTGTTGCAGGATTTCCATATTTTCTCGGGCACAGTTTACGACAATATCATCCTCGGCAATCCGAAGGTCACGCGGGAGGATGCGCGCCGCGCCGCGCGTCTCGTTCATGCCGATCCCTTTATCCGCCTGCTGCCCCAAGGCTATGACACGGTGCTGACGGAGCGCGGGCGAAACCTCAGCCACGGCCAGCGCCAGCTTCTCGCCTTTGCCCGCGTCCTCGCAATGGACCCCGAAGTGCTGATCCTCGACGAAGCGACGGCCAGCATCGACACGGAAACGGAACTCATTATTCAGGATGCGCTCGCCAAGGTGACCGAGGGACGAACCTCCGTCATCATCGCGCACCGGCTGCAAACGATCAGGGAAGCGAACCGGATCGTCGTTCTCACGGGCGGCGAGGTCCGCGAGATCGGTACGCATGAAGAACTCATGGCGCAGGGCGGCCTCTACAAGACGCTCTATGAATTGCAGGTGCAGGATCTTGGCTCGAGCGGCGCAGCTTCCTGATGCGGCGGGAGTTGCTCCCCGATGGGAGCTGAAGTAGCGTCAATATCAGTTGAAACGCAATGAGTGGCCCTTCTTATGACCGAGCATGTCTTGCCTTTTGCCCTTCCTGCCCAGCTCGATCCGGCTCTTTCCGGCATCTCCGACTACTGGCGCAGTCTCATTCGCGGCAAGGCGAGCAATATGCCTTACTGGGATGATGTGAAGCTCTCCGAGCTTGGGAGCGGCGCGGATAGCGCAATGCTGATGACAGTCTTCGACAAGCCGCAGCGGTTCCGCGTTGAAATTGCCGGCAAGGAAATCAGCTCGCGATATAGCGGCGAGCTACAGGGCACATTCACCGACGAGATCGACGTCCACTCTCCGATCGAGTTTCTGCGGGCGCAAGCAAGCGCAACCGCGGAAGGCAGGGTGCCGACCTATTACGCAACTGAAGACTATGCGCGGCTTCTCCTTCCCCTCTGGGGCGAAGGACATGTAGGCATGTTGCTCGCGGGCTATTCCTGGGCCTGACGATCAGAGTTCTTCTATCGATATTTGCGGCAGAAGCCGCTCCACATCGTCCGTCCGGCAGAGTTCCGTGCCGGGCGACAGGAGCGCCGCCGTGCCCCCGGCCATTCCGGCCCTCAATGCCTCGCTCATGCTCTCGCCCGATGCAAGCGCATTGATCAGCATGGCGAGGAAACTGTCTCCTGCGCCGACCGAACTCACCGGCGTAATTTCCGGTGCCCGCCCTCGCCAGCTCCCTTCCTCGCAGACAAGCATTGCGCCGTCGGCACCCAGCGTCACAGCGACGGCATCCGCCTTTTTCTCACCAACAAGACTGCGGGCTGCATCGAGCGTTTCCTTGTCCGTCTGGATGGGCAGGCCAGTAAGCTCGCGCAATTCGCGGAGGTTCGGTTTGATCAGATAGGGGCGCTCACGAAGTGCTGCGGCGAGAGCCGCGCCCGATGTATCGACGGCAAGCCTTGCGCCCAGTTTGCGCGTTATATGTGCGATCTCGGCATAGGCCTCGTCCGGCGCGCCCGGCGGAAGACTTCCGCTCGCCACGACAAATGAAACGCCGTTCATCGCCTCCAGAGCGCCCCTCGTCGCGGTCCAGGCCGCCTTGTCCAATACCGGTCCGGCCAAAACGAACCGGAACTCGTTCCCGGTCTGCCGTTCGAAGGCGGTGAAACTCTCGCGGGTCTCTCCCGCCAGAGGGATAACGACATCCTCTATCCCCTCGCGCTCGACCAGCTCCTGCAAAACCCTGCCCGTCACCCCGCCTGCCGGATAGAGCGCCGTCACATCCGCGCCCGCCCGCAAGAGAACGCGCGCCACGTTTATGCCGCCGCCACCGGGGTCGCGATGGGCCTCGCCACACCGCATCTTGACCTCAGCTTCGATGCGTTCCACGGACGTCGAAACGTCCACGGCAGGATTCAGGGTGAGAGTGACGAGCTTTACTGACATATCCGGTTCCTGTTTCCTTCGGACCTGAAGTTCAGCTTAACGGATCGGCGGAACCGGGGAACCATTCATCAGCAGCGCTGAATGATCGCAGAGGTATTGCTGTTTCCGTACTGCTCGGCCAGCGCTTCGTGCCCGTTACCCTTCTGGATGACATAGGACTTGTTGTTCTGGCCGTCCTGAATGCTGCCGGCGAGGTTGTTGCTGCCCTGCTGGCTCGCATAGGCGGAATTGCCAAAGCCGTTCTGCGTGGCAAGAGCCAGGTTTCCGCCGTTGAAAAATGTACTGCAACTATTCCCGTGGAGTTTGCTGCCCGACGTGGCCGGCCGTCCACCTCTCTGCACGGCCTTCATGACCTTTCTTTCGGACTTGAAACGCTCCAGCGTATTTGTCGCCGTCCAGGTTTCAACACTCGTCCCCTTCTTGTTCTGCTTGACGATCGAGTAGTTCAGATCGCCTGTCTGCAGGACGCTAGCCCCGCTGCCGGCCCAGGCTGCGGGCGCCCCGGCCAGAAGCGTGAAGGCGATTGCCGTTGCTGCGAATGCTCGTGTCTTTTTCATCTTTCTCTCCTGCGTCTTTGCCGTTCCCGCGGGAACCTTGTCCGCTTTTCTACAGAGAAGGCGGTGATCGGCGGCTGAAGCAGATGTTCATCTGCCGTTCAGATGAGATCACCCCGAGGCGGGCTGACGCTTTTTCGCGTTGCCTCAAAAAGACCTTGTCGCTGAACGGAATATGAATGGCGGGTTCAGGCAGCGCTCAGCACGAGCCCGCTACAACTTGCATCGTCAACAGGACGAGCCCCGAGGGCCGATCCAAACAGGAGATGCAAAATGAAAAAGTTTCTACTCACGACGAGCACCATCGCAGCCCTGATCGCGGTCGGCGTCACGAGCGCCAATGCCGGCAACTCGGCCTCCGTCTATCAGAGCGGTCGTCACAATACCGGCGTCTACACGCAGAACGGCTACCACAACAAGGGCGCCATCGACACTGCCGGTCACGGCAACTACTCCAAGGCCACGCAGCAGGGCGAGTGGAACTATCTCTACCAGCAGCAGCTCGGCAACCGGAACGCCGCCCTCACCGACCAGTACGGCCGCAACAACTACGCGGTGACGGGTCAGGAAGGCCGCAACAACTCTTCCGCGACGATCCAGACCGGCCGCAACAACACCGCGGGCACCGCCCAGATCGGCAAAAACCACAAGGCGACGACCGATCAGTGGGGCTCGAACAACACCGCCGCCACGATCCAGGTTGGCAACGGCCAGAAGGCGAACACCGTCCAGACCGGCAAGGGTAACACCTCGGTCGTCATCCAGGGCGGCTACTAAGCGGATTTCATCGGGGGACGGCTTCGGCCGTCTCCCGCGACGTCCCCCAAAAACGGGAGCAGAACAATGCGACTCAAATGGACCTCATTGGTACTCGTACCCATCGTCTTCGGCTGCGCGGCGGCCACAGCGTCGCCGCCCGCTCCCGAAGCATGCGAAATCCGCGCTATTGAAACGGCCTCCGGGCTGCGGCTTGAAAGCGTCGTCTATGGCGCACCGGGCGAAGCAGGCTCCTACGCCATGTCTCTCGAACGCACAGGTTCCGGCGGCACGTCGGAAGTGCGGCAAGGCGGCGACTTCGTGATCGAGGATGGCGGCGAAACCGTCGTATCCGTCACGGAGTTCAATCGCGGTGCGCGCGAAAGCCTTCACGCGTATATGACGGTCGAGAACGGCTACGACAGTTATAGCTGCGGGCTTTGACCTCCGCTTCACCGCCCCAGCCGGTAGTGATCGAACCATAATACGCGCAGTTGCTGACCTTGCGGCGTGTAGCCGATGAGACAGAGCCCCGAAGGTTCGACCGGATTGTTGCCCAGCACCCTGTTTTCATAAATCGCAGCGCATCCCGCGAGTTTCTCGCCGGGATGCGCTTTCGACCAGCGGCAAAGCTCCTCGTGTCCATCGATCATCAGCCGGTCGGTCAGCCGTTTTCCGCGCCAGGCCGGCGCGATAAAGCTCCGGCAGAAAGCGAACTTCTCGCGCATCCTTGGAAGAATCTGGATGTCCGCCGTCAGACAGCCCGCAATTTCGTCACCGGCGTATATCGCGATCACCATCTCTTCGGCGCGCCGCTCCGGCGATGTATCGGCGGGGAGGATTCCTTCGCGCTTCCACATGGCAATTGCGTCGTTCATGGCGCCCCGGTCTTGCCGATGCCAGACGCGCCGGTAGTCGACGGTCTCCGCTTCTGCCATTTTTCTCTTCCCGCAATAAAAAGGGACGGCCAGTTTCAGCACCAGCCGTCCCTCGGGAAAGAGGTCACAAGGTCCAGATTGGAGCGGCCCTTCTCCTCAACGCATCTCAGGCGCCGAGTTGGAAGCCCTCGTAATCGGCAGCCGCCACAGCATCGAGTTTCTCGCCATAGACGTTCACGCCGCCCGTATAGGGCATGAAGACACGCGGCTTGCCGGGAATGTTCGCGCCCATGTACCAGGAATTCGCTTGCGGATAGAGCGTTTCGCTCGCGAGTTCGTTCACATGCGCGACCCATTCATCTTCCGCCTCGCGCGTTGCCTCGATGGAGCGGATATTGCCTTCCGTCAATCGCTTCACGCAGCCCGCAATCCAGTCCACATGCTGCTCAATGGAAACGATCATGTTGGAGAGCACCGAGGGGCTGCCGGGACCGGTGATGAAAAAGAGGTTGGGGAATCCCGCAGAGCCAAGTCCCAGATAGGTGCGCGGTCCCGCCGCCCACTTCTCCCGGAGTTCCGCGCCGTCTCGCCCCCTGATATCTATCGAGAGCAGCGCACCGGTCATCGCATCGAAGCCGGTCGCGAAGACAATGGCGTCGGCTTCATATTCCTTGCCGCCGCAGACGACACCTTTTTTGGAAATCCGCTCGATGGAATTCTCCCGCAGGTCCACGAGATCGACATGCGGCTTGTCGAAGGTTTCCAGATAGTCTGTGTCGAGGCAGAGCCGTTTTACGCCGACGGGATGATCGAAAGGCAGCAGCTTTTCCGTCACGTCCTTGTTCTTTACCGAAGCGCGCATCTTCGCACGGGCAAACTCGGCGGCCAGATGGTTTGCTTCCTGCGTCGCCATCAGGTCGCCATAAGCGCCGAGAAAAGCGAAGCCACCTTGATCCCAGCGCGTCTCCAGTTCCTTCTGCAACGCATCGGGCGCCATCTCTTCGGCCAGCGTTTCGTTGTATTCGAAGCAGATGATCCCGCCCGGGGTTTCGCGTGCATGACGACGATCCTCCAGCAGCGTCTCCTTTGAACGCTCGACCTCTTCGCGCGTCAGCGGGCGGTTGCCCGCAGGCAGCGTGAAATTCGCCGTACGCTGAAACACCGTCAGATGCTCTGCCTCGGCTGCGATGACCGGGATGCTCTGGATACCGGATGATCCGGTGCCGATCACGGCGACACGCTTACCGGAAAAGTCGACGCCTTCATGCGGCCAGCCGCCCGTGTGGTAGCGCTCGCCCTCGAAATCATCAAGCCCGTCGAAATCGGGGACGCGCGCAGCGGAAAGACAGCCCGTTGCCATGATGCAGAAGCGCGTGGAAACGAAATCGCCCTTATCCGTCTCTACCGCCCAGAGGCCGTTCCGTTCGTTGTATTTTGCGGAGGTCACGCGCGTCTCGAAGCGGATATCGCGCTTCAGGTCCAGCTTGTCGGCCACGTAATTCTGATATTGCAGGATTTCCGGCTGCGCTGCGTAGCGCTCGCTCCAGTTCCAGCCGCGCTGAACCTCGTCCGAAAAACCATACTGATATTCAAGGCTTTCCACGTCGCATCGTGCGCCGGGATAGCGGTTCCAGTACCAGGTTCCGCCCACACCATCGCCTGCCTCGAAGACCCGTACCGAAAGGCCAAGTTCCCGCAGACGATGAAGCATGTACATGCCGGCAAATCCTGCGCCGACAATTACCGCGTCGATTTGTTCGGATTGCGCGTTCGCAGGCGCACCCTCTCCCTGAGCAGCCATTCTCTCCTCCCTCGTTTTTTGTTGCTCCGACTCTAGACCGGGAGACGCAACGCACAAGAGAAGAAGATTCGCCCTCGATGCTGCAGCGCATCAAGGGAAGCCGGGAAAAGCCCGGCGGCCCTGCGGAAACGGCAAACGCCGGAGCCTTTTCCAAGGTTCCGGCGTCTGCTTCCTTCTTTTATTCGCAGCTTTATTCGTAGACGAACTCGGCGCCGTCGAGATCGATTTTGGGCAGTTCGTCTTTCTCGACCCAGTAGTCCTGGGTGTGCTGCCATTCCGGCTTGTCGCCGCGCTTCGGCAGCAGGTGCATACCGCGCATGAGATAGCCCGGATTGAAATTCTCCGGGTCGATCCAGGGCAGCAACGGCATGTTGCTGTCTTCCTTGCGGAGCGCGACCGTCACCTTCTTCGCGCCCTTCTTGTCCATATGCTTCAGGAGACGGGCAACGAAATCGCCAAGCAGATCCACTCGGAGTGTCCAGCTCGCGCGGAAGTAACCGAAGACCCAGATCAGGTTCGGCACGCCGGTGAACATCATGCCGCGATAGGTCACGGTGTCGGCGAAGTTGAGCGGCTTGCCGTCGATATCGAAGTCGATATCGCCGAGCACACTGAGGTTGAAGCCCGTTGCCGTGACAATGATGTCGGCTTCGAGTTCCTTGCCCGACTTCAGCAGAATGCCCTTCTCCGTATAGCGTTCGATCTCGTCTGTCTCGACCGAGGCCTTGCCGGAGGCGATACCCTGGAAGATATCGCCATCGGGTACAAAGGCAACGCGCTGCTGCCAGGGGCGGTAGCGCGGCGTGAAGTGCTTCTCCACCGTTTCTTCCGGCAGAAAGAGGCGGACAGCGTCGAGCAATTCCTTGCGCACTTCTTCCGGCTCTTCAAAAGAACGGCGCGCGAATTCTGCCTGGTTGTGCAGGATTTCACGGCGCGTGATTTCGTGGATCCAGTTCTCGTCGACTTCGAGCTGACGCAGCCGGTCGGCAAGTTCGTTCTCGTTGCGGCCGGGAATGAAGTAGGTCGGTGAGCGCTGGAGCAGCGTTACATGCTCGCAGTCACCTGCAATCGCGGGGACGAGCGTCGCCGCCGTCGCGCCGGAGCCGATCACGATGACCTTCTTGCCCTTGTAGTCGAGATCTTCCGGCCAGGATTGCGGATGGATGATCTGGCCCTTGAACTTGTCCATATCCGGCCATTCGGGCGTGTAACCTTCCGAGTGACGGTAGTAGCCCTGGCACATCCAGAGGAAGTTCGCGGTGAAGCGGCGCTCCTCGCCCGTCTTCTTGTCGGTCGCATAGACCGTCCAGAGATTGTCCTCGCTCGACCACTTCGCCGTCGTGATGCGGTGGTTGTAGCGAATGTGGCGATCGAGGTCGTTCTCCTCGATCACCTCTTTCATATAGGTGAGGATTTCCTGCGCCGTCGCGATGGGCGTTCCGGTCCAGGGCTTGAAGCGATAGCCGAAGGTGTAGAGATCGCTGTCGGAGCGGATGCCCGGATAGCGATGCATGTGCCAGGTGCCGCCGAAGCCGTCGAGGCCTTCAAGCGCGACGAACGTCTTGTCAGGACACTGCTGCTGCAAATGATAGGCGGCGCCGATGCCCGAAATACCGGCCCCGACGATCAGCACGTCGAAATGCTCGGTTTTCTGGCCCGTTTCCGGTTTTGTGAGAGTTTCTGTCCCTGCCATTTTGGCTCTCCTCCTGTCGACGCTTCTTTGGGGGCGCCGGATTTTCGATGCCCCCATCTTGACCCTCTCAAATTTAGGGTCAATACCCTAATTTCGTTCCGGCTGGATTAAATTGACGCAGGGCAAGCCTGCCCCGAGACCGGATTCGGAAGCAAAAAACGCCATTTTTTGTCAGCAGACAGAGCATTGGCCGCAAGGCGGAAGAATGCAGAGGCCGAAACGCCCCGCGGCAGGCGGTAAATATCGTGGCAGGAAGGCACGGAAGGCCAGACCGGTCTGGCTGGGGCGGGAGGGTTCGAACCTCCGAATGGCGGGATCAAAACCCGCTGCCTTACCACTTGGCTACGCCCCAGCAGGGCCGAGAGGCCCGGTGTAAACGGCCTCGCGAAACGCGGCGGAACATACCGGCATCGCCCCGGGGGTGCAACCGGATGCAGCGCATGCCGATTCCGGCGGAAAGTGGGGCCGCCCTGCCCCGTTCGCGCTTGCGGCCCCGGGGTTTGACGGCTATAACGCCGCCTCGAATTGGCGAGCGGAGTGTGGCGCAGTCTGGTAGCGCACCTCGTTCGGGACGAGGGGGTCGCAGGTTCGAATCCTGCCACTCCGACCACTAAAAGACGCCAATTCATAATAGAGGCTCCCGGCGCTTATCGGCGCGGGAGCCTTTGTTCGTTTCGGATCGTCGCTTCCCGCTGGCTCTACCAGCCGAGCAGGCCGCCGATCAGGTCGAGAATGGAGCCAAAGCTGCCGCCGCCGCCCGGCGCACAGGCGTGGACCGGCTTGGCGCTCATGAGAAAAGCCGCCGAACCTGCACCCGCTGCAAGCATGGCCGCCGAGGCCGTCATTTTAAGACGGTTCAGCCGAAACAGTTTCATAACAAGACATCCCCTGTAGCTGTTGAGTAGCATCGGCTAACGTCAGCAAGATGCGGGCCGGAGCGGGCCTGCCGCCGGTAACGATAAAATTGCGAGGAATCTCCCCATGTCCGTGACGCTTTACGATTTCACCGCCGCGCCGAGCCCGCGACGCGCGCGCATCCTGCTCGCCGAGAAGGGAATCGTCCATGAGACGGTGCAGGTCGACCTCGCCAAGGCCGAACAGCTCGGCGAGGCCTATCGCAAGATCAACCCCGCCTGCACTGTGCCCGCACTGAAACTCGAGGACGGCACGATCCTCACGGAGAATATCGGCATCGCCGCCTGGGCCGAGGAAGTTGCGCCCGAACCCCGCCTTCTTGGCACCACCCCTGCCGAAAAGGGCCTCGTCTTCAGCTGGAACGCGCGAATCGAATTCGAGGGCTTCATGCCCATCGCCGAAGTCCTGCGGAACACCTCGAAGGGCATGGCCGGCCGCGCCCTTCCCGGCCCCATCGACCTGCCGCAGATCCCGGAGCTGGCAGCGCGCGGCTCGCAGCGCCTCACGCGCTTCTTCGACGTGCTCAACGAGCGTCTCCAGGGCCGCGACTACATTGCTGTCGACAGCTTCTCGCTTGCCGACATCACGGCACTTGTCTGCATCGATTTCGCAAAATGGGTGAAACACGAACCGAAGCCGGAGCACACAGACCTGTTGCGCTGGCATGCGGCGGTATCGGCCCGGCCCGGCGCCAAGGCGTGAAACCGCAAATTTGACAGACGCCCCCTCCCCCCTATGATGCGCCCACTCGATGGTTCCGAGGGACGTCCTTTAGAGGGCGCACCCAAGGAGGCAAGAGGGAACAGGGTGAGGCGAAAGCCAATGCCCTGGCTGCCCCCGCAACTGTAAGCGGCGAGGCTTCGTTCCAATCATGTCACTGGCTGCCACGGTCCTTTTCAAAGGGCTGGCATCCCGGGAAGACGGAACGAGGCCCATGACCCGCGAGCCAGGAGACCTGCCAGCGAGTTCGTCATCTGCCGTGGCCGGGGGTGTGCCAGGGGGACGTCGATCCGCTGGCAATCTGCCGTTCGGCAATGAGCCGCCTGGATTTCCGTTTCCATGTCTCTCTCCCCGCGCACCGGCGCCATGCGGCCGGGGTGGCCGCGCAAGAGAGACAGGACTCTGAACTCAATGACTATCAAAGGCTGGGGGGCCTGCGTCGCCCTCACATTCGCGGCATTTGCCGCCACCTCCGCACATGCGGAAGAGGCAATCGTCACACCGGAACTTCTCGTATCGGCGGGCGTCGAACCCATTCCGGTAAAGCAAGTCTCGAGCTCCTACACCATCGTCACGGCGGAAGAGATCGAGAAGTTCCAGTACCAGGACATCACCGACGCCCTCCGCTCCGTGCCGGGACTCCATGTCGTGCCTTCGGGCGCACGCGGCACCGTGACCACGGTCTTCACGCGCGGCGCGAATTCCAATCACACGCTCGTACTCCTGAACGGCATGCCGCTGAACGACCCGGCCTTCCCGAACGGTGCGGCCAATCTCGCCGGTATCCCGCTCGACAATGTGGCGCGGATCGAAGTCGTGCGCGGCCCGCAATCCGCCCTTTACGGCAGCCAGGCGATCGGCGGCGTCATCAACATCATCACGAAGTCGGGTGCCGGCAAGCCGTCGGTGACGGCGCGCATCGAAGGCGGCACGCTCGGCACCCTCAACACCTATGCGAGCACTGGCGGCAGCTTCGGCGCGACCGATTACTTCTTTTCGGTCTCGCGCGAGGATACGGATGGCAATGACATCACGCCGGCCCGCCTTCGCGACGCCCGCGGCGAAGAAGAGGACGGCACGGAAACGCTCTCCGCTTCCGGCCGCATCGGCACGGCATTCAACGAAAATGTGAGTGGCTCCGTCTTCGTTCAGTATACGGAAGCCGAAGCCGATACGGATGCCGACGGTTCGACCGCCGGCTTTGCCAGCGTCTACCAGAACTTCGATAGCATCTTCGAGTCGAAGCGCCTCTTCATTGGCGGCGACCTTTCGGGACGCTTCCTCGACGGCAAGTGGCGGCCGAATTTCTCGCTGGGCTACACGGACCAGAAGTCGGATTCGAACGACACCCCGGATCCCGGCGGCTCGATCTATCTCGACCGCACGACGAATGAGGGCCGGACCATCAAGGCCGCCTTCGACAACGCCTTCGACCTCACGCCGGAACAGACGCTCTCCATTGGCGGCAGCTATACGCGCGACGAGTTCGAGTCGAGCGGCTACCGCGATCTCGGCGGCTTCGTCATCACGCAATCCTCGGATGCGAAGACGAATGCCTTCGCTCTCTATGCCGGCGATCACATAAGCGTTGGCGATCGTTTCTTCGCGACAATCAGCGCGCGCTACGACATGCCCGAAGATATGGAGGACCGCTTCACCTTCACCTTCGCCCCCGGCATCTACAACCCGGAGACGGATACACGCGTCACCGTTTCCTACGGCACGGGCTTCAAGACGCCCTCGCTCTATCAGCGTTACGGCTTCGACGTGAACACGTTTGGCGGCTTCCCGTCCGGCGTTTATACGGGAAACCCCGACCTCGCGCCCGAAAAGAGCCGGGGCTTTGAAGTCGGCCTCGAACAAGGCTTCGGCAGCAAGGTCCGCACGGGTGCCACCTGGTTCGAAACGAAGATCGAGGACGCAATCTCCATCGTCTTTGTCGGCGCCAACTCGACCGCCATCAACATCGACGAACTCGACACCAAGGGCGTCGAAGCCTTCATCGAGTACAATCCGTTTGCGGAACTGACCACGCGTCTCGACTACACACTGACGATCGTGAATTCCGATCAGTTCGCAAGTTCGATGGTCCGCCGCCCGCGGCACCAGCTCGGCTTCACGGCAAGCTGGGAAGTCATTCCCGGCACGGTTCTTTCGACCAATACGGAATGGGTGGATATCGACCGTGACGTCCCGCGCGACGGTTTCGGCTTCTATCTCGATCCCGGTCCCTACACGGTCGTGAACATTGCCGGATCGCACCGCCTCACAGAGAATGTGAAGCTCACGGCGCGGGTGAATAATCTGCTCGATGCTCACTACGAACCGGCCAACGGCTTCGTCGCGCCGGGCATCGAAGCGCTCGCGGGTGTCGAAGTCACCTTCTGAGCCATATGCACAAACGGCAAAAGGCGCGGGAGAAATCCCGCGCCTTTTCTATTCCGCCATATGTGCTCAGCGTCCGGTGAAATTCGCCGCGCGCTTCTCCACAAAATGCGCCACGCCTTCCTTGAAGTCCTCGCTCGCGAAGCTCTTCTGCATCTCGCTGTCGCCGATCTCGAGCGCGTCGTTGAAATTCTGGAACAGCGCCTTCCATATCTGCGCCTTCATCACGGCCATGGAACGCGGCGACACGGTCTGGGAAAGCATCCGTGCATAATCCATGACATTCGCCATGAATTTTTCCTGCGGGAAGACCTTGTTGACGAGCCCCATGCTTTCGGCCTCCGCCGCAGGCACTTTGCGTGCCGACATCAAAAGATCAAGCGAACGGGCCGGTCCGACAAGATGCGGCAGCAACCATGAAACCCCGTGTTCGGCGATAAGGCCGCGGCTTGCGAAGGCCGTCGTGAACTTCGCCTCCGAACCTGCAAAGCGCATATCCGCATAAAGCGCGAATACGAGGCCGAGCCCTGCCGCCGGCCCGTTAATCGCGGCAATGACCGGTTTCTTCACCTGCATGAGATAGCCGAACCGTCCGCCGTAATGCGGGCTCACATCGGGGCCCAGCCCGCTGGCAAAATCGAACTCTTCCTCGCGCGAGGCTGTCGCCAATTCGCGATCTTCCCACTTCTCCGGTTTGATCTGCTGCAACAGATTCATGTCCGCACCGGCGCAGAAGCCGCGCCCCGCGCCCGTCACCACGATGACGCGAACCTTGTCGTCGGCGACGGCCGCCGCCATCGCCTGTTTCACGCTTTTTTCCATCGCCGCCGTCCAGGCATTGAGCTTGTCCGGCCGGTTGAGCGTCAGCACGGCAATACGGTCCTTCACCTCGTATGTGAGGTCTTCATAAGCGGTCATTTTCTACTCCCTCCCTATCCGGCTATTTCACGCCTTTGGGAAGGAGTATAGGCCGAACCCGCCCTCATGCGACAAACTGCGCTTTTCGAATCTGTGGCGCTGCGGTTTTTCCGGGCGTATGTTTTTCCTCATGGGGAAGACACAAACATATGGGCAAACGCCGCTCGCCCGCTTCGGTGCCGTACAGGTGCTGGCGCTGCTTGCGATGTTCTTCCATATCGCCTCGCCCCTCGCGCTCCAGCTCGCCACCCCCTCGACGGATGGTCTTTTCCAGACCGTAATCTGTTCCGGCGGCGTTGCGCAGACGGTCTATATCGACGAGCAGGGTAATCCCGTCGAACCGGCCGCCCCGGCCTCAAGCGTACATGACTGCAAATCCTGCGTTCATCATTGCGGTGCCGCCGCGCTTGCTGGCTTCTTCGCGCTCCCCGCGCCGCAATGGGCGCTCCCTGCGCCGCTGCGTGTTGCCTATGCCGCGTTCTCCGGCGGCATTTCCTACAGCAACCATTCCCGCGCCCCGCCTGCCTGACCTCAAGCGTCCAATAACCCTTTCATAACGACGCCTGCAGCGCGCCCCGCTAGCGGGCGCACATACTTTTTGGGCAGGCAACATGAAGATTTCTCCCCCATTCGGGGGCGCGGCTCTGGCTGCGCTCCTTTCCGCAATCGTCACCCCCGCTTATGCGGCAGAAGATGAAGCGATCGTCCTTCCGGAAATCGTCGTGGAGGGCGAGGAGGTCGTCACTCCCCTTTCCGGTCTTGCCGATCCTTCCTTCTCCCTCGGCACACTCACCGTCCCCGGCGTTGCGCAGGCGCAGCAGGAAATGTCGCTCATTCCCGGCGCCGTTTCCCTCGTTCCGGCGACGCGCTATCAGGACACCTATGCGCATAACTTCGAGGACGTGATGGACTTCACGCCCGGCGTCTATGCGCGCAAGCGCTTTGGCGCCGAGGTCCGCCTTTCCATTCGCGGCTCGGGACTTTCGCGGTCATTCCATATGCGCGGCCTCGAAATCCTTCAGGATGGCGTTCCTTATAACCTCGCCGATGGTGCGGCCGATTTTCAGGAGATCGATCCGCTCATCGCGCAGCACATCGAAGTCTACAAAGGCGGCAACGGGCTTCGCTTCGGTTCGGCAACACTTGGCGGCGCGGTGAATTTCGTCACGCCCACTGCCCATACGGCGCAGGCCGCAAACCTCGTCCGCTTCGAGGGCGGGAGCTACGGCACGGCGCGTATCCACACCGAAACCGCGCGCATTCTCGGCAATACGGATTTCTTCGCCGCCATGAGCGCCAATCATGTGGATGGCTTCCGCCAGCAGGAATCGGAAAAGAGCATCCGCTTTTCTGCCAATCTCGGTCATCGCTTCAACGACGCGGCCGAGACGCGCTTCTATCTCGTTTCCAACACCGTCGATCAGGAACTGCCGGGTACGCTGACGCTTGCGCAGGTGGAGAACACACCGGAACTCGCAAGCCCCGGCAACATCGCGCTCAACCAGCAGCGCAATGTCCGCTCCCTTCGCTTTGCGAACAAGACGACCCTCACACTCGATGAAGGTTCGACGCTCGATTTCGGCGGATATGCCGGTTACAAGCGGCTCTATCATCCGATCTTCCGCGTCCTCGACCAGCGCGGGCCGCTGGCCGGTCTCTTCGCGCGCTACAACACGGAAAGCCTTGTTGCCGGACACCGCAACATGCTCACCATCGGCGGCGACTTCTCCTGGGGTGAGGTCGATGCAAAACAATATGCGAACCTCTCCGGTTCGCGCGGCGCCTTGCTCGCAAGCGGTACGCAGACCTCGACCAATCTGAAGATCTACGCCGAGAACCATTTCTATGTGGTCGAAAATGTGGCGCTGGTCGGCGGGTTGCAGGCCGTTCACTCCTACAGGAAATTCACCAACGACCTCGCGCCCGCGCAGAGCGACAGCGCGGATTTCACCTCAGTAAGTCCGAAAGCCGGCGTCCTCTGGGACGTGGCGGAGACGGCGCAGGTCTATGGCAATGTCACGCGCAGCTATGAGCCGCCGACCTTCTCCGAACTCGTGCAGGCGACTGTCTTCCAGTTCGTACCGCTCGATCCGCAGCGTGCGGTCACGGCAGAAATCGGCACACGCGGTACCGCAAGGAACGTCGCATGGGACGTGGCCTTCTACCGCGCCCGGGTTAAGGGCGAACTCATCAACTACACGGTGAGCCCGAGCATACCCGCTTCCACCTTCAACGCCGATGAGACGATCCATCAGGGGATCGAGGCCTCGCTCACGCTTGATGTTGGTGCGTGGGGATTGCGAAATCTGCCGGGCGGCGGCCGCCTCCTGTTCGAGCAGGCCTATATGTATAGCGACTTCGCCTTCGATGGCGACGCCACCTATGGCGACAACAAGCTCGCGGGCATGCCGCCCCATGTCTATGTCGCGGCGC
Source organism: Parvibaculum sp. (assembly GCF_039973015.1). Classification (GTDB taxonomy): domain Bacteria; phylum Pseudomonadota; class Alphaproteobacteria; order Parvibaculales; family Parvibaculaceae; genus Parvibaculum. Next base: position 267,150 of record NZ_JBDWLT010000008.1, read on the forward strand.
TCCGCTACAAATCGTCCGCGCCGAACGGCCTTGGCTGGGACATCGCACCGAAAATGGAATGGGTGCCGGATGGCGGTTATGTCGATTACGCAAACCGTCTCAAGGCGCCCGGCTACACCACCTTCGGCATCGAGGGTGGCGTCGATCTCATGAAAGGCGTTCGTCTTTTCGTCGATGCGCGCAACCTGACCGACAAGCACTACGTTTCGACCTATAGCAACATCACGGATTCAGCTCTGGCCGCGACCAACGTCTTCTATCCGGGCGAAGGAAGAAGCGTGTTCGCAGGTCTCAAACTCGCATTCTGAACAACAAACCGTCATTGGAGAAATCGAATGAAACTCTCGGCGTTCTCGCTTTCCTTGTTGGGCGTTCTTGCCCTCGCCTCGCCCGCCGCCGCGCATGTCGTCCTCGACGGGCCGATGGCCTCCGCGGGCGCCTATTACAAGGCGGTCTTCCGTGTGCCGCATGGCTGCGACGGGTCGGCGACCACCGCCGTCTCGGTTCGCATTCCCGAAGGTGCCATCTCCGTGAAGCCTCAGCCGAAGTCCGGCTGGACGGTGAAGACCGAAACCGCACCCTACGCGCAGACCTATGAAATCCATGGCAAGAAAGTCTCCGAAGGCGTGGTCGAGGTCACGTGGGAGGGCGGACCGCTTCCCGACGACATGTTCGACGAGTTCGCGCTGACGATGAAGCTGCCGGACGACAAGGAGACAATGATGCTCTTCTTCCCGGTCGCGCAGACTTGCGAGGATGGCGCCATTTCCTGGGATGAGTTCCCCGCTCCCGGCGTCGACCCGCATTCGCTCGCCTATCCCGCACCGTCGCTGATGCTGCATCATGGCGAGGGTCACGAACATCACCATTGATGCTTCCCCATACCTATCTGCTAGTCTTCTCCCGAATGAATGACAGGAGGAAGAAATGGGCGTGACGCTGCCGAAGCAGGGCACCGAATGGGGCAAGCTGAAAACCGAGATGGAGGCGCGCGGCTCCCATGACGTCAAATGGCGTGACGGGAAGACCGCCGTCTACGTCTTCAATGCCGGGCCGGATGTCGCGGAGGTTCAGAAAGAGGCCTACACGATGTTCATGTCGGAAAACGGCCTCGGCCCGATGGCCTTTCCGAGTCTGAAACAAATGGAGGAGGAAGTGGTCCAGATGGGCCTCGCCCTGCTTCACGGGCCGGAAGGCGCGGCCGGCAACATCACATCAGGCGGCACCGACTCAATCACGATGGCGGTGAAGACCGCGCGCGATTACGCCCGCAAGGAGCGCGGTGTCGAGGGCCAGTGCAACATCGTCGCGCCGTGGTCGGCGCATCCCGCCTTCGACAAGGCGGCGAAGCTGATGGAGCTTGAGATCCGCCGCATCCCCTGCGCCGATCTTCTGGCCGATGTCGCGGCGATGGAAAAGGCGGTCGATGCCAACACCATCATGCTCGTCGGTTCCGCCCCCTGCTTCCCCTATGGCCTTATCGACCCGATTGAGGAACTCGGCGTGCTCGCCACGAAAAGGAACCTCTGGCTCCATGTCGATGCCTGCGTCGGCGGCTATATCGCGCCTTTCGTGCGCATGAATGGCGGCGACGTGCCGCCCTTCGACTTCGAGGTGCCGGGCGTCATGTCGATGTCCGCCGATCTTCACAAATATGGCTACTGCGCCAAGGGTGCTTCCACCGTTCTCTTCCGCTCAGAAGAACTTCGTGCGCACATGATCTTCGATTGTGCGGACTGGCCGGGCGGGCGAATGGTCACGCCGACGCTCGCGGGTACGAGGCCGGGCGGCGCCATCGCGGCGGCCTGGGCGGTGATGAATTTTCTGGGCGAGGAAGGCTACCGCGCAAAGCACAAACAAGTGACGAATGCGCGCGAGGCCATTGAGGCGGGGATCGCGAAGCTCGGCTTCCGTGTTCTTGGCCGCCCGCAGCTCGGCATCGTTTCCTTCACCCATGACGAAGTCGATCCCTTCGCCGTCTGGGGCAAGCTCTTCGAGCGCGGCTGGTTCACCAGCCTCACCACCGAGCCGAAGGGCCTCCACCTCATGCTTTCGCCCTTCCATGAGAGCGTGACCGGCACCTATCTCACCGATCTCGAATGGGCGCTCGGCGAGGTCAAGGCCGGGAACGAAGGCAAGAAGCGCGAGGCGCGCTACAGCTAGCTCCGGCATGAGAAGAGCCCGCCTCTCCCGGGGGGAGGAGAAGCGGGCTCAGAATACTCGTACGCAACTAGCCATCGGGGACATATGAAACAACGTCCCCGCGACCGATCAGTTCCCGGTCGCGTCGTCGATGCCTTCACCCATTTCCTCGGCCGGGCCGTCATCGAACATCGAGCCCGAATCCGTAGCCTGATCCAGTTCCTCACCCGCCTCTTCCATGGGGCCTTCGTCGTCGCATGCGGCCAGACCGCCCGCGAGCGGGAGGATCAGGGCAATGCCGAAGAGAGTCTTGCGCAACATGAATGGTCTCCGTCTGTGGTGACAGGTCCGGCGCGTCATGCGCCGGGACAGTGTGGCCGGCAGCAGAACCGCCGTGCCGGGTCGGGAAAGAGAACGCGCGGTTTTCATCCGGGTTCCACAGGAGTTCCATAAAATGCCTGACGCAGGGGCAGGCCCCCTACCCATCCCTTCCCCGCCGATTACGGCTTGCGGAGCCCCGATTGCCGTTTTCCCCGGCTGCGCTACTGCTACACTCCCCCGAAACAACAGAGTCACCTGGGGAGGAGACGATGGGCGGAGCGACGATCATTTCCGGCACGCGGACGGCCGAAAACGCCATGCTTCAGGAGCGGGCCGCGCGCGCCGCGAGCGGCTTCAAGAGCCTCGGCATCGGGCCGGGAGACGTCATCGCGGTTTATCTGCGAAACGACTTTCCCTTCATGGAGGCCTCCGCGGCGTCCGGGCTGGTCGGCGCTTATTCAACCCCCGTCAACTGGCACAACTCGCCCGATGAGGCGCGCTACATCTTCGAGAACTCAGGCGCCAAGGCCATCGTCATCCATGCCGACCTTCTGCGCGGCATCGAAACGGCGATCCCGAAGGATGTTCCGGTCTTCGTTGTGGAGACACCGCCCGAGATCGTCTCGGCCTATGGATTGTCGCCCGACGACGCGAAACTTCCGCCGGGCGCGCAGAGCTGGAGCGAATGGCTCGCGCAGTTCCCGCCCATCGAGGCAGGCCCCGCCGAGCCGCCCGGCTCCATGATCTACACATCCGGCACCACCGGCCATCCGAAGGGTGTGCGCCGCGCGCCGCCCACCGCGGAGCAGGCCGTTGCCTGGGCCTCGATCATCGGCAAGGTGATGGGCTTCAATGCCGCTTACGGCGAGCCGCAGGAGATGGTCACAGTCGTTACCGGCCCGATGTATCACTCCGCGCCCAATGCCTACGGGCTCTACGCCTTCCGCGTCGGCGCGAACATCATCCTTCAGCCGCGTTTCGACCCGGAAGAACTGCTGCAGATGATCGAACGCCACAAGGTCACGCATCTTCACATGGTGCCGACCATGTTCGTCCGTCTACTGAAGCTTCCCGACGAGGTGAAAAAGAAATATGACCTTTCCTCGCTGCGCTTCGTGGTTCACGCGGCTGCGCCCTGCCCTGTTCACGTCAAGCAGGCGATGATCGAGTGGTGGGGGCCGGTCATCAACGAATACTACGGCGGCACGGAAACCGGCGCGGTCGTCTTCTGCAATTCGGCAGAATATCTCGCCCATCCCGGCACCGTCGGCAAGGCGGTCGACGATGCGAAGGTCATGGTGATCGGCGAGGACGGCAAGGAACTCACGCATGGCGCGACCGGCGAGATCGTCTGCCGAACGTCCACCATCCCGGATTTCACCTATCACCGCGACGACGAGAAGCGCCGCAACTCGGAAAAGGCCGGGCTCATCGCACTCGGCGATGTCGGCTATCTCGACGAGGACGGCTTTCTCTATCTCTGCGACCGCGCCAAGGACATGGTGATCTCGGGCGGCGTGAACATCTATCCCGCCGAGATCGAAGCCGAGCTCCACAAGATGCCGGGCGTCGGCGATTGCGCCGTCTTCGGCATTCCCGACGAGGAATTCGGCGAATCCCTCTGCGCCGTCGTCCAGCCCCAGCCGGGCGTGACCCTTCAGGAGGGCGATGTCCGTTCTTTCCTGCGCGAGCGGGTCGCGGGCTACAAGGTGCCCCGGAAAGTCGAGTTCCGCAGCGACCTTCCGCGAGAGGACTCCGGGAAAATATTCAAGCGCAAGCTCCGCGAGCCTTACTGGGAAGCCGCCGGACGCAAGATCTGACTTTTCGGCCAACACGGCGCCAAACGAGACGGACACGAAAAAGGGGCGGGAAACCGCCCCTTATTTTTGGGTGCAGTGCGGCAGAATGTCTCGCCGCATCGCAAAATATTCATAGGCTGACATCTTGTCAGTTTGTGCGATGCAGCATATCTTCAGTTCAACGAGACAAGAGAATCGCCGGCAAGGCGACAGCCCCTTCAAGGGGGATGGAAACGATCGGGCCGGACTGAGTGACATTCGAACGAACGAGGTAAGCCCATGACTTCCGCACAGCATCTCGCATCCAATGTGGCGGCGCATACGAGGTCTCTTGGTGCCGACATCACGGCCCAGGCTGAACGCCTCTGGACGGCCGTCAAAACCGTGCCCGCCAAGGCGGTTCATGGCTTCAACGGAACCGAAGCCTTTGTGGCCGGCGGCTACACACTGCTCTCGCTTTATGCGGCTGGTTTCGTGGCCTATATCGCCGCCATCTACTGATCGTCTCCCCCGAAGGAGACCTGGATTTCCCGGTGCGGCGGCTTGTCCGCCGCGCCCCGCTCTCTCATTCCCGCATAGAACCGTTTCCGCCTCCGAAGGAGGCCCCTTGCCCAGCCTCGATTTGCACCCATATACTAAGCCTTCCTTATTAACAGGCATACACTCTACTAAAGCGGCGGGTGAAAATCATGAGTAACGGCAAGAACCAGAATCCGGATCGCAGCACGGGCTTCCTTCTCCGCGACAATTCCCGCTTCATGAAAGTGGCATTCTCGGAGCGCGTCAGCGGCCTCACACAGGCGCAATGGGGCGCCCTCGCCCAGCTATCGCGGCATGAGGGGCTCAATCAGGTCGGTCTTGCCGATCTTCTCGAAGTCCAGCCCATCACCGTGGCGCGGCTTATCGACAAGCTTGTCAGCCTCGGCGTGGTAGAGCGCAGGCCAGACCCCAACGACCGGCGCGCGCAGCAGCTTTTCCTTACCGGCAAGGCGCAGCCGCTGCTCGATCAGATGTGGGAGGCTGGCGACGAAATTCTCGATGAGGCCTATGCGGGCTTCACCGATGACGAACGAACCGCGTTCATCGACATGCTTGTACGGATGCGCAGCAATCTCGCACGTGTCGCACAGGGCGGAGCGCGCAGCCGCGACGTCTTCAGAAAGGCAAGCTGACCGCGCCATTGCGATCCGGTGCCAGACGGTCCAATCTGCCGCCAACACCGGAGGAGAGATGGCCGTTCAAATACCTTACGTCCGCGAGATCGAGTTCGAATATGGCGACTGCGATCAGGTGTCGCCGCTGATCCGCCGCGTCGTCGCGAACAATCCGTCCGCCTTCACCTACAAGGGCACGGGCACCTATATCATCGGCGAGGGCGAAGTCGCCGTGGTCGACCCCGGTCCCCTGCTCAATGAGCATGTCGGGGCGCTGATGCGCGCGCTCGAAGGCGAGACCGTCACCCACATCCTCATCACTCACACGCATAGCGATCACTCGCCCGCCGCCGCGCCCCTGAAGGCGCTCACCGGCGCGGAGACCTATGCCTACGGGCCGCATGGCTCGGGCCAGCTCAACACCCCGGACGATGTGCAGGTCGAGGAAGACGGCGACATGGCTTTTGTGCCGGATTTCGAGGTTCGCCACGGCGACATCATCGAAGGCAATGGCTGGACGGTCGAATGTGTCTACACGCCGGGCCACACATCGAACCATATGTGCTTCGCGCTTCAGGAAGAGAAGGCGCTCTTCAGCGGCGATCACGTCATGGGCTGGTCAACCAGCATCGTCAGTCCGCCCGATGGCAACATGGAGCAGTATATGGCCTCGCTCCGCCTGCTTCTTGAGCGCGATGATGAAGTCTACTGGCCGACGCATGGTCCCGCGATCACCGATCCCAAGCCGTTCGTGCGCTCCTTCATCGAACATCGCGAGGACCGCGAGCGCCAGATCATGGAACAGCTCGCCGCCGGCCACACGCGCATTCAGGACATGGTGCCGATCATGTATGCCGCCGTCGACAAGCGGCTATACCCGGCTGCCGCGCGCTCCGTGCTTGCCCATATGGAGCACCTCGTCGCGACCGGCGCCGTCGCAACGAAAGGCAAGCCCGGCCTCGGAAACGACTACTGGCTGGCTTAGAAAACCGGCGTCATCCCGCCGCGCCGAGCTTCACCTTCAGCGCGTGCAGGTAAGTGCGGATGCGGTTCGCGTTCGCGCCCATGTCGCTGATGCCGACACGTGAGACCGAGCGCATATCGACCGCCGCGCCGTCGCCGCGTTCGGTGACGCGGATCGCGACATCGTCCTTGAAGTTCATGACGCGCGTCGTCGCCGTCGCTTCGATCATCCCCTCTGCGGGGTTGGAGGCGACGATTTCCCAGCCCATCTCGCGCGCGGTTTCGAGCGCGGCTTCATAGACCTTGCCGGGCTGCATGTCGATTTCGAGCGTCGTGAGGTCTGGATAGGCCTGCGCCTGCAACTCGGCGAGGTCCGCCGGTTCCGCCCGGTCGAGCGGGTTCGATGTGGTCCCGCGTTCGGCCACCACCGCGTCGAAGGCGGGCGGATTGTCGAGGTCGGTCGTGATGTCGTGGATGCCCGGCACTTTCGATCCCGCGATCATCGCCTGCCCGACAGGTGCCGCAACGAGAAGCCCGATCACCAGACCGGCGATTGCCGTGCGCACGCCGCTCCGCGACGACATGATGCTGATGATGAGTGCGACGGCGGAAACCACAGCGCCGATCAGGCCGATAGCCGCGCCACCTGCGAGGCCAAGCAGCGCCGGACGGAAGTCGATCACGCCGAAGCGATGACCGAGAATGCCGAGCGCGAGTATCACCAGGCCGAGGACGGATACCCTCAAGCCCCACACGGCAAGCCGCGACTTGTCACCTGTCATGGTGTTCTGTTCTTTCGTTGCGGCGGACGGGGTGTCCGCCGGGATGTGGTTTGCCTTGCCCGGCGCGCCTTTCTACTCGGCAGCGGTTGCCGTCGGCAGCGTATAGTCCTTGAACGTCTCGCGCAGCGCGAGCTTCTGGATCTTGCCCGTCGCCGTGTGCGGGATTTCGTCCACGAAGACCACGTCGTCCGGCATCCACCACTTGGCGATCTTGCCTTCCATGTAGCGCAGGATGTCGTCCTTGGTTGGGCTTTCGCCCTCGTTCGGCACGATGATCAGCAGCGGGCGTTCGTCCCATTTGGGATGCACGATGCCGATAACGGCGGCTTCCGCGACCTTCGGGTGACCGACCGCGAGGTTCTCGATCTCGATGGAGGAAATCCATTCACCGCCGGACTTGATGACGTCCTTCGCGCGGTCCGTGATCTGCATGTAGCCCTGTTCGTCGATGGTCGCGACGTCGCCCGTGTCGAACCAGCCATCCTCATCGAGAATATTGCCGCCCTCGCCCTTGAGATAGGCGCCGGCGACGGCCGGTCCGCGCACCATCAGGTGGCCGAAGGCCTTGCCGTCGGAGGGAAGCTCGTTGCCGTCGTCGTCCGTAATCTTCATCTCGACCGTATAGATCGCGCGGCCCTGCTTCACCTTCACGTCGATCTGCTTTTCGAGATCCCACTCGTCCATGCCCGCCTTCAGCGCGCCGAGCGTGCCCATGGGCGACATTTCCGTCATGCCCCAGGCGTGGAAGACCTTCACATCGTACTTGTCCTCGAAGACCTCGATCATGGAGCGCGGCGCAGCCGAGCCGCCGATCACCACGCGCTCGAGCTTCGGCAGTTCCGATTTCGTCTTTTCGAGATATTGCAGCAGCATCAGCCAGACGGTCGGCACAGCCGCCGTCACGGTCACGCCTTCCTTGTCGAGAAGCTCATAGATGCTCTCGCCATCCATGTTCGCGCCGGGCATGACGAGCTTCGCGCCGACAGCGGGCGCGGCGAAGGCAATGCCCCAGGCATTCGCGTGGAACATCGGCACCACGGGCAGGATCGCGTCCGCCGATTTCATGCCGAGCGCGTCGCCCATGTTCGCCGCCATCGAATGCAGCACGTTGGAGCGGTGCGAATAGAGGACGCCCTTGGGGTTGCCCGTCGTGCCCGACGTGTAGCAGAGGCCGCAAGCCGCGTTCTCGTCCACTTCCGTCCATTTGAACTCGCCGTCTTCCGCCTCCACGATCTCCTCGAAGCAGAGCGCGTTCGGGAGTTTCGTCTCGGGCATGTGGGCCTTGTCCGTCATGATGACATAGGCCTTCACGTTGGGCAGCTTGTCGGCGATCCCTTCGAGGATCGGCACGAAGGTCAGGTCGAGGAAGATGACCTTATCTTCCGCGTGATTGATGATGTAGATGAGCTGTTCGGCGAAGAGGCGCGGGTTCAGCGTGTGGCAGACCGCGCCCATCCCCATGATGCCGTACCAGGCTTCGAGGTGGCGCGCCGTGTTCCAGGCCATGGTCGCGACGATGTCGCCTTCCTTGATGCCGAGCCGCGTCAGCGCCTGCGCGACCTTGCGCGCCCTCAGATGCACTTCCCTGTAGGTGGTGCGCGCGATCGGACCCTCGACGGTCCGTGTCACGATTTCCCGGTCGCCATGAAAGCGGGCGGCGTGGTCGATAATGCTCGTCACGCGCAGCGGCCAGTCCTGCATCAATCCCTGCATGGGTCTCGTTTCCTCATTTCCTGAAGTGACGCCGGGTTTTCCCGGCCTTATCCCCGTTTGGGTCAGTCTAGCGGCGAAGCCCCCGGCGGACAACGCTTGCCCTCATGCCCGCCCCCCGAATCCTTGCCTCGCATGGCCTTGCCCCCTCTAATGGGCGGCAAAACGGCAAATCGCCAAAGCACATCGAAACAGGGAGTTTCCCCATGACCGAGCTTCATTTCCGGTCCGCCTCCGACCTCGGCCGGATCATCCGCCGCCGCGAGCTGTCGAGCGTGGAGCTCACCGGCCACTACATCTCGCGGATCGAGAAGCTCGACGGCAAGACCAATGCCGTCATCGCCCGCGATTTCGACCGCGCCATGACACTCGCGAAGGAAGCCGACGAGGCCTTCGCCCGCGACGAGATCAAGGGGCCGCTCCACGGCCTGCCCTTCACCATCAAGGATGCCTATGAAGTCGAGGGCATCGTCTCCACGGGCGGCGCCCCGGTCTGGAAGGACCATGTGCCCGCGAAGAGCGCCACCGCGGTCGAGCGGCTCCAGCGCGCGGGCGCCATCGTCATGGGCAAGACCAACGTCCCCTACCTTTCCGGCGACCTCCAGACCTATAACGACATCTACGGCACGACGAACAACCCCTGGGCGCTCGACTGCGGCCCCGGCGGCTCGTCTGGCGGGTCCGCCGCCTCGCTCGCGGCGGGCTTCACGGCGGCCGAGTTCGGCTCCGATATCGGCGGCTCGATCCGCACCCCCGCCCATCTCTGCGGCGTCTTCGGCCACAAGCCGAGCTTCGACATCGTGCCGAAGCGCGGCCATCTCTCGCCGCCGCCCGGTGCCTTGTCCGAAGGCGATCTCTCGGTCGCGGGCCCGCTCGCCCGCAGCGCCGAGGATCTCCGCCTCCTCCTCTCCCTCACCGCCGGGCCCGACTGGGCGGATGCGGCGGGCTGGAAGCTCGACCTTCCCGCGCCGCGCGCGACGAAGCCACGCGAGCTTCGCGTCGCCGTCTGGATCGAAGACGAGTTCTGCGACATCGACGCGGAAAGCGCCGAGCTTCTCATCAATGCGGCCAAGGCGCTCGAAGCCTCCGGCGCCAGCGTCGACTGGAACGCACGGCCCGACTTCACGCTGGCTGACATCACCGAGTGCTATCTCATCCTGCTCCATTCGCAGATCGGCGCCGGCATGCCGCAAAGCATCCGCGATCACTGGGCCGAAATGAAAAAGGGCTTCGCCGCGGACGACAAGAGCCATCAGGCGCTGCAAGCCATCGGCGGCACGCTCTCGCTCGCCGAGCGCGCCATCTGGAAGGAACGCCAAGCCCAGTTCCGCTGGAAGTGGCACAACTTCTTCAAAAGCTACGATGTCGTGCTCGCGCCGGTGCTGATGCGCCCCGCCTTCGAGCACAATCACGACAGCAACTGGCACAAGCGCGCGCTCGAAGTGAACGGCGTCATGCGGCCCTACATGGATGTGCTGGTCTGGGCGGGCCCCGCCGTCGTCTCCTATCTCCCGGCCTCCGTCGCGCCGGTCGGCGTCACGAGCGCGGGCAAACCCGTCGGCATCCAGATCATCGGCCCGCACTTGGAGGACTACACGACCATCGAGGTCGCGGCGATGTTCGAGGATATTCTCGGCGGGTTTACACCGCCCGATGGGTGGTGAGGTTCAGCTTGTGCTTCCGACCCGCATAGAACTTGTCACCAATGACGCGGACAAGCTTCTTGTCCTCGAAGATATCGAGCGTTTCTCCGACGGAAGCGGCTGGAAGGCGTTGCTCCGCGTTCGCTCTGGATGGCTGGCATTCGAGCACGACCTCTACTTCTCCGAAAAGCATCTGGCCAGTGCGATATCGAGTCTTGCGACGATGTCCCGTAACGGGCACGCAATTGCGAAACTCACGGGAACCTGGGAGCCGGACTTCCTCTGTCTCGAACTACATACCTTGGGTCATGTCGAAGTCAGGGGCGAAATTGGACACGGTGATTCCTGGAAGCAGATAGTGCGTTTTTCATTTCAAACCGATCAGACGGTGATAGCGCCCTTGATGCGTGACCTCAGCGCGCTCCTTCACACCGGTATTTAGGCAAAATCGTCATGGCCCGGCCTCTCCGTTTCTTCCCACCCTCCCCCTGAGGGAGGGTCGAAAAACTCAAACGCAGTGCAGGGTTTTTCGGGGAGGGGTAAGCGAGAGCGTTCGGCGCATAACCGGAAGCGCGCAATTTGACGATGGCGGAGAACCCCTCCCCTGAAAATCCTGACGGATTTTCAGACCCTCCCACAGGGGGAGGGTGGTCCAGACGATAAGCGCAGAGACCTACCGCCCTTTGACACCACCCGCTCCCCCTCCCATTATGCCGCCAAGCCGCACAATGAAAATCCGAGGAGCTCCCCGATGAGCCTGTCCAACGCCGCCGTTCGCGATATCGAAACGCTTGTCCATCCCTACACCAATCTCGACACGTTCCGCGAGACGGGCCCGATGATCATCGAGCGCGGCGAGGGTATCTATGTCTTCGACAATGGCGGCAACAAATATATCGAGGGCCTTGCCGGTCTGTGGTGCACCTCGCTCGGCTATAACGAGCAGGAGCTGATCGACGCCGCCACCGAGCAGATGCGCCAGATCCCCTTCACGCATACCTTCGGCGGCAAGAGCCATGAGCGCGCGGCGGAAGCGGCCGAACGGCTCAAGGCCATCGCGCCGCACGCCGCCTCCAAGGTTCTCTTCTGCGGTTCGGGTTCGGAAGCGAACGACCAGCAGATGAAGCTCGTCTGGTACTACAACAATGCGAAGGGCCGCCCGAACAAGAAGAAGTTCATTTCCCGCACGCGTGGCTATCACGGCGTCACCGTGGCTTCCGCCTCGCTCACGGGCCTGCCCGCCAACCACCGCGACTTCGACCTGCCGATCGAGGGCGTGCTCCACACTGACTGCCCGCATTACTACCGCTACGCGGAGCCGGGCGAAACGGAAGACGAGTTCACGACGCGGCTCGCGAAGAACCTCGAAGACCTCATCATAAAAGAAGACCCGGATACGGTCGCGGCCTTCATCGCCGAGCCGATCATGGGGGCCGGCGGCGTCATCATTCCGCCCGCCGGTTACTTCGAGAAGATCCAGGCGGTGCTGAAGAAATACGACATCTATTTCATCGCCGATGAAGTCATCTGCGGCTTCGGCCGCACGGGCAACATGTTCGGTTCGGAAACATTCGGCATGAAGCCCGACTCGATCTCCGTCGCCAAGGCGCTCTCATCCGCCTATTTCCCCATCGCCGCCGTCACGGTCGGCGAGGAGATGTTCCAGGCGATGATCGACGAGAGCAAGAAGATCGGCGTCTTCGGCCACGGCTACACCTATACCGCCCATCCGGTCGGCGCCGCCGTCGCCGCGAAGACGCTGGAGATCTACGAGAAGCGCAACATCGTCGGCCATGTGCGCGGCCTCGCGCCGCGCTTCGAGGGCCATGTCGAGCGCCTCGCCGAGCATCCCCTCGTCGGTCATGCCCGCGCCAAGGGCCTTATTGGCGCCATCGAACTCGTCGCCGACAAGTCGGACAAGCGCTCCTTCGATCCCAAGGCCGGCATCGGCGCCGCCGTTGTCGCCGCCGCGCAGCGCAACGGGCTCATCCTCCGCGCGCTGGCGGGCGACATCGTCGCCTTCTGCCCGCCGCTCATCATCACGCTCGAACAGGTCGAGGAAATGTTCGCCGCCGTCCACAAGGCGCTCGACGAAGTCGAGGCGATGGTGAAGAAGGACAATCTCCGCGCAGCCTGAAAGGCCGGTTCATGACCCGCGAAATCCGTTTTCAGCTCATCTTCGAGGGTAAGGCCTCGCCGGAAGACGAGATGGGCCGCCGCATGAATGTCGAGACGGAGGCGATCCTCCAGCCCGGCGCCATCGAGGCGCAGGTTGCGGGTGGTGCGGCCACGGCGAAGTGCAATGCCGTGGTCGAGAACGACGATTATGGCGGCTTCTCGGAAACGGGCGAGATCGTCTTTGGCGGCGGCTCGCTCTTCTATACGAGCACGGGGGACGGGAGCCTTGGCGAAACGCCGGACCCTGCGGTCCAGCTCGGCCATGTCACCTTCCGCGTCGAGCGCGGCACCGGCATCTTCATGGGCGCCAGCGGCTACATCGTCTCCGCCTTCACCGTGAACGAGGACGCCCGCGTCCGCGACAGCCAGAGCGCGGTCGTTTTCGTGGGGTGAAGGTGATTTTCAATGCGATCTCTCTTCCCACCCTCCCCCTGCGGGAGGGTGGGAAGAAGCAATGCTAGATCCGTAGTCGCGGGGAGAGTTTTGAACGCCACCACACCCAAAAATGTCACCCCGCCCCAAACGGCCTGCTTTCGACCGTGTTTCGTGGACAAGTTGAGAAAGGGCCGTTTGACCCTCCCCGAGGGGAGGGTAGGTGGGACCGTCGTCGCAGACTCAAACGTGCTGGCCGCCATTGATCTGGATTTCGGTGCCGTTGACGTAGCTCGACTGATCCGTACACAGAAAATAGATCGTCCGCGCCACTTCCTCGGGCGTGCCGAGGCGCTGCATCGGAATTTCGGCGACGATCTTGTCCGTCCCCGGCGACAATATCGCCGTGTCGATCTCGCCGGGCGCAATCGCGTTCACGCGCACGCCGAGCCGTCCGAACTCGGATGCCATTTCGCGCGTCAGCGCGGCGAGCGCCGCTTTCGAGGTCGCATAGGCGGAGCCTGCGAAGGGGTGTACGCGCTCGCCCGCGATCGAGGTCACGTTGACGACCGACCCCTGCGCCGCTTTCAGCTCTTCCACGAGGCCGCGCGCCAGCATCACCGGCGCAAAGAAATTCACCTGAAAGACCTGCGTCCAGGTATCGACATCCGTATCGAAAACGCCGAGCCGGGAGCCGCCCGTTCCCTTGGGCGAAATCGCCGCATTGTTCACCAGCGCGTTCAGCCGGCCACCCTGATCCTTCAGCCGCTCGCGCATCTCGGCAATGGCGGCTTCCGTATTCTTCACATCGGCAAGGTCCACCTGGATGTGATCTTCCGGGCCCGCTTCCCAGGGGCAGTCCTCCGGGAAAGGATGACGCGAACAGGTGATCACGCGCCAGCCCGCGCTCGAAAAGCGCTTTACCGTCGCATGGCCGATGCCCCGGCTCGCACCGGTCAGGATCAGTGTCTTGCGCTCTGCATTGTCAATTTGTGTCATGGCCGCAATCTAGAGGAAGCGCCCCCTATGCGCCAGCGGTTGCGGAGCTACACGGCGACCCGGCGCTGCTGCACGGCCAACCGCTCGCTCTGAAGCCGCGCATTGATCTCCGCCGCGGCAAGCGAGGCTTCGAGCAGTTCCCCCTCCACCGCCACGCCCTTTTCATCGCGAAGCCAAAGAAGGACATCATAGAGGTGCCAGACATCCGGCGCGCCCACATGAACCGGATGCGGGAATGAAACGTCCTTGCCGGCTGCATATTTCTGCATGTTCTGCCGCGTATAGCCCAGCATCTCGGCCATATCGCTGAGATTGACGAGGTCGGGCTTTGCCTCGACCAGCTCCGCGCCGCGCAGGGCCTCGCGAACCTCGCGCCATGCCGACGCCATTGCCTGCCCGGCGCTTGCCGCATCCCGCGAGAAGCTCAGGGCAATTCTGTCCCGCTTGCCCACACCGACAATCGCATCGTCGCAGCCTGCCTCGAACAACGCATTGACGATGTCGTCGGGATCGCCGAAAGGCGCCACGAGAGAAAAGATCAACTCGAACTCATAAACGGACATCGTCTTTTCCCGCTATTCCCTGCTGTCCTGCATGTATTTGCAATGATCGATCAAACGCCGGATCTGCCTCGCGTGGTTCTCTGCGGATCGCGGCGTACTCCAGATCGAAAACTGGCAGAACTCGCCACACCGGCAGGTCTCGTCGTTCCAGGGGCAGCGCAGATAGCCGAAGCAGTGCCCCCTTCCCTTCACGAAGGTCCAGCCGGCCTCTTCCGCGTGGCGAATAGCCTGTTCGATATCCTTGTGCGGATGGCGCGATCGTCCGGCCATATTGCCTCATGGAATGATAGGGAATTCGATTTGGTTGTCAAGTGACAACCTGCGGGTATTGGGTCACCAGAGGGGCAATCTTCCCTCAATCCGCCGTCATGTCGACAGAATCCAGTGCCTCTTCCAGCACCTCCCCCGGCGTGCCCGATGCGTCCACCCGCGCCCATGTCATTTTGCCTGGATCATAGGCAAGCTGCTTGCGCAGCACTTCGATGCCCGCATCGGAGGGATCGCGCCCTTCCCTTTCGCGTGCCGCGACGCGTTCCTCCAGCACCTCCGCCGGTGCTTCGAGCCAGAGCCCGCGAAATCGCGCATCTGTCCCGGATGTCAGTTCTGCGACGGCGAGGCGCTCCTCTTCCCGCGCAAAGACGGCATCCGTCACCACGCTCCGTCCGGCTTCCAGCGCCTTGCGCGCGAGTGTGTGCATTTCCTCATAAACCCTGTTACCCACGCCCGGCGCATAGGCACCGTCCGGCAGGCGGTCGAGGGGACCGGCACCAAACATCCGTTTGCGAATAATATCGCTCCTCAGATGCACCGCACCGAGCGGGCCGCCAATCCTCGTGACAATTTCCTTCGCCACGGTTGACTTCCCCGTGCCCGAAAGTCCCCCTATGGCAACGAGAAGCGGCTGCGTTTCTTCCAGCGCCTTCAAGGCAAAGTCGAGATAGGCGCGCGCCTTTTCCCGTTTCTCATTGTCCCGCTTCTTCTCGTCGCCTTCGCCGTTCACCTGCACCGCCGTCACCTTGGCGCGCACCACCGCGCGCATGGAAACGAAGAGCGGCAGCAGCGCAAGCCCCCGGATCGCAGGCCCGATATCCTCCTCACGGAGACTGTCGAGCCAGGTGTTGAGCGCACGGGCCGCAAAACCCGCGAGCCGCGCATCGCGCCCGGCGCGAAAGGCGAGGTCCATCAGCAGAAAGGCGAGATCGTAAAGCACATCGATCCGCGCCAGCCGGTCGTCGAATTCGATGCAGTCGAAAATGACGGGGTGACCCTCCACCATCGTCACATTACCGAGGTGAAGGTCGCCGTGGCAGTGGCGCACATATCCGGCCTTGCGGCGTTCATCGAGAAGCGCGGCATGTCTTTCGATCAGCGCCTCGCTCAGCGCCGTCACGCGCCGCACCTTCTCCGCGTCGAGCACGGTTCCGGCGACGGGCTTCATATCCTCCGCGCTGCCCGCGACGATGCTTGCCGTGCCCGCCGCGCCGCCAAAATCGGGCGTCACCTCGGCCTTGCCGTGGAAGGCAGCGACATTCACGGCAAGCTCCGTTACCGCCGAAAGGTCGAGCGCGCCTTTCTCCGCCAGCGTCGCGAGAAGCCCCTCGCCGCCAAAGCGTTTCATCTCCACGAGATATTCGACTGCCTCGCCCTCATCGCCGCCGATGACGAAATCCCCGCCCCTGCGGCGCACCGGCGTCACGCCGAGATAGATATCCGGCGCCGTGCGGCGATTCAGTTCCACCTCGTGTTCGCAGGCAGCTTTCCGCTTTTCCAGCGTCGAGAAGTCGAGGAAGGTGAACTTCACCGGCTTCTTCATCTTGTAGGCGCGCGCGCCTGCAAGGAACACATGCGAGGCATGGGTCTCGATATGCGTCACCGTCTCGTTCGCGCCAAGACCGTGGGCATCGCCGCTTTCAAGAAAGCCGAGCAGCGCCTCGTTCTCGCTTCTATCGGTCAATATTCCGTCCGTTTTCTCAAGCGCGCTGGAACCGGGTGAGCTTTTCGCTGCCTGCCGGGTCTTGATGGATGATGACTTCCGAGCCGGGGAAGGCCGCCATCACATCCTTCTCGACTTCGTCGGAAATGCGATGCGCTTCCGTCAGCGTCATCTTGCCGTCGAGTTCCAGGTGAAACTGGATGAAACTGTAGACACCCGATGTGCGCGTCTTCAGTTCGTGCAGGTTCACCACTTCCGAATGCTGGCGCACGATATCCTTTATGCGCTCGCGGTCCTCTTCGGAGAACTCACGGTCCATGAGCTGGTTGAATGCGTTCATCACGATCTTCGCCGCGCTCCATGCAATAAGCGCCGCAATCACGATGCCGAAAACGGGGTCCGCCCAGTGAAGGCCGAGAAAACCCGACAGCACCAGCGCCGCGATCACCGAAAGGTTCATCAGCAAGTCGCCGCGGTAATGGATCGAGTCCGCCTCGATGGCGAGCGAGCGCGTCTGGCTCACCACGTGGCGCTGATAGGCGACGAGCGCGAGCGTCAGTCCAATGGCAATGACGACCACCGCGATGCCCGCGCCTGAGTAATTCACAGGTTCGGGGTTCATCAGCCTCGTGATCGCCTCGAAGGTGATGTAGCCGGCCGATCCAAAAATGAAGATCGACTGGCCGAGCCCCGCCAACGCTTCGGCCTTGCCGTGGCCGAAGCGATGTTCGAGGTCAGCGGGTGCAAGCGAGGCGCGCACGGCGAAGAGGTTGAGCAGGGAGGCCGCCCCGTCGAGCAGCGAGTCGGTCAGCGTACCCAGCATGGCGATGGAGCCGGTGTACCAATAGACGACGCCCTTCAGCGCGATCAGCACGACGGCGACCGCCACGGCCGCGAGCGTCGCGCGCCGCATCAGCCGCTCATATTCCGGCGCGACGCCGGTTTGTGCATTTGGGGGGATTACTTTTTTTGTGCCGGCTGCGTCCGTGGTCTCGCCGGTAATCTCTGGGGCGCTCATGCGCAGCCTGCCTCCCGGCATTTGTAACGGTTTGATGACATTACGATGACAGTCAGGGGTAGAGTTTCTCGGTTTGCCACCGGGTCGCGCCGGATTCCCTTTTGAAAACAAGGCGGTCATGCAATCTGAAAGGCCGGTCGCGCCAGAACTCGATCCGTCGCGGCACGATACGGAAGCCAGACCAGTGAGGGGGTCTCGGCACCTTCCCGAGGGCGAATTTTGCTGTAAAAACAGCGACTTGCTTCTCCAGCTCGAAACGGGTTTCCAGCGGGCGCGATTGCTTCGAGGCCCATGCACCGATCTGGCTGTCCTTCGCGCGCGAGGCAAAATAGGCGTCCGCCTCTTCCTCGCTGACGGGGACAACCTCGCCGCGAACGCGCACCTGACGGCGCAGGCTCTTCCAGTGGAAACACAGCGCGGCGGCCGGATTTTCCTTTAATTCCAGTCCCTTGATGCTTTCGAGGTTGGTGTAGAAAACAAAGCCGCGCTCGTCCACGTCCTTCAGCAGCACCATCCGCACATCGGGAAAGCCGTCCTTGTCCGCCGTCGCCAGCGCCATGGCGTTCGCATCCTCCGGTTCCTTCTCGCGCGCGAGCGCCATCCACGCGTGAAACAGCGCAATCGGCTCCTCACCGTCGAAAATCCGGTTCTCGTCCGCCTCGGCCTTTACGTCCGTCATGCTTCGTCCACTTCGCGACCCTCAGTCAAAAAGCGCTGTTTTCTGCGCTTTTTGCCACGGGGCTCCGCTCCAATCTTGCCACAATCGCACTTCTATATAGGTAAGTCTTATATCGCTTGGGGGCGACCAAAGCACAGGATTGATCGTTATGAAATTCGTTCAGGGATTGGCCATCGGGGCGATGGCGCTCTCGCTCGCTGCTTGTGACCAGAGCATGTATGGCAATGGTGGCGGCATCAACAAACAGACCGTCGGCACGGTCGGCGGCGCAGTCGCGGGCGGCCTCGCGGGCTCGCAAATCGGCGGCGGATCGGGCCAGCTCTGGGCAACGGGCGCCGGTGTGCTGCTTGGCGCCTTCCTCGGCGGCGAGATCGGCAAGTCGCTCGACCGCGCCGACCGGCAGTATATGAGCCAGACAACCTACAACACGCTTGAAAACGGCCGGTCGGGTCAGCCGGTTCGCTGGCAGAACCCGGATTCCGGCCATTATGGTACGGTGACGCCGCAGCCTGCCTACCAGCAGGGCAATTACAATTGCCGCGAGTATACGCAGACTGTTTATATCGACGGACGCAGCGAGCAGGCACATGGCACGGCGTGCCGACAGGCGGATGGCTCCTGGCAGATCCAGAACTGACAAAATCGCGGGGGCGGGCCGTTTATCATGAGTTTTCTTCGGCCCGCCCTCTCGTCCGGCCTTGTGTTGCCGGTCCTTCTTTTCGCCCTTCACCTCTCGCCCCTGCACGCAGCGCCCGGCGTTACGGTCGATGAGGGTCTTCGTCAGGTTGCGCCCTCCGAAGCGGAGCAAAAAGCTCGCTTTAGCGAGGGCGTTGCCGCCTATGATGCGGGTGACTTCAGCAAAGCCTACGAAATCTGGCTCCCGCTCGCGCAGCAGGACGACCTCGCAGCCATGCGCAATGTCGCCCTTCTCTTTCGCGAAGGGCGTGGCGTTGCCCGCGATCCCGCCCGAGCGCTCTATTTCTACGAACGGGCGGCGCGCGGCGGCCTCGTATCCGCACAGTTGAACACCGCCTTCATGTATCTCGAAGGCGATGGTATCGAACGGGACTACAAGACGGCTTCCTTCTGGTTTCATGCTGCCGCCATCGCTGGCGTTCCTGCGGCGCGGTACAATCTCGGCGTGATGTATGAAAAGGGCCTCGGGGTGGAGAACGACCCTGCCCGGGCCCTTGGCTGGTACGCGCTGGCTGCGCGCGTCGGCCACGAGCAGGCCCTTCAAAGGTTAACGCTGCTCGTCCCCAGCCTGCCCGGCCCCCCGCCGCCCAGCGAGGCCGATGCCGCGCTTTCCCGTACCACTCCACCGCCCACGCCCGCCGAATTCGACCGGCTCGACCATGGGGCGCCTTAACCAATTCGTATAGCGGCTCACCTAATCTGCGTTCTTCAGCGGTTTGGGAGTAGCGCCCTTGCGCAATCCATATGAAGTCCTGGGCGTTGGCCCCGGCGCAAGCAATGCGGATATAAAGGCGGCCTATCGCAGGCTTGCGAAAGAATTGCACCCCGATACGCGAGGCGGATCGGCTGCACTTCATGCCCGTTTTCAGGAAGTGACGGCCGCCTATAATCAGCTCAAGGACGAGGCATCGCGCCGCCTTTTCGAAGCGGAGCGGTTGAGCGAAGCCGCTCAGCGGCGACGGGAACCCGCCTTTGAGGAAACCGCTTCTCCTTCAGTTGCTGCGCAAGATGCACAAGACGACGTCTTCTCCGAGCTCTTCGAGGGCATCAAGAATGCAGGGAAGCGCGTTTTTCGTGCTCGCGGGGAAGACCGCAGCTATCGTCTTTCCGTCAGCTTTCTCGAGGCGGCAAACGGTGCACGAAAGCGTGTGAAACTCGCCGACGGGCGGACTGTCGAGCTTGCCGTTCCCCCCGGCACCACGGATGGCGGGAAAATCCGCATGCGCGGTCAGGGCAGCGAAGGCCATGGTGGCGCAGCACCGGGCGATGCCATCGTCATCGTCGATGTCGCGGCACATCCCCATTTTGCGAGGGAAGGTGCGGATATCCACCTCACCCTGCCCGTCACGCTGCCGGAAGCCGTACTCGGCGCGAAGGTGGAGGTGCCGACTGTTGCCGGCCCGGTGACGCTGACGATCCCTGCAGGCTCCAATTCAGGCACGAGGCTGAGACTCAGGGGAAAAGGGCTTCCTGAGGAAGGCGCCGCAACCCGCGGCGATCAATATATTACCCTCTCGCTCACACTCCCGGACGTTTCGGACCCCGCCCTCAAGGACTTTGCGTCAGGCTGGGCCGCCGGCCTCAAGCACAATCCACGCAAGGGTTTTTCGGAAAACTGAACGGTCACGAATCGACACGAATCGTGAAGAAAGCCCATCCTTGCCGCACGGCTTTTTTGTTAGACCGGTAGGGGCTTTTGTGTAGGATGCGGCTCGATTTTCGGCCAAGACAGTTCACGGGGAAACGATGAGCGAAGCCATCACCAGCACGAGCCCGGTCGTGAAGGGCAGCCTGATGAAGGGCAAGCGCGGCCTTATCATGGGCGTTGCGAATAATCGCTCCATCGCGTGGGGTATTGCCAAGGCCTGCGCCGAGCAGGGCGCTGAAATCGCGTTCACCTATCAGGGCGAAGCGCTGCAGAAGCGTGTTTTCCCGCTCGCGGAATCGGTCGGCTCGACGCTCGTTCTGCCCTGCGACGTTACCGACGCCGCGAGCATGGACGCGCTCTTCGAACGTCTCTCGAAGGAATGGGGCAAGATCGATTTCTTCGTTCACGCCATCGCCTATTCGAACAAGGACGAGCTCGACGGACGCTACGTCGATACGACGCTGGACAACTTCACCGCCACCATGGCCATCTCCTGCTACTCGTTTGCCGCGCTCTCACAGCGCGCCGAGAAGCTGATGCCGGACGGCGGCTCCATCGTTACGCTTACCTATTACGGTTCCGAGAAGGTTATCCCCCACTACAACGTGATGGGTGTGGCGAAGGCCGCGCTCGAAGCAAGCGTGCGCTATCTCGCCGTCGACCTGGGACGAAACAATATCCGCGTCAATGCCGTTTCTGCCGGGCCGATCAAGACGCTTGCAGCCTCAGGTATCGGCGACTTCCGCTACATCCTGAAGTGGAACGAACTCAACTCGCCTCTGAAGCGCACGGTCACTATCGACGAGGTGGGCAATACCGCGCTCTACCTCCTCTCCGATCTCAGTTCGGGCGTTACAGGCGAAGTCCATCATGTCGATGCGGGCTACCATGTCGTGGGCATGAAGGCCGAAGATGCGCCGGATATGAGCATCGTCTGACAATCTCCTGTATTGTTCCTGCCGGTTCACAGCTTGAGGCAGGCCTTTCAAGGCCAGACGGACAGCCATGTCGCATAATACGTTCGGTCATCTCTTCCGTGTCACGACCTGGGGCGAAAGCCATGGGCCGGCGCTCGGCTGCGTGATCGACGGCGCACCGCCCCGGATTCCGGTGAAGGCGGAGGATATCCAGCACTGGCTTGACCGGCGGCGGCCCGGCACATCGCGCTTCACGACGCAGCGGCGCGAGCCCGATGCCGTGAAAATCCTGTCGGGTACTTTTGTCGAAGACGGCATCGAACTCACCACCGGTACGCCGATTTCGCTGATGATCGAGAATGTCGATCAGCGCTCGAAGGACTACGGGGATATCGTCGAGAAATTCAGGCCAGGTCATGCCGACTTCACCTATTTCTCCAAATACGGCATTCGCGACCATCGCGGCGGCGGACGCTCCTCCGCGCGCGAGACGGCAGCGCGCGTCGCGGCGGCGGGCATCGCGCGCGCCATGCTGCCCGGCGTCAGCATTCGCGGCGCGCTTGTGCAGATGGGTCCGCACAAGATCGATCGTGCGAACTGGGACTGGGAAGAAACCGAAAACAATCCTTTCTGGTGCCCGGACAAGACGGCTGCCGCAAAATGGGAGACCTATCTCGACGGTGTGCGCAAGGCGGGATCATCCTGTGGCGCGGTGATCGAAGTTGTGGCCTCGGGCGTTCCCGTGGGCCTCGGCGCGCCGATCTATGGCAAACTGGATGCCGACCTTGCGGGTGCGATGATGAGCATCAATGCGGTGAAGGGTGTCGAGATCGGCGAAGGCTTCGCGGCGGCAGCACTCTCCGGCGAGGAAAACGCCGACGAAATGCAATCCACCAATCACGGCCTTGCCTTCTCGTCGAACCATGCGGGCGGTATTCTCGGCGGGATATCCACGGGGCAAGATGTTGTAGCGCGCTTCGCGGTAAAGCCCACTTCCTCGATCCTTGCCCCTCGCAAGACGGTGACCAAGGGTGGCGAAGAGACGGAAATCGTGACCAAGGGCCGGCACGACCCCTGCGTCGGCATTCGCGCTGTACCCGTGGGCGAGGCGATGATGGCCTGCGTCCTCGCAGACCACTGGCTGCGCCATCGCGCACAGGTCGGCGAAGGGCACACCCCATGAGTGAGCAGGACTACCTGTCCGCTCAGTACGTGAAACAAAAGGGCGAAGGCATCGTCTATGGCGGTCTGATGATCGCCTTCGGCATCGTTCTTTTCGGAGTTCCGCGCGCGCCGCTTATTTCCCTTGTCGCTGCGGGTCTCTCTGCCGGGGTGGCCGTCTATCACTGGCCCTTTGTCAGGAAGAACCGCAAGGCGCTGGCCATCTCTCCGGCCGGGATCACACTTGACCGGCTGGGCCTGCTGCCGTGGAACGCGATTGCGGATGTGACCATCGTCGAGCGATATATCCGAATGATCCGCAATGCCGATCTTCACATCACCTTGCGCCGGCCACTGAATACGGCGGTAGAAAATGCGCCGAACGCGAGTATCTTTCAGCGCTACATGTACCGCTGCTGGAATGCGCCTTCTTCCATGGAAGTCGTCGTAAAACTTTCGACGCTCGACACGCGGCCGGAAGAGGTCGAAGGGGCGGCTCGCCAGCACCTTCCACGCGATATCTGACAGCGCTCAAGCGCGCCGGAATATCCCCACCAGTTCGACATGTGCCGACCAGAGGAACTGGTCGATGGGCGTCACCCCCTCAAGACGATATCCCCCGTCGAGAAGTGCTCGTGCATCGCGGGCGAAGGTCGCCGGATTGCAGGAAACCGAAACGACAAGCGGCACATCCGATCTTGCGATCTCTTCAGCCTGAGCAAATGCGCCAGCACGCGGCGGATCGATAACGATGGCATCGAATTTCTTCAACTCATCCGCCAGCAGCGGACGGCGTGCGAGATCCCGTGTCTCGATGGTCACGGGCTTCAGGCCGAGATCCGGCCCTTGCCGATGTACGGCGCGCTCCAACGCGGCAAGGGCTTTTTTTTCTCCTTCGACGGCATGAACCGAGGCGCCGCCCGCCAGTGCGGCCGAAAAAGTTCCGCACCCGGCAAAGAGATCAACGACATGGCGTGCGCGGCCCACACCTTCACGCACGAGACGTACAAGCGCCGTCTCCCCTTCTGCTGTCGGCTGAAGAAACCCTTTCACCGGCAAACCAACACGCAGACCGGACAGGTCGATCTCGGGCAGACGCCGCTCGGCGAGGATTTCATCATCCCATGAAAGACGCGCAACATTCGCGGCCTGTGCACGTTGCCCGAGCTCTGCGCGCAACGGTCCATCGAGCGGCTTGCCGCCCGTGACGGCGACGTCGAGGCCATTCAAGGTCGAGGTAACGAGAATGGAAGCCCGGGTGCGGCGCGAAAGACCCGGCAAGACCAGCTCACCCAATCGCGCCACGAATTGCTCGATTTCGGGGACAACCAGCGGACATTCGGAAATGGCGACGATCTCGTGGCTTCCACGTTCGTAGTAGCCCACTGTCACGCCTTTTTTTGTGCGCGTAGCCGCGAAGGTGGCGCGGCGGCGGCTTCGCGGTGCAGTAAGAAGAAGCGGTGCGACCTCGGTTTCGATCCCGCGCGCGCGCAAAGCCGCCTCCACCTGCTCGCGCTTCCAGACCGCATAGCCGGCAGGCGCCAGTTGCTGGATCGAGCATCCGCCGCAGCGCATGAAATGACGGCAGGCAGGTGAGACACGTTCCGGTGAGGGCGTGACGATCTTCAGGAGAGAAGCGCGCCCTCCCCCTTCAGTCGCAACACGGACACGCTCACCCGGCAGCACGTAAGGAACGTAGAGCGTTTCGCCTTCAACGTCGGCGAGGCCATCGGCCTGCGCGCCGAGCGCATGAATGTCGATATCGATCTCAGCCATGTTTGCGCGCCGCTATGAGGAATTCGCGATTGCCATCGCCACCTTCGATGGGGCTCGGCGTTACGCCGAGAACCTGCCAGTTCATTTCATCCGACAACCAGGCCGAGATATCCTCGCATACCCGCTCGTGCAGTGCTGAATCGCGCACGATGCCGCCCTTGCCGACATTCTGCGGACCCGCCTCGAATTGCGGTTTGACAAGCGCCACGAGGGTCGCGCCCGGCTCGGCGAGAACGAGTGCCGGGGGCAACGCTTTTTGAAGGCCGATAAAACTCAGATCCGCGACGATGAAAGAGAAGGCTTCGGGGATCGTTTCACGCGTGAGATCGCGCGCGTTCAAACCCTCAAGCGAGCGCAGACGGCCGTCTTCCGCGACTTCCCGTGCAAGCTGGCCATGCCCCACATCCACGGCAACAACGGATGCCGCGCCTCGCTCCAGAAGAACCTGCGTGAAGCCGCCGGTGGATGCACCAAGATCAACGCAAATCTCGCCCGAGGGATCGAGGCCGAAAGCATCAAGCGCGTGAAGGAGTTTCAGCGCACCGCGCGAGACGTATTCGCGCTCCGCCGCCTCCATTTCAATCTCATCTGCCGGTCCAACCATGTCGGAGGGCTTCGAGGCGAGTTGTCCCCGCAGGCAGACCTGGCCGGCCTTGATTGCAGCCTGTGCGCGCGTACGCGTCGCAACAAATCCCCGTTCGACCAGTGCGAGGTCGAGGCGCATTTTCCCGCTATGCATGGAGAGGCTCAGACGAGCTTCGGCAAGGATTGCGGCGCAAGCTCGCGCAAATCCGCGATCTGCCGTTCAAGGCCGAGAGCCGCCACGGCCGTCTCCGCGATCTGGGCCGCATTGAGCCCCGCGGCGTCATACATCTTCTCGGGCTTGTCCTGATCGATGAAGATGTCGGGCATTGCCATGGGCCGCACCTTCAAGCCGCGATCAAGCGCGCCGGAGCGGGCAAGGAAATCCAGCACATGGCTGGAAAAACCACCGATGGAGCCCTCTTCCACCGTAATCAGCACTTCATGCTCGCGCGCGAGGCGGGCGATCAGATCCTCATCCAGCGGTTTGGCGAAGCGCGCATCTGCGACCGTTGTCGAAAGACCAAGCGCGGCCAGATGATCCGCCGCCTTCAAGGCTTCGGCGAGACGTGTGCCGAGCGAGAGGATCGCCACCTTCGAGCCTTCGCGCAGAACGCGGCCCTTGCCGATTTCGAGCGGTGTGCCGATCACCGGCATCTCGACGCCGACACCCTCGCCCCTGGGATAACGGAAGGAGGACGGACGGTCGTCGATGGCAACCGCCGTCGCAACCATGTGCTTCAACTCCGCCTCGTCCGCTGCCGCCATCACGACAAACCCGGGCAAACAGGCAAGATAGGTCACATCGAAGGAGCCTGCATGAGTGGGACCGTCGGCGCCGACGAGCCCCGCGCGATCAATCGCAAAACGCACCGGCAGGCGCTGGATTGCAACATCGTGCACGACCTGATCGTAGGCGCGTTGCAGGAAAGTCGAATAAATGGCGGCAAAAGGCTTGAAACCTTCCGCGGCGAGGCCTGCGGCGAAAGTCACTCCATGCTGCTCGGCAATGCCGACATCGAAAGTGCGCGTGGGGAACTTTTCACCGAACAGATCGAGGCCCGTGCCAGAAGGCATGGCTGCCGTGACCGCGACGATCTTGTCGTCCTGTTCCGCGTGTGCGACGAGCGCTTCCGCGAAGACCTTTGTATAGCTCGGCGCATTGGCCTTCGCCTTCGCCTGCGCGCCCGTGACCACGTCGAATTTCGAGACGCCGTGATATTTATCCTCGGCCGCTTCGGCAGGCGCGTAGCCCTTGCCTTTCTGGGTCACAACATGAATGAGAACCGGACCTTCCGCGTCGCGCACATTCTTCAGGACGGGCAGCAAATGGTCGAGGTTATGCCCGTCTATCGGACCGACATAATAAAGACCCAGCTCCTCGAAGAGCGTGCCGCCCATTGCCATGCCGCGCGCATATTCCTCGGCGCGCCGCGCGCTTTCCTCAAGACGCTTCGGCAGGAGCTTCGCGAGCTGCTTGCCGAGATGGCGCATGGAACGGTAGGTACCGCCCGAGAGCAGTCGCGCGAGATAGGCGCTCATGGCGCCGACGGGCGGCGCAATCGACATGTCGTTGTCGTTCAGGATAATGACGAGACGGCTGTCCATTGAGCCGGCATTGTTCATCGCCTCGTAAGCCATGCCCGCAGACATGGCACCATCACCGATCACGGCGATGACGTTGTTGTCCCCACCCTTGAGGTCGCGAGCGACAGCCATGCCGAGGCTCGACGAAATAGACGTCGAGGAATGAGCGGCCCCGAAGGGGTCGTAGTCGCTTTCGGCGCGCTTGGTGAAGCCGGAGAGGCCCTCGCTCTGACGCAACGTGCGGATACGGTCGCGGCGGCCGGTCAGAATCTTGTGCGGATAGGCCTGATGGCCGACATCCCAGATGATCCGGTCATCCGGGGTGTTGAAGACGTAGTGCAGCGCGACCGTGAGCTCGACCACGCCAAGACCCGCGCCGAGATGTCCCCCGGTCTGCGAGACGGCGTCGATCACCTCCAGGCGCAGCTCGTCGGCAAGCTGACGCAAATCGGCTTCGTCGAGCGCGCGGAGATCCGCCGGTATTTTTACCCGGTCAAGAAGGGGGGTGGCAGGACTTCTGGTCAACACTCACCTCGGCCGCCATGGGCCCGATATGGCCGGAATCCGGCCCTGAAACGAGAGCCGGAAAATCGTGTGCCATTCACGTCTCTCAGTTGCGGCGCGTTATAACGAAATGCGCAGCCTGACGCAAAAGGTCGGCTCTTTCGTCAAATAAATCAAGATGTTGGATAGCCTGATCGGCAAGCATCCGAGCCTGTCCGCGTGCGCGATCCACACCCATGATCGAAACAAAGGTCGCCTTGCCTGCGGCTGCATCTTTTCCGACCGTCTTGCCCAGCGTTTGGGCATCGCTTTCGGCATCGAGCAGGTCATCCGCGATCTGATAGGCAAGGCCCATATCGTGTGCGTAGGCGTGAAGCGCGTGATCGGCCTCCGCCGAAGCGCGGCCAAGAACCGCGCCTGCCTCGCAACAGAAGGAGATCAGCGCCCCTGTCTTCAATTGCTGGAGGCGAGTGATGCCGCCAATGTCGAGTTCCCTGCCCTCGCTGGCAAGATCGATCATCTGCCCCCCCACCATGCCATGTGCGCCCGCGGCATGCGCCAGACGGCGCACAAGCTCCACCCGGACGCGCGCACGTTCATGGGTCTCGGGGTCCGCGAGAATGTCGAAGGCAAGCGTAAGGAGCGCGTCGCCTGCGAGTATGGCGGTCGCCTCGTCATACTCCCGGTGCGTCGAGGGCAAGCCGTGGCGAATGTCGTCATCATCCATGGCCGGGAGATCGTCATGGACAAGCGAATAGATATGCACGCATTCGGCGGCCGCCGCCGCCCGGAGCGCGGCATCTGCCGACACACCGAAAAGCGACGCGCTCTGGCAAACGAGAAAGGGACGGAACCTCTTGCCGCCGCCAAGCGCCGCATAGCGCATGGCCTCGGCCACACGACCTTCGGGCCCTTCGGTGCGCGGCAGCAGACGGTCGAGCGTCCTGGCGACGTCTTCCGCCGTGGCCGAAAGCGCGGCTTCAAATGATTGTGTCGTACCGGGGGAAAAACTCATCGGCGGCGGGTGCTCAGCCCACATCCAGAGGCTCGGTGCCTGAAGGCTCACCGGAAGAGGACAGACTGATCTTATCGATTTTCGCTTCGGCCGCCTTGAGGCGGGCCTCGCAATGCGCCTTCAGCGCCGTGCCGCGCTCATAGAGATCAATGGATTTTTCCAGTTCGGCGCTGCCGGATTCGAGCTGGCTTACAATCTTTTCGAGTTGCGCAAGCGCTTCCTCGAAGCTCAGCTTCTCGATGTCCTTATGGGCGTCGGCTTTGGCGGCGGACATGTTCGTCTCCTCTCGCGCATCGTTCTCAGGTCTTCAGGCGGTGAGCATCAGCGCTTTCACGTGAGCTGCGGCGCTCGCCGCCAGTGCTTTCAAGTCATATCCGCCCTCAAGGGCAGAAACAACGCGGCCTCCACAGAGCCTGCCGGCTGCTTTCACAAGTTCGGCAGTCGCCCAGCCGAAGTCTTCGTCGGTGAGCTGTAAATTGGCCATCGGGTCCGCCATATGCGCATCGAAACCCGCCGAAATGAAGATGAAATCGGGGCGAAACATCTCGATGGTGGGGATAACCGAATCCGACATCGCGGCCCGGAACTCCCCGGATCCCGCGCCGGGCTGCAGGCAGCGATTATAGATATTACCGAGCCCGTGCTCACTTGCCCGGCCCGTGCCCGGATAGAGCGGCCATTGATGGGTCGAGATGTAGAGAAGCGAGGGGTCTATCTCGAAGGCGGCTTGCGTGCCATTGCCGTGATGGACGTCGAAATCGAGCACGGCGACACGCTCACAGCCATGCACTTCGCGCGCATGGAGCGCGCCAATGGCTATGTTGTTGAAAAGACAGAAGCCCATGGCGGTTTCGGGCTCGGCGTGATGCCCCGGCGGGCGCACCGCGCAGAAGCCGTTGCGGGCGCTCCCTGCCATAACCTCATCCACCGCATGAACGACGGCGCCCGCCGCACGATAAGCCGCTTCAAGCGAGCCCGGCGACATCGAGGTATCGGCGTCGATGCGTCGGAAGCCCTCCTGCGGCACCGACCCTTCGATGAAGTCGATATGGCTTTCGGGGTGGACGCGAGCGATCTGTTCACGTGTCGCGCGCGGTGCCTCTACACGCTGGAGCAGCGCGAATTCTTCTGCTTCGAGCGCGCCCAGCACCGCGCGCAACCGGTCCGCGCATTCGGGATGGCCGGGTGGCGTTTCGTGCTCAAGGCAGGCGGAATGGGTGACGAGAAGCGTGGTCATTTTCCCAGCCTAGCACATGGCAAAGCGGGCTTCAGGCGCGGCTGTACCAGTCCACGCCCTTCTCGTCGCGGCGCACTGTCGCAAGGCCCCGTCCCAGCAGGCAATTCAGGTGGGCGAGGCTTTCGCCTGTTGCCATGAAAAAGACTTCCGGGCCGATCTTGCGCTTGAAAAGAGCGGGAAAAACATCAATTGCGCGCTTCGGCTCGTCCAGCATGTCGAGGAGCTTGGCAAGCCCCTCCTCGTGCCCGTCGATGAGCTGCGTCAGACGCTCGTGAAGACCGTAGAAAGGCTCGTTGTGTGCGGGCAGAACGAGGACATCATTGGGCAGGTTTTCGCGGATGCGCTTGCAGCTGTCGATCCACTCCTGAAGCGGGTTTTCATAAGCTTCGGTCGGATGGACACTGATATTCGAAGATATCCTCGGGAGCACCTGATCGCCGGAAATCAGGATGCGATCTTCCTCGCAATAGAGGCAGACATGCTCGGGGGCATGGCCGGAGCCGACGACGACGCGCCATGTACGCCCGCCGACACTCAATTCATCTCCCTCACGCAGACGGCGGAAGATATCGGGCAGTCGCGAAACCCGCTGACCGAAGCCGCCGAACCGCTTGCGATAACTTTCGACGCCACGATCGCTGAAACCGGCGGCGCGGTAAAAATCGAGGGCTTCCTGCGGTGCATCGCGGCCCGTATCGAGGACAAGATTGCGGCACATCAGGAAGTCGGTCCGCGACATCTGGAGGTCGACGCCCCATTTACGGCTGAACCAGCCCGCAAGGCCGACATGATCGGGGTGGAGATGGGTGACGACGAGGCCGGTGACCGGCTTGCCGCGCAGACCCGTCTTGAAAATCTCGCGCCAGAGCGCCTTGACCTCATCGGAGGCAACGCCTGTATCCACAACCGTCCAGCCGTCGCCGTCTTCCAGAAGCCAGAGATTGATATGGTCGAGCTGAAAGGGAAGCGGCATCCGCACCCACCAGATGCCCGGCGCGGCTTCCATCATTTCAGCCGGCTCCGGCACCCTGTCGAAGGGATAACGCAGACCGCGACTTTCTATGGGTGCCTGGGAAATATCGGACATGTGAACTCTCGAACGGGCGCGCACGGAAACTCGCGCGGCACCCGTCCGTGATAGGCGCAGGGCGAAGCGAGGTCAAACCGGCCTTTCACCATGCCAGCCTGACGCTGCGGAAAGAGGCTTCTCAGTCTGCAAAAACGGCGGAGTCGCCTGCCATCAGGCTCTCCGCTCCTGCCGTCGCCGGGGCAAGAAGGCCGTGCACGGCAGGCAACACATTCGCCGCATAAAACTGCGCAATTTCGAGGCGCGATGCCGCCTTGCCGCCGAGCGCCGCGCGAGCAAGGTAATGCCCGCCTGCCGCCGTACCGAAGAGGCGGAGGTAAGGCGTTGCGCCCGCAAGGCAATCGTTCGTGGCAGACTTCACCTTTGCGAGCATGTAGTCCGTCGCCTTGTCCAGCGTGTCGAGCGCATCGTCGAGCGCCGCACCGATGCCCGTCAGAACCTTGTCGTTCGATGAGCGCGCCTCTCGCGCCGTGTCCCGCATTTCAGCAATGAAAGCACGCGCGACATCGCCATTTCCGAGCGGCAATTTGCGCGTCACAAGGTCGATTGCCTGAATGCCATTGGTGCCTTCATAGATCGGCAGGATGCGCGCATCGCGCAGGAACTGCGCCGCGCCCGTTTCCTCGATGAAGCCCATGCCGCCGTGAATCTGCACGCCGATGGAGGCCACCTCGACACCGATATCGGTGGAGAAGGATTTTGCGATGGGGGTCAGGAGATCGGCGCGGGCCTGAGCGGCACTGCGCTTATCCCCGGTGTCGCCAGCATGTGCAGAATCGATCGCGACGGCGGTTGCGTAGCAGATCGCACGCGATGCATCCGTCAGCGATTTCATGGTGAGCAGCATACGGCGGATATCGGGATGTTCGATGATGGGTGCCATTTCACCAAGCGGAAGATCCGATCCTGCGGGGCGGCCCTGCTTGCGTTCTTTCGCGTAGTCCAGCGCGTGCTGATAGGCGGCTTCCGCGATGGCCACGCCCTGCGTGCCGACAAGAAGACGGGCGTTGTTCATCATCGTGAACATGCAGGCGAGGCCGCGGTTTTCCTGACCGATCAGCGTGCCGATGGCGCCTTCCCTTTCGCCATAGGACATGACGCAGGTGGGGCTGCCATGAATGCCGAGTTTCTCTTCAAGGCCGATGCAGAAAGCATCGTTGCGGCTCCCGAGAGAGCCGTCTTCATTGACGAGGAACTTCGGCACGAGGAAGAGCGAGATGCCCTTGGTGCCCGCAGGCGCATCGGGCAGGCGGGCGAGGACGAGATGGACGATGTTTTCCGCCATGTCGTGATCGCCATAGGTGATGAAAATCTTGGTGCCGGTGATGCGATAGGTGCCATCGCCCTGCGGAACGGCCTTTGCCTTCAAGGCATTAAGGTCGGAGCCCGCCTGCGGCTCAGTGAGGTTCATGGTGCCGGTCCACTCGCCCGAGATGAGCTTGGGGAGGTAGAGTTTCTTCTGTTCCTCGGTGCCATGAGCCGTCAGCGCTTCGATGGCGCCCTGGCTGAGGATCGGGCAGAGGCCGAAGGAAAGGCAGGCCGCATTCCACATTTCCTGCATGGCGACGGAGAGCGCCACGGGCAGGCCCTGTCCGCCGAAATCCGGCGTGGCTGCGAGGCTGCCCCAGCCGCCCTCCACCCATTTGCGGTAGGCATCAGCAAAGCCCGAAGGTACTGAAACGTCTTGGTTATTCAGCTTGACGCCTTCGGCATCGCCCGAGCGGTTCAAGGGGGCCAGGACATCCGCCGCAAGCTTCGCCCCCTCTTCCATCACGGATTCCACGAGGTCCGCCGAAAGGTCCGCGAAGGGGCCGGTGCCCATCAAACCATCAAGGCCCGCGACCTCATTCAATGTGTAAGCCATGTCGCGAACGGGCGGACGATATGTCATGAAGGCTCCTCAACTACAAAGAGACGCGGGGGACGGCTGATTTCGTGCCTTTTACTGTATTCTCCGCGTCGTGTGTACCGAGCGAAAGAATGGATTCAAGGTGGGCGGCGTGGCGGAATGCCTGAAGGCAACGGCGGAAGCGATCGAACGGGCGGGCGCCGCGATCCGCGAGGGCAGGCTTGCCGGTTTTCCGACAGAGACGGTCTATGGTCTCGGTGCCGATGCGACAGACGACAAGGCCGTGGCAAGCATTTTCGAGGCGAAAGGCAGGCCCCGCTTCAACCCGCTGATCGTGCATGTGGCGGATTTTGCGGAAGCTGAAAAATACTGTGTTTTCAATGCGGAAGCCGAAAAGCTGGCGCGTATCTTCTGGCCCGGCGGCATCACGCTGGTGCTGCCGAGGCGCGCGGACACGCCGCTTTCGCTGCTGGTGAGCGCGGGCCTCGACACGGTGGCGATCCGCGTGCCTGCGCATGAGACAGCGCGCGCCCTCATCAAGGTGGCGAAACGGCCGCTCGCAGCACCCTCGGCAAACCCCTCCGGCAAGGTGAGCCCGACTTGCGCCGCCCATGTGATGGAAGGGCTTGGCAGCGCGCCGCAACTTGCCTTCGTGCTCGACGGGGGCCCCTGCCCGCTTGGACTTGAATCCACCGTCATCGGATTTCCTCAAGGAATACCGACACTTCTCAGGCCCGGCGCGGTGGCGCGGGACGAGATCGAGACGGTACTGGGCAGGCCGCTCATGGACGCCGACGCGGCGCGCGGCGAGGAAGGCCGTGCCTCGCCCGGCCAGCTCGAAAGCCACTACGCGCCGGGCTCGCCGATCCGGCTCAACGCCCGGGAGGTCGCAGAGGACGAGGTGCTGCTCGCCTTTGGGCCGGATGCGCCGGACGCGAAAACCTCAATGAATCTCTCGGCTTCCGGCGATCTCGGGCAAGCGGCGGCCAACCTCTTCGCGATGCTGCGCGCGCTCGACGCGAAAGCGCAAGGCCGCCGCATCGCCGTCATGCCGATCCCCATGACGGGACTTGGCGAGGCGATCAACGACCGGCTGAAAAGAGCAGCCGCCCCAAGAGAATCAAAGGGTTAGAGAGGTCCAACCAGGATCGTCGGGATGCCGTTCGTCGGCGGCTTGATGGTGGCGACGGCGGTGCCTTCTTTCCGGCCCGGCTTCACCTCCGACACATCGCGGCCAGCGGCAGCGAGGCGGTCGCGGACGGCCGTCACATTCTCCGCCTTCCAGGCAAGTCCCCAGAAATGCTCGGCTTTTGGCGCTTTCGCCGTGTCGAGCGGCTGGACCACCTCGATGGTGAGACCGCCGGTACGGAAGAAAAGCTGGCGGACGCCCCATTCAGGCTTGGTGTGGTCGAGGGCGAGGCGGATGCCGAGCTTGTCCCCGAACAGCGCCTTGCAGGCCTCCGCATCGGGGGTCATCACCACGACATGATCGCAGGCGGAGATGGCCTGCGTCTCCGAAACCCCTTCGGACAGGGGCGCGAGCGGGAGCGCGTCCGCGGGGCTAAGATGTTGAATTCCCAGCATGAAAAGACCTCGGGTCTGGTCTTTCGGGAGGGCGATGGTGCGCCATTCGCGGATGGCGCCCGTGATCTCGTCGCGGCCCTTGCCGTCGACAGGCGCACCGGAGGCAAGGCCGCGCGCATTGAAGGCGGCGCTGGCGGCCGCCGCATCGTCCACGCCCAGCACGATGCCGTAAAGCCCCTCGCCCTGCGCATCGAGATGAGCTTTCAAGGCGTCCGCATTCGCCCCTTCGGCGACCGGCGCATAAAGCTCCACATAGGTATTTGCGAGGCGGTACAAGACGTTACCGGTGCCGACGCCCGGATGGACACCCTTCCAGGAGGGCTCGCGGCCGAAGATCGCCGTGTAGTTCTTCTCCGCTTCCTTCAGGTCGCGGACGGCAATGATGATGTGGTCGACGCTCGTTACTTCAGTCATTTTCAGCAGTCCATTCGAGGGCTTTGCGGCGGCACAATAGGCGTATTGCGGGAGGGCCGCCAGAGGACGGGAAGCAAGCCGGTTTGCGCGGAATTTGTGCCCGGGAGCGGGGACAAGCAGGGGATGACTGTCATCGAAACGTCATCATAACGTCACAAAGACTATTTCAGTTCGTTCGTGTACGGAGGAAAAATAAATAGTCCCCGGTTTTCGTTCTGGAAGGTGTACTCCCAACCCGTTCGGAACTCGAAAAGGTCCACCGGACCTTTTCGCTCGCTTGCACGAGACGTTCCTCACCCCCTCAAGGGGGAGGCGAAGTAAAAAGGCAATTCCCGGCGAGTTGTCCCCGCCCCCGGTCACCCGACCACCCGGCTTTCGCCGGGGGGACACATTTGCTTAGATCATCCCTCACAGCCCACCCAGAAGAAGGCAAAGCCCATGCCCCTCTCCGCTCCCCGCCTGCGCACCATGCTCGACGAGCTCACCCGTCAATATGGCGTGCCGGGGGCCTCCATTGCGGTCTGGTCCGGCGGCGCGATGAAAGAGGCGGCGGCGGGCGTCTGCAATATCGAGACGAAGGTGCCGGTGACGTCCGACACGTTGTTCCAGATCGGCTCCATCACCAAGCTCTATACGACGGCGCTTGCCATGCAGCTCGTGGAGGAAGGCAAGCTCGACCTCGACAAGCCGGTGCGGGACATTATCCCCGATTTCGCGGTGGCTGATGAAGAGGTCGCGGCGGCGGTGACACTTCGCCACCTGCTCAACCATACGAGCGGGATCGACGGCGATTTCTTCAAGGATGCGGGGCGCGGCGAAGACCGGGTGGAGAAATATGTCCGTCTACTGAAGGGTGTGAAGCAGATACATCCGCTGGGGCAGATGTTTTCCTATTGCAATGCGGGCTTCGTGGTGGCGGGCCGCATGATCGAACTGGCTACGGGCAAGACATGGGACAAGGCGGTGCGCGAGCGGCTCGCGAAGCCGCTCGGCACACCCGCCTTCTCGACGCTGCCGGAACAGGCGATGCGGCACCAGACGGCGATCGGTCATGTCGGGCAGCCCGGCGCGCTCGCCGTGACGCCGATCACCTATCTCGCACAGTCGAACGCGCCCGCAGGCTCGATGCCGATGGCGAAGGCCAGCGACGTGATCGCCTTTGCGCGCATGATGATGAATGACGGCGTGGCGGCTACGGCCACGCCGATCCTGAGCGCGGAGAGCGTGCACCAGATGCACCTGCGGACCGTGACCTGCCCGCCGCAGATGAACATCGACGCGATCGGGCTTGGCAGTTTCCTCTGGGACTGGAATGGCGACGGGCATTACGACGTGTTCGGCCATGACGGCTCGACCATCGGACAGGCGGCCTGGCTGCGCTATCACACAGAGAGCGAGACGGCAGTGGCCCTGCTGACCAATGGCGGCAATGGCAAGGGGCTTGCCGACGAGATGCTGGCCGCGATCTTTTCGGACAGCGCGGGTATCCAGCCACCTGAGCCGCCCGCGCCTGCGCGGGACGGTATGCCGGAGGTTTCGCGGCTCACCGGCACCTATGGCAAGGCGAGCGGGACAGTCGAAATTTCGGTGAAGGATGGTGCGCTCGTGGCGATGCACAAGCCCGCGCCAGACTTCGCGGCGCTGCAGGGGACTTACGCAGTGGAGCTTCGTCCTCTGAGCGAGACCTTGTTCATCGGAACCATGCAAGGCTACACGCGGCCCGCGACCTATCATTTTCTAGAGGAGGACGATCAGGGCCGCGCGCTTTATCTCCATACGGGCGCGCGAGCTCATCGGCGGGTGGAGTGAGGGTGCGTGGGGGATTTGCCTCTAACCGCGCCTAAAACAGAAGTGTCATCCCGGCGAAAGCCGGGACCCATTAGCGGCGCTGCAACCAATGAGCTATTTCGTCTACATCCTCGCCAGCCGCAAGCATGGGACACTCTATGTGGGCGTGACGAACGATCTCGCCAGGCGCGTGGAGGACCATCGCAGCGGCATCGCATCCGGCTTCACGAAGAAATATCGTGTCCATATGCTCGTCTATGCGGAAACTTATGATGATATAGAAGAAGCCATCAAGCGCGAGAAGGCGATCAAGGAATGGAAGCGCGCCTGGAAAGTGCAATTGGTCGAGAAGGCAAATCCCGAGTGGAACGATTTGACGGAGTCTCTGAATCGATAGGCCAATGGGTCCCGGCTTTCGCCGGGATGACATTGTTTTTTGTAACGGATGATTTGCTTTACATCGGAGGCACAAGAACCGGCCGCCAAACTGCGGCATTGCCATGAAACCCACGCCCGAGACATTAGAGCGGCTGAAGGAAATCACCGGCGACAAGGGCTTTGTCGCCGAGGAGCGCGACATGGCGCCCTATCTCGTGGAACGGCGCGAGCTCTACAAGGGCCGCGCGGCAGCGGTGCTCAAGCCCGCAACGACGGAAGAGGTTTCCGCGATCATGAAGGTCGCGCATGAGGCGGGGCTTCATGTGGTGCCGCAGGGCGGGAACACGGGGCTTGTCGGCGGACAAATGCCGGACGGTACGGGCGAAGAGATCGTGCTGAGCCTCACGCGCATGAACAAGGTGCGCAGCCTCGACGCGGAGAACAACACGCTGAGCGTCGATGCCGGCGTGACGCTGGCCACCGCGCAGGAAGCGGCAAGCGCGGCCGACCGGCTTTTCCCGCTCAGCCTCGCCTCCGAAGGCTCGTGCCAGATCGGCGGCAATCTCGCGACCAATGCAGGCGGTACGCAGGTGCTGCGCTACGGGAATGCGCGCGACCTCGTGCTCGGGCTCGAGGTGGTGCTGGCGAATGGCGATATCTGGAACGGGCTGACGGGGCTCCGCAAGGACAATACGGGCTACGACCTCCGCCATCTCTTCATGGGATCGGAAGGGACGCTCGGCATCATCACGGGGGCGGTGCTGAAACTTTTTCCCCGCCCGCGCGCGGTCTCGACGGGTTTTGCCGCCGTGCCGGACGTGGCCGCGGCGGTGAAGCTGCTCCGCATCGCAGACGGCTTGTCGGGCGGACAGGTGACGACCTTCGAACTGGTGCCGCGCATCGGCGTCGAATTCGTGACGCGGCATCTGGAAGGCGCGAGCGATCCGCTGCCCGAGGCATCGCCCTGGTATGTGCTGATCGAGATGACGGCAGGCGCGGAGACGGCGAAGCTCGACGAGACGATGGAAATGGCGCTGGAAGAAGGGCTCGACACGAAACTCGTGACGGACGCCGCCATTGCGCAATCGGAAGCGCAGCGCGACGACTTCCGCCGCCTGCGCGAGAGCCTTTCCGACGTGCAGCGCGAGGAAGGCGGCAGCATCAAGCACGATGTTTCCGTGCCCGTGTCGCGGATGGCGGATTTCATTACGCGGGCGACGGACGCCGTGAGCGCGCGGCTGCCGGGCATTCGCCCCGTCCCCTTCGGCCATATCGGTGACGGGAATGTTCACTTCAATCTGAGCCAGCCCGTGGAGATGGACAAGGCGGCGTTTCTCGCGCTCTGGGGCGAGATGAACGCCATTGTGCACGGGATCGTGCGCGAGATGAACGGCTCCATCAGCGCGGAACACGGCGTGGGGCAATTGAAGCGCGACGAAATCGCGGCGACGAAATCGCCGGTGGAGATGGCGCTGATGCGCGCAGTGAAACAGGCGCTGGACCCGAAGGGGATTCTCAATCCGGGGAAGGTTGTTTGAGGGGGAAGCCTTTCCCCTTACGTATCACAAAAATACTGTCATCCCGGAGCTTGTCCCCGGGATCCAATCCACCTTACGGCAAATGCATGAGCTATTTCGTCTATGTTCTTGCCAGCCGCAAACACGGAACGCTCTACATTGGCGTAACGAACGACCTTGCACGACGCGCCTGGGAACACCGGGAAGGCATCGGGTCAAAGTTTACGAAGAAATACGATGTTCACAGACTGGTCTATGCAGAGCCGTATGAGGACATCGAACGCGCAATCCAACGCGAAAAGACCATGAAAGAATGGCCGCGTGTCTGGAAGATCCGGCAGATTGAGCGTGACAATCCCGAGTGGGATGACCTCTGCGACAAACTGAACGGATAAGCGAGTGGGTCCCGGCAACAAGTGCCGGGATGACACCTGTTTTTTAGCTGTGGCCGTGCCGAAAGCTTTCGCCGGGGTGACACCCTGATCTTCAATCCGCACTGCGCGCCAGCGCATTGCCGATGGGCAGGTTCTGGGCGGGGACGATCAGCACCTTGTCGATGCGGGGCCCGTCCATATCGACGATCTCGAAGCGGTAGCCGTTCCAGGCGAAGTAGTCGCCCTCGCGCGGCAAGCGGCCGAACCAGTTGAACATGACGCCTGCGAGCGTGTTCACCTCGGAGCTTTCATCGCCCGGCAGCTTCTGAAGCTTCAGGAGGCGGCGCACTTCCTCCACCGACACGACGCCGTCGATGATCCACGAACCGTCCTCGCGGATGGCGACGGCGGAATTGCCGGGCGCCGCGTGATCGGAAATATCGCCGATCATGGCGAAGAATATCTCCGACATGGTGATGGTGCCGACGACATCGCCATATTCGTCGATGATGAAGCCCATGAACATGTTTTCGGACTGGAGGATGCCGAGCGCCTTCAACACGCTGGCCGTGCGCGGGATATAGAGCGGCTGCGACATGCGCGCGAGGAGCTGGTCGTTGGAGCGCGGGTTGAGATAGAGGTCTTCGAGACGGACCATGCCGATGAAGGGCCCGTTCGAGCCGCGCCGGATCGGATAGCGCATCATCTGATGCTCGCGGATGACGGCGAGGTTTTCCTCGACCGGCTCCTCCACATCGAGCCAGACGAGCTGGACGCGCGGCGTCATGATTTCGGCAACGCGCGTATCGCTGAGATGGAAAACACGGTTCACGATATCGCGCTCGACGCTTTCGATGGCGCCAGCGGCGGCGCCTTCCTCGATCAGATGCTTGATCTCGTCTTCCGTGACCTTCGGCACTTCACGGCCCGTGAAGCCATAAAGCTTGAGGACGGCCTCGGTCGACCAGGAGAGAAAGGTGACGGCGGGACCGAGCAGTTTCGAGAGCTGGTTCATCGGCCGGGCGATGGCGGAGGCGATGCCTTCCGGGTTTGCCAGCGCGAGGCGCTTCGGCACCAGCTCGCCGAGGATCAGCGACAGATAGGTGATGATGACGACGACGAAACCGAAGGCGACGGGCTCCGCGTAGACGCCGATCCAGGGCCAGTCCGCAATGAGGGCGGATAGCGGCCCGGCCAGCGTCGCGCCACCGAAGGCACCGGCAAAGACGCCGACCAGCGTGATGCCGATCTGGACGGAGGAAAGAAAGCGGCCCGGCTCCGACTGGAGCTTGAGCGCGGCTTCGGGACCGGCGGCAGGGCCATCGCCGCGCTTGCGCTTCGACAGGAGCGACTGGAGGCGCTGGCGGCGCGAAGAGACGACTGCCATTTCCGACATCGAGAAGAACCCGTTCAAGAGGATCAGAACGAGCAGGATGATGATGTTCGAGAGCATGGTGTCCCCGGGGGCCTGAAGGGCGATTATAGGAGCAAAGTGCGGCCGTGGCGACGGGGAAGCGGCGGCGACTAAATCACGCTATTGTCAGCAGCTTTCGCGCGGGGGTGGAGAAAGCACATGGCCAGCATGGAAATCGAATCAATCGAGGTGAGGTCCGCGACGGATGCGGACCTCGCGGCGCTTGTGGCGCTGTGGGAGGCCGCAGGCCTGACGCGGCCCTGGAACGATCCGGCGGAGGACATCGCCTTTGCGCGGCGCGGGCCTGCCTCCGATGTGCTGGTGGGAACGAGCGAGGGGCGCATCGTTGCCAGCGTCATGGTCGGCCATGACGGGCACAGGGGCGCGGTCTATTACGTGTCGGCGGACCCGGCGCTGCGGGCGCAAGGCCTCGGCCGGCGCATCATGGCGGCGGCGGAAGACTGGCTGCGGGAACGGGGTGTGTGGAAACTGAACCTGATGGTGAGGCGCGGAAACGAGGCCGCAACGGGGTTCTATGCGGCGCTCGACTATGCGCAAGATGAGGTCGTGGTGATGTCGAAGCGGCTGAGGGAGGGGTGAGGAAGATATTTGCACGCGAAGACGCGAAGGCACGAAGAAGGATTTTGGCGCTTCGCGCCGAAAAGAATTTCAGTACCTGCATCAACCACAGGGGTCATCCCGGCGAAAGCCGGGACCCATTGGTTCCCTCAGCAAGAGCTGTTTGCCGTCTTGCCCGCCGTGCGGCACTGCTTCATTTGCGAGAGCCGCGGCAAGCTGATTTGCGAGTGGGTCCCGGCTTTCGCCGGGATGACAATTTTGTTTTGGCTCTGTCTGCGACCAAAACCGCAGATCAGAACAAGCCCATCTGGCGTTCGTCGGCGACCGGCTGTTTCTTGCGGGCGGGCTCTTCGGGCGCGGCCTC
This sequence comes from Parvibaculum sp., assembly GCF_039973015.1. Classification (GTDB taxonomy): domain Bacteria; phylum Pseudomonadota; class Alphaproteobacteria; order Parvibaculales; family Parvibaculaceae; genus Parvibaculum. The sequence goes on from NZ_JBDWLT010000008.1 coordinate 307,877, forward strand.
GGCGACACCCCGCTCCTGAAGGGAGGGGCCGTCATTCGCGACGCGATTGATCCGTGTGCTGACGGGTATCGCCTCCATGAGATCGTCCGGCGCGGGACGGAGCAGCGCGAGAAGCTCCTTTTCGCTCGCCGCCGGATCGAGCCAGAGATCCCAGTCCTTCTCGTCCAGAATGACGGGCATCCGGTGGTGGACGGGCGCGAGGGCTTCGTTCGCCTCTGTCGTCACGATGGCGCAGCTGTCGAGTTCGCTGCCGCCGGACGGCATCCATATGTCCCAGACGGCAGCCATGGCGAAGGGCCGCCCGTCCTTGCGGCGGATGAAGAAGGGCTGCTTCGGTCCCTTTCCCGATACGGCTTTCCACTCATAGAAGCCGTCGGCGGGCATCAGCGCACGGTGATGGCGGAAGGCGCCCCGGAAGGAGGGCTTTTCGGCAATCGTCTCGGCGCGCGCGTTGATGAGGATCGACTGGGGCATTTCCTTCGCCCATGAAGGGACGAGCCCCCAGCGCACCAGCAGGAAGCGGCGGCGGCTGCCGCCCTCACCGTCCTGCTCGCGGACCACAATGGGCACGGGCTGGGAGGGCGCGATGTTGTATCGCGGGGGGAAATCCGGCTCGTCCAGATAGGCGAAGAGATCGCGCATCGCGTCCGGCGGCATGGTGATGGAAAAACGTCCGCACATGGCGACAAACTAGACCGAGTCGGCAGGTGAGGACAAAGAGGCTGTTATCTTGTAACATTGCCGCAGACACAGGAGGCGGCATGGCGGCGCAGAACGCGGTTCACGCGCATACATCGCATAATCACCGCGAATGCATCGACGATGCGCTGACGCGGGCGCGAGAGATCTGCGCGGTGCGCGGCGTGCAACTGACGCCGCTGCGCGAAAAGGTGCTGCAAATCGTCTGGCGGAGCCACAAGCCGGTGGGCGCCTATGATGTGCTGGACGAACTGACGCGGAGCCACAAGGCGGCCCGGCCGCCGACGGTCTATCGCGCGCTCGACTTTCTGATGAGCGAAGGCCTCATTCACAAGATCGAATCGCTGAATGCCTATCTCGGCTGCACGGAAGCGGGCGCGACACATTCCGGCCAGTTCCTGATTTGCCGCCAATGCGGCGCGACGGAAGAGATCGTCGATCCGAAGCTCGAAACGGCGCTCGACCAGGCGGCGAAGCGGGCCCATTTCATAGCGGAACGCAAGGTGGTGGAGATTTCGGGGCTGTGCGCCCGATGTGCGGCCTGACGCGCGGGTCCGGATGGAATTTCCGCGCGAGACTTTTCCCATAGCCGCGAAAACCCTCTAGGATCGCCGCCAACCCGGCCTTTCCCACGGAGCTTCCTCATCATGATACGCCCCCTGCCCCTGTTCGCGTACCTCGCGGCTGCCAGTATCTCCCTCGCCGCGACGAGCGCGGGGGCCGTGAGCTCCAAATACCAGACGGGCACACGCTCGGGCCCATTCGTGGCGACGGAGAAATCGCTGAGCGACCTCGTGGGCGACGAATACGAGATCAAGGGCAATCTCGGGACGGCGCTGATCCTGCAGAAGGGCGCTTCCGTCTATTCCTGCCAGATCCCGCCCGACCCCGAGAAGCTGGACTTCAAGCCCTATTTCGTCTGCGCGGAACTTCAGGAACGGCCCCGCGACGCAACGGCAAGCGAAAAAGAAGAAGAGACTCCCGCAACAGGGAATTGACCGAAGGCGGCGCGGCCATAATGCTGCGCGCCTTGAAACCGGAAATCCCAGGAAACGCGAAACAGGATCAGGGAGAAGACAGATGAGCTACAAGCCTTTCGACCTTTCGGGAAAGGTGGCCCTTGTGACGGGCGGCAATGGCGGTATCGGCCTCGGCATGGCGGATGCCATCGCGCAATCGGGCGCGGATGTCGCGATCTGGGGCACGAATGAAGACAAGAACAAAAAGGCCGCCGACCAGCTTCGCGCGCATGGCGTGAAGGTTTATTCGCGCAAGGTGGACGTTTCCGACGAGAGCCAAGTGATCGACGGGATCGGCGCGACGGTGAAAGAGCTTGGCCGGATCGACTCGGTGTTCGCGAATGCGGGCGTTGGCTTCGGCGCACCTTCCTTCGTCGAGATGTCGACTGAGGTCTACAGGAAGACGCTGGCGGTGAACCTCGACGGCGTGTTCTGGACGCTGCGGGAAAGCGCGCGGCATATGGTCGAGCGCGCGAAAAGCGGCGATGCGGGCGGCTCGCTTGTCGGCATTGCAAGCCTTGCCGCCATCGAGGGCGCGGCGCGCAACGAAGCCTATGCGGCGACGAAGGGCGGCGTCATCTCCATGATCAAGAGCGTAGCAGTGGAACATGCGCGCTACGGCATGCGCGCCAATGCCATTCTGCCGGGCTGGATCGCCACCGACATGACGGCGCAGGCGCAGGCCGCGCCCGCCTTCGCGGAAAAGGTGATCCCGCGTGTGCCCGCACGGCGCTGGGGCGAGCCGGGCGATTTCGGCGGCGTTGCCGTCTATCTCACCTCGGATGCCTCGTCCTACCATTCGGGCGACACTTTTATCATCGACGGCGGCTACGCGATTTTCTGAAGAAGAGCGGGCGATTTTCTGAAGAAGAGCGGGCGATTTCTGAGGACACATGACGAACAAGCGGGACAGCACCTTGACGGAGGACGCCGATATCGACCGGCGGCTCATCCTGATGGCACGCACGGTGGTGGTGCTGTTCCGCGAGTTCGAGAAGATCGCGCGCGAGCTTGAGATCACGATCCCGCAATACCGCTTTCTGCTGTTTCTGAAACGCGGGCCGAAGCGGGCGGGCGAACTGGCCGTGGAAGCGGCAATCAGGAAGCCGACCGCTTCCGGCCTCATTGCCGACATGGAAAAACGCGGGCTCATCGCGCGCAAGCCGGACAAGGATGACGGGCGGAGCGTGAAGCTCAGCCTGACGGCGAAGGGGCTGAAGAAGCACCGCGAATTCGAGGAGGCGCTGGCGCGCTACCTGCCCTCGCTGCTCGAAGCGGGCGACGGGGGACGGATGCTCGACGCGTTTTCGGAACTCGCCTACATCATCGACAGTCGGCGGGAGAATACCGGCCCCGTGGCGGTGGACGATCTCGTGGAAGACGCGGACCGTGGCTGAACAACATAAAGGCGGGGGAACGTCATGAGTCTCGATCTCAATCCGGTGTCCGTTTCGGACTATCGCGAGGTGGCGCGCAAGCGGCTACCGACGCAGCTTTTTGATTATCTCGATGGCGGCTCCTACGCGGAGCGGACGCTCGGCGACAATGTGGAAGCTTTCGGGCGGCTGAAGCTGCGCCAGCGCGTGCTGCGCGATGTCAGCCATATCGACACCTCCGCGGATGTCTTCGGCAAGACATGGACGATCCCGGCTGCCCTCGCGCCGGTCGGCTTTGCGGGCATGTATGCCAGGCGCGGCGAAGTGCAGGCGGCGCGCGCGGCCGAGAAGTTCGGCGTGCCCTACACGCTCTCCACGGTCGGCATCTGCTCCATCGAGGAAATCGCCAAGGCGACGACCAAGCCCTTCTGGTTCCAGCTTTATGTGATCAAGGATCGCGGCTATGCGGCGGAACTGATGAAGCGCGCGCATGATGCGGGCTGCTCGGCGCTCGTCTTCACGGTGGACCTTGCCGTGCTCGGCGCGCGCTACCGCGACATCCGCAACGGCATGAACACGAAAATGTCGGCCGGCAAACGGCTCAAGGTGGCCGCCGACTTCGCGCGGCGCGTTCACTGGCTGAAGAACGTGGCGCTTGGCGGGCGGCCGCTCGATTTCGGCAATCTGCGCGAGGCGGTGCCGGGGGCGCGCGGCTTCGGCGCCTTCGGCGCATGGGTTGCGCAGAACCTCGACCCTTCGATGACGTGGGACGACCTCGAATGGGTGCGCAAGAACTGGCCGGGCAAGATCATCATCAAGGGCGTGATGGACGCCGACGATGCGCGGCTCGCGATGAACGCGATTTCACCGGAAGGCATCGTGGTGTCGAACCACGGCGGACGGCAGCTCGACTCGACGCCTGCGACCATCGAGGCGCTGCCCGCGATCCGCGAGGAAGTGGGGGACGCGACAACGGTGCTGCTCGATGGGGGCATCCGCAGCGGACTCGACATCGTGAAGGCGCTGGCGCTTGGCGCGGATGCCTGTCTGATGGGGCGGCCCTGGGTCTATGCGCTGGCGGCGCGCGGCGAGGCAGGCGTTTCCGCGATGCTCGGGACGATGAAGCAGGAAATGCATGTCGCGATGGCGCTGACCGGCAGCACGAAGACAAGCGAGATCGACAAGAGCGCCATTGCGTGACCGAGGCGAGGCGCGATTAAACGATGAAGAGGCCCGTGCGTTCTTTCTGCACCCCCCGGCGGAGCGGGGCAGCAAGGAAAGCAACCATGCTCAACATCGAGAAAACGGATAATGGCGTCATTCACGTCAGGGCGTCCGGCAAGCTGACCCAGCCCGATTACGACACTTTCGACGTTCAGTTCGACAAGGTGGCGCAGGCGAACAAGCCGGTGCGCGTTCTCGTGGAGCTGGATCGCTTCGAGGGCTGGGACGCCGCCGGACTTTGGCAGGAACTCAAATTTGATGTGACGCATAATGACGATCTTGGCCGCGTGGCCATTATCGGCGACAAGACCTGGGAAGAATGGGGCGCGAAAATATCGGAACCCTTCTTCAGCGCCGAAATGAAATATTTCGACAAGACGCAGGCCGCCGAAGCGCGCGACTGGCTGATGCGGCCCTAGGCTGCCAGCGTCAGCGCTCCAGCTCCGCGCGACAGGCGGCTTTCAGAAGCGGCAGGCGATCAATCGCCACGTTCCAGATGATTTCGACATCCACATCGCCATAATCATGACGCAGGATTGAACCGAAGCGGCGAAGGTTCGCAAAGTCCACGTCTGGATGGCGCTCGTCCAGCATGTCGCCGATCTTTCGCGCCGCTTCGCAGATACGCTCGAGGCAACGTTCGACGGCATCTTGCGCGAGCGCATTCGCGCGGAACGTCTCAAGACCCAGACCCGCGATGTGGCTTTCGATACGAAGGACTTGCTCCAGCATGTCTTCGATGCGCCGGCGTGGATCGCTAGAAGACATAAATTTCGTCCTCGGCGAGATGCTGTTTCAATTCCGGTTTCATATCCGGGCGGCGGCGAACGATATCCGTCGGAATGCCGGTCATCCGTTCGATCATGCCGCCGATGCCGGCGAGAGCAACAATATCGATGCGGCGCGCTGGATCGATGTCGGTAACTATATCGAGATCGCTATCCGGCCCGTCCTCCATGCGTGCAACCGAACCGAAGATGGCGAGGTGAAGGACGCCTTGCCTTTCAAGTTCAGAGCGCGCTTTTTGCAGTGTACGGAGCACATATGCGAGGCGGCTGCGGTGTTGCGGGCGATCCGACAGGGTCGCCTGAAGCGCCCGCAAGCTGGCCCGCAGCGGCGCGCCCCTGCCCTTCTCGAAGTTGACGAGGGTTGCCCGCGAAATGCCCGCGCGGCGGGCGAGCTCTGCCTGGGTAAGGCCCAGCCGGGCGCGGGCGGCGCGGCAGTCAGCAGGGGAAAGAGTGTGGGCCGATGTTTCCATAGCTGCATAATGTACAATATTTGTCTTTTTGTCAAATATTGCACATTATAGACCCAGAGAGGCTGTTTCCCCTCCCCAAACGGCTTGCAGCCGTTTGACCCTCCCACAAGGGGGTGGGAAGTGAGCCGTTCTACTCCGCCTTTGTGATTCGGAGAATCTGGCCTTCTTCCTCGTCGGTGAGGAGATAGAGAGCGCCATCCGGCCCCTGCCGCACATCGCGAATACGCAGGCCGAGTTCCTTCAGCATGGGTTCGTCGCCCGTGACCTCATTGCCCTCAAGGGTGAGGCGGGCGAGCTGCGGGATGGCGAGGCCACCGACAAAGAGCGAGCCCTGCCATTCGGGGATCGCATCGCCGGTATAGAAGGCCATGCCGGAGGGACCGATGGAGGGCACCCAGTAATGCACGGGGTCTTCCATGCCCGGCGCCGAACTCTCGCCCGAGCCGACCGCCAAACCGCTATATTCCCGGCCATAGGTCACAACGGGCCAGCCATAATTCTTGCCGGGTTCGGGAATATTGACCTCATCGCCGCCGCGCGGCCCATGCTCATTGGTCCACAGCGCGCCCGTTTCCGGGTGGAGCGCCGCGCCCTGCTGGTTGCGGTGGCCATAAGACCAGATTTCGGGGAGCGCACCTTCTTCACCGGCGTAAGGATTGTCCTCCGGGACGGTGCCGTCCGGCCAGATGCGCACGACCTTGCCGAGATGGGACGAGAGTTCCTGTGCCTGTCCGCGAAACTCCTTCTTCGAGCGTTCGCCAAGGGCAATGAAGAGATGGCCCTCGCGATCGAAGACGAGGCGGGAGCCGAAATGAAGCGTGCTCGCTTCCTTGGGCTGCTGGCGGAAGATCACTTCCACGTCTCTCAGTTGCGGCGACATGCTCTCGGTGAGATGGCCGCGCGCGACGGCGGTGCCGTTCGTGCCACCTTCGCCCTTCTCGGCATAGGTGAGATAGACGAAGCGGTTTTCCTCGAAATCAGGATCGAGCGCGACGTCGAGCAAGCCGCCCTGCCCGCGCGCATCGACCTGCGGCACGCCATAGGCGGCATCGCCGATCTTTCCTTGCGGCGTGACAATGCGCAGGAAGCCCGGGCGCTCGGTGACGAGAAAATTGCCATCGGGCAGGAAGGCAAGGCCCCAGGGATGGTCGAGGCCTTGCGCCACCGTTTCGACGCGGACCTTCACCTTTTCGGTCTGGAAGGTTTCATCCAGCGCGGCGGCGGGAGCAGCAAGAGCAGCGGCGAGAGCGAGAGCTAAAGCGGAATGGCGGATCATGCGTCACCTTTTTGGGCGGAAGAAGGACAGATTTACGCGGCTACACGACAAAAGTAAGGCGGGAGGACGTGCTTGACAGGGTAAGGAGCAAAAGGTTTAGTTAGGTAACCGAACTAAAATGACGGAACCGGCAAAGGGCCGGGTTTTCCGCGTGCAGGGAGAGCTTCCATGGCCATTCACACACCGCTTTGCGACCTTCTGGGCGTCAAATATCCGATCATGCTGGCGGGCATGGGCGGCGTCTCCTACGCGGAACTCGCCGCCGCCGTTTCCAATGCGGGCGGCTTCGGCACGCTCGGCATGGCCGGACTGCAGCCGGAAGAAATCCGTGTGCAGATGAAGAAGGTGAAAGACCTCACCGACAAGCCCTTCGGCGTGGACCTGCTCGCGGCGGTACCCGAATCGCTCGAAAAGACCGCCGACATCATGATCGAGGAAGGCGCGACGGCCTTCATCTCCGGGCTTGGCGTGCCGAACAACATTCTCGAAAAGCTGCATGGCGCGGGCATGAAGGTGATGAATGTCTGCGGCACGGTGAAACATGCGGTGGCGGGCGAGAAGGCCGGGCTCGACGGCGTGATCGCGCAAGGGACCGAAGGTGGCGGCCATACGGGCAAGGTTGCCGGCATGGCGCTGATCCCGCAGATCGTGGATGCGGTGAAGACGATCCCCGTCGTCGCGGCGGGCTCCATCATCGACGGGCGCGGCCTCGCGGCGGCGCTTGCCTTCGGCGCGCAGGGCGTCTGGATGGGTACGCGCTTCATCGCGGCCAAGGAATCCCATGCGGGCGACATGTACCGGCAGGTGATCGTGGAAGCCAAGGACACGGACACGATCGTGACGCGCTGCTACTCCGGCAAGACGATGCGCGTGTTCAACAATCCTTACGTGCAGGACTGGGAGAGCCGCCCGCAGGACATCCAGCCCTTCCCGCAGCAGGCCATCCTTTCGACCCAGAACAATGTGATGGGCGGCATTGGCGGCCAGATCGAGGGCCTCGAGCGCGACCGCTCCTGCTTCGCCATGGGCCAGGGCGCGGGCGGCATTCACGAAGTGCTTTCTGCAAAGGACATCGTGGACCAGACGATGGAAGAAGCCGAGCGCGTGCTCGAACGGCTGAAAAAATTCGGCTGAGCGGCCTGTCCCGCCCCGGGAAGGCCCGCTTCGTGCAGCGGTGATTGCCATCGAGCGATCACCGCGGCTTGCTGGAGGGCCTTCGGGGCGATATGGCACAAGGCTTGTGCAAAAACGGGACGGCGAAGAAAAAGCGGCTTTTGCCGCTGGCGCTTGCGGCTGCGCTCGCCGCCCTCCCCTTTTTCACGGTGCGGGCGGAGGCCCTGCCCGCCAGCGTGACACAGCTGGCCGAGGTGCTGGGCGGCGTTCACCATCTCCGAACGCTGTGCGGCACCAATGAAGGCCAGCTCTGGCGCAACAAGATGATCGAGATGATGGGCACGCTGAGCCCGGGCGAAGCCGAGCGGCAGGCGCTTATCAAGCATTTCAACGATGCCTTTTACCGCTATCGCAACGCCTATCCCAACTGCACCCCGACGGCGACCAGCCAGGCCGACCGCCTGATGCAGGACGGGCACCGGCTGGCCGAGGAACTCGCGGCAAGCGGGCTGGGCAGATAAAAGCCGTTTCAGGGCTGTATTTACGCCGATTTACTCCATTTCGGGCGCTATTAACCTGTCTTTGATGAAACGGGAGACATTCGCCGTCAGTGTGTTACAAAGGCGGAAGTTACGGGGGCAACCCGGCTCGCAGAGGCCGGTGTCAAACACTTTCGGAGAAGGACCCATGGCAGAAGATTTTCCCGGAGACGCCAGTTTCGGTCCGCTCGACGAAGACGGACATGACGCTTCCCCGCTCACCGAAACCGAGCAGCGCCGTGTCGCGCTCCAGAATATTCTGGATGCATGGGACGAGGCGCTGGGCGAAGGCGTGGATGCCGACATCCTTGCGACCACCGCGATTTTCGCGGCGCTTTCCGACATGGTGGAAGCCTATGGCGAGGAGCCTGTGGCGGATATGGCCAACGGTCTTGCCGACCGGGTACGTCAGGGCGAATTCACACTGAACCGCACGCTTAACTGAGCGGCTTCAGATCACCGGGACGCTCATCCGTTGCCAGAATGACAGCCGCGGAGCCTTCTGCGTTTTCCCCGGGCATACGAAATTGCGCCAGAAGCGGCGTCTGAGCGATGGCGCCGGAGAGAAGCGCTTCGGCATCGGCAATGCCCGCGAGGAAAGCCTCATTCTTCGGATTTGAACGACAGTGGCCCCGCGAGGTGGCATAGCAGGACTGCGCCGCGGAAAGCGGCAGTCCCATGACGTTCACCATGAAATCGACGAATGCGCGGCGGCTGTCCGTACGCCGCAGACGCCCTGCCCGTTCGGCCTCGATGGTAAGGCCCATCATATAATCGTGCACCCAGAAAGACTTGGCCGCCGGAGAAACGGCGCCGGAGTCGAGCTGGCCGCTCGCGCGAAGTTGCCTTTTCACATGAGCGAAAAGACGCGCAGCCTCCGCGTCGGCCGCAGCCGAGCGCCGTCGGAAAAAGCCAAACATTGCCCCACCCAGAAAAATTCACCCACAACCGATGTTTCAGCGGTTGCTTACTCAATCCGGGAACAGGGCGCTGTCGCCTATCTGACAGCAGGGCAAGAATGCACTCTTTCATTTGAATGAGGGGCATTTTTGCCGAAAACACTCTAGCCGTCCGCGAGCTCTTTCAACGCGGCAAAGTCGCAGATACGGATGCCGCCATTGCTATTCTCGATGAGGCCTTCGCGCTGCCAGTCGGCGAGGAGCTCGTTCATGTATTGCCGGGAAACGCCGACAAGCGAGGCGATATCGCTCTGGGAAAGGCGAATGTCGAGGAGAAGACCCTCCGCATCCTGTCTGCCGTGGACATGGGCAAGACGGACAAAGGCACTTGCCGCGCGCGCGCGCGCGCTGAGCCGCCGGGCGATGGTCGCGTTGAAATTCGAGCGGATGCTGTAGCAGAGAAGAAGAGCGAAGTCGTGCATGTAGCGGGGTTCGCGCGCCACGATCCGGCGATACCCCGATACCGGAAGCAGGAAGAGCTTGCATTCGCTCAAGGCCGAGAACTCCATCGGACGGGGCCCATCGTCGAAAAGCACCGCCTGCCCAATCCATGCGCCTGGGCCTATTGTCCAGAGCGTCATCTTTTCCATATCGCGGAAATAGTAGAAGGCGCGCAGATCGCCTTCGAGCAGCGCATATACGCCCGCGTGATCGAGGTCTCCCTGCCTGTAGACGGCTGCGCCGGCAGGAACGGTGACGATATGCCCGTGATGGATAATGGCCTGCTGCAACTCCTCCGGCCGCTCGCCCAGCCAGCCTTTGGACAGAAGCTCCAAAGCCTTCGGTTTCGTCCAGTTCGTCATCGGTTGCCCCCCAACCGGGGTCCGACCTGGCGCCGAACCCTGCTCTAGATCATCACCTCTATCAGCCGCGGCCCCTTCTGTTTCACGGCAGAACTGAAAGCATCGGCGAAGTCCTCGACCGTTTCAACACGAACCGACTCGACGCCCATGCCCTGCCCGAGTTCGACCCAATTGAGCTCCGGGTTGTGCAGATCGAGCATGGAGAGCGCCTTGGGGCCGGGGTTCTCGGCGCCGACGCGCATCAGCTCGATGTTGAGGATCGCATAGGAGCGGTTGGCGAAGATGACGTTCACGACATCGAGCTTCTCGCGCGCCTGCGTCCAGAGCGCCTGCAAGGTATACATCGCGCCGCCATCGCCGTGGAGGCAGACCACTTTGCGGTCCGGGCAGGCGACGGCCGCGCCGGTTGCCAGCGGCAGGCCCTGACCGATGGCGCCGCCGGTGAGCGAGAGATGGTCATGCGGCGCTGCATTCGCTGTCGAGATCATCGAGCCAATGCCCGAGGTCGCGGCCTCGTCGGAGATGATGGCGTTATCGGGGAGGAAGTGGCCGACAATCTGACCGGCGGTGAACTGGTCGAGTGCGGCGCCCGCCTTTGGCAGATCCGGCTTTTGAAGCGGCGCGACATTGGCCGGCTCCTTCGGCGCGGCGATCGCCTGTGCCACCGCTTCAAGCGCGGCGACACCATCCTCATGGGCATGAGCGAGATAGAGGATGCCGGTCCCCTCCGGCGTGCACCAGCTCGGCTTGCCTGGATAGGCGAAGAAGGAAACGGGCGGCTTCGCGCCGACAAGGATCAGCTGTTCGACATCGGCGAGCGAGGTCACGATGTCTTCCGCAAAATAGGGAATGCGCTCGATGGCGACGCGGCCCGCACCACGCTGGAGACGCGGCGCGAAGGTGTCGCACATGATGCGCGCGCCGGAGGCCGCCGCGATGCGGCCGGCAAGGGCAAGCCCCTCTTCCTTCAGCGCCTGCCCACGCACGAGGATCGCGGTCTTCCGGCCGTTCTTCAGGGCCTTTGCGGCGGCATCGACCGCCTCGCGGGAAACGGCGGCAGGACCGGGCACGGGAAGCGCGGGCGCGGCATGTTCTGCCTCGAGCCAGGCGGTGTCGGCGGGCAGGACCAGCGTTGCGATCTGGCCGGGGGCCTGCATCGCGGCCTGCACGGCGCGCGCGCCATCGGCGGCGACGGTCTTCGGGCTGTTCGACGAATGGAGCCAGCCGGAGACGGGCCGCGCAAAGCCCATGATGTCGGAGGCGAGCGGCGCATCATATTGCGCGTGATAGGTCGCGTGGTCGCCGACAATATTGACGATGGGGGTGGAAGCGCGGCGCGCATTGTGCAGGTTCGCAAGGCCGTTCGCGAGGCCCGGCCCGAGATGGAGCAGCGTCGCGGCGGGCTTCTCCGCCATGCGGCCATAGCCATCCGCCATCCCCGTCACCGCGCCTTCAAACAATCCCAGGATCGCGCGCATGCCCTCGACCTTGTCGAGCGCGGCAACGAAATGCATCTCCGAGGTGCCAGGGTTCGAGAAGCAGACCTCAACGCCCGCGTTCACAAGCGTCCGCACAAGGCTTTCCGCACCGTTCATGATTGGTCTCCCCGAGGATTTCTTTTTTCAGATTTCAAGACTAAAGCAAAAACGTACAGGCGACACGCACGAGAACAACGACGCCGAAAATAATGATGAGACCGCCCGAGACACGGTTCACGACGGCGAGCAGGCGGTCGTTCATCTTCTGCCGGAAGAGGCTGACGAAACCGGACAGGCCCGCCCACCAGAGCGCCGAGCCCGCCATGACGGCAAGGACGACCGTTGCAGCGTGTTCGTAATCCTCGCCCGCATCCGCAAGCCCCGCGACACCGCCGAAGATCGCGATGAAGCCGAGCATGGTTGCCGGGTTCGTGATGGTGAGGAAGAAGGTGGTGGCAAAGACAGCCGCCATTGCACCGGAAAGATTTTCTTCCGTCGTCTCGTCGAAATGCGGATGGGACATCAGCGTGCGAATGCCGAGCGCGAGGAGAAAAAGCCCCCCCACGATTTGCAGCGCGGTTTCGAAACGGATCACGATTTCGATGGCGGCAGTGAGGCCGAAGGCGGCGATGGCGGCAAAGATCGCATCGCCCGTGGCCGCGCCCGCGCCGGACAGGAAGCCGTTCAACTGGCCGTAGCGCAGCGTGCGGCGAATGACGATCAGATTGACAGGGCCGATGGGTGCCGCGACCGCAAGACCGATCGCCACACCGTTCGCCACCAGACCGAGATCAATCATGCCGGTATTCGACTTTTCTGCTGAACCACCACTCAGGCAACCACGACATCATTGCCGGGCGGCTCCGCATAGAGCTTCTCGACAAGGGCCGCGCGGCGGCCGAGCGCAACCGACTGGTTGATATAGCCCTTGTCGGTCAGTTCGCCCGCATCGACGCTTGGCGGCTCCGTCATCAGCAGCGCGCGCACGACGCGCGTGCTCGATCCCGGATTGCCCTTGTTATGCGCACGCAAGCCCTCGGCCAGACGCTCCAGCACGGCGGGATGACGCACGAGGTCTTCCACGGCGAGCGAAGGATCGCCCGCAATGTTGCGGCAGGCGGGAATGTTCGGGAAGCCGAGAATGCCGATCCATGACCGATCCAGCCCGGCAACGAGCGCATCGGACAAGACACCGTTCGAGCCCGCAACGATATCGACGCGGAGCTTGCCCGCGCTCACCCATGTGCCGGTGGAAAGCTTGAAGTCTTCGGCGACACGGCCATCGAAGACGAGACCTTCCTCGGGGCGCTCTTCATCGAGGAAACGCGCGCCGTCGCCGAGGCGGTAGAAACCCTCCTCGTCATAGGCTTCCGCCGTCTTTTCCGGGTTCTTGTGGTAACCGGGCGTGATGCAATCGCCGCGAACGCGCACTTCCATCTTCTGACCGACAGGCGCGAGCTTCAACTCGACGCCGGGAAGCGGCAGGCCGAGGAGACCCATGCGCTCGGTGGGCCAATGGACATTGCAGATGGTGGGCGCGGTTTCGGTGGCGCCATAGCCCGACGAAAAGACGATGCGCTCGCCCGCCGCGCGGACAGCGACCTTCTGGATACGGTCGTAAAGATCCTGGCTCAGCGCCGCGCCGCCATAGGCAAGCGTGCGAAGACGCGAGAAGAAGTTTTTCGCCAGCGCCTCGTCGCCTTCGAGTTCGTCCGCCAGCATGGTATAGGCGGCGGGCACATTCGAATAGGCGGTGGGCGCGATTTCGCGGAGGTTCTGCACGGTTTCGGCAAAGCCGCCCGGAACGGGACGGCCACCGTCGATGTAGAGCGTGCCGCCGCCGACAAGCAGGTTGTTCAGGATGGCGTTGCCGCCGAAGCAGTGGTTCCAGGGAAGCCAGTTGAGAAGCACGGAAGGCTCCTCGTTTTCTTCTTCCACGGTCACGCTTTTCGGCATGACTGAGTTCACGCACATCATGCGCTGCGTGGTGATGACGGCTTTCGGCATGCCGGTTGAACCGGAGGTGAAGAGATATTTCGCCACCATGTCGAAGTTGAGCCTGGCGTAACTCTCCTCGACATCGTTGCCGGGCGTGGTTTCGGTGAGCGAGGCGAAGGGCGTGCCGAGCGAGCCATCGACGGTGACGAGTTCGACGCCATCCAGATCGAGGGCCTTCAGCGCACGCTCGAAGGGCGCGCCCTCCTGCATGAAGATCAGCTTCGGCTCGACGAGGTCGAAGACGTAGCGGAGCTTTTCAAAGTCGGAGCTCATGGTGGAATAGGACGGAGACACCGGCGCGGCGGGAACGCCCGCGAGGATCGCGCCATAGGTCATGAGCGCATGTTCGATGGAATTGCCGGAAAGGATCATCACCGGCTTCGACTGATCGAGGCCGCGATCGAGCAGCGCCTGCGCGATGGCATTTACCTTCGCGCTGGTTTCGGCATAGGTGAGGAGATCCCAGTCGCCGAAACCTTCCTTGACGGATTTGCGCTTGCCGAGCCAGACGCGGTCCGGCGCTTCCGCCGCCCATTTGCGGATCGGCTCGATGAGGTTCGAGGGTACGGCGCGCAGCGGATGCGGATTGCGCAGGACGATGGAACCATCCGCGCGGCGCTCGACCTCTAGCTTGCGTTCCACATAGCGCGGATCGCGATAAGGAGGCACATTCAGGTCCACGTTCGTCACCCCCGTCACGCGTTCACATCGACGATGGCGCGGCCGCGCACCTTGCCTTGCAGAATTTCGCCTGCAAGCTTTGGCACATCGTCGAGCTTCGCGCGGAAGCTCATCGCTTCGAGCTTCTTCATGTCGAGATCAGTGGCGAGACGAGCCCATGCTTCCTCGCGCTTTTCCTTCGGCGCCATGACGCTATCGATGCCCGCGAGCGTGATGCCGCGCAGAATGAATGGCGCGACGGAGGCCGGCAGGTCCATACCCTGCGCGAGGCCGCAAGCGGTAACCGCGCCGCCATATTTCGTCGAGGCGAGGACGTTGGCGAGCGTGTGGCTACCGACGCAATCGACGGCGCCCGCCCAGCGTTCCTTGCCGAGCGGCTTGCCGGGTTCGGACAATTCGTTGCGGTCGATGATCTCGGCAGCACCGAGGCCTTTGAGATAATCCGCTTCGGAGGCGCGGCCTGTGGAGGCGATGACGCGATAGCCGAGCTTCGCGAGAATGGCGACAGCGACGGAGCCGACGCCGCCCGCCGCGCCCGTGACCAGCACATCGGAGCCCGGCTTCACGCCATTCTTTTCAAGGCCGAGGACGGAGAGCATCGAGGTATAGCCCGCCGTGCCGATGGCCATTGCCTGTTCATTGGAAATCGCATCCGGCAGCTTCACCAGCCAGTCGCCCTTCACGCGCGCCTTCTGCGCATAGCCGCCATTATGGCCCTCGCCGACACCCCAGCCATTCAGCACAACGCGGTCACCCGGCTTGAAATTTGGATTATCGGATTTCTCGACCTTGCCCGAAAAGTCGATGCCCGGAATGAGCGGCCAGTTGCGGATGATCGGCGCAGCGCCGGTAATCGCGAGGCCGTCCTTGTAGTTCACCGTCGAATAATCGACGGCGACGGTAACATCGCCCTCCATGAGATCGGCTTCGGTGAGGTCTGCGAATTCGACCTGCGGGGCCTTGTCGCCCTTCGATACGCGGATGGCGCGGAATGTCCCTGTCATTTCCTGTCCTGACTTCGGTTTTTGGCGCCTTGAGGCGGCTTTTTGAATGTCTGTTGGCGACAAACGAGCCCAAATCAGCCGCTGGGTCAAGCAGCGGGAGCCGCGGGCCTCGGCGCTCTGGCACTCACCTGGCCTGGCGAGTGCTAGTTCATTGATTTCATTGAACGAATCGCAGCATTCGCATGTTTGTCAATCTCGACGCGTGAAATTTTCACGACTAGGATTCACTTGTTACGAGGCTCTTTTGATTTTCGGCGATTTACGGCGATTTGCGGCGTTGCCGTCTGGATTCAAGCGATCTGGAGGTTCAAGCGTGAGACAGGTTTCGGAACTGAAGAAGCTCATCGAAGGCTACCGGCTGGTGACAGCCGAAATTCTCTACCGGATGCCCGACCATCCAAAGCTCCTGCAAAGCTATATCTGGCAGGACTACGACCTGGAGCCGAAATATCCGGCGCTGTCCAAATTTCTGGATTTCTGGGGACGCGAGCTCGACGGACCGATTTACTCGGTGCGCGTGGGCACACGCCGGGTGATCCATCCGAGCGAGTTCGTGCGGGCGGATTTTTCAGAGATGCTGCATTAGAGGGGGTTGAGAGAGCCCTCCACCACGTCGCCCTGACCCCCTTCCGGCGGCTCGTTCACGGCGTATTTTCTTGCCGTGATGCCAAGACGTGGATGGCCCGCCGCCTTAATTCCAAGGGAGGGTCGGGCGTGACCTATTCTTGTTTGTTTCGTCCCGGTTGTTAGTGACGTGGCAGGGCCTCGACGAAGGTGATGGGCTCACCCGTCGCCTGCGCCGCAAGTTCGTCTTCCCACATGGCGCGATGGCCGCGCACGACAGTGCCCACCGGCCAGCCCTTCACCTGCATGCCGTCATAAGGCGTCCAGCCGCATTTCGAGGCGATCCACTTGTTCTCGATGGTGCGTGTTGCGCTCATATCCACAATCGTGAGGTCCGCGTCATAGCCGACCGCGATGCGGCCCTTGCGCGACATGCCAAAAATGCGCTGCGGGCCCGCGGACGTCAGGTCCACGAAACGCTGCAGCGTGAGGCGGCCTTCGTTCACATGGTTCAGCATGACGGGAACGAGCGTCTGCACGCCGGGCATACCGGAAGGCGACTTCGGATAGGGCTGCGCCTTTTCCTCCGCCGTGTGCGGGGCATGATCGGAGCCGATGACGTCGACGATGCCCGCGGCGAGACCTGCCCAGATGCCGTCGCGATGCTCCACCCCACGAATGGGCGGGTTCATCTGCGCATAGGTGCCGAGCTTCTCGTAGCATTCGGGCGCGGCGAGCGTGAGATGTTGCGGCGTTGTTTCCACGGTTGCGATATCCTTGTTCTGCGCAAGGATTGGCATTTCGTCTGCCGTCGAGATGTGCAGCACATGGATGCGCTTGCCCGCCTCGCGCGCGAGACGCAGGACACGCTTGGTGCAAATGACGGCGGCTTCCGCGTCGCGCCAGACAGGATGCGTCTCGACCTTGCCAAGCAGCGCCAGCTCGCGACGCTCACGCATGCGGAACTCGTCTTCCGAGTGGAAGGCAGCGCGACGGTTGATCGCGCGCAACACGCGCAGCACGTCTTCGTCCTTTTCCACGAGCAATGTGCCGGTGGACGACCCCATGAAAACCTTGATGCCGCAGCAACCGGGCGTGCGCTCGATCTCGGGCAGGATATCGACGTTCTGCGTCGTCGCTCCGCCATAAAAGGCAAAGTCGCAATACATGCGGTGACGCGCGCGATTGACCTTGTCGGTGATGGCGTCGGGGTCTGTTGTCGGCGGGGCGGTGTTCGGCATTTCGAAAACGGAGGTGACGCCGCCAAGCGCAGCGGCGCGGCCGCCCGCTTCGAGGTCTTCCTTGTGTTCGTTGCCAGGCTCGCGCATGTGGACCTGGCTATCGGTCACACCGGGCAGGACATGCAGCCCCTTCACATCGACAATCTCGGCGGCATCGGCGCGCGAGAGATCGCCGATGGCGGCGATACGACCGTCCTTCACCGCGATATCGGTTTCGCCGATCCCGTCATGATTGACGACGGTGCCTCGGCGGAAGATGAGATCGTAGGTAACGCTCACGGGGCTTATCCTTTGTCGGACCGGGATGATCCATTGTGACCGGCATTCTGGCCGTTCGGCGCGGTTTTCGCCAGCAGGCCGGCGGCTGCGTCGTAAACGGTGCCGACGGCGAGGTCTTCCATGAAATTGCGGCCGCTCAACAGGAAATCCTCGCCTTCCTCGGCCCTGATTTGCTCCAGCGAACGCGGCACACGCACAGTAACGGCTTTCGGTCCCCAGGGCGCGTAGATCGCATCCGCCGTCGGCCCGAAAAGACCAATGGTAGGCGCACCGGCGGCGGCGGCAAGATGCATCAAGCCGGAATCATTGCCGATATAGAGGCGGACACGCGCGAAACAGGCGCCCACTTCATCAATGCCCGCGCCGACGAGATCGATGCGGCGCTCCGGCGGCACGGCTTCGAGGACCGGGCGGCAGGCCTCGTCCTCGCCGGGGCCACCCGTGACAAGCAGATGCGCACCTTCCATCGGACCGCCGGGACCGAGAAGACGGCGGGCGAGTTCGGCGAAACGGTCCACCGGCCACATCTTGTAGGGCCAGGCGGCTGTCGGCCCGATCGCAAGTACGCTCACCCCATCGGGAATTGTCTGCCGGGCCTTTTCCGCCATTTCCGCGCCCGGCCAGAGGCGCGGGGACGGCACAGGGGCCAGCCCCACGGCCTTCGCATTGTGTTCGACACGGTGAAGCGTGTGCTCGGGCTTGAGAATCCGGCGGTCGAAGGTCCACAAAAGCCAGGCTGTCGCGGAGCCGCGCAGATCGACCACGATGTCGAAACGGCGGAACATGGTGGCCTTCAGAAGCTTGCGCCAATGGCCGATGCGCTTTGCCTTGCGCATCTCGATGATGCGTGTGACGCGGGGCGCGTGAGCGAAGACGGGGACGGCCAGCGGCCCGCAGGCGACCCAGAATTCGGCCTGCGGGTAGCGGTCCATCAGGCCGCCGAGCACGCCAGTCGAGAGGACGGCATCGCCGATACGGTTGGACGCAATGAAGAGAATTCGCATTTACGGGTCCGCGAACGGCCTGAGATTCGGACGCGGCGGCGGCGCCTCCGCAGTTTCCGGTTACAGGCGGGTTATAGGGGGCATGAGAGGACGTGCCAAGTTCGGCAGACTTCTGTAGCTTCCTTGCAGCGTGAGGCGACCGGCCCTAAATCTGGAGGCCGGAACAAAACGAGGCACTACTTATGTCAGGGGCACTTCCTACGGAGGCTCTGGCTTCGCCCTTGAGCGGGCGCGGCGTTCTCAGGATCGCAGGCGAGGAAGCACGCAGCTTTCTGCAGAATCTCGTCACCAATAATGTGGAAAAAGCCGGACCGGCAGAGGCCGTCTATTCCGCCCTGCTGACACCGCAAGGCAAATTCCTGTTCGACTTCTTCATCGTGGAAGAGCCCGGCGGCGGGGGCGCACTGCTCCTCGACTGCGACGGCGCACGGGCGGGCGACCTCGCAAAGCGGCTCGGCATGTACAAGCTGCGCGCCAAGGTGACGATCGAGGATCGGAGCGAGGCGTTGGGCGTCGTGGCGTTCTGGCATGAGGATGCGAGCCCGATGGCGGAGGGGCCGGGCTTCGCAGACCCGCGGCTGCCCGGGATGGGGCGGCGCGCGATCCTGCCAAAGGGCGAGATTGACAGCGCGATCAAGGCCGCCGGGGCCAAGGCCGCGAGCGAGGATGCCTGGCACCGGCTGAGAATCGGGCTTGGAATCGGCGATGCCGCAAAAGATTTCGAACCGGACCGGACCTTTCCCCTTGAGGTGAATTTCGACGAACTTAACGGCATCGACTTCCACAAGGGCTGCTATATCGGCCAGGAAGTGACCTCGCGCACGAAGCGGCGCGGCAGTGTACGCAAACGGCTGCTGCCAGTGCATGTGGAAGGTGACATGCCCGCGCCCGGCACCCCCATCAAGGGCGGCGCGCGCGAAGTCGGCACCCTTCTATCCACCGATGCCGAGACGGAACGCGCGCTGGCGCTCATTCGGCTCGATCTCGTGCGCGCCTCGGTGCTGGAAGCGGAAACCGCAGAAATCCGCCCGGAAATCCCCGTATGGCTGCCGGCCCTCGCGGCAGAGGGAGACGATAATGGCGATACCGAAGGCGAGTGAGGCGGGGCGCTGCCCCTGGCCGGGCGACGACCCGCTTTATGTCGCCTATCACGACGAGGAATGGGGTGTGCCGGAATATGACGACCGGGCGCTCTTCGAGAAGCTGATCCTTGACGGTTTTCAGGCCGGGCTCTCATGGATCACGATCCTGCGCAAGCGCGAGAGCTTCCGCGAAGCATTCGACGGGTTCGGACCTGACATCATCGCGCGCTACAAGCCCGCGAAGGTCGAGAAACTGCTGGAAAATGCCGGGATCATCCGCCATCGCGGCAAGATCGAAGCGACCATCGGCAATGCACGCGCCTGGCTCGACATGAGGGAGAAGGATGAAGGCTTCTCGGATTTTCTGTGGAGCTTCACCGATGGTGTGCCTCAACAGAACAAATGGAAGAGCATTTCCCAGGTGCCTGCCGAAACGCCGATGAGCGTTTCAATGTCGAAGGAATTGAAGAAGCGCGGCTTCAAATTTTGCGGACCGACGATTGTCTATGCGTTCGCGCAAGCCGTCGGCATCGTCAACGATCATCTTGTGACCTGCCCGCGCCACAAGACTTGCTCCGCATTGGCGCGAAATCAAAACAAATAATTAAGCGGCGTTATGCGCTTCTGTTCGCACGCCATCAATGTTCCGCCACATTGTCGGCACATGCGGGCCACGTTGCGCCCTTAGCTTTGCTTCCGTTCCAGCCAGCGGAGGGGATTCCAAAAATGTTCAAGCGCCCCAAGGGTGTTTCCGATACCGATCCAACGCCATCGCCGGGTTCTCCCGGCGCACAAACTGCGAGCGTTGATCCGAAACAGACACCGCCCGACACCTACCCGGAAGACCGTGAACGCGACACCGACAACGCCGCGCGTTCCATCACACCATCCTACCAAGCAAGGAAGCCGACCGTGCGCACTCTTCAATCGACTGCCAGTTCCTCCACCTCGTCGACGCCCACTGCGGCGAACCTGCATGTGGGGCGCGGGCTCAAGCTCGAAGGCAAGATCCAGTCGTGTGACTCGCTTGTGATCGAAGGCGATGTGCAGGCGACGATCGAGAGCGGTACACTGACGATTTCCGAAACCGGCGAGGTTCGCGGCGAAGCGACCGTCGATGCGGCGGAAATCAACGGCAAGTTCGACGGCACGCTGACCGTGAAGAAGTGTCTGACAATCAATTCGTCGGGCCGTGTGACGGGCACCGTGCATTATGGCGAGCTCAAGGTGGAACAAGGCGGCCAGGTCAGCGGCGAAATCCGCGCCGAAGGTGCCGAAGGTGCCTCCGACAAGCCGCGCCTCGCGTCGTCGAGCAGCAAGGACGAGAGCAAGAAGAGCGACGACAGCTCCCCGGCTTCCGGCAACAGCTCCAGCCGTACGGCCTCGATGATCTGATATCCCGTCAGGGATAGAGCCATTCCCCACGCGCCGCGTCCGCCGAAAAGCGGATGCGCGCGCGGCGGTGGCCGGAGCGGCTCAAGACAAGGATATCCGCCTCCTCGAAGATGAATTCAAGGAGCGCAAAATGCCTGCGCCCTTCCTCCAGCCTTTCGAGCGGCGGAATAATTCCTTCCACATCCTGCGGCAGGCCCGATACCGGGCCGGATGAAAGCGCGCCGGGCGCGGCCTCGGCGAGATAAGCGCGGCGGCTTGGCGGCGCGGCGCTTGCCCATGCCGCATCGGCGAGGGAGCCCTGGCGGTGAATCGCGGCCTTTCCAGAAAAACGAGCCTGAATATCGCAGGCCGGATCGTAGAAAAGCAGGGAAGCGCGCGGGTCCGCGGCGATCTCGGCCACCTTGTGCGAGCGGGCATCGGTGAAAAAGGAAAAGCGGCGCGCCTCGCGCTCCAATGCCCGCAGGATCACCGTACGCATGGCAGGAGCGCCATCGGCTGCAAGCGTTGAAAGCGCTGGTTTACGCAAGGGCGAGGCGGCATTTTCAAGCCCCGCTGCCGGAAGAGCCAGCGCCAGAGCCGCCATATCCCCAAGCGTCAGGGTCCTCAGCGCCTCTCCCTCCAGCGGCATGGAGGGAAAATCCATCACCGGCATCGTGGCTCCTTCCTTCGTAGCTGTTTCTGTTTCCTCGGCAGTAGCATCGCCGGGACGGCTGTTCTATTTTATCCGGGCGGCAAGGGGAGCCGCATAGCGCATTTCGGGCACAAGAAAACTCCACATTCCGGGATGCGCGCCGGCAGCAAGATCAGAATCAGGTGAACAGTGACCAAAGTCGTCATCAGCGGGACGGGCGTTTTCACGCCGCCCAACTCCGTCAGTAACGCGGAACTCGTCGAGACCTTCAACACCTATGTGCGCAAGCATAATGAGGAAAACGCCGCCGCCATCGAGCGCGGCGAAATGGAGGCTCTCGCGGAATCGAATGTCGAATTCATCGTCAAGGCCTCAGGTATCGAGTCACGCTATGTGATGGACAAGTCGGGCATCGTCGACCCCGATATCATGGCACCGAGGCTTCGCCAGCGTTCGAACGACGAGCCATCGATCCTGGCCGAGATGGCGGTGGACGCCGCCCACAAGGCGATGAAGCGCGCGAACAAGACCCCCGCGGATATCGATGCGGTGCTTGTGGCCTGTTCGAACCTCGAACGCCCCTACCCTGCCATTGCCGTCGAAGTGCAGGATCTGCTCGGCATCGAAGGCTTTGGTTTCGACATGAACGTCGCCTGCTCGTCGGCCACTTTCGGCATCCAGACCGCCTATGACATGCTGCGCTCGGGCTCGGTCGATTGCGTGCTGATCGTCGACCCGGAAATCTGCTCGGGACATCTCAACTTCCGCGACCGCGACAGCCATTTCATTTTCGGCGATGTATGCACGGCGATCATCCTCGAACGCGAGGAAACCTGCACGGCGAAGGGCGCGTGGGAAATTCTCGGTACGCGGCTGATGACGAAATTCTCGAACAACATCCGCAACAATTTCGGTTTCCTCAACCGCGCAACGCCGGAAGGGATCGGCGCGAAGGACAAGCTCTTCGTGCAGGAGGGCCGCAAGGTCTTCAAGGAAGTCGTGCCGATGGTGTCGCAGCTCATTCTCGACCATATGGCCGATGAGGGGCTCGACCCGAAAGACCTGAAGCGCATGTGGCTGCATCAGGCGAACAAGAGCATGAACGACTTCATCGGCCGCAAGGTTCTGGGCCGCGACCCGGAACGCAGCGAGCAGCCGAACATCCTTCAGGAATATGCGAATACGAGTTCGGCAGGCTCCATCATTGCCTTCAGCCAGTTCAGCGAAGACATGAAGGAAGGCGATCTCGGGCTTATCTGCAGCTTCGGCGCGGGCTATTCCGCAGGCAATGTGCTGGTGAGAAAGCGCGCCTGACGACGCGCTTTCTCAATTCGCATCATTTCTTCAGCGGCTCGATGGTGACGATGCGGAATGTCTGCATCTCGCCATCCTGTTCCAGCACCGAGAGATATTCACCCAGCTTGAACTCGTGGCGGTCGAGCTTGAAAAAGGGCTCGTCTGCCTCCGGCGTCGATACGTCGTAATCGATCGACCAGCCGCGGCCAATATGGCGCAAAAGACCCTTCTGGTCGGGCTCGCCTTCCCAGAAACGGCGCACGGTGCATTCCTTCGAATGGGCTTTCCATCCTTCCGGGTCGAGCATCATGTCGCCATCAAGCGGGACGATGAGATCGTAGCCATGCGCGGGCGAACCGTTCGGATAGTCTTCGTTGCGGGCGAGACTCATATGGACGTGATAGAGGGTCATTCGGTCTTCCGTTCTCTTTTTAATTCGGTGTGTCTTCAGAGCGCCGGGTTCAGTGCGCCCGGTTCAATGCGCCATAAGCACGGGGATCGTGGCGTGGGAGCGGATATGCTGAGTCGCGCCGCCGATGATGAATTCGCGCAGGCGGCTGTGGCTGTAGCCGCCCATGACCAGCAGATCGGTCTTCGCCGCCTCTGCCTGTTCCAGGAGAACCTCGCCCGCCGCGCGGCCCGCCGCATCGACAAGATGCACATCGGCCACGACGCCGTGAAGCTCCAGATAATCAGCAAGGGTCGAACCGGGGCCCGGATCGAGCTCCTTGCCGCCGATGCAGAGGATCGTGACCTTCTTCGCCTTTTCGAGGAAGGGAATAGCCGCGGTGACGGCATGGGCAGCCTCCGCGCTTTCATCCCAGCCGATGCAGACCGATCCGCCAACGGGGTTCCAGGATTTCTGCGGGGCGATCAGCACGGGACGGCCCGCGCTCATCATTGCCGCTTCAAGCGCGGTGCCGCCCGCGACGCCGCTCGTTCCTTCGCCAAAGACGATCAGGTCCGAAAGGCGGCTATGCGAGGCGACGACTTCATCGCGCCTGCCCGTGACATCGAGGAAGCGAACCGAGGGAAGTTTCACCTCGCCGCCCTTCTCCGCGAGGGGAACGCCCGCATCCCCGGCAATCTTCGCGAGGGCCGATTTCACACGGCCGGACGCCTGATCGGCGCCTTCGCGGGCCGCCTGCATCAGATCCTCGATCACCTGCCCGGACACGCCGTCGCCGAGATAAGGCAGGGCTTCCGTCGGGTCGGCCCGGGCGAAAAGGACGACAAGCTGTGCCTCGAACGCGCGAGAGACGGAGAGTGCGGTCGTAAGCACTTCGACATCCTCCGCCCTTCCTGCCAGAGGAACGAGAATTTTGCGGACGGACATGGTCAGTCTCCTTTGTTGTTGTCTTCAGTGCCTGGCGCCGGCGCGAAGAGAGAACCGCGCTCTTTGCCGAGCAGCAGAACAGGGCAGCCTGCGGCAGCCGAAAGGCGCGCCGCATCTTCATCGCCGCCAAGCCAGTTTGCATTTATCACAAGCAGTCCGACACCCCCGTGACGCGCAGCGGCCGCGACATCGGCAGGCGTTTTTCCCTTTGCGGGGAGGCGAAGGAAGCTGGCGCCAATGCGGGAGGCAAGCGTTTCGGCGAAGGCGCTGCAACTTTCGCCTGCGCTCGATCCGTCATCGACCACGCCAACGGGACGGCCGGGCAGCACGGGCTGAAAGGCCGGGCGAAGGGGCGGCGAGGCGCGCAAGGGCAGCGCACCGCGAAGCCCGGCGCTGCCCGATACAAGAAGAACATCGGCCCGTGCCTCGCTCGTCGCGGCGCGAACGGTACGGCCGACCTCGCGCACGGATTCGCCGGGCGCACGGATAACAAGCGTATCGCCCGAGGAGGCACTTGCCGCAAGCGAGGAAAGCGGACGGCCGCGACGCACATCGAAGCTCCAGTCCACATGCGCTTCGCCCGCAATGCGCGCAAGCATGCGCCGCGCGCTTTCGGCCTGCGCCTTCATGGCACGGAGCATGCGCTCGGGATCGAGCGCGCGCACATCGCCGGAAAAGGAAATCTCGCGGGCGAAAGGAAGGCTCGCCAGCGCGACCAGATTATCGTCCTCCACGAACACGCCCTTCAGGCGCGCATCTGCGGAGGCAGCAAGCCGCGCGGCAAGGACCAGCGTTTCGCGAGCGACGAAGGAGGTGTCGAGGCCGATCACGATGCGCGGCACGGCGCCATCGCCTTCCTGCCCGTCCGGCCCCCTGCGCTGCGTCCTGTTCGCGGGGCTTGCCATCATGAGCCCCTCTTGCTGCTGGCGCTTTCGTCCGAACGCTGGGCAAAACGGCGCTGGTTGTCGGCGAAGGCGGCGAGACGTTCTTCCGCCCGGGCGAAAATCGACCCTGCCGGGAAGTGACCGTCCGCCCCACGCGCACCGGCGGGGGCGCCCATGAGAAGTTCCACGCCCTCCTCCACATGCTCCACAGGATAAATTGCGAACACGCCGCGATCCACCGCATCGACGACATCCTGCCGGAGCATCAGATGCTTCACGTTCGATGCAGGAATGAGCACGCCCTGATCGCCGGTGAGGCCACGGCGCATGCAGATGTCGAAAAAACCTTCGATCTTGTCGTTGACGCCGCCGATGGCCTGCACCTCGCCGAGCTGGTTTACCGAGCCCGTAACGGCGAGACCTTGTGTTATCGGCGCTTCGGCAAGCGCGGAAATGAGCGCATAGAGTTCGGCGGAGGACGCGCTGTCGCCGTCGACGCCGCCATAGGACTGCTCGAAAACAATGCTCGCGCTCATCGAGAGCGGGATCTCGGGCAGAAACTGGCCCGAGACATAACCGGAAAGAATGAGCACGCCCTTGGTGTGGATCGGGCCGCCAAGCGCCACCTCGCGCTCGATGTCGATGACGCGGGCGGAACCCAGCCCCATGCGCACACGCGCCGTGATGCGGCTCGGGCGACCGAAGGTGATGCTGCCCATGGACAGAACGGAAAGACCGTTCACCTGACCGATGCGCTCGCCCTCCGTATCGATCATCACGATGTCGCGCGTGATCATTTCGAGGCTGCGCTCGCGCAGGCGGTCGGCACGGGCGATCTGCGCCTCGACGGCCTCGTCCACATGGCCGGCGGCAATTGCCGCTGCGCCGCCGCTCCGCGCGATGTGGTCCGCCTCGCACATGAGGTCGACGATGGGGCGCATGACCATCGAGAGCTTTTCGGCATCTTCCGCCTGACGCGAAGAGCGTTCGATGATGCGGCCGACGCCGGAGCGGTCGAGGGGCAGCAGGTTCTCCTCGCGGCAGGTGCTGGCGAGAAGACGCGCATAGAAGATGTCGTTCTCGGTCTCGCGGTCGATCTCGTCTTCGAAGTCGGCGGCAACCTTGAAGAGTTCGCCGAAATCCGGGTCGAGATTGCTCAGCATGTAATAGAGGTAGCGGTCGCCGAGCAGGATCACCTTCACGTCGAGGGGAATGGGATCGGGTTCCAGCGAGACCGTGCTGACGAGGCTCATATATTCGCCCGCGCTTTCGATCACGAGCTTGCGGCGGCGAATGGCACGCTTCAACGCATCCCAGGCGAGCGGCTCGCGCAGAAGTTTCAATGCGTCGATCAGCAGATAGCCGCCATTGGCACGGTGCAGCGAGCCCGGCTTGATGAGCATGAAGTCGGTGACGAGCGCGCCCATCTGCGGCATGTGTTCGACGCGCCCGAGCAGGTTCGCCATTGTGGGATGATCCTCATAGAGGATCGGTGCGCCGCCGCCGATATAGCCGCCCGCATCGGCGATGTCCTGCGCGCGCGAGGTCGCGGCGCCGCCCTTGCGGGCATCGGCCGAGTTGTCGACGATCACGTTCACTTCATAGCGGCGGAAGGGATCGCTCTGTGCGAAGCCGCCGCCCCGCCCCTGCATCATGGCCTGCATGGCGGCCATGACGCGCTGCTGCTCGTCGTTCTCTCCTTCGCCGCCACCGCTCGCGAACATGCCGATATTCGCGACAAGGTCTTGCGTTACATCGTCCAGCCAGCTGGTGACCGCGGGCAGTCCCTCGAAATGGGAACGCAGATCGCACATCGATTGTGTAACGGCACGCTCGGCGACTTCCTTGTTCAGCTCACCGATATGCTGACGATGTTCCTTTTCCCAGCCAGGCAGGCGCTCAAGCGTTTCGGCAAGTTCCTTCTGGAGAGACTGGATCGTCGCCTCGATGCGCTTGCGGTCTTCCTCCGGCAGCTTGTTGAATTCTTCGGGCTTCAGGACATTGCCGTCATGTACGGGCGCGAGCGCGAAGCCCGCGGGCGTACGCAGCAGCGCGATTTCCTGCGCCTCCGCCTTGCCGCGCAACTCCTCGAAAGCCTGTTCCTGCCGCTCCTGATATTCCTCGTCGATGGACTGGCGGCGGTTCTGATATTCCTCACTTTCGAGGATCGAGGGGATCGTGACCTTCAGATCCTCGATCAGCCGGTCCATGCCGTCCTTCATCAGGCGGCCCGTTCCCGCACCGAGTTCGAGCGCGACGGGTTTGTGTGGCGTGGTGAAGTTGTTCACATAGGCCCAGTCGGAGGGGGCGCGTTCCTTCTTCGCGGCGCCAGCGAGAAAGCGCAGCACAGCCTCGTGCTTGCCCGCCCCGTCCGGGCCGAGCACGAAGATGTTGTAGCCCTGACGGCGAATGGCCGTGCCGAAGCGCAGCGCATCAAGCACACGCTCTTGTCCGACGAGGCCTGTGTGGTCGTCGAGTTCGGCTGTCGTGGCGAATTCGAACTGGCTCGTATCGCAGGCGCGATAGAGGAGTTCGGAGGGTATGGGGTCGACGGCCATATTGCTGATCTTGCCTGTTCAGTCTTATTGCGGGTATTTTCCGCGCCGGGCTGCAGCAGAGCTTATCCCCATGCGCATCATGGACAAAGCCGCCGTTTCGCTGCAATTGGACAGTTCCGCGCAGGCGGTTCATTCTCCTTGATCGACAGCAACCTCGATGCCCCTTAAGTTCCGGCTTCCATGACCACGCCCAAACGCAAATCGGCGGCCCGGAAGCCCCAGACACAACCCCGCGCCTGGCAGCGCATGCTGAGCGGGCGCAGGCTCGACCTGCTCGACCCCTCGCCTCTCGACGTGGAGATCGACGACATTGCGCATGGGCTGGCGCGCGTTGCCCGCTGGAACGGGCAGACGCATGGCGACCACGCCTTCACGGTCGCCGAGCATTGTGTGCTGGTGGACGATATCTGTGCGCGCTTCCGGCCCGGCTGGCCCACCAAATGGCGGCTCGCGGCCCTGCTGCACGATGCGCCGGAATATGTGATCGGCGACATGATCAGCCCGTTCAAGGCGGCGCTCGGGATCAACTACAAGGCCTTCGAACATCGTCTCGAAGTGGCGATCCATCGCCGTTTCGGACTGCCGGACGAGCTGCCGCAGGCGGTCGAAACGCTGATCAAACGGGCAGACCATGCCTCGGCCTTTTTCGAGGCGACGCAGATTGCGGGCTTCTCCGACGAGGAAGCGGCCGAGTTTTTCGGGCGACCCCGCGGGCTCACGCCGATCGTGATCGAGCCCTTGCCGACGACGAAGGCGCAGGCCCGGTTTCTGGCCCGTTTCCGGGAGCTTACCGATAGCCGGAACGCCGATAAGTAGCGGTTTCCTCTCGATTTACGCCCGGGTTTGCACAAATTTGTGTTATTAGAATCGTATAGTCGATTCCGATGCGGGCGCGTCATGCGAGTCCGCGAGACCGGCACCGCAATCCCCGAGCGAATGATGATTTATGTGAGCCCTCTGAGCGCCGTCGAAGATGCGATAAGGGATGTCAGGCCCTCGCATCTCGTGAGCCTGCTCGACCCCGAAACGATGATCGACACGCCGCAGGGCGTTATCCCCACGCAGCATCTGCGCCTTTCGGTGAACGATATCTCCGAGGAGATAGACGATCTGGTGCCACCAGGTGCGGGACATGTGGCGGAACTCATTGAGTTCGTTCAGGGCTGGGACCAGGAAAGCCCGCTGCTGGTTCATTGCTGGGCGGGGATCAGCCGCTCGACGGCAGCCGCCTTCATCACGCTTTGTGCGCTCAATGAAGGCCACCCTGAAGACGACTTCGCAAAGCTCGTGCGCGCGCGCGGCGCCCACGCTCATCCGAACCGGCTGATGGTGCGCCATGCGGATCAATTGCTGAAACGCGACGGTCGCATGTCGGCCGCAATCGAGGCACTCGGGCCGGGACGCGCCTGCTGGGAAGGCGAACTCTTCGCGATCCCCCTTCGCCCCGGCCACGACTGAGGCTGCATGGAAAAGGCCCCCGCAAAGCCCTCCGTCCAGTCCGCCGCCGAAGCGGCGATGCGCTCCGACAAGGCCGTCGTCATCGGGCTCAATGCCGCTATCGTCACCGTTTCCGATTACGGGCCGAAAATCCTCGTCGTGCCGCATGACGAGGCGGACGGCACCGGCGGCTGGGACGCACTGCCCTTCGGTCCGTTCAATCCGCTGGAACACCGCACACTCGAAATCGGTCTGCGTTCCTGGGTGCAGGAGCAGACGCAACTCGAACTCGGCTATGTCGAACAGCTCTACACGTTCGGCGATCGTGGGCGTCACTCGCTGGAAATCGAGGCGCCGGGCGAGCATGTCGTCTCCGTCGGCTATCTCGCGCTGACGCGCAGCCATGACGAAACATTGAAGGGTGCTGCCTGGCGCGACTGGTATCAGCACTTCCCGTGGGAGGACTGGCGCGAGGGAAAGCCGCCGATTATCGATCAGGTGATCGTGCCATTGTTGCGCGAATGGGTGGCCAAACAGTCGGAGGCGTCACCGCCGGAACTCGCGCGAGGCAAGCGCCGCGACCGGATGCGGCTTTGTTTCGGCGTCGATGGTGTCGCGTGGGACGACGAGAAGGCGCTGGAGCGCTACGAACTTCTCTACAGCGCGGGCCTGCTGCTCGAAGCGGCGCGCGACGGACGGCCGAACGCGCAACATCTCTTCCAGGGCAAGGCGCCGCAACTCGGGCGGCCCATGCAGTTCGATCATCGGCGCATTCTGGCCACGGCGATGAGCCGGCTGCGCGCCAAGATCAAATATCGTCCCGTCGCCTTCGAGCTGATGCCGCCGGCCTTCACGCTGTACGAACTGCAAAAGACAGTGGAGGCGCTGCTCGGCCTCCATGTTCACAAACAGAACTTCCGCCGCCTCGTCGAGAATGCAGGGCTGGTGGAACGCACGGGCCGTATGTCCACCCGCACCGGCGGCCGCCCGGCAGAGCAGTTCCGCTTCCGCCGAGAGGTGCTGAATGAGCGCCCGGCGCCCGGCCTCAAGCTCGCCCCATCGCGCAGCCGGGCAAATAGCTGAGCGTTTTCAGTATGTTATACGAATAGATCAGCCGTATATTTCGTCTTGAATCTCATTGTCATCCCACCAACATAAAGTGCGTTGACGCGGCTAATGCTCAGTCGTAGCATAAGCTCGAATTTGAGCCCGGCCCCCCTTTCCCGGTGAGTATCGCGTAAAGATGGGTGTCGGCGTTTTTGATAGCCCCTTTATACTCACTTTGAGCATATAAGGTGGCGGACTAGGGAGGTCGATATGGCCCTCGCAGGTGAAATGCAGCGGAAGACGGGCACAGAAAAGCCCGCGGCGCGTCAGTTCAAACAGATGGACATGCCCGAGCTCGAATATACGCCCGGCATGGCAAAGGAAATGGCGCCTCTCTACGAGAAGGTGAAACACGTCATTCCTTCCGTCGAGTGGCCCTTCTTCGCGCCCTATATCCACGCGATCAACACGCTCAAGAAAGAGCGCGGCGCGGTCGTGCTTGCGCATAACTACCAGACGCCGGAAATCTTCCACTGCGTGTCGGACATTGCGGGCGACAGCCTGCAGCTCGCCAAGGAAGCGGCGAAGGTCGATGCCGACGTCATCGTCCAGTGCGGCGTTCACTTCATGGCCGAAACCTCGAAGCTGCTGAACCCGCAGAAGACCGTGCTCATTCCCGATGCGAAGGCGGGCTGCTCGCTCGCCGATTCCATCACGGGTGCGGATGTGCGTCTGCTGCGTGAGACCTATCCCGGTGTGCCGATCGTGACCTATGTGAATACGTCGGCAGAGGTGAAGGCGGAAAGCGACATCTGCTGCACATCTTCAAACGCATTGCAGATCGTCGAGAGCTTCGGCACGGACCGCGTACTCTGCATCCCGGACGAGTTCCTGGCGAAGAACATCGCCAAGCAGACGGATGTGACGATCCTCACCTGGAAGGGCCATTGCGAAGTGCATGAGCGCTTCACGGCGGAGGAACTGCGCCAGTACCGCAAGGACGATCCGAACATCGTCATCATCGCGCATCCCGAATGCCCGCCCGAAGTCGTCGAGGAAGCGGACTTCTCCGGCTCGACTTCCGGCATGATCAACTGGGTGAAGGAAAACCAGCCCAAGCGCGTCGTCATGGTGACGGAATGCTCCATGAGCGACAATGTGGCGGTGGAAAACCCGAACGTCGAATTCGTGCGGCCCTGCAACCTCTGCCCGCATATGAAGCGGATTTCGCTGAAGAACATCCTCGAAAGCCTTGTCTATATGCGCGAGGAAGTGACCGTCGATCCGGCGGTCGCCATGCGCGCACGCCAGGCTGTCGAACGGATGATCAATCTCGGCAACTGAGCCGCCCGTTACTTCGGGGGGTCATTCGGAAGGTGCTGTCATGACACAAGGCAACATCGTCGATGCCGGCGACGTTCTGATCGTCGGCGCGGGCCTTGCCGGCCTTTTCACGGCGCTCAAGCTCAGCCCGCGTCCCGTGACGGTGCTTGCGGGCGCGCCTATCGGCGACGGCGCCTCGAGCGCCTGGGCGCAAGGCGGGATTGCCGCCGCCATCGAAGCGGGCGACACGGCACAGTCCCATGCGGCCGACACGATTGCGGCGGGCGCGGGCACGGTCGACGAGGAAGCCGCACTCTCCATTGCAAGCGAAGCCGCTATCCGCATCGAAGACCTGCTCAGGCTCGGTGTGCCCTTCGACCGTGATATCGAGGGCAAGCTCGCGGTCGGCCGCGAGGCAGCGCATAGCCACCGGCGCATCGTTCACGTCAAAGGCGACCAGGCGGGCAAGGCGATCATGCAGGCGCTTGTCGCGGCCGTGCGCGCCTGCCCCTCCATCCGCGTGATGGAAGGGCTCTCGGCCTATGAACTCGCCATCGAGAACGGGCGCGCAGCAGGCGTCTTTGCGCGGCCGGCCAATGCGGTCACCGCGCCGCAGCCCCTCCTCATCAAGGCACGTTCCGTGGTGCTCGCATCGGGCGGCGTCGGCCAGCTTTTCGCCGTCACCACCAATCCGCTCCAGGCGCGCGGCGAAGGCGTGGCCATGGCGGCGCGCGCGGGCGCACTGATCGCCGACCCTGAATTCGTGCAATTCCATCCGACCGCCATTGCCGGTGCGCGCGATCCCGCGCCCCTCGTCACCGAGGCGCTTCGCGGCGAAGGCGCGATCCTTGTCAACAAGGCAGGCCAGCGCTTCATGACGGCGATCCATGAGGACGCGGAACTCGGCCCGCGCGACATCGTTGCCCGCGCAATCTTCCGCGAGATCGCAAGCGGGCGCGGGGCCTTTCTCGATGCGCGCCCGGCGCTGGGAACACGTTTCGCCGAAGCCTTCCCGACCGTCTACGAGAATTGCCGCTCGCTCGGCATCGACCCGGCGCGCGAGCCCATTCCCGTTGCGCCTGCCGCGCACTACCACATGGGCGGCATTCACGTGGATGCGCGTGGCCGCAGCACGGTGGAAGGCTTGTGGGCCTGCGGTGAAGTCGCCTCGACGGGCATGCACGGTGCGAACCGGCTCGCAAGTAATTCGCTGCTCGAAGCCATTGTCTTCGGGGCGCGCATTGCTGCCGATGTCGATGGCTCCGTGCCGGAAGGCCGCGCGACGCAGGACATCGCGCCGCCCTTGATCGGCTCCGCCACATCGCCCGACACACCCTTCGTGGATCAGCTCCGCCAGATCATGACAACGCATGTCGGCGTCGAGCGCGAAGGCGCGGGCCTTGCATTTGCGCTCACCGAAATCGCGCGGCTCGAACGCGCAGCGGGACCGGCCAGCCTCTTTGGCAATATCGCGACGACGGCAAAGCTCATCGCCGCTTCCGCCTATGCGCGCGAGGAAAGCCGTGGCGGCCACTATCGCACGGATTTTGCCGAGCCCCGCGCGCCCTGGCGGCACCGCACATTCACCACGCTGAAGGAAGCGAACCGCATTGCGGACGCGGCGACCGGTGTCCTGCCTGCATCGCAAACAACAGAAACACAGGCCAGCGCATGATCCTGTCGCCGCTCCCTTCGCTCATGATCGAGCCTGCCGTGCGAGCTGCACTCGCCGAAGATCTCGGCCGCGCTGGTGACATCACCACGCAGGCGACGGTGCCCGCCGAAGCAAAAGCCCGTGTGCTTCTCAATGCGCGCGAGAGCGGCCGTGTTGCCGGGCTCGATTGTGCGCGCATGGCATTTCGTCTCGTGGACCCCTCGCTCAAGGTTGCCATCGTCAAGGGCGATGGCTCGGATGTCGAACCGGGAGAGACCATCGCCGCCATCGAAGGCCCCGCGCGCGGCATTCTCACGGGCGAGCGCGTGGCGCTGAACTTCCTCGGGCACCTGTCCGGCATCGCGACCTCGACACGCGAGATCGCGCGCGCGATCGAAGGCACGCAGGCTCATGTCTGCTGTACGCGCAAGACAACGCCGGGGCTGCGCATATTCGAGAAATATGCCGTGCGCGCCGGTGGCGGCATGAACCATCGCTTCGGCCTCGACGATGCCGTTCTCATCAAGGACAACCACATCGCCGTTTCCGGCGGCATCGCCGCCGCCATTACCCGAGCCAAGGAAGCAAGCGGCCACATGGTGAAGATCGAGGTGGAGGTCGATACGCTCGACCAGCTCGACGAGGCACTGAAGGCCGGTGTCGATGCCGTGCTCCTCGACAATATGAGCCCGGAGACGCTCACCGAGGCTGTCCGCCGCATCGACGGTCGCGCGATTGCCGAAGCATCAGGCCGCATCACCGCGAAGACGGCGCCCGCCATCGCCGCGTCAGGCGTCGATCTCATCTCCTGCGGCTGGATCACGCATTCCGCGCCCTGCCTCGATATCGGCCTCGACTTCGATAGCCTGACGGCCTCCTGACCTCTTCGCGCTTCCCCGTTTGCGATAACTGGACTACGGTCCACAAAATCAAAACACAAACGGGAGGCGATCATGGGACAGGCGAACGGACGGCAGTCCATCTTCATCACAGGCGCGGCCTCGGGCATGGGGCTCGAAACGGCGCGGCTCTTTCGTTCAAAAGGCTGGTTCGTCGGCGGCTATGACGTGAACGGCGCCGGGCTTGCCGCGCTCGAGAAGGAACTTGGCGCGGAGAACTGCATCGTCGCCAAGCTCGATGTCACCGACAAGGACGCCTATGACGCGGCGGTTGCGAGCTTCGGCGAGGCGACCGGCGGCAAGATGGACATTCTCTACAACAATGCCGGCATCGGCGCGGGCGGCCTCTTCGCGGATATGGATTTCGCGGAAAACCTGCGCGTTGTGCAGGTGAATTTCATTGGTGTGCTGAACGGCATCCATGCCGCGGTGCCGCTGCTGAAGGCGACCGAGAACTCGCTCTGTTTCACAACCTCGTCCTCCTCGGCGACCTATGGCATGCCGGGCATTGCCGTCTATTCGGCGACAAAGCACGCGGTGAAGGGCCTCACGGAGGCGCTCTCCATCGAGTTCAAGCTCATCGGCGTGCGCGCGGCGGACGTCCTGCCCGGCCTCATCGACACGCCGATCCTGCCGGAAGGCGCGGCGGCCAATGCGCCAAAGGAGGGCATGTTCCGTTCGATCCCGCCGATGGAGGTCGCAAAGGTCGTCTGGGAGGCCTATGGCTCCGACAAGCTGCATTGGTATGTGCCGCCGGAACTGGCGGAACTCGACAAAGCCGCAGGCAATGCGCCGGAAATGGTGCGCGAGCAGATCGCGACCACAGGGCCCATCGCACCGATGCTCAGGGCGATGGAAGAACAGGCCAAGGCGAAGGGCTGAGCCTTACCGGTCGCGTCAGGCGAGGGCCGCTTACGAGCGGCCTTCGCTCCGCGCGGGCTTGTAGAAGATGTGGCGGCCGATCTTCGCCACTTCCACCATGCTCGCCGCCCAATAGGGCTGCACGTAATCGGCATGATAGAACATGGCGGGCGCGACCTTCGTGTCGTCTAGCCGGCCCAGCGTCACATATTCCGCCGTGCGCATCGCCTTTGCCCAGGCGCGGCGTTCACTCGGCTTCTTGCTCAGGCCCTTGTCACAGGTGAACGAGAACTGGCAGCCGGTCTTGCGAGACGCGCCCTGATAGACCACGCCGCAAATGCTGTCGGGATAGTGCTTGGAGCCCACGCGATTGAGGATCACGCGCGCGACGGCCATCTGCCCTTCGCTCGCTTCCCCGCGCGCCTCGAAATAGATGCCGGCCGCAAGGCAGCGGCGCTCCTTCTCCATCACACTCGCCTTGACGCGAACGAGCGGCGTATCGACGTCCATCGGCACACCCGGCGCAGGCATGAGGATGCTCGCTGTCTGTACGGCATTGTCGAGAATGGAGCTGTCGCCCGAGAAGGCGCCCGCGAGATCGCGGCCATGCGCGGGCGCATAGGCAAGCATGGGGGTGTATTTACGGACGGGGGTGACCGGGTCCGGCGTCGCCATGGCGCTCAGCACCGTGCCGGACACCACACCGAGGCAGACGAGCGCCGCGCCCGTCTGCGCAGCCCCGGCGACAAGATGGCCCAGGTCGAGCCATTGAAACAATCTACGCATCGTTCTCTAAACCCGTCTGCTTTGTTGTGCAGTTCTCGGGACAATCCCTTCTGTCGAGGGTTTTTGTCCGGCCTTTTTGAGGCCCTTTCGTGAACTACGGACAGCACCGCACGTGCCAGAGCCCGATGCCGCATCGGCACCCGGGCAATCTTCATTCGTTAATCACTGGCCGGGAGATAACATCGGGGTTCAGGCACAACAACGTCATAATTGTCGTATTGTTGACGGATTGAGTTATGTGCTTGAAGAATAACGACTATTTGGCTGCGACAAATCGCACACAGCACGAATTAACGCTGTGTGAGTGTGTTAAAATGGCGCACAGCCGCGCATTTCACATCGACTCAAAGCATTAACGCCGAAGACTCAATTTCGCCTGAATTGTTAACCTTCCGTACACACATCAATCCCGAAACAGGACAATCTGTCTACGGAGTATTCTCGAAACAGTCACGCCGTCCCGGTGTCTTTCGCACCCGCGAGAGCCGATTGTGCGGCTGCGAGACGTGCGATCGGCACGCGATAGGGCGAGCAGGAGACATAGGTAAGGCCCACTTCCTCGCAAAAGGCGATGGAGGCCGGATCGCCGCCATGCTCGCCGCAAATGCCGAGCTTGATATCGGGGCGCGTTTCCCTGCCCCGCTCCGCACCGATCTTCACAAGCTCGCCCACGCCTTCGCGATCGAGCGAAACGAAGGGATCCTGCGTCAATATCTTCTTGCCCATGTAGTCGTTCATGAAGTGCGCGGCGTCGTCGCGGCTGATGCCGAAAGTCGTCTGCGTCAGGTCGTTCGTGCCGAAGGAGAAGAACTCCGCCGATTGCGCAATCTCGCGCGCCATAAGTGCCGCGCGCGGCAATTCGATCATGGTACCGACGATATATTCGAGCTTCGTATCCTTTTCCTTCTCGATTTCCGCCGCGACGGCAACGATGCGCGCCTTAAGGAAGTCGAGTTCGGTTTTCATGCCGACAAGCGGGATCATGATTTCGGGGATCACGGGCGCACCCGTCTTCTCCGCGGCGAGCAACGCCCCCTCGAAGATCGCGCGCGCCTGCATCTCGTAGATTTCCGGGTAGGAAATGCCGAGGCGGCAACCGCGATGCCCGAGCATCGGATTCGTTTCCTCAAGCTCGGTGAGGCGGCGGCGCAGCTTCTCCGCGTCCATGCCGGTCTCTTGCGCGAAATCGGCGATCTCCGCCACGCCCTTCGGCAGGAACTCGTGCAACGGCGGATCGAGCAGGCGGATCGTCACGGGCAGCCCGTGCATGATCTCGAAGAGCTGGCGGAAATCGTCGCGCTGCATCGGCAGGATTTTCGTCAGCGCGGCGCGGCGGCCCTTCTCGTCGCCCGCCACGATCATCTGGCGCACGGTGACGATGCGGTCTTCCTCGAAGAACATGTGTTCGGTGCGGCAAAGGCCGATGCCTTCCGCGCCGAACTTGCGCGCCGTCTCCGCGTCATGCGGCGTTTCGGCATTGGTGCGCACTTCCATGCGGCGGTGCCTGTCGGCCCATTCCATCAATTGCGCGAAATCGCCGGAGAGTTCCGGCTGAAGCGTCGGAATGCGGCCCTTGAGAACCTGTCCGGTAGAGCCATCCACCGTAATGACGTCGCCCTTGCAGAGCGTAACGCCCGCCACCGTCATCGTCTCGGTCTTGTAGTCGATGCGGATCGAGCCCGCGCCGGAGACGCAAGGGCGGCCCATGCCGCGCGCAACCACCGCCGCATGGCTCGTCATGCCGCCGCGCGTCGTCAGGATGGCGACGGCGGAATGCATCCCGTTGATGTCTTCCGGGCTCGTCTCGACGCGCACCAGCACGACATCCTTGCCCGCCTGGCGCATGGCGGCGGCTTCGTCGGAGCTGAAGACGATCTCGCCCGACGCCGCGCCGGGTGAGGCAGGCAGGCCCGTCGCGATCACGTCGCGCGGGGCATCCGGGTCGAGTGTCGGGTGCAGTAACTGGTCGAGCGATGCCGGATCGACGCGGCCAATTGCGGTCTCTTCGGAGATCAGCCCTTCCGCCACCATGTCGACGGCGATTTTCAGCGCGGCCTTCGCCGTGCGTTTGCCGGCGCGCGTCTGGAGCATCCAGAGCTTGCCTTCCTGCACGGTAAACTCGACATCCTGCATGTCGGTGTAGTGGCGCTCCAGCCGGTCGAAGGTCGCGGAGAGTTCGGCGAATGCGTCGGGCATCACCTCTTCCATCGAGGGCTTCTTGTCGTTGCCTTCGATGCGCGCCTTCTTCGTCAGGCTTTGCGGCGTGCGAATGCCCGCCACCACGTCCTCGCCCTGCGCATTCACGAGGAACTCGCCGTAATAGGCTTTCTCGCCGGTGGAGGGGTTACGCGTGAAGGCAACGCCCGTCGCCGATGTATCGCCCATATTGCCGAAGACCATGGCCTGCACATTGACGGCCGTCCCCCAGCTTTCGGGAATATTGTGCAGGCGGCGATATGTCTCCGCGCGGCGGTTCCGCCACGAGCCGAAGACGGCGCCAATCGCGCCCCATATCTGCTCGTTCACATCCTGCGGGAAGGGCTTGCCCAGTTCTTCCTCGACGCGCTCCTTGTAGCGCCCGATCATTTCCTTCCAGTCATCGGCGGAAAGTTCGGTGTCGAGCGCGTATTCCTGCTCTTCCTTGAAATACTCCAGCAGCTCTTCGAAATTGTGGTGATCGACGCCGAGCACCACGTCCGAATACATCTGGATGAAGCGGCGATAGCTGTCATAGGCGAAGCGTTCGTCGCCCGCGCGTTTCGCAAGGCCAGCGGTCGTCTCGTCATTGAGGCCGAGGTTCAGCACCGTATCCATCATGCCGGGCATGGAAGCGCGCGCGCCGGAGCGCACGGAAACGAGCAGCGGGTTTTCCGGGTCGCCGAATGCCATGCCCACGGTCTTGCCGATCTGGGTGAGCGCGGCCTCAAGCTGTTCCTTCAGCCCTTCGGGGTATTGGCGGTCATTGGCATAGAAGGCGGTGCAGACTTCGGTGGTCACCGTAAAGCCCGGCGGCACCGGCAGGCCGATATTCGACATCTCGGCGAGGTTCGCGCCTTTGCCGCCGAGAAGGTCGCGCATCGCGGCCGCACCTTCCGCCTTGCCGTCACCAAAGGAATAGACCCACTTCTTTTCAGCCATCGCACTTGCCTTTGTTGAGGCGAACAGGAGAACGGCCGGGGTTATCCCTCGACCTTGGAAAAATCGGCGACCTCGTGGAGGCCTGCGCGGATTTGCGCCAGAAGTTTCAGCCGGTTCGCGCGAACATCTGCGTCGTCCGCATTCACCGTCACCTTGTCGAAAAAGGCATCGACCGGCGCGCGGAGCTTCGCGAGCGCCGACATGGCGGCACCGAAGTCTTCCTTGGCGACCGCGGCCCTGGCGTCCTTCGCGGCCGTCTCGATGGCAGCAGCGAGCGCCTTTTCTTCCGGTTCCACGAAAAGCTTTTCGTCCGGCGCGGCATTGAACGCGCCTTCGCCGTCCTTCTTCTCTTCGATACGAAGGATATTGGTCGCGCGCTTATACCCGGAAAGCAGGTTCGCGCCGTCTTCCGTCGACAGGAAGTCGGAAAGCGCCTCGACGCGCTTCACGATGAGGGCAGGATCCATTACCCCGCTCAACGAAGCGCCAATCAGATCATACCGCGCGCCGCGGTCACGTAGATAGACTTTCAGACGTTCATAGAAAAAATCGTCGAGAGGACCGCAAAGCGCCACATCCCAATAGAAGTCGGCATCCTTTCTCAGCGCCTTCTCTTTGAAGTTCTCAAAGACCATTTTTCCCCCGGCGCTCTCGACATCCTGGTACCAAACGGCCTCTTTCCAGTCGCCCTGATATTTGTCCTCGACCCGATCGAATTCGTCCTTTGGCAGAGCATTACGCCAATGATCGCGCAGAAGGGGGGGAAACGCGAAGTCATAGAGCGCTGTGCCCAAATCCATCCGGATTCCCGCCTCCAGAAGGATACGGAATACCCCAAGCACCGCACGCCTCAATGCATAGGGGTCTTTGGAACCGGTAGGCGTCTCACCGATACCAAAGAATCCGACCAGCGTGTCGATCTTGTCGGCAAGCGCGACGGTCTTGCCGAGCGGCGTCGAGGGCACGGCGTCGGTCGGTCCGACAGGCGAATAATGTTCGGCAATCGCATCCGCGATCTCGTCGCCGAGTCCGTCGTTCCGCGCGTAATAGGCGCCCATGAGGCCCTGAAGTTCCGGGAACTCGTAAACCATCTGACTGGTGAGGTCGGCCTTGGCCAGTTCGCCCGCAACGCGCGCCTTTTCCGCGTCTGCGCCCGGCACGAAGGGCGCAAGCGCCTCGGCAAGCTTGCCTATACGCATCGCCTTGTCATGCACCGTGCCG
Source organism: Parvibaculum sp. (assembly GCF_039973015.1). Classification (GTDB taxonomy): domain Bacteria; phylum Pseudomonadota; class Alphaproteobacteria; order Parvibaculales; family Parvibaculaceae; genus Parvibaculum. Next base: position 347,940 of record NZ_JBDWLT010000008.1, read on the forward strand.
AGCTTCGCGTGGAACACGACTTCCTTCAGCTTCGGCAGACGGCTCGTCAGCGTGTGCTTTCTGTCCTGACCCCAGAGGAAGCGCGCGTCGGCGAAGCGCGCGCGCAGCACGCGTTCATTGCCGTTCACAATGGCCTTGCCGCCGTCTTCCGCTTCGAGGTTCGCGACCACGATGAAGCGGTTGCTGAGATTGCCCTTCGCGTCGAGACAAGCAAAATATTTCTGGTTCGCGCGCATGGTGCTGGTCAGCACTTCCTGCGGCACGGACATGAATTCGTCGTCGATGGCGCCCATCAGCGGCACCGGCCATTCGACGAGCCCGGCCACCTCATGCAGCAGCGCGTCATCTTCCTTGAGCGTCAGCCCTTCCGCCGATGCCAGCGCCTTTGCGCCCTCATGGATGAAGTTCGCGCGCTTCTCGGAATCGAGAACGACCTTCGCCTCGAAAAGCTTCATGTCGTAATCGGTGTAGTCCTTCACCGCGAAGGCGTCGCCACTCATGAAGCGATGGCCGCGCGTGGTATTGCCGGACTTGATGCCGTCAACCTCGAAGGGAACGACTTCGCCGCCGAGAATGCAGAGAATCGAATGGAGCGGGCGCACCCAGCGCAGCGTGCCCCTGCCCCAGCGCATGGACTTCGGCCAGGGGAAGGCGCGGATCGTGGCGGGCACGATCTCGGCAATAACATCCGCCGTCGCGCGGCCCTTCTTTTCCGTCACCGCGACATAGAAGGCGCCCTTCTTGTCTTCCTGCACGCTCGCTTCGTCGATGGACGACAAGCCCGCCGCGCGGAGGAAGCCTTCAATGGCCTTTTCGGGCGCGCCGACCTTGGGGCCCTTGCGCTCTTCCTTCACATCCGGCGTCTTTTCCGGCAGATCGTCAATGACGAGCGCAAGACGGCGCGGCGTCGTATAGGCGCGCGCGTTCTTTCCCTCGACGCCCGCCTGCTTCAGCGCATCGGTGACGAGACGCACAAGGTCTTCGCCGGCGCGCTTCTGCATCCGTGCGGGAATTTCTTCCGAGAAAAGTTCGAGAAGCAGCTCGCTCATGCCGCGCCCCCGGCCGGCGTCTTCAGCCATGCCTCGGCGCAGGCCTTGGCCAGCGTACGGACGCGGCCGATATAGACCTGACGCTCGGTGACCGAGATCACGCCGCGCGCATCCAGCAGATTGAAGTTGTGGGAGGCCTTGATGACCTGGTCGTAAGCGGGCAGCGGCAGCGGCTGTTCGCGGTCAAGCAGCGCCGCGCATTCCTTCTCCGCATCCTCGAAATGGCGGAACAGCATTTCCGTGTTAGCCGCCTCGAAATTATGCGCGGAATATTCGACTTCCGCCTGATGGAAGACGTCGCCATAGGTCACGCGGTCTTCGCCGGTCGCGCCGTTGAAGTCCAGTTCATAGCCATTGTCGACGCCCTGGATATACATGGCGAGACGCTCAAGCCCGTAGGTCAGCTCGCCGGAGACGGGCGAACAGTCTTGCCCGCCGACTTGCTGGAAATAAGTGAACTGCGAGACTTCCATGCCGTCGCACCAGACTTCCCAGCCGAGGCCCCAGGCGCCGAGCGTCGGGCTCTCCCAATCGTCCTCGACAAAGCGGATGTCGTGGTTCGCGGCGTCGATGCCGAGTTCCTTCAGGCTCTCCAGATAGAGTTCCTGAAGATTGTCCGGGTTCGGCTTCAGGATCACCTGAAACTGATAATAGTGCTGGAAGCGGTTGGGGTTCTCGCCATAGCGCCCGTCGGTCGGGCGGCGCGAGGGCTGCACATAGGCCGCCTTCCAGGGGAGCGGCCCCAATGCGCGCAGGGTGGTCGCGGGGTGGAATGTGCCCGCGCCCATCGACATGTCATAGGGCTGCAGGATCACGCAGCCCTGCCGCGCCCAATAAGCCTGCAATTTCAGGATCAGGGACTGGAACGAATTGTCGGGCTTCGCCGTCATGTGAGGAGGCGCTTTCAAGCGAAATCGGCCAGCGGAATCGGAGCCCTTGGACGCATGGCCTCGGGCGGGCGCAACCTAGCCGCCGCTCCGGGGAGGGTCAAGTTGAAGGCTGGCAAGGCGAACCGGTAATGAAAAAGGCATCAGGCAGCCGGATCATGACTGCCCGTCAGCGAATCGGTCCTCTTCACATCCCGCCTCAGCGGTCGCGGCGGCTGTGCTCCGGCACATAGATACCGTCGCCGCCGTCACGCAGCGTACCAAGGTCACGCGGTTCCACGCGCGAGCGGCTCCGGGCGCGGGCAAAGGCTTCACGCTGGCGCTCCGCCGTGCGGGCAAGCGCGGTATAGGCCGCATAGCAAGCCGCGATCAAAACGGCTGCAAAGACGATCTTCGTCATTTCATCGTCCTTTCGAACTGCCGGACCCGATGGAACCCGGCCAAGGAAACCCTATTAAAGGCCAAAACGGCTCCAAAGGGAACGCTTCTCGGCTGCGGCGATCAGTCCTTCAGCGAATTTCGCCCCGAAATCGGCCCCGAACCTCTCGAATCCGCCTTCTGCGCGGGTAAAGCCCATGCCGCCGCCCGGTCGCCACCAGGGTGTGCGCTGGGTCACGAGCTTCAGCTTCACTTCCTTGCCGAAGAGCTCGCGCATCCTGGCCCGCAGATCCGCAATGCCGTCGATGAGGCCGCGCTCCAGCGCGCCTGCCCCCGCCCAGAACTCGCCGGAGAAGATGGCCGGGTCGTCCGCCTTCAGCCGCTCGCCCCGCGCGTCGCGCACGAGCTTCTTGAAGTTCTCGTGGACGTCCTTCTGAAGCGCCACAAGGCGCTTCACATCGTCTTCCTTTTCCGGCTGGAAGGGATCGAGCATGGCCTTGCTCTCGCCTGCCGTGTGAACGCGGCGCTCGACGCCAAGTTTCTCGATCAGCCCGGTGAAGCCGAAGCCCGCCGAGACGACACCGATGGAACCGACGACCGAGCTTTCATCCGCATAGATCTCGTCCGCCGCGCAAGCAATCATGTAGCCGCCAGATGCCGCCACGTCTTCGGCGAAGGCATAGACCGGCAGTTCCTTTTCCTCCGCCAGCGCGCGAATGCGCTTGTAGATGAGCGAGGACTGCACGGGCGAACCGCCCGGCGAATTGACGATGAGCGCCACCGCCTTCACGCCCCTGAGCGAGAAGGCCGCTTCGAGCGGGCCTGCGACGCTGGCAAGGTTGAGCCCGCCGCGCAAGGGCTGCGAGGGGCCGATGGTGCCCGAGAGCCGCACCACCGCGACGACGGGTTTCGGCTCCCAGCCGGGAACGATGTGTTTGCGAATGGGGGCGGGAAGGAAAGGCGCTATGCGTTTTTTCATGACCCATTAGATAGGGAGAAGGCGGCCGTCCGGCAAGCCGGGCCGCACAGGGTTCTCAGGCAGGCTGGTCGAGCAGCAGCGCCTCGCCCCGGCGGAGCAGCGCTTCCGTGCGCTCGGTGAAGCGCCCGTCGCGGCCATGAAGCACGAGGCCCGGCCGGAGCGTAAGCGGCGCGCGCGAGCCGCGCTGACCGCGCACGATGATGCGCGAGGCGGCCTTGCCCGCTGCGGGCCAGAGCGGAAAGACCTCGATGCCGCCCAGATGCCCCGTCATGGAGGCGAGAAGATCGCCCAGCGCCTCCGCCCGGTGGATGAAGGTCACCGTGCCCTTGGCCCGCGCCATCACGCAGGCAAAACGCACCCAGTCGTCGAGATCGGAGCCGAGCGTCAGATGCGCCTGGGCCTTGCTCGAATTGGGCGAGGCGGGGCTCGCTGCCGGGTCGTGATAGGGCGGATTGGCAAAAACGTGATGCCAGGCATTCGGTTCGAGGCCCATCGCCGCGAGGTCGCGCACGGGATGTCCGATATCGCCCTCGGCGATGGACACCCTCTCGCCAAGCCCGTTGCGGGTGATGTTCGCAGTCGCAAGCCTTACAAGTTCCGGCTGCAATTCGATTCCCGCCACCTCAAGCCCGCTCACACGGGAGGCAAGGCAGAGACTTGCCACACCGGCGCCCGTACCCGCCTCCAGCGCCCGCTCGCCCGCCCGCGCGGGCACGGCCGCCGCCAGAAGCACCGCATCGAGCCCCGCCCTGTAGCCCTTGGCGGGTTGCAGGATTTTCAGCTTGCCGTCCAGGAACCCATCATCGGTTATTTCCTCGCCGGTTGGTGCGCCGCTCATTGGATATTGCTTCCTTTCGGGGTTTCACTCCCGCTCGGGGATTTCACTCCCCTTGGCGTCGTCGAGAATCTTCCGTGCGCTATCGAGCTCTTCGTCGGCCACCATGATACGCCTCGGCAAGATGCCCAGCGAGCCTTCCACGATGCTGGTATGGCTGTCCAATTCGAAGGGCTCGATGCCCTCCTCCCGCAGTCTGTGCTTCAGATAGGAAATGAAAACGGGGTCGTTGGTGCGAATCAGCTCTTTCACGCGCGATTCTTCTCCCTTTAGGGTCCAGGCGGCCGCTGAACCGGGCTGCGACATATGGCCTGCCGCTCTTGCCGCCCCCGGCACCCCAACCTATGCTCACTTATGACGGCAGGATAACACAAGCCGTATGTGGAAATTCGGGATTCCAGACGGAAATCCGGCCTCAATTCAGGAGTGGTGTGTGGGCGTTGTTGTTCCCCTGGAGGAAGATCGTGGTCGCGGCCAAAACGCGGTAGCGCAGCTTCAGGCGCTGGTTGCCGATGAAATGGAAACCGTAAACGAGTTCATCCGTGAACGGATGGCCTCCGAAGTACCTATGGTTCCCGAGCTCGCAAGCCATCTCATCAATTCCGGCGGAAAACGGCTGCGGCCGATGCTCACCATCGCCGCCTCGCGCATGTGCGGCTACAAGGGCAAGGACCACATCAAGCTCGCCGCCACTGTCGAGTTCCTGCACACGGCGACCCTCCTCCATGACGACGTGGTGGACGAGAGCGACATGCGCCGCGGCAAGAATACCGCGCGCACCATCTGGGGCAATCAGGCAAGCGTGCTCGTCGGGGATTTCCTGCTCGGCCGCGCCTTCAAGCTGATGGTCGAGACGAAATCGCTCCGCGCGCTCGAAATCATTGCCGATGCCGCCTCCATCATCGCCGAGGGCGAGGTGATGCAGCTGGCTTCCGCAAAGGATACCGGCACGACCGAAGACGCTTATCTGCGCGTCATTTCAGCCAAGACCGCCGCACTCTTTGCCGCCGCGACCGAAATCGGCGCCGTCATTTCCGAGCGCGACGGCGGCGAGGCGGCTGCGCTCGAATCCTATGGCCGCAATCTCGGCATCGCCTTCCAGCTCGTCGACGATGCGCTCGACTATGGCGGACGCGCCTCCTCGCTCGGCAAGAATACCGGCGACGATTTCCGCGAAGGAAAGATCACGCTGCCCGTCGTCCTCGCCTTCCGGCGCGGGTCGGCGGAAGAGCGCGCCTTCTGGCAGCGCACGCTGCAAGAGGGCGACCGGCAGGACGGCGATCTCGAAAAGGCGGTCGAGCTGATGAACAGCCATTCTGCGCTGGACGACACGATCCTGCGCGCGCGGCACTACGGCGCCATCGCCATCGACGCGCTCGCGATTTTTCCCGAGAGCCCCTATCGCGATGCGCTCACCGCGCTTGTCGAGTTCTGCATCAACCGCAATCACTGATCCCCTTCCCCCGCGAGGGAGGGTCAGACGGCCTCGCCCGCCGCGACCCACCAGCCCGGATGGGCGGCGGCAATGACATGCGCGGCTTCCCTGGCCGCCTCCTCGGATGGATAAAGGCCGAAGCAGGTCGCGCCGGAGCCGGACATGCGCGCGAGCAGGCAATCCGCCGTTCCTGCGATCGCCTTGCGCACCTCGCCGATGCGAGACGCGATCCCGATCGCCGGCGCTTCAAGGCCATTTCCCTCTTCCCTCGCCCAGCGCACGACATCATCAAGGTTTGCGAAAGCAGGCAGTGTCGGCGCGTCGGGCGCCTCCGGCAGGACCGGCGCCCCCAGTTCGCGGAAGACGGCCGAGGTGTGCAGGACAAAGCGCGGATTGACCAGCACGAACCATGAGCGCGGCAAAGGCAGGGGTTCGATCTTCTCGCCAATGCCCCAGATCAGCGCGGAGGAGGAAAAAAGGCAGACCGGCACATCCGCGCCGAGCGAGGCGGCAAGCGCGGCGAGCGCCGTCTCCTCTGGCGTCACGTCCCACAGGCGTAACAATGCGCGCAGCGTGGCCGCCGCATCGGCGGAGCCACCACCGATGCCGGACGCGACCGGCAGGTTTTTTTCGAGCGTCAGATGCGCGCCCGCCGTCACGCCGGTGAGGCCGCGAAGCGCGCGCGCCGCGCGCAGCACCAGATTATCCGCCTCCCCCTCAAGCCCCTTCGCGAAAGGTCCGGTGACTTCGAGAGAAAAATTGTCCGCTGCGGCTGCCGTCACGCGGTCACCCAGACGCGCGAAGGACACGAGGCTCCGCAGTTCGTGATAGCCGTCTTCGCGGCGGCCCAGAATGCGTAATGTCAGGTTGATCTTCGCGAAGGCGTCTTCGCTTACGGGGCCCCGCATGGACTTACGATCCTGCCGCTCCGTCGGGAAGGGTGCCCTTCAGCTCGCTTTCCACACCCTCGCCCGCCTCAAGTCCGAGATCGAGCTTCGTGCGCAATATGCCCACACGCCGTTCTTCGGGCTCCATCGCCAGCGCGTGGCTCCACTGGAAGCGCGCTTCGATCCGGCGCCCGACCTTCCAGAGCGCATCGCCCAGATGTTCATTGATCGTCGGATCGCCTGGCTGCAACTCCGCCGCCCGTTCAAGATATTTCACGGCAAGATCGTATTCGCCCAGCCGATAGCGCGCCCAGCCGAGGCTGTCGACGATGAAGCCGTCATTCGGGCGGCGCTCCACCGCCTTCTCGATCATGTCGAGCGCCTCGTCGAGCTTGCGGTGCTGCTCGACCCATGAATAGCCGAGATAGTTCAGTACCAGCGGATGCTCGTTCGAAAGATCGAGCGCCAGCAGGAGGTCGGCCTCCGCCTTGTCCCACTGCCCGAGCCGCTCAAGGCAGATCCCGCGCGCATAATACAGCGTCCAGTTCGCCGGTCCCGGTCCGCCGGAGAGCGCGATCGCGCGCTCATATTGCTGCGCGGCTTTCGTGTAGTTTTCCTTGGCGCGGTAGATATCGCCCATGGCGACGATAGGCTCCAGCTTGCCCGGCGCTTTTTTCGACACGGCTTGAAGGATGGCGATGGCTTCCTCTTCCTTGCCGAGCTCGTTGAGCGCCAACGCTGTCTGGATACGCGCATTGAGATAGAGAGCGGAATCCTCATCGACCTTTGCATAGGCCGCAACGGCGTCCGCCCAGCGTTCCTGCTGTTCGTAAGTACCGGCGAGCAGCGATTGCGCGATGTCGAAATCGGGCCGCATGTAAAGCGCAAGACGAAGATAGAGTTCGGCGAGGTTGCTCGCCGTGTCGTTTGCCAGCGCACTGCCAAGCCCGTAAAGCGCTTCGGCCGTGCCCTCCGCCGCATTGCTCGCAAGCGGTGGCAGCGGTTTGCCGGCGTCAAGCTGCTTCAGCGCATGTTCGGCAAGCGGGTGCTCGGGCGAGAGTTCGATGAAGCCTTCGAGGGCGGTGCGCGCTTCGTCGCTGCGGCCCTGCCGCTGCAGGAAGCTCGCATAGGCCTGCACGATGCGGATCGAGCCGCCGCCGCTGGTTTCCATCGCCTCTGCATAGGCTTCGCCCGCGCCCTTGTCGTCGCCCAGCACTTCCAGCATCAGGCCTTCGTGGAAGGAGCGGAAAAGCGCAAAGGCCGCGCGGCCCTCGAAGGCCCCGATCCGCTCCATCGCCAGTTCCTTGTCGCCCTCGCCCACCGCCGCCCAGGCGTCGGTCAGCGTGCCGACAAGCGCCGTGAAGGGGCCGGGCGTCGCCGCCGCGATCTGGCCGCGTGCCTCCGCATAATTTCCGTGTTTCAGGTCCGCGAGCGCAAGTGTGACGCGCGGCATCCGTTCGCCGGGTTCAAGCGCGACGAGCTTCTTCGCCAGCCTTATGGCGCGGTCCATGTCGCCGCCCACCAGCGCCGACATGAAGGCGCGGTCGAGGATGACGGGATCGTCCGGCTCGTCGGCGAGCGCGCGATCGTAGAAATCGGCAGCCTTGAGGTTTTCGTTCACCGAGGCGGCGTAGCGCCCGGCGAGATAGGCACCGTAAGGTGTTTCCGTCTCGCCCCGCGAAAACAGGCCATCGGAAAAACCGCCCGTACCGGCGCAACCGGCAAGCACCGGCGCGAAAACGGCAAGCAGCGCGGCAATCCTTGCCGCACGCCCGATACGCAGGACCGGCGTTACGCGCGCGAACGCCGCATCTTTACATTTCATCCGGGGGCTGGCCTCCGTGCCTCAAGTTGTCCGGCCCGCCGGAAGGCGGGCCGTCACAACACTATATAAAAGCCTCGTCCCCCGCCATCCGCGGATCGGGCTTACATATTCGGGTAGTTCGGGCCGCCGCCGCCTTCCGGCACCGTCCAGTTGATGTTCTGGGCCGGATCCTTGATGTCGCAGGTTTTGCAATGGACGCAATTCTGCGCGTTGATCTGGAAGCGCGGATTGGAGCCGTCGTCGTCGCGAACAACCTCATACACCTGCGCCGGGCAGTAGCGCTGCGCGGGCTCGGCATATTTCGGCAGGTTGTAGGCGATCGGAATGGCCGGGTCCTTCAGCTTCAGATGGACCGGCTGATCTTCCTCGTGGTTCGTCGCCGAGAGGAAGACGGAGGACAGCTTGTCGAAGGAGAGCTTCCCGTCGGGCTTGGGATAGTCGATCGGCTTGCAGTCTTTCGCTTCCTTGATCGACTCGAAATCCGCCTTCTTGTGGCGAAGGGTGAACGGCAGGCCGAGCCCCAGATTGTTCATCCACATTTCAATGGCACCGAGCCCGGTGCCGATCAGTGTGCCGAAGCGCGTGAGAAGCGGCTTCACATTGCGAACGCGCTTCAGATCCTTGTAGACCGGGCTCTTTTCGTAGGCCTCGCTATAGGCGGTCAGTTCGTCGCCCTGGCGGCCATCCTTCACGGCCTCGAAGGCCGCTTCCGCACCCATCATGCCGGTCAGCATGGCGTTGTGGCTGCCCTTGATGCGCGGCACGTTGACGAAGCCCGCCGAACAGCCGATCAGCGCGCCGCCGGGGAAGGTGAGCTTCGGGACCGACTGGAAGCCGCCTTCCGTGATCGCGCGCGCGCCATAGGCGATGCGCTTGCCGCCTTCGAGCGTCTCGGCCACCGCCGGATGATGCTTGAAGCGCTGGAATTCATCGAAGGGCGAGAGGTAGGGGTTCTTGTAGTTCAGGTGAACCACGAAACCGACCGACACGAGGTTGTCGCCGAAGTGATAGAGGAAGGAGCCGCCGCCGGTGCTGTCGTCGAGCGGCCAGCCGAGCGTGTGCTGCACGAGGCCCTTCTTGTGCTTCGCGGGATCGACCTCCCAGAGTTCCTTCAGGCCGATGCCGAACTTCTGCGGATCGCGGCCTTCGTCGAGCTTGAACTTGCGGATCAGTTCCTTCGACAGCGAACCGCGTACACCTTCACCGAACAGCGTGTACTTGCCGCGCAGTTCCATGCCCGGCGTGTAGCTGTCCTTGTGGCTGCCGTCCTTGGCAACGCCCATATCGCCGGTCACCACGCCGCGCACCGAACCGTCCTCGGCATAAAGCACTTCCGCACCGGCAAAGCCCGGATAGATTTCGACGCCCAGTGCCTCGGCCTGTTCAGCGAGCCAGCGGCAGACATTGCCAAGGCTGACGATGTAGTTGCCGTGATTGTTCATCAGCGGCGGAAAGAAGATGTTGGGCAGGCGCAGGCTGCCGGCCGGGCCGAGCAGGAGGAAATGGTCGGCGGTCACTTCGGTCTCGACCGGCGCCCCCTTTTCGCGCCAGTCCGGCATCAGCTTGTCGAGGCCGATGGGGTCGATCACCGCGCCGGACAGGATATGCGCGCCGATTTCCGATCCCTTTTCGATCACGCAAACCGAAATATCGAAATCTTCTTCCGCCGCAAGCTGGCGCAGCCGGATCGCCGCCGACAGGCCCGCCGGGCCGCCGCCGACGATGACGACGTCATATTCCATGTACTCGCGTTCGACTGCCGCCTCGCTCATATTCTTCTTCTCCTTATCCGGCGCTTTTCGCGCTTTTCGCGCCGCCGGATCGCCGCTGAAATCAGGGCTCCGTTATGGTGCGAATGCCCTTTCGGGTCAATATTACCGGGCTCGTGGAACCGCCTGTCTCCAGTTGCGTGTCATTCTCAACAAGACGCGCAGTCCCGCCCGCGATAGAACAAGTGTAGGTTTGGCTTTGCGACCGTCAAATCGTGTCGCATCCGTGAACCGTTCAAATCCAGAGACGCCAGGAACGCCGATGAACAGCTCCGGCAACGAAGAACCGCTCAGCCCGCAGCAAGCCGCCGCGCTTCTCGCTTTTCATGTGGAGGCGGGCGTTGCGGATTTCTTCTGCGACGAGCCCGTGAACCGCTATGCGCTTTCCGACGCCGCCGCGCCGGAGCAAGCCGCGCGCGCGGCGGAAACAAGGCCGGGCTCACGCGAAGCGCCGCGCGGTCCGCGCCCCGATCCGCGCGGCGAGATGGCCCCCTCCCCGCCCGCCGCTCCGGCGTCCGCACCGCGTCCCGCCTCCCCCTCCGCTATTCCGCTCGAGGATGCGCAGGCCGCCGAAAATGCGCGCATCCTGGCGGCGCGCTGTTCGACGCTGGAGGAATTGCGCGAGGCGCTTGCGAATTTCGAAGGCTGTCCGCTGCGTTACACGGCGAAGAATCTCGTATTCGCGGACGGCAATCCGAAAGCGCGCGTGATGATGGTCGGCGAGGCGCCGGGCCGCGACGAAGATCTGCAAGGCCTTCCCTTTGTCGGCCGTGCCGGGCAATTGCTCGACCGGATGCTCGCCTCCATCGGGCTCGACCGGAGCTCGGTCTATATCGTCAATACGCTGCCCTGGCGTCCGCCCGGCAACCGCACGCCGACGCCTGCCGAACATGCCGTCTGCATGCCATTCGTCGAGCGGCATATCGAACTCGTCCAGCCCGAAGTTCTCGTCCTGCTCGGCGGCGTTTCTGCCAAACAGCTCCTTCAGACCGGCACCGGCATCATGCGGCTTCGCGGCAAATGGGCGACGGTGCGAATCGGTGAGCGCGACATCCCCGCCCTGCCGACGCTTCACCCCGCCTATCTGCTCCGTCAGCCCGCGCAGAAGCAGCTTGTCTGGCGCGACCTCCTCGCCCTCAAGGCGCGGCTCACCCCGCCATCGGCCTGAGTGTTAACCAATTCGTCCGATTTCGGGACAGGCGGGCCGATCTGCGCTTGTGAGCAGCGCCGCCGCCGTTAATATGTGCCCCATGAACCGGGGGGCTCATCATCTCCCCGTCGCTCGTGCGGCGGGACGCCTGTTTTGTGCGGCAGCTTTCAGCGCCGCGCTTTTCCTTTCCGCATCTCTTTTTTCTTCACTTCTTTTTTCTTCACCGGCCAATGCCGGAAACATCCTGCTTGCCGAGGCAAGCGGCCAGCAGCCCATGCGCATCTGGAGCCCGGAAATCCTGGGCGGTGCCGACCGCGAGCTCTATCGCGACATCATCGCGGCGACCGAGCGCGGCCACTTCAAGACAGCCGGCAAGCTGGAGGCGAAGCTCAAGGACAAGCGCCTCATGGGCCATGTCCTCTACATCAAATATATGGGCCCGCACTACACCACGCGCTATTCGGAGCTGAAGGCGTGGCTCGCCGAATATAATGATCACCCGGGCGCCGCCGACATCTACAAGCTGGCGCTCCGCAAGCGCGGCTCGGCCGCCTATCCCGACAAGCCCGTCTCCCGCCGCTGGCGCCAGCCCATGCATGCGGCCTATGCGGTCGATGACGGCGACGCCGAAAATCCCTCGCCGCGTTTTCGCGAAATCGACCGCGAGGTTCGCCGCATGGTATCGAGCGGCACGGCGGATCGCGCGCAGGCCTGGCTTCGCCGCAGCAATGTGCGCAACGCGCTGACGAGCCTCGAACTGGACAAGGTGCGCGAGCGCGTCGTCGCCTCTTACTTCCTCGAAGGCGAGAACGAGAAAGCCTATTCGCTCGCCAGCGCCATCCTGCAATCGCATGGCGGCAGAATGCAGCGCGCCAGATGGTATGCGGGCCTCGCCTCATGGCGCATGGAAGACTACGCCACCGCCGCCAGCCATTTCGAATATCTCGCCTCGATGCCGCGCCTTTCGCCCTGGACGAAGGCGGCGGGCGGTTTCTGGGCCGCGCGCGCCTGGCTCGCGGCAGGAAAGCCGGAGAAAGTCGCGCCGCTGCTCGAACTTGCCGCCGAAACCGGCGCCACCTTCTATGGCGTCCTCGCAACGCGTCAGCTTGGCCGCGACCTTCATATCGACTGGGTGGAGCCGCGCATCGACGAAGCCTCCTTCCGCCAGCTGACGGAAACGGATGCCGTGGCGCGCGCCGTCGCGCTGATGCAGATCGGCAAGCGCGACCTCGCCCGCGAAGAGCTTATCCGCGCGCACGGGCTCATCGACCCCTCGCTCGATCAGGCGCTGATCGCGCTGGCCAGTTTCTACGATCTTCCCGCCGTCGAGCTTCAGGTCGCCAACGCGGCTTATGTACCCGCCTCGCGCGCGCCGCGCGGACGCATCGTTCTCAATGCCGGTCTTTTTCCGGTGCCGGACTACATGCCGAGCACGGGCTACAAGGTCGACCGCGCTCTGCTCCTCGCCTTCATGCGGCAGGAGAGCAAGTTCCGTCCCGACGCCATGTCATGGGCGGGCGCGCGCGGCCTCATGCAGATCATGCCGGCCACCGCGAGCCATATCACGCAGGACCGTTCTCTTGCCCGCGCCAACAAGGACAAGCTTCTCGATCCGACCTTTAACATCACGCTGGGTCAGGACTATCTGACCGAACTGATGGGATCGGGCGAGCCCTATGGCAATCTCTTCATGCTGACAACGGCCTATAATGGCGGTCCGGGGAACCTCAACCGCTGGCTCGCGAGCATGGATTTCAAGGGCGACCCGTTCCTCTTCATCGAGAGCATTCCGGCCGCCGAAACGCGCGGCTATATCGAACGCGTCGTCACCAATTACTGGATCTACAGCGAACGCCTCGGCCAGCCGGTCGGCTCGCTCGACGCCTCCGCCTCCGGCGCCTGGCCGGTCTACAGCCCGGCGCGCTGACGCCGCCTCAGACCGGCAGGGCCTTCAGCGCCATGTCGGCGACCTGCTGCAATTCCTTCTTCGTCGCGCCGCCCGACGCCTGAACGGAAATCCCGTTCATCACGGCCGAGACATAGCGCGCCAGCGCGGCCGGGTCCGCATCCGGCGGAAGATCGCCTTCCTTCTTTGCGCGTTCGAAGCGTTTCCTGATCTTCATGCAGCCCGCCTGGCGGCGCTGGGCCAGTTCGTCGCGAATGGCGCTGCTCTCCTCGCCGCCCGCAAGGCCTGCCGTCACCAGCATGCAGCCATGCGGCGACCCTTTCTCGCATTGAGATGAAGCGGCATGGCAGAGCAACCGCTCCGCGGCCTCGCGCACGGTCGGTGCGGCCAGCGCCTCGTCCATCGAGCCGCCCTTCATCTCTTCATAGCGGTCGAGCGCGCGGCGGAAGAGGCCTTCCTTGTTGCCGAAAGCGGCATAGAGGCTCGGCGGCTTGATGCCCATCGCGTTCGTCAGTTCCGATAGCGACGCGCCCTCATATCCCTTTTCCCAGAATACGGTGAGCGCCTTGTCGAGTGCCTCGTCCACGTCGAAGGCACGGGGCCGTCCCATGGCCATGAGGTGTCCTCCATGAATTTTTTTAGTTTCCACTACATAAGCATCTTGAAGGGGGGGCTTCAAGGCCCATATGCGTAGTCATCGCTAAACAAGTCGCTACAGAAGTCCAGTCTCGGGACCGGCCGGTTTCCTCCTCCCTCTCCCCCTCGCCGGCCGGTTCCACCCCATAAAGCCCCCAGTTCCGGCCCTTTTCGGGCCACAGGAGTACGCCATGCCCCGCATCCTTCCCCGCTCCTTTTCCGGCCGTCTTGCCGGTGCCGGTGTTGCCCTTTCCGCGGTCATCATCGCCACCGGCATTGGCGCCGCCGCCGTCTCGGGCAACGAGAGCGAACCCGCCGCGCAGGAGGCGCAGGCACCCGCTTCCGTCTCGGTCGCCCGCGTCGAGCCGCGCGACCTCACCGCCTGGAATGAATTTTCGGGCCGCCTCGAGGCGGTCGAGCGCGTGGAGGTTCGCCCCCGCGTCGCCGGCCTCGTCGAGGAAGTCCATTTTCGTGAAGGCGCTCTCGTGAAGAAGGGCGACCTTCTCTTCACGGTCGACCGTGAGCCCTATGCGGCGGAAGTTGCCCGCACGGAAGCCGAACTCGCCTCCGCAAGGTCGCGCTATGAATTTGCCCGCGCCGACCTTTCCCGTGCGCGCCAGCTCGTCGCCAAGGGCACGATCTCGAAGCGCACCCTCGACGAGCGCCAGAATGTCTTCGGCGAGGCCGAGGCCGCTCTCAACGCCGCCGAGGCCGCCTTGAGGACGACGCGCCTCAACCTCGAATACACGGAAATCCGCGCGCCGATCTCGGGCCGCGTCGGCAAGGCCGAAATCACGGCGGGCAATCTCGTTTCGGCGGGCCCCGGCGCGCCGGTACTGACCACGCTCGTCTCGGTCAGCCCCATCTATGCGAGCTTCAACGCGGATGAACGTGTCGTCGCCCGCGCGCTCAAGGAACTTCCCGGCGCCGATGCCCATGCAAGCGTGGCCAAAATCCCCGTGGAGATGGGAACGTCGGCCAGCGAAGGCACGCCGATCCGCGGTCATCTCCAGCTCATCGACAATCAGGTCGATGCGCAGAGCGGCACGGTTCGCGTCCGCGCGGTCTTCGGCAATGAAGATGGCAGCCTGATCCCCGGCCAGTTCGCCCGGCTCCGCATGGGCGAGGCGGCGTCGCGCCCGGTGCTCGCGATTTCCGAGCGCGCCGTCGGCACGGATCAGGACAAACAGTTCGTGCTGGTCGTCGACGATGCGAACAAGATCGTCTGGCGTGAAGTGAGGCTCGGGGCAACCGTCTCGGGTTTGCGTGAAGTCACCTCCGGCCTCTCGGCGGGCGAGCGGATCGTGGTAAACGGTCTCCAGCGTGTGCGCCCCGGCGATACGGTGGAAACGCAGGAAGTCGCCATGCGCGCGCCGTCGCAATTCGCCGACGCAACCAGCGCCTCCACCCGCTAACTCACAACAAGACAGGCCGGCTCAGGACCGGCCTGTCTCTCCCCTTCGCCAAATAGCTGTCACGTACTTCGTGCGAGGTGCGAACAGAGGAATGTTGCCATGAACATCTCCCGCTTCTTTATCGACCGGCCGATCTTCGCCGGTGTGCTCTCGGTCCTCATCTTCCTTGCGGGTCTGCTTGCACTCCCCAACCTGCCCATCTCCGAATATCCGGAAGTTGTGCCGCCCACCGTTGTCGTGCGTGCGCAATATCCCGGCGCAAACCCGAAGGTGATCGCCGAAACCGTCGCCACGCCCATCGAGGAAGCGGTGAACGGCGTCGAGGACATGCTCTACATGTCGAGCCAGGCGACGACGGACGGGCTGATGACGCTCACCGTCACATTCGCTCTCGGCACGGACCCCGACAAGGCGCAACAGCTCGTGCAGAACCGCGTCGCGCAGGCCGAGCCCCGTCTGCCGGAAGAAGTGCGCAGCCTCGGCATCACCACGATCAAGAGCTCGCCGGACCTCACCATGGTCGTGCATCTGACCTCGCCGAATGGCCGCTACGACATGACGTACCTGCGCAACTATGCCGTCCTCAACGTGAAGGACCGGCTCGCGCGGCTGCCCGGCATCGGGCAGGTCAATCTTTTCGGTTCGGGCGATTACTCCATGCGCATCTGGCTCGACCCGCAGAAGATCGCCGAACGCAATCTCTCCGCCAGCGACGTGGTGAACGAAATCCGCGCGCAGAATGTGCAGGCGGCTGCCGGTATCATCGGTGCTTCGCCGACGCTCTCCGGCATCGATCTCCAGCTTCCGGTGAATGCGCAGGGCCGTCTCCAGAGCGAGGAGGAGTTCGGCGACATCATCGTGAAGACGGGCGAAAACGGCGAGGTCACGCGCCTGCGCGATGTGTCGCGCATCGAGCTTGGCGCCGCAGAATATGCGCTGCGTTCCCTCCTCAACAATGACAGCGCCGTCGCCATCCCGGTCTTTCAGGCGCCGGGCTCCAACGCCATCGAGATTTCGGACAATGTCCGCGCGACCATGGCCGAATTGAAGGAGAACATGCCGGAAGGCGTCGACTACAGCATCGTCTACGATCCGACGCAGTTCGTGCGCGCCTCCATCGATGCCGTCATCCACACGCTGCTCGAAGCGGTCTTCCTCGTCGTCATCGTGGTGATCGTCTTCCTGCAAACATGGCGGGCCTCGATCATTCCTCTCATCGCCGTGCCCGTTTCCATCGTCGGCACTTTCGCGGTGATGTATCTCTTCGGCTTCTCGATCAACGCGCTCTCGCTTTTCGGCCTCGTGCTTGCCATCGGCATCGTCGTCGACGACGCCATCGTCGTGGTGGAAAATGTCGAGCGCAACATCGAGCGAGGGCTCTCGCCGCTGGATGCGAGCTACCGGGCGATGCGCGAGGTTTCCGGCCCCATCGTCGCCATCGCGCTCGTCCTCGTCGCGGTCTTCGTGCCGCTCGCCATGAGCTCCGGCCTCACCGGCCAGTTCTACCGCCAGTTCGCACTCACCATCGCGATCTCGACGGTGATCTCGGCCATCAACTCGCTGACGCTGTCGCCCGCGCTTGCCGCCCTGCTGCTCAAGGGCCATGACGCACCGAAGGACCGTCTCACACGCGGCATGGACTTCGCCTTCGGCTGGTTCTTCCGCCGCTTCAACCGCTTCTTCGGCGCAAGCTCGGAAGCCTATGGGCGCGGCGTCACCGGCACCATGTCGCGCAAGGCCGTGGTGATGGGCGTCTATCTCGCCCTTGTCGGCCTCACTTACGTGATGTTCCAGGCGGTGCCCGGCGGCTTCGTACCCGCACAGGACAAGCAATATCTCGTCGGCTTCGCGCAACTGCCGGACGGAGCCACGCTCGACCGCACGGAAGACGTGATCCGCCGCATGGGCGACATCGCGCTCGATCAGCCGGGCGTGAAGAACGCCATCGCCTTCCCCGGCCTCTCCATCAACGGTTTCACCAACAGCGCCAATGCCGGCATCGTATTCCTGGGTCTGGACGAGTTCGAGAAGCGCGAAGACGCCTCCCTCAGCGGCTTTGCGATTGCAGAACAGCTCAACGAGAAGTTCGGCCAGATCCAGGATGCCTATATCGCGATCTTCCCGCCGCCGCCCGTGCAAGGTCTCGGCACCATCGGCGGCTTCAAGCTGCAGATCGAGGATCGCTCGGGCAATGGCTATGGCGAGCTCGACCGCGTGGTGAAGGATTTCCTCGCCGCCACCGAAAAGGCGCCCGAACTCGCCGGTCTCTTCACCAGCTATCAGGTGAACGTGCCGCAGCTCTATGTCGATCTCGACCGCACACGCGCGCGTCAGCTCGGCGTTCCCGTGACGAGCGTCTTCGAGACGATGCAGATCTATCTCGGCTCGCTCTAT
Organism: Parvibaculum sp.; assembly: GCF_039973015.1. Taxonomy (GTDB): domain Bacteria; phylum Pseudomonadota; class Alphaproteobacteria; order Parvibaculales; family Parvibaculaceae; genus Parvibaculum. The sequence goes on from NZ_JBDWLT010000008.1 coordinate 365,485, forward strand.
GTGAACGACTTCAACAAGTTCGGCCGCACTTATTCGGTTCGCGTGCAGGCGGATGCGCCCTATCGCGCACGCGCGGAAGATATCGGCAAGCTGAAGGTCCGCTCGAACTCCGGCGAGATGGTGCCGCTCTCCGCTCTCGTCCGCGTCGAGCCTTCCGCCGGGCCGGAGCGCGCCATGCGCTATAACGGCTTCCTCTCGGCCGATATCAGCGGCAATGCGGCTGCCGGTTATTCCTCCGGCGAGGCACGTGCCGCCGTCGAGCGGATCGCGGCGGAGACGCTTCCCAAGGGCTTCGCCTTCGAGTGGACAGAGCTCACCTATCAGGAAATTCTTGCGGGCAATTCCGCCCTCATCGTTTTCCCGGTGGCGCTGCTCCTCGTCTTCCTCGTGCTCGCCGCGCAATATGAAAGCCTGACGCTGCCGCTCTCGATCATCATGATCGTGCCGATGAGCCTTCTCGCCGCCATGACCGGTGTCTGGTTCACGGGCGGTGACAGCAACATCTTCACCCAGATCGGGCTGATGGTGCTGGTGGGACTATCGGCGAAGAACGCCATCCTCATCGTCGAATTCGCGCGCGAGCTCGAATTTGCAGGCCGCACGCCGGTCGAGGCCGCCATCGAGGCGAGCCGTCTCAGGCTCCGTCCGATCCTGATGACCTCCATCGCCTTCATCATGGGCGTACTGCCGCTCGCGATCTCGACCGGTGCGGGCTCCGAAATGCGCAACGCGATGGGCATCGCCGTTCTCTTCGGCATGCTCGGCGTCACCGCCTTCGGCATCTTTCTCACGCCCGTCTTCTATGTCCTGCTACGCCGGCTCACGGGCAACCGGCCGCTCCGCCAGCATGGGCAGGCGCTCGACATGGGCGAACCTCTTTCTCCCGCCCCCGGCCACGCGGCCCCCTGAGCCGCGTGGCACCCCCGCCGCCGCGCCGTCGTCATGGCCGATGGCGCGGCGGCATCTTTTCCGGTTATAAGCAGTGCAGTGAAGAAAGGCCCTTTCATGCCCATCGACGAGACGCGCGAGTTCATTCCCCTCAACATCGCGGTTCTGACCGTCTCCGACACGCGTACGCCTGAAGACGACAAATCCGGCGACATCCTTGCCGAGCGCGTCGCGAAGGCCGGACACACCGTCGCCGCGCGCCGCATCGTGCCGGACGACAAGGGTCTCATCCGCGCCGCGCTCAAGTCGTGGATCGCCAGTCACGGTGTCGATGTCGTCATTTCCACTGGCGGCACCGGCCTCACCGGCCGCGACGTGACGCCCGAAGCTTTCCGATCCGTCTATGACAAGGAGATCGACGGCTTCTCCGCCCTCTTCCACCGTGTGAGCTTCGACAAGATCGGCACCTCCACCATCCAGTCGCGGGCGACGGCGGGCGTGGCGCAAGGCACCTATCTCTTCGCCCTGCCGGGTTCGCCCGGCGCCTGCAAGGACGGCTGGGACGAAATCCTCGTCCACCAGCTCGATTATCGCTTCCGGCCCTGCAACTTCGTCGAGATCATGCCGCGCCTCGAAGAGCACAAGCAGCGAAAGTAGAGTGCGGCCTTAGCCAGCAATGGTCCGTTCAAAAAGGTCCGCATACTCGTCCCGGCTCACACCGCGCGGGTTGGTAAAGGTGCAAACATCCTTCGCGGCATGCGCTGCGAGATAGTCGATCATGTCCGCCGTGACGCCCATCTCCCCGAGATTTTTCGGAAGGCCGAGCCGCGTGTTGAGCGCCTCGATCTCGTCCGAAACATCGGCGCCTTCAGCCAGCCCCATCGCCGAGGCGATGCGGGGCAGCGCCTCGCCAATCTTTTCGTGATTGAAGCGAAGCACCGGAGGCAGGCAGACAGCATTCAACGTGCCGTGATGGAGCCGCAGACCGGGAAGCGAACCACAGGCATGGCTCATGGAATGAACCGCGCCGAGCCCTTTGGTGAAGGCCATCGCGCCTTCGGTCGATGCCATCATCATGTTCCAGCGCGCCTGCGCGTCCGTCCCGTCCGCCACAGCGCGTTCCAGATGCCCTTGCCCGAGCGCCCGGCGAATGCCGTCAAGCCCGACCGCGTCGGCGGGCGGATTGACCTGCCGCGAACAGACGGCCTCGATGCAATGGGCGATCGCGTCCATCCCTGTCGCGGCGGTGAGGAGCGAGGGCAGGCCAAGCGTCAGATCGGGATCGCAGATCGCAACACGCGGAACGAGATGTTTGCTTGCCAGAATGAGCTTCTCGCCATTCGACATGATGACGACGGCGCCGGTCGAAACTTCACTGCCGGTGCCCGCCGTCGTGGGAACGGCAATGAGCGGAGCCACCGGGCCTATCTTCCGTGCACCGCCAAGGCCCGCCGTATAGGAGAGCAGTTCGTCTTCATGCGTGACGGCAAGCGCCACCGCCTTGCCGAGATCCATCGAAGAGCCGCCGCCCACCGAGATGATACCGTCGCAGCCCGCTTCGCGGTATAGCGCGGCGGCGGCGAGCACTGCCTCTTCGGTCGGATTTTCCGGCGTGTCATGAAAGATCGTCGTCTGGAACTCGTTCGACATCGCACCGCGCACCTTGTCGATGATGCCGGCTCTCAGCAATCCCTGGTCCGTGCAGATAAGCGGGCGCGATATGCCATTCCCCTTGAGGGTGCCGCCAAGCTGTTCGAGTGCGCCATGATCGAACAGAACCGTCGTGCAGAATGTGAGCGTCGCCACCTTGGTTTTCCTTTTGTCTTTGTATGAAGTTCAGTAGCTGTCCCAGCTATCGGTTTCTTCCTTGTCGAACCGCGAAACAAAAAGCTCCCAGAGATGTTCGCTTTCGCCTTCTTCGAGAAGTTTCAGCCTTCCCCGCAGCGAACGGCGCGTGAGTTCGCCCTTCCGAAAACTTTCGATGAGATCGAGAAAATGGGAAGCCTGGTCGCGTGAGAGTTCGACGGTATGCATTGCCTTCTCCTCAATGGTCCACGGGACAGCCGCAGCGCTCGTCGGCGGGCGTAAGACAGAGAAGAAGCCGCGTCAGGTTTGTGCCGAAGATGGGCGGTGAGCGATGCACCACACCGCCCGATGTATCGCGCCTGCCCGCGAAGATGCCTACCGAGAAGCGCGGCATCTCATGTACCGTGCCGCGAAAGTCGCGCTGCCTGCGAAGCGCGAGATCCGCCTCGGCGGGAGGAACCCATTGCGTTCCCGGCCCGCGATAGGTCGAAAGGAGGCGCATCGGCACGTGGTCCTGATGAAACCGGCTGCACGCATCGTCGTCGATGCATTCCAGCCGCACTTCGAGTTCGCTGCACGCCGCGCGCGCGGCGAAAACCCGGGCAAGCGCCACAATGTCCATTCGCAGCCAGGGCACGCAATCTTTCGGCAACTTATCGGCAACGCGCTCTACCGGGGCGACGAAGCGCGCCGCCGGCAGTTCCTCCGGCGAGAGCGCATCCAGCCATTGCGGGATTCCCTCCGGCACCCGCCGATGCAGGATATCGGGCGCGGCCGCCCGCGGCTCGATCTTCGCGATGGCATTCATGTCAGGCGGCAGCCCCGCTCTGCCAGATGGGGAAGGGATCGCGAAGCCGGTCCCATTCTTCCCAGTCGAACCTCGGCTTTTCGTCGGAACCCAGCAGGCAGGCGTCGAGTTCGCGCCTGATCCACGCCTCGTCCATGTCGCGGCCGATGAAGACGATTTCCTGGCGGCGGTCGCCCCACACCTCATGCCAGTTCTTCTTCAGGTTTGCGCGCCATGCGGCGTCATCGGGCCAGCGCTCGCGCGGCAGCACGTCCCACCAGTGGCCGATGGCCTCGTTGCGGACGAGCGCGCCCGCCTGGCTCACCTCCCCGACCCATTCGGGCCGCGTCGCGAGCCAGAAATGCCCCTTGGCGCGGATCACGCCCGGCCAGCTCGAATTGAGGAAGCGGTGAAACTTTTCTGGATGAAAGGGCCGCCGCGCGCGATAGACGAAGCTGCGGATTCCATATTCCTCGGTCTCCGGCGTGTGTTCGGCGAAACCGAAGAGTTCCTTGAACCAGAGGGGATGGCGCTGTGCCTCCTCGAAGTCGAAAAGCCCGGTATGGAGCACTTCCCCGAGGCCTACGCGGGCGAAATTCGTCTCGACAATCTTCGCATCCGCGTTCAGCGAACGGATGATGCTGCGCGCGAGGTCCAGTTCCTGCGGGCTCGCCTCGTCCACCTTGTTCAGCACGATCACATTCGCAAATTCGATCTGCTCGACGAGAAGGCTCACCAGCGAGCGGTCATCGTCCTCGCCGAGGCTTTCGCCGCGGTCGGCAAGAAAGTCGCTTGAGGCATAGTCCTTCAGCAGGTTCGCCGCATCGACCACCGTCACCATCGTGTCGAGTTCCGCGACATCACCAAGGCTTTCGCCGAACTCGTCGCGGAAATCGAAAGTCGCGGCAACGGGCAGCGGTTCCGAAATGCCGGTCGATTCGATCACCAGATAATCGAAGCGCTCATCTTCCGCGAGCGCACGTACCTCTTTCAGAAGGTCGTCGCGCAACGTGCAGCAGATGCAGCCATTGGTCATCTCGACGAGTTGTTCCTCCGAGCGGGTGAAGGAGGCATCGCCCGCGCGAACGAGATCCGCGTCGATATTCACCTCGCTCATGTCGTTGACAATGACAGCCACCCGCCGCCCCTCGCGATTGTTGAGGATGTGGTTCAGCAGCGTCGTCTTGCCTGCCCCCAGAAAGCCGGACAGCACAGTGACGGGTAGTTTCCGCTCGGACATGGGCAGCACCTCGATGGAAAAAGGGAGCGCTTGGTTTATGATGTGATGTTATAACATTACATCCCTGGGGTATTTCAAGCCCTCAAGCTGTTTTTCCGTTGTAGCTGCCGCCTTGTCGCGTCACGATTCCATCCGGGCAGGAATCATTCGTGCGGGAGAGGCTTCGGACATGTTCAAGGAATTCAGGGAATTCGCCCTCAAGGGCAATGTGCTCGACATGGCGGTCGGCATCATCATCGGCGCCGCCTTCACCACCATCGTCAAGTCGCTTGTCGACGACATCATCATGCCGCCCCTCGGCGTCATGCTCGGCGGTGTCGACTTCACCAATTATTTCATCGCGCTGAATGGCGACGCTGCGGTCGCGACGCTCGCCGAGGCGAAGGAAGCGGGCGTCGCCGTTCTTGCCTATGGCAAGTTCATCAACGCGATCCTGCAATTCACCATTGTCGCCTTCGCGCTCTTTCTCGTCATCCGGCAGATGAACCGGCTGAAAGCACGCATCGCCAGCGGCGACGCGCCCGCGCCAGCCGCGCCGCCCCGCCAGGAAGTGCTGCTTGAGGAAATCCGCGATGCTCTCCGGGCGAAGAGCTAGTCCTTCCTGCGCATCACATAAAACACATAGGAATACTGGCCGGGATTGCTTTCGAAGAGAGCGATCTCGGCCTCTTCATTGGCGAGCACCTCTTCCGCCGCCTCGCCATATTCCGCCCGCATCTCCGCGATCCGCTGCCTCATCGGCGTGTAATATTCCGCCCACCAGTCTTCCGGCGGCAGCACATGCGTACCGAGAAGCTCGTATCCCGCGCGCGCCGCCGCATGGGCGTTCGACGAGATCGTCCCCATCGAGGGATAGGCCGCCTCCCAGAAATCCTGCGCGGCTTGCGAAGGCGTCGCCGTCAGCCAGGTGCATTCCGACACGGCAATCGAGCCGCCCGGCTTCAGGAAGCGCCGCCATGTTTCGAGCCCGCGCTCGAAGCCAAGCAGGTAGATCGAGCCCTCCGCCCAGATGAGATCGAAGCTCCCGTCCTTGAAGGACAGAGCCTCCATGTCGCCGCGCGTCACCACGAGCTGCGCCTCGCTCACGCCTTCCTTTTCGGCGCGCGCATTGAGCTTGTCGAGGAAAGGCTCGAAGAGGTCCACCGCCGTCACGCGCGCGCGCATCTTCTTCTTTGCCGTCAGCCGCAGGAGCTCGAAAGCGGACGCCCCCTGCCCGCAGCCGAGATCGGCGATCTCCGGGCTTTCGGGCAGCGGCGGCAGCATTGAAAAGGCGATTTCCGTCGCGACGGCGCTTCCCGGTCCGTTGCGCGGCAGCGCCAGTTGCAGATCGAGGAAAATCTTGAAGGGATCGAGATCGCTCATGTTTTCTTCCGCCATTTCGCAAGATCCGCGCCCTCGTCGATATCGGCAAGCCGGTCCAGCAAGGCAACGCTCATATTCTGTTCACGGATGTTTTTCAGCGTATCCGCCATCGTTTCCTCACTCGACCAGCGCACGCCCTCGAAGATGTCCTTCACGCGCGGGCGGCGCTTCTGGCCCACCAGCCAGTAGCCGCCATCCTCGGCCGGGCCGATCACGGTGTCGTTCCCTCCCAGCGCGGCGAAGGCAGCGGCGATGTGGTGTTTCCCGATGCCGGGAATATCCGCGCCGATGATGACGACCGGGCCCGGCGGCAGATCGCGGAAGAGGCTCCCCATGCGGTGCCCGAGATCGCCCTCGCCCTGCCCCACGCGCGGAATGTCCTCCGGCCAGATGCCCGGTTCATGGACCGCGCGGTCCGGCGCCACCGCGATCAGCGTGTGCCAGCGCGGGTCGCGCCCGACCCGGCGAATGAGCCCCGCCGCCGCCTCGCGATAGAAGCGCAACGCTTCCACCGCGCCGATATCGCGCGCCAGCCGCGTCTTCACCCGGCCGATCAGCGGCGCCTTGGCCATGATGACGAGTTGCGGGTCGAGCGACACCTAGGAATAGACCTTCGCGATCACTCGCGGCGGCACACGCAGATAATAAAGTGCGAGGCAGAAAAGATTGCGCAAGGAGCGCGCGGCGAAACCGTCGCGCAGGTAACGCGCGGGGCTCGTGACCGCGAGTGTGCGGAGCATGACGAGCCTGCGGCGCGGAATGCGGCGCACGAGGTCCACATCCTCCATCAGCGGCAGGTCGCGAAAGCCGCCCGCCTTCTCATAGAGACGCCGGTTGATCAGCAGCCCCTGGTCGCCATAGGGCAGCTTCATGAGCGCGCAGCGCAGCGCCACCATCTTCTCGATCAGCCGCGCCCAGCCGGAAAAATCATCCAGCGCGAAGCGGAACGAGGCCGCCATCTCGCCATCGCGGAAGCGCCCGCTCTCGATCTGCTCGAAGAGCTTTTCGACTTCGGATACCCAGCCGGGTTCGAGCACCGTGTCGGCATGAAGGAAGAGCAGCCAGTTGCCGCGCGCGGCCTTGGCCCCCGCCGCGAGCTGCGGCCCCCGTCCCTTCGGCGCGCGCACCAGCTTCGCGCCCGCCGCCTCCACGATCTCCAGCGTCTCGTCGCTGGAGCCGCCATCGACCACGATCACTTCCTGCACGAGCCCGCGCACGGCGGCCGGCACCAGCGGTGCCAATGTCCGGGTCAGGGTCTCTTCGGCATTCAGGGTCGGAATAATCACACTAAGCATGCGCGCACGATATCCGCAGCGCCGCATTTCTCAAAATGGGGCCACTTCCCTGCCTTCAGCGCGGCCGGTGTTGCGTGTCCAGGCCCGCCGTGATGAAGAGGGCAGTAGCCGTCCCCTCGATATCGGCCGTGTGCCAGACGCCCGGCTCGTTGACCGCATACTGGCCGGGTTCGAGCGTAACGGTCTTCGCCCCCTCCGGCGTCTCCTGATGCAGGACCATCCGCCCCGCCACGCAGAGCACGATCTCGGCGCCTTTCGGATGCATCTCCCAGCCCTCCCAGGGGCCTGTGAAACTGTGCATCGCGACAAGGCGGCCTTCCGCGCCGTCAGCGTCGTGACGTGCGCCATAGGCCTCGTACCAGTCCATGCCGCCGGTGAAATCCGGCTGCACGCTGGCCTTGCCGCCGGGGCCCAGATGGACCGGATTCTTCGACATTTCGAGTGCGCTCATTCCTGTCTCCCTTTCTCCGCCTTCGCTGCCCCGGCAGTCTAGGGCGCGCGCGGGGCGTAAACAATGTTCTTGTTATGTTCTCTTGTTCGGGTATACTTATGCCCATGACGACGAGTCGCGAAACAGCGCCCCCCGGCCACCCCGCGCAAACCGCCAATTCCCCGTTTGGCAACCGCGCGGCCAAGCGGCCCTACGGCTTCACGGACCATCGCCCTGTCACCCGCGGGGCGCCCCTCGTACCCCCGAGCGTCCGCAAGCCTGATCTGCCCGAGAGCGGCCGCCGTGGCCGGGGCGCGCTGACCAACAAGAGCGGCCGCTACGAGCCGCTTTCGCGCGAACTCGCCGATGATGGCTGGGACAATCTCGAAGACGTGCCCGCGCTGAAGACGCAGGTCACGGAAGAGAGCCCGCGCCACATCATCACGCGCAATGCCTCGCCGGACATTCCCTTCGACCGCTCGATCAATGCCTATCGCGGCTGCGAGCATGGCTGCGTCTACTGCTTCGCGCGGCCGACACATGCCTATATGGGGCTCTCGGCGGGTCTCGATTTCGAGAGCAAGCTCTTTGCCAAGCCCAATGCGGCGCAGCTTCTCGAAAAGGAACTTGCGAAGCCCGGCTATGAAGTCGCGCCCATCGCCATGGGCACGAACACGGACCCCTATCAGCCGATAGAGCAGCGCTACCGGATCACGCGGAGCCTTCTCGAAGTGCTCTCCACCTATAATCATCCGGTGACGATCCTGACGAAGTCCGCGCGGATCGTGCGCGACATCGACATTCTCTCCTCGCTCGCGGAGCGCAATCTCGTGCGTGTCGCGCTTTCGGTCACGACGCTCGACGCGAAGCTCGCCCGCGCTCTGGAGCCGCGCGCTTCCACGCCCGCGCGCCGCATCGAGGCGATAAAGCTCCTGTCGGATGCCGGTATCCCTGTCGGTGCGATGATCGCACCCGTCATCCCGGCGCTCAACGACATGGAGATCGAGAAGCTCCTCACCGGCGTCGCCTATGCGGGCGCGCGCGATGCCAACTTCGTCATCCTCCGCCTGCCGCTCGAAATCCGCGACATTTTCGTCGAGTGGTTGCAGGAACATGCACCGGACAAGGCCAATCATGTCATGTCGCTCATCCGCCAGATGCGCGGCGGCAAGGACTACGATGCGAAATGGGGCGAGCGGCAGGCCGGCACCGGGCCTTATGCCTGGCAGATCGCGCGCCGCTTCGAACTCGCCACGAAGAAACTCGGCCTCGGCGACCGCTCGCGCGAGGGCCGCTCCCTCGACTGCTCGCAATTCCTCGTGCCCGGTCGCGGCAAACAGCTCGCGCTTCTCTGAAATTCAGTCCCCTCCCGGCCTGCCGGGAAACCATGTGCGGAAACCATGTGCGGAAATCATGTGCGGAACGGCAAACAGATGAGCTACTTCGTTTACATCCTGACAGACCAGAGAGACGGCCCCCTCCATATCGGCGTGACGAACGACATCGCGCGCCGTGCATGGGAGCGCCACGAATATCGCCATGCGCATGGGCATGGAAATCGCGATGATAGAGGTGCCCGCTTCACCGAGCGATATGGTGTGCGCCGTCTCGTCTATGCCGAAACCCATGACGACGCCGAGCAGGCAATCAAGCGCGAAAAGGCGCTGAAAGCGTGGAAGGACGACTGGAAGATCGAACTGATCGAAGGCGCCAATCCCGAATGGGACGACCTGACGGAGACGCTGGGCCGGTAAGGGTTGGTGCACGCGAAGGCGCGAAGACGCGAGGTGTTCAAAAAATAACATGTCACCCCCGGGCTTGACCCGGGGGTCCAGGGGCTCCGGGTGTGGCGCATGAAGGACTATTACGTCTACATCCTCGCGAATGGTCGAAATGGAACGCTTTACGTCGGTATAACCAACGACATTCAGCGCCGCGTCTCCGAGCATCGTGAAGAAATCGATAAAGGGTTCACGAGCCGGTACGGCGTAAAGCATCTCGTCTGGTACGAAGTGCATAGCGAAGCGCGAGCGGCGATCCAGCGGGAGAAAAATCTCAAGCATTGGCCGCGGGCATGGAAGGTTGCCCTCATTGAGGAGACGAACCACGCATGGCGCGACCTCTACCCGGAGCTATTTTGAGTTGTGCGAAGAGAGACGCCGCCTGCCGGCGGCTTTTGGACCCCCGGGTCAAGCCCGGGGGAGACATGACAATGGTGAAACGGCCCTCGCCGGGATGACGCCTTGGTTTTGAACAGAGTCAGAGAAATAGAGACTTCTCAAAACTTGCCCCCTTCCCCCTCGCCATGACTCGCGGCACACTCGCGCCCATGCCACCCGCTCCAAAAAAACCGGCAGGAAAGCCGAAAGCAAAGCCCGTCCTCGCAATGCCGGACTACGCCATCGAGACGGAAGAAGGTGCGCCCGCGCGTCTCGTCTGCGGCGTCGATGAGGCGGGGCGCGGCCCTCTCGCGGGGCCGGTCGTTGCCGCCGCGGTCATCATCGACATGTCGAACTGCCCGGACGGGCTCAACGATTCCAAAAAGCTCGACGCCCGCCGCCGCGAGGAACTCTTCGCCGCGCTCGCGGATTGCGCGGAAATCGGCGTCGGCATAGCCAGCGTCGAGGAGATTGACGAGATCAACATCCTGCAGGCGACCATGCTCGCCATGACGCGCGCCGTCGCTAGCCTCCCCCGCGCGCCGCATGTCGCGCTCATCGACGGCAATCGCTGTCCGCAAGGTCTCGCCTGTTCGTCCCGCGCGGTTGTCGGGGGCGATGCGCTCGCCCTTTCCATCGCCGCCGCTTCCATTGCGGCCAAGGTCACGCGCGACCGGCTGATGCACGAACTGGCCAACGCCCATCCCGGTTACGGCTTCGAACGCCACATGGGATATGGCACGCCGCAGCATCTCGATGCGCTTTCGCGCCTCGGGGCGACACCGGCGCACCGCCGCAGCTTCGCGCCCATACGCAAGATATTGAGTCCCGGCCTCGACAAGGGACTCGATATTGTGTCCAACGAATCTGTTAACCTATTGATTCAAAAGAATTATTGACCGCGAATCCCCTCTGACTCATGATCGCCGCCTTGTCATTTTCGAGGGGTAGATCGAGTGGGGCGCGTCAGCGACAAGCCGGGCACTAAAAAAGAGAATCCGGCTGAAATCATCATTCAGGGCGACAGCATCGAGGCAATGAACGCATTGCCCGAAAAGTCCGTGGACCTCATCTTCGCGGACCCGCCCTACAACCTTCAGCTTGGCGGCGATCTCACGCGGCCCGACCAGTCCAGGGTCGATGCCGTCAACGACGAGTGGGACAAGTTCGCGAGCTTCCAGGTCTATGACGAATTCACCCGCGCCTGGATGACGGCCGCGCGCCGCATCCTGAAAGATACCGGCGCGATCTGGGTCATCGGCTCCTATCACAACATCTTCCGTGTCGGCGCGACGTTGCAGGATCTCGGCTACTGGATCATGAACGATGTGATCTGGCGCAAGTCGAACCCGATGCCGAATTTTCGCGGCACGCGCTTCACCAATGCGCATGAAACGCTCATCTGGGCGGTGCGCGATGCGGACCAGAAGAAATATACCTTCAACTATGACGCCATGAAGGCGCTCAACGAAGACCTGCAGATGCGCTCCGACTGGACGCTGCCGATCTGCACAGGCGGCGAGCGGCTGAAAGATGACGAAGGCGGCAAGGCGCATCCGACGCAGAAGCCGGAATCCCTTCTCCACCGCGTTCTTCTCGCGACGACCAATCCGGGCGACACGGTTCTCGATCCCTTCTTCGGCACCGGCACGACGGGCGCCGTTGCCAAGAAGCTCGGCCGCAAGTTCATCGGCATCGAACGCGAGCAGCGTTACATCAAGGTCGCGCGCGAGCGCATCCGTCAGATCAAGCCGGGCGCGGCGGAAGACCTGAAAGTCACGACCTCGAAGAAGGCCGAGCCCCGTGTGCCCTTCGGCACCATTGTCGAGCGCGGCCTGCTCGAACCCGGCGTCACGCTTTACGATCCGCAGCGCCGCCACGCCGCGCGCGTCCGCGCCGACGGTTCGCTCGTCTGCCGCGATGCGACGGGCTCGATCCACAAGATCGGCGCGCATGTGCAAGGGCTCGAAGCCTGCAACGGCTGGACCTTCTGGCACTTCAAGACGGACGGCAAACTCAAGCCCATCGACATCCTGCGCCAGAAGGTGCGCGCGGAGATGGGGTGAGAGGCGGTTCGCGTGAGCGAACGAAAAGGTCCGGTGGACCTTTTCGAGCCTCGAACGCCCTGAGCCATGCGAAGGGCCGGGCAAGCCACACCCTCCTTCGTCATTGCGAGGAGCGCAAACCAAAACAAAATGTCATCCCGGCACTCGTTGCCGGGACCCAATCCACCTCACTGCAAGAACGAACGGCCAATGGGTCCCGGGAATAAATCCCGGGATGACACTTCTATTTTTAGCTCTCGCCGAAGACACCAAAAATCGTCCTTATACAAAATAAATTTCATTAAGACGTAGTCGGCACCCAGCCCACACCAGTGAGATAGGTCAGTTCATTCAGGTTCGGACGATGGCAGCCTGTGGACGAACTTTGAGAAACGACGCTCGAGATGCTGCCCCATCCAGTGCACCCACATTGCCGGCCCACACCAGACTAGGAGAACTATTGCAACAGCTAAGGGCAGCCCATTCTCCCACCACTGAACGTGTAAGACTGCGTATAGGACAGGAAACAAAGCTATCTCCAGAACAAAGATAAACGCAGTGTTCCCATGTTCTCGCAAATGCCGGTACGAATCGCTTAAGTCGGCCTCGAAGTTCACGATAGTTTTTTCCGACCCGTCCTCATCGTCGCTCGCTATTTTTTCAGTAGACTGAATAGAGCGTCGTTTGGCCAGTTTATTTAGATATGCATAGACAATACTGGCTTCATACCCTTCCTTGAACCCGAATCTCCCCTGAACGTGCGAGCGCCAAATTCGCCAACCTTGGAATACACAAAACAGAAGGGTGGCGAGAAGGGCGGGAACATAAAAGCCACTCCATACCAGAGTGGAGAGCACGACTGCAGCAACTAGCGTGATGGCATAAGGGCTTTGCCACAATGAAACGCTATGACCATTTCTGTCCGTGAAATCTAGCACTCTGGTCGCATGAAAAACTAAGATTGGGTAGGACGCGAAATAGCAATAGAGAGATCCCAGCAATATCCAAAAAATTAGATGGGGAGCCCCAAAGCTTTCCGTTCCCATCGCCACGAATTTTTCAACCCCAGCAGACTGCAGAAGGGGGCTGGTTTCGTACAACCAAGCGACAAACAGCATTCCTGCTATTGATGGCATTAGATATCTGACTAGGTAATTTTCCCACCACCTTGTTATACCAGACATTCCGCTCTCCTATTTCCTCCGTACAGAAACAAGATTGTACGCAGAATATATCGAGGCAGACAATCTCACCGCTTCGCGAACAGCGGTCCGGCGTCCGGCATGGCATGCGCCGCGACCTTTCGCATCACGGTCGGCAGAGCCTCGCCTGCGATTTCATCGAGCGGCACCCATGCGCCTTCCCCGGGGACAAGTTTTTTGCGCGTCGTCGCGGTGTAGACTTCGAGTTCCAGATGGAAATGGGTGAAGGTGTGTTCCACCAGACCGGGGACAAGTTTCCATTCAGCATCGAGCGGTGCATGGTCGAGCGGCGCGTGATCGAGCAGATCGTCCGTACCCGGCTTATCCCCGCCCCCTTTATCCCCGCCTCCCGCTGTTTGTGACGGTTCGATGACGTTTCGATGACGTTCGGCCCGCTTTATCCCCGCACCCGGGGACAAGTCGCGCTTGTCCCAGGGTGTGCCCGGCACTTCCATCATGCCGCCGAGCAACCCCTTTTCCGGCCGCCGGCGGAGCCAGACTTCCTCGCCCCTTGTCAGCCAGAAGCAGGCACCGCGCCTCACCGGCCTCGGCTTCTTCGGCGCCCTCGCAGGCAACACGGATTGTGTGCCCGCTTCCCTCGCGTCGCATAAGTCATTGATCGGACAGCGATTACACGATGGGTTCTTCGGTGTGCAGATGGTCGCGCCGAGGTCCATCATGGCTTGAGCGAAATCGCCTGCCCGTTTTTCGGGCGTCAGCATCGCCGCACAGGCGCGGATTTCGGGCTTCACGGCGGGCAGCGGGTCACGCAAGTCGAAGAGCCGCGCCACCACGCGCTCCACATTGCCGTCGACCACCGTCGCGGCGCGCCCGAAGGCAATCGCGGAGATCGCCGCCGCCGTATAGGGACCGATGCCCGGCAACACCCCAAGCCCTTCTAGCTCTTCAGGAAATTTCCCTCCGTATTCGGATGATATGACCTTCGCGCAGGCGTGCAGGTTGCGCGCGCGGCTGTAATAGCCGAGCCCCGCCCACTCCCTCATCACCTCTTCCTGGGGGGCCGCCGCCAGCGCCTCGACGCTGGGCCAGCGCGTCAGGAACCGCATGAAATAGGGCCCGACCGTCGCTACCGTCGTCTGCTGGAGCATGATTTCGGAGAGCCAGACAGCATAAGGGTCCGCCTTCTCGCCTTTCCGCGCGCGCCAGGGCAGCACGCGGGCATGTTTGTCATACCAGGCAAGCAGCGGCCCTGCTGCCGCTTTGCCATTGTTTTTCTTTGGGTTTTCCTTGGGTTTTTCGGATCGTTCGGACATTCCCTAGTCTTCGCTTGGAAGCGGCCTCTCCGTCAATTCGCATGGCGGCCGATTTCGAGTCAGAATGCGCGCCATGAACGGGATCACCGGGAATAAAGTGGCCACGCGCCGTTACAGCCAGCCGCCCATCGGCGCGCGGGTGCTTGCCGTCGCGCGTTCAGTCTTCGTGAAGCGCGGATTCCAGGAGGCCCATGTCCTTGCCCATTGGCCGGAGATCGTGGGCGGCGGTCTTGCGGAGTTTTCGGCCCCGGAAAAGCTAGTCTTTCCAAGGGGTTCCGGGGATGACGGGGGCAAGGCCCGCCGCAGCGGCGCCACGCTCACCATCCGTGTCGACGGGCCCATCGCGGTCGAGATCAGGCATCTCGAACCGCAGATCATCGAGCGCATCAACTCCTATTACGGCTACGGCGCTGTCGCGCGGCTGAAACTCGTGCAGGGCCCGCTGCCGCAGAAGCCCCGGCCAAGGTTTCGCCGGATACGTGCGCTGCGCCCTGAAGAAAGGGCGCTCCTCGCGCAAGGCCTTGAAAAAATTGAAGAACCGTCGCTGCGTGACGCTCTCGAAAAGCTCGGCGAGCGGGTCATCGGGGCGGAACGGCGGCGCTAAGCCCGCGAGTCCCGATTCTCGGCTCAAGGCAACAGAAAGGTTTGGTTGAGAGGCCCCCGCGCCACCGCCATAATGCCCCAACATCTGGTAGGAAGCAGCTCTCGTGAATCAAAATAAAGCAATCATCGCCGGTGCGGCCGCTATCGCCGTTCTCGTGCTCTTGTATCTTGGATACCTGTTCCTCGGGCCCAATGGCAGCGCCTCGGAGCCTCTAGCGGGTACGCCGGATACGGCTTTCGAGAAGGAACTTCTGGTTCCCGGCCCCCTTGGCGACATGGCGCTGGGCGATCCGATGGCACCGGTGACGGTGATCGAATATGCCTCACTCACCTGCAACCATTGCGCGGACTTCAACAACAATGTGAAGCCGAAGCTCGCAGAGCAGTACATAGAGACAGGCAAGGTCTACTACATCTTGCGTGACTTCCCCTTCGACCCGATCGCGACGGCGGCCTTCATGCTGTCGCATTGCGCGGGCGAAGAGCGCTATTACGGCTTCATCGACGTGCTCTTCAAGCAGCAGACGCAGTGGGCCTTCACGCAGACGCCGATGGAAGACCTCAAGGCCATTGCACGGCAGGGCGGCTTCTCCGAAGAGCGTTTCGACCAGTGCATGAAGGACGAGCGGATCTTCGATCACGTCAAGGATGTGGCCACGCGCGGCGCGAAGACCTTCGGGGTGCGCTCCACGCCGACCTTCTTCATCAATGGCGAGAAAGTGGAAGGGGCTGTGCCCTGGGCGGAGTTCGAACCGCTGATCGAGAAGGCTCTTGAGGGCAAGAAGATCGCCCCCGAAGCCGCAAGCGGCGACGCCACACCCGCCGAACAGGAATAACCGCAAGCGCTTGATTCAAAAAGATAAAGCGCCCCAGCAAGATCGAGACAGACAGTGAAGTTCAATCGCCTCCGGCTTTCAGGTTTCAAATCCTTCGTCGACTCGACCGATCTCATCATCGAGCCGGGCCTGACGGGCGTCGTCGGTCCCAATGGCTGCGGCAAGTCGAACCTGCTCGAAGCCATGCGCTGGGTCATGGGCGAGAACTCGTTCAAGAACATGCGCGGCTCGGGCATGGAAGACGTGATTTTCGCAGGCACGGCGGGCCGTCCCGCCCGCAATCATGCGGAAGTTGTCCTCTATATCGACAATGGCGACCGCTCGGCGCCCGCCGCCTATAATGACTGCGAGGTGATCGAGGTTTCGCGCAAGATCGAGCGCGAACAGGGCTCGACCTATCGCATCAATGGCCGCGAAGTCCGTGCCCGCGACGTGCAGCTTCTGTTTGCCGATGCCTCGACCGGCGCGCACTCCCCCGCTCTCGTGCGGCAGGGCCAGATCGCGCAGCTCATTTCCTCCAAGCCGATCAACCGGCGCCGCATTCTGGAAGAGGCGGCGGGGATTACCGGCCTCTATACGCGCCGCCACGAAGCCGAACTCCGGCTGAAAGCCGCGGAAACGAACCTCACCCGCCTCGACGATGTGGTCGCGCAGGTCGAATCCCAGCTCGCCAGCCTCAAGCGTCAGGCACGGCAGGCCGTGCGCTATCGCAATCTTTCGGGCCAGATCCGCGAGACGGAGGCGATCCTCCTCCATCTGCGCTGGACGCAGGCCGTGACCTCGCTCAAGCAGTCGGAAGAAAAGCTCGCAGAGACGGATGTCCGCGTTACCGAACTGACCCGCGAAGCTGCCGCCGCGACGACGCTTGAAGCCGAAGCGGCCGACCGCCTGCCGCCGCTGCGCGAAAAGGAAGCCGAAGCCGCGGCGCGCCTCCATCGCCTCACCGTCGAGCGCGACAATCTCGATGCCGAGGAGGCGCGCGCCAGAGAGCAGGCCTCCCGCCTCACCGCGCGTCTTGAGCAGATCGGGCAGGATCTCGGCCGCGAACGGCATCTGATCGAGGATACGCAGGGCGCGATGTCGCGGCTCGACGCAGAATCGCAGGAACTCAAGGGCGCCGAGGAAGGTCAGGCGGAGGCTCAGGCCGCCGCGCAGGCCCGCGTCGAGGAAAACCGCGTCTCGCTCGATGCGACCGAGCAGGAGCTCGACCAGCTCAATCAGGAAATCGCGGCCCTCAGCGCCGAGCGCACGAGCCTTGTGCGCACCATCGAGGCGGGCCGCCAGCGCATCGAGAAGCTGGAGCGTCAGCTCGCCGAAATCGCGCGCGAACGCGAGACCTTGTCGGACGCCGAAGAAAAAAAGGCGCAGATTGCCTTGCAATCCGCCGAGCTCGACGAGGCGGCAAAACGGGTAAGCGATGCGGAACGTGCCGCGCTCGAAGCGGAAGAGGCCCGGCGGGGCGCCCAGGAGCGCGAAAAGGCCGCGCGCGAGCCGATGCAGCAGGCCGAACGCGCGGCGGGCGACCTCGCTGCCGAGGCGAAGACGCTTGCGGACATGCTTTCCGTCGGCGAAAGCGACCTCTGGCCGCCCGTAATTGACGCCATCGCCGTCGAACATGGCTATGAAACGGCGCTTGGCGCCGCGCTTGGCGACGATCTTGGCGTACCGGAAGATGCGGCGGCGCCGATCCATTGGGGCGCCCTGCCGCCCTTCGACACGCCACCGGCCCTGCCGGAAGGTGCGACCCCGCTTTCCTATTTCGTGAAAGGTCCGAACTCTCTCGCGCGCCGCCTGTCGCAGATCGGTATTGTGGTTTCGGTTGAAGATGGCGAGCGCCTGCATGCCCTGCTTGCGCCGGGCCAGCGGCTGGTCACCAAGGAAGGTGCCCTCTGGCGCTGGGATGGCTACACCGCCGCAGCCGATGCACCGACCGCCTCCGCCCGCCGTCTCGAACAGCGCAATCGCCTCGCCGATCTCGAAGGCGAGCTTGCCGAAGCGCGCAGCAAGGCATCGGAAGCCCGCAACGCTTTCGATGCTGCGCATGTCGCCGCCGAACAGGCGATGCAGGAAGAACAGGCCCGCCGCGCCGCGCTTCGCGAGGCACAGGGTGAGAATAACCGCATTCGCGATGCGCTGGCCTCGGCCGAGCGGGCCGCCTCGGCGCAGCTTTCGCGGCTTGCGGCGCTGGCGGAATCCGATGAACGCCTGTCGGGAGACAAGGGCGAAGCGGGCCGGGCGCTTGAGGAAGCGGAAGTCGCGCTGCAAAACCTGAAGCCGGATGAAGAGCCGCGCGCCCGCGCGGCGGCGCTCCGCGACAAGGTGGCGGCCCTCCGTCTCGAACTTTCGGAAGCGCGTGCCGAGCATGAGGGGCTTCGCCGCGAGGCCGAACAGCGCGCGCGGCGTCTTGCCGCCATCGCACAAGAACGCGACGCCTGGCAGCTTCGTGCAACGAATGCCGAACGCCAGATCGGCACGCTGGAGACACGCAAGGCCGAGGCGGAAACCGAACTCAAGGCGCTTGAAGGTGTGCCCGCCGAAATCGAGCAAAAGCGGAATGCCCTTCTCACCTATATCTCGGAGGCCGAAACAGGCCGTTCGCAGGCTGCGGATGAGCTGGCCCAGGCCGAAAAGGTTCTCACCGAAACGGCCAAGCATTCCAAGGATGTGCAGCACCAGCTTTCAGCCGCGCGCGAAGAACGCGCCCGCATCGACGGGCTCGTGGACGGGGGACGCCAGCGCCGCACCGAATCGGAAGAACGCATCCGCGAAGTGCTTGAATGCGAGCCGGAAGCGGCGATTGCGCAGGCCAACCTCGAAGAAGGCGCCGAGCTTCCCGAACATGACCAGATCGACGCGAAGCTCGAACGGCTGAAACGCGAGCGCGAAAGCCTCGGCGGCGTGAACCTTCGCGCCGAAGAAGAATCGCGTGAACTCACCGAGCAGCTCGAAACCATGACGGGTGAACGCGAAGACCTCGTCAGTGCCATCGCCAAGCTTCGTCAGGGTATCGGCAGCCTCAACCGCGAAGGCCGTGAGCGCATGCTCGAAGCCTTCGAGAAGGTGAACGAGAATTTCTCGCGTCTCTTCACCCATCTCTTCGGCGGCGGCGAAGCCCATCTCAAGCTCACCGAATCGGAAGATCCGCTGGAAGCCGGCCTCGAGATCATGGCGCGACCACCGGGCAAGCGCCTGCAGGTTATGTCGCTGCTGTCGGGTGGCGAACAGGCGCTCACCGCCATGTCGCTCATTTTCGCGGTATTCCTCACCAATCCCTCGCCCATCTGCGTGCTGGACGAAGTGGACGCGCCGCTCGACGACGCCAATGTCGAGCGGTTCTGCGACCTGATGGAAGAAATGACGAGGACCACGGATACCCGCTTCCTCATCATCACTCACCATGCGCTCACCATGGCCCGCATGAACCGCCTTTATGGCGTGACCATGCAGGAACGCGGCGTATCGACCCTTGTCTCGGTCGATCTCGATGTCGCCGAGACGCTTCGTGAGGCCTCCTGACGAGGCCATCAAGTGCCATGACGCAAGGGAAAGGCCCCCTCTCGCGGGGGTCTTTTTCATGTCTTCCAGAGACTCGCCGGGGCATCTCCGTCCGCTCCCGGCGAGGCCGAATGCCGCAGCCGCGAAATCGGCTGAAAAATAGCGTCAATTCAATGACTTACACCCCCTCCAGCGGTCCTTGACAGGTTATTACCCTGACAGTAGGGTGCGCGCGGCTTCGGTCCGGGGCGGGGCTCTGAAAGAGCATTTCTGACGGCGGAGCTTCGCTTTGAAACGGAACGAGGAAGCTGGCACTCCCCCGGATGGCGACAAGGTCGCCCAGAAGAGAGAACTCGATCTTCTGGAACGGCGTATAGCGACTGCGCGCGATGCTCATCGCAGCACGGAAGCAAAGGGAACGAGGCCGGCACCGACGGGCAAACCCTCCGATATGGGGGTCGCCATGAGGCTCTCCTCCGAGCTCGTTGCAGGCGTTCTGATGGGGGCTGGCATCGGCTGGTTCTTCGACTGGTTATTCGGCACCCTGCCGATATTCCTGGTGATTTTCACCGGACTCGGGACGGTAGCAGGCGTAAAGAATGTGCTTCGCGCGACGCAGGCGATGAATGCGACCGCGGCGGAGAAGAAAAAAGATCCATCCGGGCATTAAGCCCGGCGACGTAACGGCCGGCCTCTCTGTCCGGCACTAAATCTGAGGTTGAGGCATACCAGTGGCAACAGGCGCCGAACAATCCGGAGGCGGTTTTCCCGTCGACCCCCTGCACCAGTTTGTTGTGCAGCCCCTCATTCCCCTCAATATCGGCGGTCTTGACGCCTCCTTCACCAATGCGAGCTTCTGGATGGTGGCCACGGTTGTTGCCGTCGCCGTCTTCACAACGCTCGGCATGGGCAAGGGCGCGATGGTACCCGGCCGCATGCAGTCGGTGGTGGAGAGCTTCTACACCTTCATCGCCAACATGGTCCGCGACAATGCCGGCCAGGATGCGATGCGCTTCTTCCCGTTCATCTTTTCGCTGTTCGCCTTCATCTTCTTTGCGAACATGATCGGGATGTTCCCCTACGCCTTCACCGTGACAAGCCACATCGTCGTCACCTTTGTGCTGGCGGGCACCGTCTTTGTCGGCGTGACGCTGACAGGCTTCATTCTCCACGGCGCGAAGTTCCTGAAGGTTTTCGTTCCGAGCGGCGTACCGATGGCGCTTCTTCCCCTCGTGGTCGCGATCGAGATCATTTCGTATTTCTCGCGCCCGATCAGCCATTCCGTCCGTCTTTTCGCCAACATGCTGGCCGGACACATCATGCTCAAGGTGTTTGCCGGCTTCGTCCTCACCTTCATGACGATGGGTGTGGTCGGCTGGGCGGGCATGATCCTGCCGCTCTTCATGATCGTCTGCCTCACAGCGCTCGAGTTTCTCGTCGCTGCGTTGCAGGCCTATGTCTTCACGATCCTGACCTGCATGTATCTTCACGACGCCCTCCACCCGGGTCACTGACCCGGTCGGCGGACGCCAAGTCCCTAAACAGAAATGGTGGCGGCTCCGGTGGCCGTTCCCACTCTCCAAAACGACCCCAAAAGGAGCATCTAACTATGGAAGCAGAAGCAGCGAAGTTCATTGGCGCCGGTATTGCGTGCCTTGGCATGGGCGGCGCCGCCATCGGCGTGGGCCAGATTTTCGCGAACTACCTGGCGGGCGCGCTGCGCAATCCGTCGGCGGCCGATGGCCAGTTCGCCCGTCTGATTTTCGGCTTCGCCGTGACGGAAGCGCTGGGCATCTTCTCGCTGCTCGTCGCGCTCATCCTGCTCTTCGTCTGATCCTTTTACGGATCGGCCAGCCGGTTGCCTTGCGAGGCAGCCGGCGGCAGCCGACTTTGCCTGACCGGAGACCTACATGATCGCCGAAGCCATGGCTCAGGAACCTGGTAGTGAACTCATCGCCGAGACCCATGTCCCGGACGCTGAACATGCGGGAGGCTTTCCGCCTTTCGACGCTACTACGTTCGAGTCCCAGATCGTCTGGCTGGTACTGAGCTTTCTCGCTCTGTACTTCCTGATGTCGCGCGTGGCCCTGCCGCGCATCGCCACGGTGCTCGAAGAGCGCCGCGACCGCATCGCAGACGATCTCGACCAGGCCGCGCAGTTCAAGCGGCAGACCGATGAAGCGATCGAGGCCTATGAAAAGGCGCTGGCGGAAGCCCGTGCCAAGGCCCACGAAATCGCGCAGGAAACACGCGACCGCCTGCATGAGGAGACCGAAAGGCAGCGTCTGGCCATCGAGGCCCGGCTCGCCGAGAAGATTTCGGAAGCCGAAAAGCAGATCGCATCCACAAGGGACGCAGCTCTCGCCAATGTGCGCAGCGTTGCCGTGGATGTGGCGGGCGCCATCGTCACGCAGCTCCTCGGCGAGGCGGACCCCGCCGCCGCCGAGCGGGCGGTCGACACCGAACTCAAGTAACGCGAAGGACGAGCCCACATGCTCGCTACAGCCGAATTCTGGATCCTCGCCTGCCTTGTCGCGTTCTTCGCGATCCTTGGCTACTTCAAGGTTCACCGCACACTGGCCAGCTCGCTCGACAAGCGTGCTGCCGACATTGCGGCCGAACTCGATGAAGCCCGCCGCCTGCGTGAGGAAGCGCAACAGCTCCTCGCCTCCTATCAGCGCAAGCAGCGCGAGGCGATGAAGGAAGCCGAGGATATCATCTCCCAGGCCAAGGCCGAGGCCGAGCAGCTTGCGAAGGAGACCCGCGCGAATATGGAAGCGCAGGTCGAACGCCGCACGAAGCTTGCCGAGGACAAGATTTCCATGGCCGAGACCCAGGCTGTGAACGATGTCCGCTCGGCCGCCGCCGATGTTGCCATCAGCGCCGCCCGCCGCGTCATCGCCGAGAAAGTCGATGCCGGAAAGGATGCGCAGATCATCGAGAAGTCGATCGCCGATCTCGCCTCGAAGCTGCACTAAGCTGCACTAAGCTGCACTAAACTGCGCTAACAGCATCGGGCAAACGCAAGCTCTCGAACCCCCCGCCCCGCCGAACAGGCCGGGCGGGGTTTTTGTTTGCCTTTTCGCTCCCCCCTCCGGTTCAATAAGGCACGGGATCAGGGGAGGCATCATGCTCGACAGATACGAGGCGACCCGTTTCACCCATGAGGGCGTGACGAAACCGGTCTATGTGCGGGGTTCAGGCCCCGCCGTCATCGTCATGCATGAGATACCGGGGATAACGCCGGAGGTGATCCGCTTTGCGGACTGGGTGGTCGATGCCGGCTTTCGTGTCTACATGCCGCTGCTCATCGGCAAGGCCGGACCTCCCCTCACCATCGGCTATGTTGCGCGCTCCATCGCGAAGCTCTGCATCAGCCGCGAATTCCACATCCTCGCCTCCCACAGCTCCAGTCCGGTGACGATATGGCTGCGCGCGCTTGCCCGCCACGCGCATGAGAAAGCGGGTGGCAAGGGAGTGGGCGCAGTCGGCATGTGTTTCTCCGGGAACTTCGCGCTTTCCATGATGCTGGAGCCTGCGCTTATGGCTCCGGTCCTTTCGCAGCCTTCCATGCCCTTCCCGCTCGGGGCGGAACGCAAGGCCGCGCTTCACGTCTCGCCGGAAGAGTTCCAGTGCGTCAAGGATCGCTGCGCAAAGGGGGACAAGGTGCTTGGCCTCCGCTTCAAGGGCGACCGGATGTCGCCGCCGGAGAAATTCGAGACGCTCCGGCGCGAACTCGGTGACGCTTTCGAGGGGATCGAGCTTGAGGACAAGGACGCGAACCCGGACTCGCCCGCACCCAGCCCGCATAGCTGCCTCACCGTGGATCTCGTCGACAAGGACGGCGAACCGACCAGAGAAGCGGCGAAGCGCGTCATCTCCTTTTTGCAGGAACGTCTTCTCGCGGCTTAGGGCGCGATAACCGTCAGTTCCGGCCACATAGCCTTCCAGCGGGCGGCCTTTTCGGCATAGCGTCCGGCATTGAAATTCGCGACGCGGTTCGGCCGGATCGTCATCGCCTCGATGTCGGAGAGCCCACAAGGCGCATAGAGCGTTCCGTCGGGCTGCAGGCCGACCATGCAGGCGGGCGCGAGGAAGCGGTCTATCCCCTCGCATGAGGAGCGCAGCGGCGGATAAGCCGTGCCGAATTTTTCCTCGTACCAGAGATGAACGCGGGCCTGATTGCGCAACTCGATTTCCACGTCGAGGCCCGCAAAAAGATCGCCGCAACGCCGGATCGCGGCATCCTCCGCTTCCCAGCTCGTATCCGGGTCGAAATAGAAGATGTCGTAATCCTTGATGCCGTAGCCCGCCGGGCGATCCGTCAGGACGTTCCACGCCGTCTGGAAGAGCGACCCCGAAACGAGCCACGCATCGCGCAGGCCGAGCGCGGGCAGGCGTACGAGGATGTCGCGGTTCACATCGTTTGCGAGTGCAAACTCGATGAACCGCGCCTCGTCCATCCTATTCCGCTGCCTGGGCCGGAGCGGGCGGTGCCCAGCGCAGCACGGGCCTGCGAGCGGCCGCCGTCTCGTCGAGCCTGCGGCGCGGCGACATATAGGGCGCGCCGGTGAAGCGGTCCTTGTCGTTCGATCTTGCCGCACGGGCGAGATCCTTCAGCGTTGCAATGAAGAGATCAACGGCCTGCTTCGATTCCGTTTCGGTGGGCTCGATCAGCAGCGCCCCGTGGACAACAAGCGGGAAATACATGGTCATCGGATGATAACCCTCGTCGATCATCGCCTTGGCGAAATCGAGCGTCTCGATGCCCGTGCCCTTCAGGAAGCGATCGTCAAACAGCGCCTCGTGCATGCAAGGCCCTTCGAAGGGGGCCGACAGATCGTCTTTCAGCGACGCCAGCACATAGTTCGCGTTCAGCACCGCATCTTCCGCAACCTGGCGCAGTCCGTCCGAGCCGTGGCTCAGCATATAAGAGAGCGCACGAACGAACATCCCCATCTGACCGTGGAAAGCGGTCATGCGGCCGAATGGCTGGGTACCGTCCGCGCTTGCCTCGTCTTCCGTCTCGACGAGGCGGAACCCGTCCTTGTCATGCACGACATAGGGAAGCGGCGCGAAGGGTGCGAGTGCCTCCGAGAAGACCACGGGACCGGCGCCCGGCCCGCCGCCGCCATGCGGCGTCGAGAAGGTCTTGTGGAGGTTGATGTGCATCGCATCGACGCCAAGATCGCCCGGACGCACACGTCCCACGATGGCGTTGAAGTTCGCGCCATCGCAATAGAAATAGGCGCCCACCTCATGTACGGCATCGGCGATTGCCACAATGTCGCGTTCAAAGAGACCGCAGGTGTTCGGATTGGTCAGCATGATCGCCGCGACATCCGGCCCGAGCTTCGATTTGAAAGCTTCGAGGTCGACGCGCCCTTCCTTCGTCGCAGGGATCGCATCCACCTTGTAGCCGAGCAGAGCCGCAGTGGCAGGATTGGTGCCATGCGCCGACTCCGGCACGAGTACGCGTGTGCGCTGTTCGCCCTCGCCCCGCGCGGTCAATGCCGCGCGGATCGCCATCATGCCGCAAAGCTCGCCATGCGCGCCCGCCTTGGGCGAAAGCGCGACGCCGGGCATGCCGGTCAACTCCTTCAGCCAGTGCGACAGTTCATGCATCAGCTCAAGAGCGCCCTGCACCGTTTTCTGCGGCTGCAACGGATGCACGTCGCCAATTCCCGGCAGACGCGCCACCTTCTCGTTGAGTCGCGGATTGTGCTTCATCGTGCAGGAGCCGAGCGGATAGAGCCCTGCATCGATGGAATAATTCTTCGAGGAAAGGCGCACGAAGTGGCGCACCACTTCCGGCTCGGACACGCGCGCCAGTCCGATCTGGCCCTGCCGTTCGAAATTACCGAGATGCGAGGTGAACTCCGCCGGCTCGTCGAGATCGACGCCGCAAGCCCCCGGATTATCGAGTTCAAAGAGGAGCGGCTCTTCAACCTGCAATGCCTTGTTGCCGGTGAAGGTCTCGCGTGCCCCCTCGGCCGATCCACCACCGATCGAGGTCGGACGGCCCTGCTTGTTCATGCCGGACATTAGAGCACCTCCTTCAGCGCCGCCTGATAGGCCGCGCGATCCGCATCCGTATTGATCTCCGTCGACGCCACAATGAGGAGGTCTTCGACCCCCTTTACGCCGGGCAGCAGCCGCGATGCGGGCACACCGCCAAGCACGCCCTTGTCTGCCAGCGCATCGACGACTTCCGCCGCAGGCTTTGGCAGACGCATGGTGAATTCGTTGAAGAAGGCCTTGTTCAGAATTTCGACACCGGGCACCGACGCCAGCTTCTCGGCAAGGCTCACCGCCGCCGCGTGATTGATGCGGGCGAGCTGTGCATATCCATCCTCGCCCAGCAGCGACATGTGGATGGTGAAGGCAAGGCAGCAGAGACCGGAATTGGTGCAGATGTTCGATGTCGCCTTTTCGCGGCGGATATGCTGCTCGCGTGTCGAAAGCGTCAAAACGAAACCGCGCTTGCCATCCGCGTCGACCGTCTCTCCGCAAAGGCGTCCCGGCATTTGCCGAACGTATTTTTCGCGCGTGGCGAAGAGGCCGACATAAGGCCCGCCGAAGTTGAGGCCATTGCCGATGGATTGCCCTTCGGCGACCACAATGTCGGCACCCATTTCACCGGGCGGCGTAACCGCGCCGAGCGAAACGATTTCCGGCACCACGGCAATCAGCAGCGCGCCTTTCGCATGGGCCGCTTCCGCGATCGGACGCAAGTCATGAAGCTCGCCGAAGAAGCCCGGCGTCTGCACGACGACGCAGCTCGTCTCGTCGGTGATGTGAGAAATAATGTCTTCAACCGTATCCGGCAGGGCCGGCGCCATGATTTCCAGCTTGTAGCCCGCAAAGTCGGAAAGGTTCTTCACCACCGCCGAATATTGCGGATGCAGCGTGCCCGACAGAACGGCCTTGCGCCGCTTCGTTACGCGATGCGCCATCAGCACCGCCTCTCCGCACCCCGTCGAGGCGTCATACATGGAGGCATTCGCCACATCCATGCCCGTGATCATTGCGACCTGGGTCTGAAATTCGAAGAGATATTGCAGCGTTCCCTGCGCGATCTCCGGTTGATAGGGCGTGTATGAGGTCAGGAACTCCGAGCGCTGGATCAGGTGATCCACTGCGGCGGGAACATGATGGCGATAGGCGCCGCCGCCTACAAAGAAAGGGGCACTGCCCGCCGCCACGTTCTTCGCGGCCATGCGAGAAAAGATGCGCTCGACCTCGAGTTCGCCTTTCCGGCGCGGCAAGTCCACAAGGCCCTCGCGACGCGCGCTTTCCGGCACGTCGCGGAACAGTTCATCGACGCTTTTCGCGCCGATGACGCCCAGCATCTCGCGCCGGTCGGTTTCGGTCAGGGGCAGATAGCGCATGATCGCATTGTCCTTTCGGGGGATCGCGGTTGGTTCAGGGAAAGCCTTACTGGAGGCCTTCCACGAATTCGCTGTAGGCGGCTTCGTCCATCAGCTTGTCGAGTTCACCGGGATTGCTGAGGCGCAGCTTGATGAACCAGCCATCGCCCATCGCGTCCTCGTTGACGCCTGCGGGCGTCGCTTCGATGTCGCCGTTCACATCGACGATTTCGCCGCTCACGGGCGAGTAGACCTCGCTCGCTGCCTTGACGCTTTCGACCACCGCGGCTTCATCGCCCGCGGCCAGTTCCTTGCCGACTTCCGGCAGTTCGACGAAAACGACATCGCCGAGTTGTTCCTGTGCATAATCGCTGATGCCGATGGTCGCGATGTCCCCGTCGACGCGCACCCATTCATGCTGATCCGTAAAGCGAATATCGCTCATGCCAATCCCCTGATTCCTGTTAGCCGCAGCAAATCCTATTTGCCTGCTTTGTGAAAACGCTTCGTGATAAAGGGCATCGCCGCGACTTTCGCCGGACGCCCTTTCCCTCGCACCATCAGTTCAATGCCGGTACCGGTCTTTGCGGAGCCGGTCTCGACATAGCCCATTGCTATCGGTCCACCGACGCTCGGCCCATAGCCGCCGCTCGTCACCACGCCGATCTTCTTGCCCGATGCATCGGTGATTTCCGTGCCTTCGCGAGCGGGCGCCTTGCCTTCCGGCAGCAGCCCGACGCGCTTCCTCGGTGCCCCATTTGCGATCTGGTCGAGAATGATCTTCGCGCCAGGGAAGTTTCTCTCCTCGCGCCGGCGCTTTGAAATCGTCCAGGTCAGCGCGCCCTCGACCGGCGTCGTCGTTTCGTCGATATCGTGGCCGTAAAGACAGAGCCCCGCTTCGAGGCGCAGCGAATCACGCGCGCCGAGGCCGATGGGCTCCACTTCCGGCTCGGCCAGAAGTTTCTTCGTCAGCGCGACGGCTTCCTGTTCCGGCAGGGAGACTTCATAGCCGTCCTCGCCCGTATAACCGGAGCGGCTGACGATGCAGGGGATCCCCGCAACATTCATTTCCCGGCCGGTCATGAAGGCCTGCTCCGCAGCTTCGGGGGCGAAGCGCGCAAAAACCTCTGCCGCCTTCGGCCCCTGCAGCGCGATCAGCGCCCGGTCCTCGATCCGCTTCAGCCGTATGCCGTCCGGCAGGTGCTTTTCGATATGGGCGAAGTCGGCATCCTTGCAGGCCGCGTTCACGACGAGAAAAAGCACCCCGTCCTTCACAGTGCGCGTCACCATCAAGTCGTCGAGAATGCCGCCCTTTTCGTTCAGCAGCAGTGTGTAGCGGATGGCGCCGGGAGCGAGATCGCGAATGTCGCCCGGTACAAGCGTTTCAAGCGCGGCGGCGACCGCCTCATGGTCCGGCCCCTCAAGCCAGGCCTGCCCCATATGCGACACGTCGAAAAGACCTGCCGCGTCGCGCGTTTGCAGGTGCTCGGCGAGTACGCCCGCAGGATACTGGACGGGCATGTCGTACCCCGCAAAAGGCACCATCTTCGCGCCCAATTCGACATGGAGCGCGTGCAGCGGCGTCGTCTTCAGGGAATCCACGGCTGTGGCAGGTTCCGACATTGGGCTTCCAGGTTCTTCCCCCTTGCGGGGAACAAGTGCGAATCAAATTGGACCGCTACCCGGCGAATTGCTCCGCTTGTAGCGCCCCACTCTGTCGCTGAACCTGAGAGATTTCGCGTCCAGCCGTTAGACCGGCCTGCCGCTTACGCCCTTCGGTGAGACCGGAAAATTCGCTTCCGGTCTGCTTTCCAGAGATTCATCCCCCTGCGGTCCTGGGTGCCTGAGAGTTTCCGGGGCGGTTGCTCCTTCGGCGCCGGGATACTGCGATCTTTTGCAGACCCGGACTCTCCCGCAGAGTTCATCTGTGTGGAGTGATCATATGTTGCGGCCCGCCAGAGTCAAATGGCAAGGCGGGCGACCCCTTTGAAAGCGCCGAATCGCGGCGTTTTCAGGCTTTAACGGATCGGGATATAGGACGTGCGGCGATTATATTCGAGCTGTTCCGGGGTGAGCTGAAAACCCACGAGAATCTGGTAGATGCTGCCATCCGCACGGCCGCCATAGGGAAGGATCGTTCCCTCCACCGTCTTCACGAAATGGACCTGGCGCTGACCCGGCTCAAAGACCACCGGCACCTCATAAACCTGTTTCTTGTCGAAGGCATTAAAGCGGCGCGTCACCGCGACGAAGGTCTTGAGCGTGAGCGCACGGGCGGGCGCGGCAGGCCCGATTTCCGCAACGCCATTAAAGGCGATATCGACGGTAATGGTCGATTCCTCGACATCGTATTTGCAGGTCGAGACGACCTTGCCGATCTCCGCCTTGGCAACCACATCGGTAAGATCCGTGCCTGCACCCGAAAGAAGGGTCACATGGTCGGTCTCGTTGAGGACACCGACGGCCGGGCAAGGATAGAGCGTGGTGCCGCCTTCCTTGATCTCGCCGCCGCCAAACATGCCGCAACCCGACAGCGTCAGCGCAGCGGCAACGGCCAGCACAGGCGCGGCCCGGCGTGAGCGGGAAGCAAGTTTCGTCGGACGGCTCGGCGCGGGCAAGAACGGCATCTTTGTGTCACTCGGTTTGTTGGCGAGGCAGGATGGCAGGCAGGTGGAACACGCGGGCGGGCTTTCTTGACTTTCCCTCAGCGGCCCCCTCTATTACCGCCTTGAACGGTCTCGAAAGCCTTGCAATTCATAAGGTTAGTCGAGACTCGGGACCGCCCCCGGCAGCGCGCAAACTCTATCGGAGTGGTCCCGAAGTCACAAGGCGGACGAGTGCGCCTGCAAGGCCTGCCTGGGCAGCTTCCTGCGGGCAGCGCCAGGTGCAATCCCCCAGAATGGCATCCCGAGAACGGATATGAGCGAGACACAGGCAAAGCCCCCTCTGACGCTGCTCCTCGCGAGCCCGCGCGGTTTCTGCGCCGGTGTCGATCGCGCGATCCAGATCGTCGAACTCGCCATCGAGAAATACGGCCCGCCCGTCTATGTGCGTCACGAGATCGTCCATAACCGCTATGTCGTGGAAGAACTGGAGCGCAAGGGCGCGATCTTCGTCGAGGAACTCGACGAGGTGCCCGCTGGCGCGAAGGTCATATTTTCCGCGCATGGCGTACCGAAATCCGTGCCCGAGGAAGCGCAGTCGCGCGAGCTCTTCTTTCTCGATGCGACCTGCCCCCTCGTCTCCAAGGTCCATGTGGAAGCCGAGCGGCTTCACGAGCGCGGCCTCGAAATCCTGCTGATCGGCCATGCGGGCCACCCGGAAGTGATCGGCACGATGGGCCAGTTGCCGGACGGCGCGGTGAGCCTCATCGAGACGGTGGCCGACGCGGAAGCGCTCCAGCCGCGCGACCCGGAGAAAATCGCCTTCGTGACCCAGACGACGCTCTCGGTCGACGACACGGCGGAAATCGTTGCCGTGCTCCGCCGCCGCTTTCCCTCGATTGCCGGCCCGCACAAGGAAGACATCTGCTACGCGACAACGAACCGGCAGGAGGCGGTGAAGAGCATCGCTCCCAAGGCCGATGCGATGCTTGTCATCGGTGCTCCCAATTCGTCCAATTCCATGCGCCTTGTCGAAGTCGCGGAACGCGCGGGCTGCGCTTATGCGGCGCTCGTGCAGCGCGCGAGCGACATCGACTGGGCCGCGCTGGGAACGCCGAAGACGCTCGGCCTCACGGCGGGTGCGAGTGCGCCCGAAATCCTCGTGGAGGAAGTGATCGACGCTTTCCGGCAACATTTCAGCGTGACGGTCGAAATGACGTCCGTCCGGCGCGAGTCCGTGCAGTTCAAGCTGCCGCGCGCGCTCGCCGTCTGACGGGGGAAATATGGCTGTCTATACCGAAGTGACCGACGAGGAGCTGCGCGCCTTCCTCGAAACCTATGACATCGGCTCTCTCATGTCCTATCGCGGCATTGCGGAGGGCGTCGAGAATTCGAATTTCATGCTCCACACGGACAAGGGCGCCTACATCCTCACGCTTTACGAGAAGCGCGTTGCGGAAGAAGAGCTCCCGTTCTTTCTGGGCCTGATGAACCATCTCGCCTCGCGCGGCATCGAGTGTCCGACACCGGTAAGGGACCGTGAGGGGCAACTCTACAGCCGTCTCGCCGGGCGTGCCGCCGCGATCATTTCCTTCCTCGAAGGCATCTGGATAAGACGGCCGCAGCCGCGCCATTGCGTCGAGGTCGGGCGCGCGCTTGCGGGCATGCATATCGCGGGCGCCGACTTCGAGCTCACGCGGAAGAATGCGCTCAATGTCGATGGCTGGCGTCCGCTTTTCGAGTCCTGCCGCGGCGGGATAGAAGCGTATCAGCCGGGACTTGCGGAAGAACTCGACAATGAACTGACGCTGCTTGCGCGCGACTGGCCGCGCGACCTGCCCTCCGGCGTCATTCACGCCGATCTCTTTCCCGACAATGTCTTCTTTATCGGCGACCGCCTCTCCGGCCTCATCGACTTCTACTTCGCCTGCAACGACGCCTTCGCCTACGACCTCGGGGTTTGCATCAACGCCTGGTGCTTTGAGGATGACGGTTCGTTCAACATCACGAAGGCGCGGGGTCTTCTGCAATCCTACACGCAGGTGCGACCGCTGGAGGCAAGCGAGCTTGCTGCCCTTCCCCTTCTCGCGCGCGGTGCCGCCATGCGCTTCCTTCTGACGAGACTCTATGACCTTATCAACCATCCACCGGGTGCTTTCGTGAAGCCGAAGAACCCGAAAGAATATCTGGCGCGGCTGCGCTTCCATCGCGGCGTTTCCTCGCCGGCCGGATACGGGCTCGACGCATGAGCGGCGATACTGTCGATCTTTATACGGATGGTGCTTGCTCCGGCAATCCGGGGCCTGGTGGCTGGGGTGTGCTCCTGCTCTACAAGGAAAACGAAAAGGAGCTTTGCGGCGGCGAACCCGCCACCACCAATAACCGCATGGAACTCATGGCCGCGATCCGGGGCCTCGAGTCGCTCAAGCGCGACATGAAGGTGCGCGTCCACACGGATTCGAACTATGTGAAGGACGGCATCACCAAGTGGATTCACGGCTGGAAGAAGAACGGCTGGAAGAACGCGAAAAAAGAGCCGGTGAAGAATGCCGAACTCTGGCAACGCCTCGAAAAGGCGATCGAGCGGCATGACGTCTCGTGGCACTGGGTGAAGGGGCATTCCGGCCACCCGGAGAACGACCGGGCAGACGCCCTCGCGCGGCAGGGCATGGCGCCCTATCTCTCCAACCCGAAATGAAAAGGGCCTCCCGGTGGAGGCCCTTTCCGCATTCTTCTGACGTGCCGCTCAGCTCAGCTGCTGCAGCATCGTTTCGGCGCCTGAGACTTTCGCCTCGCCCGGGTTCGGTTCCTTGTTCAGGCTCTTCACCAGGCCGTCATCGACCAGCATCGAGTAGCGCAGCGAGCGCGTGCCCATGCCGAAGCCCGAGCCGTCGAAATCGAGGCCGAGCGCCTTCGTGAAATCGCCATTGCCATCGCCGAGCATGGTCACCTTGCCGTCCGCGCCCTGCTGCTTGCCCCAGGCGCCCATGACGAAGGCGTCGTTCACCGAAAGGCAGGCGATTTCATCGACGCCCTTGCCCTTGAATTCGTCCGCGCTCTTGATGAAGCCCGGCAGGTGCTGGTTCGAGCAGGTCGGCGTGAAGGCGCCGGGCAGCGCGAAGACCACGACCTTGCGGCCCTTGAAGAAGTCGCCCGTCTTCACCGGCTGCGGCCCCTTGTCCGTCAGCTTCATCAGCGTCGCTTCGGGTACCTTGTCTCCGACATTAATGGCCATTCGAGCCTCCTCCTGTTGCGCGCGGGCCATCAGGGCCTCATGCGGTGTTGGCGGCATTTAAACGCCAATCGGCGCCGAGTGCCAGCCCCGGCGGATGCGCACGCGCATCACATTGTCTTGTGGATCACGTAAGCCCTGACAGGGTCCGAAAAAATGAAGGAAAGCTCCTCGCCTTCCAGCATGGCGGGCGAGAGCACTTCCACTTCCATCGCATAACGCACGGTATCGCCTTCCCGTTTCACGCGCGGTGTTCCGAACCATGTATTGCGCGGGCCCGTCACGATGAGTTGCGGCGGCGTGCAGCCGGGCCCGCAGCCTTTCAGCCGCACTTCGAGCGTTGGCGCCTCGTTCTCGCGCCATTTGACCTCGATGAGATCCGGGTCGGCGGGCGGCACGGGCACGCGGGCAAGGGCGGCACGAAGGCGCGCCGCATCCGCCGTCTCCCCCATCGCCGCATCCGGCACGGCGGGCGGTACGGTGAGTTCCAGTTCCGCCCGTCGCGGCACGCAGATATCGGCGCAAATGCCGTAAAGCATCGAGAGGCGCAGCGTCACCGGGCGCGTCCCGTCTTCTGGCACAATGC
Organism: Parvibaculum sp.; assembly: GCF_039973015.1. Taxonomy (GTDB): domain Bacteria; phylum Pseudomonadota; class Alphaproteobacteria; order Parvibaculales; family Parvibaculaceae; genus Parvibaculum. The sequence continues at coordinate 398,698 of NZ_JBDWLT010000008.1, forward strand.
GCAGCGGCCATGTCAGCCCGTGCTTGTAGCCAAAGGTGATGTCGCCCGGTGCATCGAAGCGCTCCGGCGCAGGCCATCTGAGTTCCACACCCGCCACATTCTCCGATGCCGACCAGTCGAAGACCGGCGGAATGCCCGAATCACCCGGCTTTTCCCAATAGGTTTTCCAGCCATCCGCCAGTTCGAGATCAATGCCTGCGAGAAAGGCGGCACCGTCATGCGCGCGCACCGCGCTTACAAGGGCGAGGCCGCGTACGCCCTCGCCCGGCGCGGCGCCAAGCGGCGTGGCGGCGAACCAGGCACCCAGGCACACCAGCAGAAAACCAAAGCGGACCGCCGCTCTCATATGCATATCCCGTCATTGTCTTTAGCGCGCGCCGCGCCATATCTCTTTCAATGTGAACCTAGCATCGCGCGATCCTTACGCACTGCTCAAATAGCCGTGACCACAAGGAAGCGTGACATCCATCGCGCAAGGGTGCAGGATTTCGGGAAGGTTGCGCTTTATGTTGTGCCCTATCGGCGTGGAGGTGGTTCTGTCATGAGCTCTATGTCGGCGGATATGAGCTTTCGCCCCGAGGACGACGGCTTTCTCGAGGGCAAGATGCTGATCGCAATGCCCTCGATCGGCGATGACCGTTTCGACCGGACGGTCATTTATATGTGTGTTCACAATCCCGACGGGGCGATGGGCATCGTCGTGAACAAACCGGCCGACAACATCACCTTTCCCGACCTGCTCGACCGCCTGGAGATCGAGGTGCCCGGCACAAGGCAGCCCAACGAGATCGCCTGCCCCGTGCTTGCGGGCGGGCCGGTCGAGATGGGCCGCGGTTTCGTCCTTCACACGCAGGATTATTTTTCCGACGAAGCGACGCTGCCCGTGGACGAGAATGTCGGGCTGACCGCAAGCGTCGATATTCTGCGCGCGATGGCCACCGGCTGCGGACCGAGCCGCGCGCTCCTCGCGCTCGGCTATGCGGGCTGGGCGCCCGGCCAGCTCGATGCCGAGATACAGGCGAATGGCTGGCTCCATTGCGACCCGGACCCGGAGCTTCTTTTCGGCCTCAATCTCGACGCGAAATATCACTCGGCGCTGGCGAAGCTCGGCATCAACATCTCGCTGCTCTCAGGCGAGGCCGGTCACGCCTGACCGCGATCAGCGCTGCCGGTAATGGGCCCCGGCAACGCCTCAGCGTTGCCAATAATGAGCAATGAAGTCGAGCGCCTCGGCCGCGCGCATCGGCTGGCCGAAATAATAGCCTTGCCCGTAGTCACAGCCCATCGCGGCGAGGTCGGAGGCCTGCGTTTCGCTTTCCGTCCCTTCGGCCACGACTTCCATGCCGAGATCATGCGCCAGCGTCACCATCGAACGAATGATGAGCGGCGTTTCGCGGTCCGCCGACATGCCCGCCACGAATGAGCGGTCGACCTTCAGCGTATCGAAGGGAAAGCGCTGCAAATAGCTCAGGCTCGAATAGCCGGTGCCGAAATCGTCGAGCGACAGCCCTGCCCCCAGCGCCTTCAGACGGCCGAGCATGTTGGCGGCGAATTCCGGGTTCTCCATGACGAGCGATTCCGTCACTTCGAGCTTCAGCGATCCGCGCTCGATATCGATGCGGTTCAGCACGCGCTTCACATCGTCGATAAGATCGTGGCGCAGAAGCTGGCGGCTCGACACATTGACGCTGACGGTCAGCGCGCGCTCCATCGGGAAGAGCTTCTGCCAGGTCGCGAGTTCCTCGCTCGCCGCGCGCAGCGCATAACGGCCGATCTCGGTGATGGTGCCGAGTTCTTCTGCCAGCGGCACGAAACTGTCCGGCGTCAGCAATCCTTCCTTCGGATGGTTCCAGCGGATCAGCGCCTCGAAGCCGCGCACCGTCCCCTCCGTCAGCGACATGATCGGCTGGTAATAGACTTCCATCTCCTTGCGCTCGATGGCGTGGCGAAGATCGGTTTCGAGCGAGAGATTGTCGTCCGCCTCCGCGCGCATCCCGGCTTCGAAAAATTCGATCCGCGCCTTGCCGGAACGCTTCGCGCGATACATCGCGATTTCAGCTTCCGTCAGCAGTTCTTCGGGATGTTCATGCGCGTCCTCGCAGATCGCCACGCCGACAGAGCAGGTCGGATAGATTTCGTGTCCTGCCACCTCGATGGGCTGGCGCAGGAACTCGCTTGCCTGTTCCGCGAAGGCCAGCGCATCGTCGCGTTCCGTCCGCGTGGCCAGCAGCACCGCGAAACTGTCGCCATCGATCCGCGCCACCGTGTCGTCCTGCGTGACGAGCGACTCGAGGCGGCGCGCAATCGCGATCAGAAGTGCGTCGCCACCCGAATGACCGATGCTGTCATTCACGGTCTTGAAGCGGTCGAGGTCGATCAGCAGCAGCGCCGCGCGCGGGCGTTCGAGCAGGCCCCGGCGGCGAATGGCGCGTGCCATGCGGTCCATGAAGAGCGCGCGGTTCGGCAGCCCCGTCAGGCTGTCATGCACGCTGTCATGCATGAGCCTTTCCTCGGCGAGCTTCTGCGCCGAGATGTCGCGTACCGTGCCGATGCAGCGCGTCGCATAGTTTTCCGGTCCCGCCACGCAGGTTGCCGAAAGCGCCACCCAGCGGAATACGCCATCCGAATGCCGCATCCTGAATTCGAGCGCGAAGGAAACATTGCCGCGTCCGATATAGGCATTGAGCGCGGTCCGGTAGGTTTCACGGTCGGCGGGGTGCATGTGCTCGCGCCATGCGACTTCATTGCCGTCCAGTGTGCCCGCATCGAGGCCGAGCATCGCCTCGACGGAGGGCGACACATAAAGCTTGTCGTTGGTGATGTCCCAGTCCCAGACGCCCATGCGCGCGCCCGTCAGCGCAAAGGCGTGGCGCTGTTCGCTTCTGAGCGTGCCGATATCGGCGCGGCGCCGTCCGCCTTGCGCGTGATAGGCGGCGGCAAAGGCGAAAAGTGTCAGCGCCGTGGTGAAGACGCCGCCCGCAAGCACGGTGCCCGCGAATGTACCGCCCAGCCAGCCCATCGCATGAAAGGCAGCGAAAAAACCGGCGAACGCAAACAAGGCCGCCCCGGGGATCAGCAGTTGTGCGGGCCGCACACCCCGCAGCGCCGCCATGACAACCAGCGGCGCGCCGCCGAAAAGGGCCACGGCCAGAAAGATCCGAACGAAGAGAGCCGCCCCCGAAACCGTGATGAAAGCGAGCGGGATGCCGGCCAGCACTGCATAGCCCAGCAGGCGGGTTGCGCGGGCAAGCGAGGCGGAGTGGCGTTCGCTATCCAGAAAGAAGCGTTCCAGCATGAAGACGGAAGATGCGAAAAGCGTCAGCGCGATGGTGCGCACGACAAGATCCCACCAGGGCGGTAGCGAGAAGATCGTGGCGAGATAGCCGAATTCGCCTAGCAGCACGAGAAAGCCCGCGCCGAGCAGCGCCGCCGTGGCGCGCGCTGCCGCCACGCGCGTAAGGATACCGAGAGATGCCATGTAGACGCCGAAGGCCGCGATCACGGCGAGCATGCCGCCCTGGATGAGGGAAAGGCGCTGCGTGAAGCGGCTCCAGGCCTCTTCGTGCCAGAGATAGATACCCCCGTCCGTGTCATGCGCGGCGTGAAGCGCAACGGCGATGCTCGTCTGCGGCTCACCGGTCAGTGCATAAACATCGAAGCCCCGCCAGGCATGGACGCTGGAGGGTGAGGGATCTTCGCCGCCCGCCGTCAACGCGCGATCGAACTCGACCTCCGGCTGCGGCCAGAAAAAGGCTCCCAGACCCTCGCTCCGCCGGTCCGCAATGAGAAGGCGGGTGACAATTTCCTCGCTCCGGTTGCGAAGCGCCAGCACACGCCAGATACCGCTCTCTTCCGCGCCGCCGTTCCACAGCACGATGGAGCCATCTTCAAGTTCGCCCTCTTCCACCGGCTCGTCATCGGCCAGTGTCTCGGCCGCGATCTCGTTTTCTCCGCTTGCGGGCGGTTCGATGGTGAGCTTCTTGCCGGATGCCGAATAGTTGTGAACATAGGGCGTGAGATCGATGACGGGATGTGCGTCGTCCATCGCCACCGCGTCGAGCGCCTTCGCAGCGCCCGGCAGCATCAGCAATCCGAACGCCAGCGCAAGCGCGGCGCGCGCGCCTATCATGCGCGCCTTCATCTGGCCCCCTCGCCGCATCCCCTTGAAAACCTCTCTCGACTTACTTGCGCCGGTCGTCGCGCAGAATGGCGAAAACCGCGTGATCGCGCCATGCCCCATTGATCCGCAGATAGCCTCTCGCGATGCCTTCTTCGGTAAAGCCGCATTTGCGAAGCACCGCGCGGGAGCGCTCATTCTCCGGCAGGCAGGCCGCCTGCAACCTGTGCAGCTTCAATTCCTCGAACACGAAGGGGATAAGCGCACGCACCGCAGATGTCACATAGCCGCGTCCTGCATGGCGTTCCCCCGCCCAGTAGCCCAGCATGCAGCTTTGCTGAACCCCTCGCTGCACGCCCGAAAGCGTGCATCCGCCAAGCAAAGCATGATCTTCCTCATGAAAGATGAAGAAGGGATAGGCATGATCCTCACGAATTTCGCGCTGATAGCGGCGCAGGCGGCGGCGATAGGAGGCGCGGGTCAGATCGTCGGGCGCCCATGTCGGCTCCCAGGGGGTCAGGAAGGCGCGGCTCCGGTCGCGCAGTTCCGCCCAGGCCTCATAATCGCCGAGCTGCGGATTGCGCAGATAGACGCCGTCGCCCAGCACCATCGGCGTGACGTCAGGTCTCGATATCGAGCGAAGAAATGCCATCGGCGACAGGCCCTCGTCAGCGACGGGCAGCCCCTGGGCGCCCCCCTCCCTCTCAAAGCCGCGCGGTCGCGGCGCTAATTCGCGAATCTTGCCGCGAGACGGTCATAGGATTCAAGTCCGCCGCCGGCCCCCTTGAGCGGCCCGATGGCGGAAAGGGCCAGCCCTTTGCCGCCAAGGAGCTTGCCGGCGAAGCGCCTTACGGCCGCCGCATCCACCGCCTCGACCTTCTCGACCAGTTCCTCGATGGGCAGCACCCGCCCGTGGATCATGTATTGGCGGGCGATCTGCTCGGCGCGGGAGGAGGAACTTTCGAGCCCCATCATCAGCCCTGCCTTGATCTGCGCGCGGGCGCGGGCGACCTCGGCCTCGCTCGCATCCTCGCCGAGCCGCCCCAGTTCGCCCGACAGCACCGGCATCAGCTCCGCCACATGTTCGGGCGCCGTGCCCGCATAAAGGCCGAAGACGCCCGTATCCGCGAAGGACCATGAGAAAGCGAAGACCGAATAGCACAGGCCCCTCTTCTCGCGCACTTCCTGGAACAGGCGGGACGACATGCCGCCGCCCAGCACGCCGGAAAACACCTGCGCCACATAATAGTCCGGGTCCGCATAGGTCGGCCCCTCGAAGGCAAGCGCCAGATGCGTCTGTTCGAGATCACGTTCCTTGCGGATTTCGCCGCCCTGAAACATGGCCTTTGCAGCGGCATTTGTTTTGTGCTGCGGCAGCGTGGTGAAGCGTTCGGTGGCGAGCTGCACCAGTTGCCGGTGGTCTATGCCGCCCGCCGCCGCGAGCACCATGCCCGGCGCGAGATAGCGTTCGCCCATATAACCTTGCAGGTCGTTGCGGCCAAAACCCGACACCGTGTCCACCGTGCCGAGGATCGAGCGGCCGAGCGGCTGGCCGGGATAGGCGGCCTCCAGCAAGTCGTCAAAGACCACATCGTCCGGCGCGTCATGCGCCTGGCCGATCTCTGAAATGATGACGCCGCGCTCGCGCTCCACTTCTTCAGGGTCGAAGACCGAGTTCTGCAGGATGTCGGCGAGAATATCGACAGCGAGCGGCAGGTCGTCGCGTAGCACCCGCGCATAATAGGCCGTCGCCTCATGCGTGGTATGGGCGTTCAGATGCCCGCCCACCGTCTCGATCTCTTCGGCGATGGCGAGCGCCGAACGGCGCTCCGTGCCCTTGAAGGCCATGTGTTCCAGCATGTGCGAAACGCCATGCTCCCGGTCGCGCTCGTGCCGCGCGCCGGTATTCACCCAGACGCCGACCGAGGTCGTCTGCAGATGGGGCATGCTGTCGGTCACAATGGTGAGGCCGTTTTCGAGGCGGGTCACTTCAACGGACATGGACAGAATTCCTGACGGACATGGACATACTCCTGCTTGGCTCCTTCTGTACTCGAAACGCTCAGGCAGCGACGGAGCGGGCGCGCTCGCGGATAAAGGCTTCGATGGCGGCAAGGTCGTTCGGCAGCGCCGTAAGACGTTCCTCGCGCTCGAAGAGATCCGACATGGCGGGCGGCAGGTCTGGATGAATACCCGTCGCCTTTTTCACCGCGTCGGGGAATTTTGCCGGGTGCGCCGTTGCCAGCGTCACCATCGGCACACCAGCATGTCCGCGCAGTCTTGCCGCAGCGGCAAGACCGACTGCCGAATGCGGATCGACGAGTTCTTCCGTTTCTTCCAGCGTCTTGCGGATCGTCTCTGCCGTCTCGGCCTCGTCCACACGGGCCGCCGCAAAGCGCTCGCGGATCATCGACATCGGTTCGGCATCGACCTCGAAGGCGCCCGATTGCGTCAGGCCCTGCATCAGCCGCGTCACGGCCGCGCCGTCCTGCCCATAGGCATCGAAAAGCAGACGCTCGAAGTTGGACGAGACCTGAATATCCATGCTCGGGCTGATGGTCGCCACGACCTTGCCGACCTCGTAGCGCCCGGTTTCGAGCGTGCGGGCGAGGATGTCGTTCACATTGGTCGCCACGATGAGCTTTTCGATGGGCAATCCCATTTTCGCCGCCACGAAGCCTGCGAATATGTCCCCGAAATTCCCTGTCGGCACCGAGAAGGAGACCGGACGGTGAGGCGCGCCCAGCGCCACCGCGCTCGTGAAAAAGTAGACGATCTGGGCCATTACGCGGCCCCAGTTGATCGAGTTCACACCCGCAAGGCTCACTTCGTCGCGGAAGGCATGGTCGTTGAACATCGCCTTCACCAGCGCCTGGCAATCGTCGAACGAACCCTCGACGGCGATGTTGTGGACGTTCATGTCCAGCACCGTCGTCATCTGGCGGCGCTGCACCTCCGACACCCGGCCCTTCGGGTGCAGGATGAAAATATCGGTCGTGTCGCGGCCCCGGAAAGCCTCGATGGCTGCCGAGCCGGTATCGCCGGAGGTCGCGCCCACCACCGTGATGCGCCTGCCCTTTGCCGCCAGCACATGATCGAAAAGGCGGGCGAGGATCTGCATCGCCACGTCCTTGAAGGCGAGCGTGGGGCCGTGAAAGAGTTCGAGCAGCCAGTCATTCGCCGCCATTTGCCGCAGCGGCACAACGGCCTCATGGCGGAAGCCCGCATAGGCGGCGGCGATCATTTCGCGCAGATCCTTGTCGGCAATCGCCGCGCCGATATAGGGGCGCATGACGCGGAAAGCCGTCTCCTCGTAAGTGAGGCCGGCAAGGCTCGCGATCTCGCTCTCGGTCCAGCGCGGCCACTCGGCGGGCACATAAAGCCCCCCGTCGCGCGCCAGCCCCGTGAGCAAGGCATCCTCGAATTCAAGCTCCGGGGCCTGGCCCCGCGTGCTGACGTACTTCACCATAATCTCCAGGATAACCGGCTGCCGGAATTGGGCCGGGACCGGACGGACGTAACCTAGCCTCGTGTGCGAGCCGAGGCAATCGGCATCCTGCCGCGCTGGAAGTTCTATTCATTTCAACTAGTTGTCCAGATAGCGCGCCTCGATATGGGCCTTGAAGGCCGCTGTGCCAAGCGGGCTTCCGGTCGCCTCCGAAACGATTTCGTCGGGTGTCCGGCTTGCTCCCTTGCCATGCACATGGGTGCGCACGAAGCCGAGCAGCGGCTGGAAATCGCCCTCCGCCAGCGCCGCCTCCAGCCCGTCATGTTCGCTCTTTGCCGCCTCGAAGAGCTGCGCGGCGGCGAGCGCCCCCAGCGTATAGGTCGGGAAGTAGCCGAAGGAGCCCGATGGCCAGTGGATGTCCTGCATGCAGCCCGCCGCATCGTCGGCCGGCCGGATGCCGAGCAGGCTTTCCATGCCCTCGTTCCAGGCGGCGGGCAGACCGGCGGCGGTCAGCTCGCCCGCGATCATCGCCCGCTCCAGCCGGTAGCGCAGCATCACATGCAGCGGATAGCTCACCTCGTCGGCCTGAACGCGGATGAAGCCGGGCGCGACCTTGCGGTAGTGACGGAGAATATTTTCCGGCGCCCATGCCGGCCCCTCGCCTCCAAATGCCGCCTTCAGGCGCGGCGCAAGAAAGCGGATGAAGCCTTCCGTCCGCGCCGCCTGCATCTCGAACAGCAGCGACTGGCTTTCATGGATCGTCATCCCGCGCGAACGGCCGACCGGCTGGCTGCGCCATTCCGCGGGCAATCCGCGCTCATAGAGCGAATGCCCCGTCTCGTGGATCACCGCCATCAGGCTTTCGGTGAAGTCCGCCTCGTCGTAGCGCGTGGTGATGCGGCTGTCGTCGGGCACACCGCCGGAAAAGGGATGCAGGCTTACATCGAGCCGCCCATGCGCGAAGTCGAAGCCGATCAGATCCATCACCTCGCGGCCGAGTTTCTCCTGTTGCGCAACGGGGAACGGCCCCTCGATCGGCAGCCGCTCCGGCCCCGCCGCCTGATGTTCCATGACGTCTTGCAGCAGACCGGGCAGGAAACTCTCAAGCCCGGCGAAGAGCACATCGATATCGGCCGAGCGGCGGCCCGGATCGTAGCCGTCGAGCAGCGCATCGTAATGCGAGAGCCCGAAGGCATCCGCCTTCGCTGCCGCCTGTTCGCGCACCAGTGCGATCAGCTTGTCGAGTTCGGGCGCGAGGCTCGCATAATCGTTCGCCGCACGCGCCTTGCGCCAGACCATTTCCGTATGCGATTTCTGGCGCGACAGCCGCGTCACCAGCGAAGAAGGTGTCGCCGTCGCATGGGCGTGAACACGCGCCATCTCGGCAAGATTCGCGCGGCTCCATTCGTCCAGCCCGTCGGCCTCATGTGCGGCGGCAAGAAGCTCCGCCACTTCCGGCGCCGTCAGCGTTTCATGCGCGATCAGCGAGATCACCGCCTGCTGTTCGGCGCGCGCGCCCGCGCCGCCTTCCGGCATCATGGTCGCGCGGTCCCAATGCAGCACCGCCTGCGCGCCGTAAAGCGCCGAGAGCCGCTCGAAGCGCTCCTTCAATGCCTCATAGGCCGCGGTCGAATTACGCTCGCTCATTTTCGCTTTCGTCCGATCCGTCCGTTCGACTTGTGATAGGCAAGGTAGACGCCGACCAGCACCACCGCGAGGCCGAACCAGGTCAGCGCATAGTCGAGATGGTTGTTTGGAATGTCGATCCGCGTGCCTTTCGGCTTCGGCCATTCGCCCGCGAAACTTCCCGCTTCAGCCTCGACGATGAAGGGCGCAACCGTCACGCCCTCAAGACCCGCCCCCATGATGGCCGGGTCGCGTATCATCCAGACATTCTTTGCCGTGTCGTCCGGCCCGTCGAACCAGCCGCGATGCTGGGCTGCGCGCAAGGTGCCGGTGAAGCTCACCTCGCCTTCGGGCAGATCGCCATGCGCGTCCTTGAGTTCGACCGGCACAAAGCCGCGATCGACCATCACCACCGCGCCCTCCGCCACTTCAAGCGGCGAGACAATGCCGTAGCCCGCCGCGCCGCCCGGCGCTTGCGTGAAATGATGAAGCTCGCGGTTGAGGAAATGGCCGCTCAGCGTGACGCGCTCATATTCCGCGTCCGCCACGTCGAAGCTCTCCCATGTGCCGGGCGCGGGCAGCGGTTGCGGTTCGCCGTGGACCCGCGTCTCGATCCGCTCGATCAGTGCTTCTTTCCAGGCAAGCCGCTCGACCTGCCAGACGCCAAGCCCGATCAGCACAGGCAGCGCCGCAAGCGTCATGACGGTGGGCCAGAGCAATGGCCGGAAAAAACGATTGTCGCGAAAGCTCATTTTTCGAGGCGGCCCTCTTCTGCCTTGTGCCGGAACTGCTGCGCCACGAGCCAGCCTTTCAGCGGACGGATCAGCCCGACCGTGAGCGCGAGGGTCAGCGGAATCCACAGTACCGCATGCACCCAATAGGGCGGCGACCATGTGAACTCCACCCAGAGCACGAGGCCGACGATGATGAAGCCCGCGATCATCATGATGAAGACCGCCGGGCCGTCGCCCGCATCGGCGAAGGAATAGTCGAGCCCGCAGACCTCGCATTCGGGCGCAAGGTCGAGAAACCCCTTGTAGAGCTTGCCCTTGCCGCAGCGCGGACAGCAGCCTTTCAGCGCCACCTCGACGGACGAAGGTCCGCTCTTTTCCGATTCCGTCATTCGCCTCTCCTCAAAAGCCGAGGGCGGGCCGCTTCCGCGCCCGCCCCCAAACATGTCTCTTTCCGTCTTCGCTTCTCTTAGTGACCCGCGGCGACAGCGCCGGCAGAGCCCCAGATGTAGATCGCGAAAAACAGGAACAACCAGACCACGTCGACGAAGTGCCAGTACCAGGCAGCCGCCTCGAAGCCGAAATGCTGCTTCGGCGTGAAGTCGCCCTTCACCGCGCGCAGCAGGCAGACGATCAGGAAGATCGTGCCGACAAGCACGTGGAAGCCGTGGAAGCCGGTCGCCATGTAGAAGGTCGAGCCATAGATGCTGCCACCGAAAGAGAAGGTCGCATGGGCGTATTCATAGGCCTGCACACAGGTGAAGAAAGCGCCGAGGACGACGGTCAGGATGAGACCCTGAACCAGCCCCTTGCGGTCGCCATGCTGCAATGCGTGATGCGCCCATGTCACCGTCGTGCCCGAGGTGAGCAGGATGATGGTGTTGAACAGCGGCAGGTGCCAGGGATCGAAAACCTCGATGCCCTGGGGCGGCCAGTGACCGCCGGTGAATTCATAGCGCGCGGCCTGGATCTCCTCGCCCGCAAAAAGGCTCGCATCGAAGAAGGCCCAGAACCATGCAACGAAGAACATCACCTCGGAGGCGATGAAAAGAATCATGCCGTAGCGCAGGTGAAGCTGTACGACCGGCGTGTGATCGCCCCGGTTCGCCTCGCGCACAACGTCGCGCCACCAGCCATACATGGTGTAAAGGACGATGGCGAGACCGACGATGAAGACCCACGGCGCAGAGCCGTGCATCCACTGAACGGCGCCGATCGCGAGGATGAATGCGCCGATCGAACCGACGACCGGCCAAGGGCTCGGGTCGACCAGGTGGTAGTCGTGATGTTTGGCGTGGGCGTCAGCCATGTCCCCTCTTCTCCACTTCAGCGCGCCCCGCAAGCGGCGGCGCTAGCAACCAATTCAGTTCCGGCACACGCCGGTCATCATAAACGTCTCGAAGCGAACGGCGTCAGAGCGGCCGGTTCGCCACATTGCCTCCAAGCTTCACGATCGTCACCACGAAGAACAGCACGATGAAGCCCGCGAGCGCCCAGGCGATGGCGAGATTACGCTGCCGCCGGCGCTTGATCTGTTCTTCCGTCCAGTGCGGCGCTTCGACCTCGTGGCGTTTGCTTTCATCCTGTTCCTGGCTCATGTCCCCTCCTCACATGCCTGGCACGAGGGCGCCCGCAGGGAGCGCGCCAAGGCCGAAGATCTTCTCCACCAGCAGAAGCGAGAAGATGAGAAAGAGATAGAGGATCGAGTAGCCGAAAAGGCGCATCGCCGCCTTTTCCTGCGCCGCGCCCGGCTCCTTGCGCCAGAGGCTGAAGGCAAACCAGAGGAAGCCTGCGCCGAGCGCCGCCGTCACGCTCATATAGAGCGGACCGGCAAAGCCCAGGAAACCCGGCAGCAGCGTCACCGGCACGAGAAGCGCCGAATAGATCATGATCTGGCGGCGTGTCGCCTTGTCGCCCGCAACGACCGGGAGCATCGGCACACCGGCCGTCTTGTAGTCGCCGCTGCTGCGAAGCGCGAGCGCCCAGAAATGCGGTGGCGTCCACATGAAGATGATGAGGAAGAGCACGACGCTTTCGAGCGTCACGGTGCCCGTCACGGCGGCCCAGCCGATCATGGGCGGGAAAGCGCCCGCGGCGCCGCCGATCACGATGTTCTGCGGTGTGCGCCGCTTCAGCCACATCGTGTAGATCGCCACATAGAAGAAGATGGTGAAGGCGAGGAGAGCGGCTGCGACCCAGTTCACGAGAACGCCCATCGTCATCACGGAGAAGACGGAGAGGATCGCACCGAAGGCGGCTGCTTCCGAAGGCGTCACGCGGCCCGCCGGAATAGGCCGTTTCACGGTCCGCGTCATGCGCGCGTCGATGTCGGCGTCATACCACATGTTAAGCGCGCCCGACGCGCCTGCGCCGACCGCGATGCAGAGCAGCGCCGTAAAGCCGATCACCGGGTGGATGCCGCCCGGCGCAACCGCAATACCGACCAGTGCCGTGAAGATCACGAGCGACATGACGCGCGGCTTCAGCAGTTCGAAAAAATCGCGCGCGGACCCCATCCCTCCATCTGGAAGGGCTTGCGTGCGTTCGTTGCTGATCGCGGTCTCGGACATGAACTCGACTGATCTTTCTTGCAGGTCTTTGGCTTGCGGGTCTTTCAAGGCGCTCCGGCCGGGACGGGCCCGGCCGGAGCAATTCGTCACTTGATCCGCGGCAGATCCGAGAACTGGTGGAACGGCGGCGGGGAGGACAGCGTCCATTCGAGCGTCGTCGCACCTTCGCCCCAGGGGCTGTCGCCAGCCTTCTGCTTCTTGATGAAGGCCTGTGCGAGGCCGATCAGGAAGATCACCACGCCGAAGGCGGAGATATAGGAGCCGATCGAGGAGATCAGGTTCCAGTAGGCGAAGGCATCCGGGTAATCCGAATAGCGGCGCGGCATGCCCTGCAGACCGAGGAAATGCTGCGGGAAGAACACCAGGTTCACACCGATGAACGTGACCCAGAAGTGCAGCTTGCCCCAGAACTCGGAGTACATGTAGCCGAACATCTTCGGGAACCAGTAGTACCAGCCCGCGAAGATCGCGAAGACGGCGCCGAGCGACAGCACGTAGTGGAAATGCGCCACCACATAATAAGTGTCGTGCAGGGCACGGTCGACGCCGGCATTGGCGAGCACGACGCCCGTCACGCCGCCGACGGTGAAGAGGAAGATGAAGCCGATCGCCCAGACCATCGGGGTCTTGAACTCGATCGAACCGCCCCACATCGTCGCGATCCAGGAGAAGATCTTGATGCCTGTGGGTACCGCGATGACCATGGTGGCCGCCACGAAATAAGCCTGCGTGTTGACCGACATGCCGACCGTATACATGTGGTGCGCCCACACGATGAAGCCGACGAAGCCGATGGCGACCATGGCATAGGCCATGCCGAGATAGCCGAACACGGGCTTGCGCGAGAAGGTCGAGATGATCTGGCTGACGATGCCGAAGCCCGGCAGGATCAGGATGTAGACCTCCGGGTGACCGAAGAACCAGAACAGATGCTGGAACAGGATCGGGTCACCGCCGCCTTCGGGCGCGAAGAAGGTCGTGCCGAAATTGCGGTCCGTCAGCAGCATGGTGATCGCGCCTGCGAGAACCGGCAGCGAGAGCAGCAGCAGGAAGACGGTCACGAGCACCGACCAGACGAAGAGCGGCATCTTGTGCAGCGTCATGCCGGGGGCGCGCATGTTGAAGATGGTGGTGATGAAGTTGATCGCGCCGAGGATCGACGAGGCGCCCGCGATGTGGAGCGCGAGGATCGCGAAGTCCATCGCCGGTCCGGGTGCGCCGGAGGTCGAGAGCGGCGGATAGACCGTCCAGCCGCCGGAAGCACCGGTGCCGCCGGGGGCGCCGGGCACGAACATCGAGATCACGAGCAGGCCGAGCGCGGGCGGCAGCAGCCAGAACGAGATGTTGTTCATGCGCGGGAAGGCCATGTCCGGCGCGCCGATCATCAGCGGCACGAACCAGTTGCCGAAACCGCCGATCATGGCAGGCATCACCATGAAGAAGATCATGATGAGGCCGTGCGCCGTTACCAGCATGTTGAAGAGGTTGTGGTCGCCCTGCAGGATGCCGTCGCCGGGATGCATCAGCTCCATGCGCATCACGACGGAGAAGGCGCCACCGATGATGCCCGCGAAAATCGCGAAGAAAAGGTACATCGTGCCGATGTCCTTGTGGTTCGTCGAATAGACGTACCGCTTCCACCCGGTGGGGTGATCGGCGTGATCGGCGTGTGCACCCGCAGCTTGCCCTGCCATCTCTCTAACCCTTCGTTCTTACGATGTTTGCTTCACTGGTAGCGGAGGCGCTCAGCGCGCGTCCACGGCCTGTGCCAGTTTAACCTTGCCGTCAGCGCCTGCATCCGCCTGCTGCTGTTCGGTCCATGCCTGGAATTCTTCCTGCGTCACGACCTTCACATTGATCGGCATGAAGGCATGGCGCGTGCCGCAGAGTTCCGAGCACTGGCCGTAATACATGCCGGTCTTCTCGGCGCGGAACCAGGTCTCGTTCAGGCGGCCGGGCACGGCGTCGATCTTCACGCCGAACTGCGGAACCGCAAAGGCGTGGATCACGTCGGCGGCCGTCACGATCACGCGCACCGTGGTGTCGACCGGCACCACCATCGCCTCGTCGGCGGTGAAGAGGCGCGGCTGGCCGGGTTCGAGATCGGCGTCCTCGACCATGTTCGAGATCAGCTCGATGTCGCCATGGTCGGGATATTCATAGCCCCAGTACCACTGGTAGCCGACCGCCTTCACCGTCATGTCGGCTTCGGGGATCACGACTTCCTTGTAGAGGAGGCGGAAGGAGGGAATGGCGATCACGACCAGGATCATCACCGGCAGCACCGTCCATGCGACTTCGAGCAGCGTGTTATGCGTCGTCTTGGAAGGTGACGGGTTCGCGCGGCTGTTGAAGCGCACGATCACGATACCCAGCAGCACTGCCACGAGAATCACGATCGCCGTGATGATCCAGAGCAGCATGTTGTGGAAGGAGATGATGTCATGCATCACCGGGGTCACCGCGTCCTGGAGACCCAGTCCGCCATCGACCGGCGTCGCATGCGCGGCCGTTGCGAAACCGCCGCCCAAAAGCCCCGTCGCAAGAGCCGTCGCGAAAAGGCCAAATACGTTCGAAAACCGCATGCTTATCCCCAGCTATTCAATTCGCTTTCCGGGCGCCGCCCGGACATCCGTGACCAAAGAGGAAGTTGGCGCCAGAAACCATAAAGCGCTTCCCGCCGCAAGCTTCGCCGCGCGCTCTCTTCATTGTTTTGCCGGGCGGCGGCATCCCCCTGATGCAGTCTGCCGAAGAAGCATCGCGGCACTGACATGCGCCGCGCTCCGCCCGGCAGACGACTCGCAGGCGCCAGTATAGCCCCGGTGCGGCGACAAACCACAGTGCGGCCATGGTTTTGCGACGTTTTGCCACAATAAGCGGGAGAATCCGGTCCCCGAAGATACGTGAAATTCCGGTTCACCCTTTCGTATGGAGCGAAATGTCCTAGAGTATTGGTTGGATATTTGTTGCGGAGGATTCGCATCTATGCGCGACGAGGCGCTCATTCATTTTCATCTCGGCCGCCGCATTTCAGCGGGGCTCCTGCTGCCGCAGAACGGAGGCGCGGCGCCCGAGCTTTTGTCGGAAGCCGCCCCCTGGCTCGATCCGCGCGATCCGGGCCGCTGCGTCGTCGGTTTCTGCGCCGCGCATCCCGATCTCGTGGGCGATGTCGTCGGCCCGCCGCCCGAAGGCTGGCGGGACTGGGGCTTCAATGAGTGGGACAACTGGTTCGGCCGCATCAATGGCGTCTTCCTTGTCGATTTGCGCTCGCTCAAGGTCACGCAATATCCGCTATATAGTTGTGCGCCGCATATCGTGCCTTGTGACCTTTCGAGCCTGCCCCGGCGGCTCGTTCCGGTCGAGGAATGGCTCGCGCGCTAAGTCACACGCTCACGGACAGGCTTCATGACCTCCTCCCCCGACGATCTTTTCTTCGCCCGCACCGGGCTCGACCGCGACCGCGTCACCGGCCTTGTCGGCGACACGCTCAATGGCGCGGATGACGGCGAGCTCTTCATGGAATTCCGCCAGTCGGAGGCGCTCGGCTTCGACGATGGCCGCCTCAAGACCGCGAGCTTCGACACCAATCAGGGGTTCGGCCTTCGCTGCGTCGCAGGCGAATCGACCGGCTATGCCCATGCCTCCGACCTCTCGGAAGCCGCGCTGAAGCGCGCCAGCGAGGCCGTCACCGCCGTGAAGACCGGCCATTCCGGTGTTTCGGCGGAGGGCCCGGCCCGCACCAACACGCATCTCTATACGGACGAGAACCCGCTCGGCGCCCAGAGCTTCGAGGAGAAGGTGAAGCTTCTCGCCGAGATCGACGCCTATGCGCGCGCGAAGGATGCCCGCGTGCAGCAGGTTTCCGCCTCGCTCGCGGGCGAGTGGCAGGCGGTCGAGATCATTCGCGCGGACGGCTCGTCCTTACGCGATGTGCGTCCCCTCGTCCGTCTCAATGTTGCCATCGTCGCTGGCGACGGCGACCGGCAGGAAACGGGCTCCTTCGGCGTCGGGGGCCGCATGGGCTACGAAACCTTCATCGATCCGCTGAAATGGCGCGCACAGGTCGACGAGGCGCTGCGTCAGGCGCTCGTGAACCTCGAAAGCGTGCCCGCCCCCGCCGGCGAAATGGATGTGGTGCTCGGCCCGGGCTGGCCCGGCATCCTGCTGCACGAGGCGATCGGCCACGGCCTCGAGGGCGATTTCAACCGCAAGAAGACCTCCGCCTTTGCAGGCCTTCTCGGCCAGCGCGTCGCCGCACCCGGCATCACGGTGGTGGACGACGGCACGCTTGCCGACCGCCGCGGCTCGCTCACCATCGACGACGAGGGCACGCCGACATCGCGCACCGTCCTTATCGAGGACGGCATCCTGAAAGGCTACATGCAGGATCGCCTCAACGCCCGCCTCATGGGCATGGCGGCCACGGGCAACGGGCGGCGCGAATCTTACGCGCATCAGCCGATGCCGCGCATGACCAACACCTACATGCTCTCCGGCAATCACGAGGCGGACGAAATCCTCTCCTCGGTGAAGAAGGGTCTCTACGCCGTCTCCTTCGGCGGCGGGCAGGTCGACATCACGTCAGGCAAGTTCGTCTTCACCTGCACCGAGGCGTATCTCATCGAGAACGGCCGCATCGGCGCGCCGGTGAAGGGCGCAACGCTGATCGGCAACGGCCCGGACGTTCTCACCCGCGTCACCATGGTCGGCAACGACATGAAACTCGATCCCGGCATCGGCACCTGCGGCAAGGGCGGTCAGGGCGTCCCCGTCGGCGTCGGCCAGCCGACGCTGCTCGTCAAAGGCCTCACCGTCGGCGGCACTGCGCAGGCGGCGTAAAGACCGTCAAAGCCCGTAAAGAAACCGCCCTATTCCCTCACTGCTCCGCAGGCGGATGATGCGCGCATGGCGGCCATGTTTGCGCAGCGCCTCCATGATCTTCCCGTCATGCGACGCCTTGAAATTCCAGACATAGCGGAAAAATTCGGCATCGAAGCGTTCCGGGCAGCCCGGCGCCACGTCGCTGCGCGTCTTGCCGTAGTTCCGCGCGGCGCGGCGGAACACGCGCCACATGCAGACGCGGCGCGGCATGTCCATCCAGATGATCGTGTCCGCGCGGCATGCGGATGTCCCATGTCGCGCTGTAATTGCCGTCGATCACCCACTTGTCCTTCGCGACCGCTTCCTCGACCAGCGGGCGGAATTTCCCGGCCCCAAGCTCCACCCAACCGGGCTGCCACCAGAGCCGGTCGAGATGCGTCACGGGCAAGCCGAAGCGCCGCCCGAGCGCGCGCGCCAGCGTCGACTTGCCCGAGCCCGGACTGCCGATCAGGAGAATGCGCTGCACCTCTAGCCCTTCGAACTGTGGCAGACGGCCTGCAGCTTGTTGCCTTCCGGGTCGCGCACATAGGCGCCGTAATAGTTCGGATGGTAGTGGGGCCTGAGTCCCGGCTCGCCCTCGCTCGTCCCGCCCATCTCCAGCGCCTTCGCATGGAAAGCATCGACCGCCGCGCGGTCCGGCGCGAGGAAGGCGACATGCCCGCCATTGCCCGGCACGTGGCGCTCGCCATCAAACGGCTTCAGCACGAAAACCTTCGGCCCCGTCGCCGTCCCGTAGGAGGCAAGTCCCGGCGCCTTGAAGAAGGGCACAATGCCGAGCACCGCCAGCACCGCATCGTAGAAGGCAGCCGCCTTGTCCGGGTCGCTCGAGCCGATGGTGACGTGACTGAACATGAGTGACCCCTCAGACGATAAATCACCGATACGCTGAAACTACCTCCCCCTTGCGGGGAGGTCGAGAAATTCGCAGTACGCGGATTTCTCGGGTGGGGGAAGCGGAATGTCGTTGTCCCCCAGCGCATAATTTCCACACCAGCCCCCCACCCGAAACGCGTTCCGCGTTTCGACCTCCCCGCGAGGGGGAGGTGAAGAGACAAAGGGACCCTAAAACGCAAACTCCTTGTAGACCGGCTCCACCTTGCCGCCCCAGCGCCCGTGATAGAGATCGAGCAGGTCTTGCGCGGGCGACTGTCCCTTCTCGACGATCTCTTCCACCGTGCGCAGATGGATCGCCTCGCTCGCACCGACGCCGTCGTCGTTCCCGCGCGCATCGAGGCCCGCGCGCGAAATCGCGACCGCCTTGCGCGCCACGTCGAGCAGCGTGCCGCCACGGAAGGGCGTCTTGAGCCCGTGCTTCGCCACCTGGTCGCGTAAGGCCTGGCGCTCTTCCGCCGTCCAGTCCTTCACGAGGTCCCATGCCGCATCGAGCGAGGACTGGTCATACATGAGCCCCACCCAGAAGGCAGGCAGCGCACAAATGCGCGCCCAGGGGCCGCCATCCGCGCCGCGCATCTCCATGTAGTTCTTGATGCGCGCTTCCGGGAAAATCGTCGTCAGATGATTGTTCCAGTCGCCCCGCGTCGGCACTTCGCCCGGCAGCGCGGGCAGCCTTCCGTTCAGGAAGTCGCGGAACGACTGCCCCGTCGCATCGATATATTTGCCGTCGCGATAGACGAAATACATCGGCACATCGAGCGCATAATCGACCCAGCGTTCGAAGCCGAAGCCGTCCTCGAAAACGAAGGGCACCATGCCTGCGCGCTGATTGTCCGTGTCGGTCCAGACATGGCTGCGATAGGAAAGATATCCGTTAGGTTTTCCTTCCGTGAACGGAGAATTGGCGAAAAGCGCGGTCGCGAGCGGCTGCAGAGCAATGCCCACGCGCAGCTTCTTCACCATGTCGGATTCCGAGGCGAAGTCGAGGTTCACCTGCACCGTGCAGGAGCGATACATCATGTCGAGACCCATGGTCCCGACCTTCTTCATGTATTCCGTCATGATCTTGTAGCGGCCCTTGGGCATGACGGGAATTTCGTCGCGGCGCCAGTTCGGCGTGAAGCCGAGGCCCAGAAAGCCGATGCCGTGTTCGCCGCCCACTTCCTTCACCTGTGCGAGGTGATCGTGCAGCTCCGAACAGGTCTGGTGCAGCGTCTCGAGGGGCGCGCCCGAAAGCTCGAACTGCCCGCCGGGCTCCAGCGAGATGTTGCCGCTGGTGTCGTTTTCGAGGCCGATGATATTCTCGCCCTCATAAACGGGCCGCCAGCCGAAGCGCGTCAGCCCTTCAAGCATCGCGCGGATGCCGTGGTCGCCGCCATAGGGGATCGGCGTCAGGCCGTTCATGCAAAAGGGAAATTTTTCGTGTTCGGTGCCGATGCGCCATTGGTCGCGCGGTTTCGACCCGCGCTCAAGCGCGGCCACGAGATCGCGACGGTCTGTGATGGGCTCGGGCCCGGCAACGAGAATGCTCATTCGAGCCCCTTTATTCTTCGCGGACCTTGTTCGAGCCGGATGCCCCTGCCCTGCCGCCGATCCTTCATGACGCCGGCCACACCCGCGTCGCAAAGATGTAAGAGCGCGTGCCGCACATGGCAAGCGTCAATGCCGGTTCAAAAAGTAACAGGACAAGCGCGCGGGAGGACAGGGCCGCAGCCAGTTTGGAGGGATTCAATTTCGGGGAAGGGGGTACAAGCCGGACGTGGCCTGTTTCGACCTTGCACAGAACTGGATCGGGTCCCGGTGATCCCGGCCTTCGCCGGGACAGGCAAGTGCCGGGATGACACTGAATGAACCGAGGCCTCGCGTTTCCTTCAATCACGCCACCCGCGCCATCCGCCGCCGGATAGTGGAGAGGAAGTTCGTGCGCTTCTTCTGCGTCGAGGTGTCCATCTGGTAGCAACCAAGCCAGACCTGCCGGCAGTCCTTCCCGCAGAGCGCGCGCATACCGCGCATGAGAATGCGGCGATGCGGCTCGCCGACGAGCTTCGACCACCACCACGAAGCGCCACAGCTCGTCACGCCGCCCATGAAGCGAATATTCTGCAAGCGCGGCTGTATCGCTTTGCCGCCATCGCCGAGATCGAAAGCCGTGCCCGGCACCCAGACGCGGTCGAGCCACCCCTTCAGCATGGCAGGCATGTCATACCACCAGGTCGGAAAGACGAAGACGATGCCGTCAGCCGAGCGAAGCTTCTCCTTGTAGTGTTCGAGCCCCTTGCCATTGCTCGTGGGGTCTTCGTAAGTCTCGTGTTCTTCCGCGCTGAAACGAGGATCGAAATCATCCGCATAGAGATCGACAAGCTCCGTCTCGTGCCCTGCCTGATCGAGACCCTCCAAAACAGCGTCGCACATCGCAGCGACATAGCTGTCGGGTTTCGGATGGCAATAGACGACCAGCACGCGCATGGGTGTCTGTCCTTTCGGAGGTGGCGGAAATCAACATCGGTGCATCAAAAACGAATTGCGTTTCTTCGGGTTCCATTGCCTCCAGATGGACGCAGAAATGCCCTCTTTACGGACGAAACTCGACGCTCCCCAAAAATTCAGCGTCATCCCGGGATTTATTCCCGGGACCCATTGGCAGTTGCGGCAAACGGCGAGGCGAGTGGGTCCCGGGGACGAGCCCCGGGATGACACTTGTTTTTGGTTCGCGAGTATCGCTACCAGTCCCCCAGCATCAGCCCGACTGCCGCCAGCGCCGCAATCGCCGCTGTATCGGCGCGCATGATGCGAGGCCCGAGAGAAATCGCCATCGTATCCGTCCGTGTCCGCAGCATGTCGCGCTCGGCGGGCGAGAAGCCGCCCTCCGGCCCGATCAGCACGGCGAGCGGCGCGCCCTTCTTTCCTTCATCGGCCATCTTCTCAAGCGCGGCCCGCGTCGCGCCCGGCCCTTCGTTTTCGTCGCAGAAGAGAATCCTGCGTCCCGGGGCTCTTTCGTCCCATTTCGAAAGAAGGTTTGCCAGCTTCTCCGCTTCGCGCACCTCCGGCACGGCAACGAGGCCGCATTGCTCGGCCGCCTCCACCGCGTTCGCCTGCAGGCGTTCGTCCTTCAGCCGCGTCACCACGGTCCGCTCCGTGAAAACGGGCTGGATCACGGCCGCACCCATCTCCGTCGCCTTCTGCGCGATGAAGTCGAGCCGCGCCTTCTTCACCGGCGCGAAGAGAAGCCAGATGTCCGGCAAGCCTTCCTGCGCTCTCGTCCGCTCCGTCAGTTCCAGCACGCAGTTCTTCTTGTGGGCTTCCGCAATCCGCGCCGCCCATTCGCCGTCGCGCCCGTTGAAGAGCAGCACCTGGCTTCCCTCGCCCATCCGCAGCACATTGACGAGATAATGCGACTGGTCCTTTTCGAGCGTCAGATGCGCACCCGCCCCGGCGAGGCTCTCTTCTATATAGAGACGCGCCTTGCCGCTCGCGCAGCGCGGGTTCTCGGTGATGTCGGGAATTGTGTCGGCCATCGCACCCTCAGTCGTCACTCACCTTGTAAGGCGCGCACTACCTTTGCCAAAAACAAAATTGTCACCCCGGCGAAAGCCGGATCGCAAGTGAACCTGTCATAATAAAAATCAGACTGAACCACTGAAGCAATCACATGCTCCCTCGAAAGACAGCCCGTGTTCTTCTCTTCGACGGCGACAACCGCCTCCTCCTCATCCGGATGCATGACCCGGATGTCGGCGATGCTTCGGGCAAGGTGCTGGAGCGCGCCTATTGGGTGACCATCGGCGGTGAAATGGAGCCTGGAGAAGATATTGCCATTGCGGCAAGGCGGGAGCTGTTGGAGGAGACGGGTCTGGCAAACTCCTGGATCGGCCCTCCGGTCTGGACCACCGAACATGTGCTTTGCGTCCACGGCAAGAACCGGCTCATGCAAGAGACATTCGTCCTCGCCCGCACCGATACAACCGGTCTCGACCGCAGCGGCTGGACGGAGCTCGAGCGTGCCGTCATCCGGGACATGAAATGGTGGACCCTTGGCGAACTGACCCAAACCCGCGACCTGATCTTCCCGACTTCGCTGGCAGCGCACCTCCCGGCGCTGATCGCCGGAGATATCCCCGCATCGCCGCTCGCCATTGCGCCCTGACGGGGACAAGTGCGGGCTTTGTAACGGTTCGATGACGTTCGTGTGACAGTCGGGCCGAATCGGGCCGCTTTGTCCCCGGGCGCACGCCTCTCCCTCGCAGGTGCAAAATGTCTCGTCCGGGGATAGTCTCACCCACCGGAAAGGGCACTCGACACGCCTTGCCGCCCGCCCAAACCATGCCGGAAAGCCTCCAAAGGAAGAGATGGAAGAGAGAGCCGAAGACCAATCCCGCGTTGCCGACGCCCCGCTTGAGAACTGGGTGGACGCCCATGCGCCTGCGGCCCTGCGTCCTTACGCGCGGCTCGCGCGGCTCGACCGCCCCATCGGCTGGTGGCTGCTGTTGCTGCCCTGCTGGTGGTCGCTCGCGCTGGCAAGCGAGGGCTGGCCCTCTCCCGTTCTTCTCGTCCTCTTCCTCATCGGTGCTGTCGCCATGCGCGGCGCGGGCTGCACATGGAACGACATTGTCGACCGCGACATTGACGCCGCCGTCGCGCGCACGCGGTCGCGTCCCATTCCCTCCGGTGCTGTCAGCGTCAAACAGGCATGGGTGTTCCTTCTCGCGCAATGCCTTGCCGGGCTTTGCGTGCTTCTCTCCTTCAACAGTTTTGCGATCCTTCTCGGGCTTTCCTCGCTCATCCTCGTCGCGATCTACCCCTTCATGAAACGCATCACCTACTGGCCGCAATTCGTGCTCGGCCTCGCTTTCAACTGGGGCGCGCTGATGGGATGGGCCGCCGTCAAAGGCGAACTCTCGCTTGCGCCCTTGGCTCTTTATCTCGGCGCCATTGCATGGACCGTCGGCTATGACACGATCTATGCGCATCAGGACAAGGAAGACGATGCGCTGATCGGCGTGAAGTCGACGGCGCTCAGGTTTGGTGCATCGACGAAGAAATGGCTGTGGGGCTTCTACGGCATCATGGTCGCGGCGCTCCTCGCGTCGGGCGCGCTCGCCGGTCTCGGCTTCTTCTTCTATCCGGTGGTGGCGCTTGCCGCCGCGCTGCTCGTCTGGCAGATCGTCACGCTCGACATAGACGATCCCGCGCGTTGCCTGCGCCTCTTCCGTTCCAATCGCGACTTCGGGCTTATCGTCTTCATCGCCATTGTCGCCGGGCAGGTGGCTTGAAAGCCCCTCATTGCTGCGGTTTCACGTCCGACAGCTTGTCCACTTTCCGCAGGTCCGGGAATAGCCACATCCATATGCCGACGACGCCGAGTGTGCCGATCCCGCCAATGATGACGGCGGGCACCGTACCAAACCAGGCTGCGGTGACACCGGACTCGAACTCGCCCAACTCGTTCGATGCCCCTATGAAAAGCATTTCCACCGCCGTCACGCGACCAAGCATTTGTTGCGGTGTCGCCAGCGGAATAAGCGTCGAGCGGATATTGACGCTCACCATGTCGGCCGCGCCCATGATGGCGAGCGCGCCGAGCGTCAGCCAGAAATTTTCCGACAGGCCGAAGACGATAGTCGCGACGCCGAACAAGGCCACGCAGGCGAACATGATGTGGCCCGTCCGCTTCCTGATCGGGCGCCAGATGATCAGCAGGTTGACCACGATTGCGCCGACCGCCGGGGCGGAGCGCATCACGCCGAGGCCTTCCGGTCCTACATGCAATATGTCGCGTGCGAAGATCGGCAGCAGCGCCACCGCGCCGCCGAGGAGCACCGCGAAAAGATCGAGCGAGATCGCGCCCAGCACGATGGGTGTGCGCCTCATATAGGCAATGCCTGCGGTCACGCGCGCGAAGGCCGATGTCGCGGCGGCGTGTTGTGCGACGGGCGGGCGTGTGCGGATCATCAGGAAGGCAACCGTCACCATCATGAAGAGCGCGGCGCAGACCGCATAAACGAAGACGGGGCCGAAAAGATAGAGCCCGCCGCCGATAGCAGGCCCCGTGATGACCGCGACCTGGAATGTCGATGAGCTCACCGCGATCGCGCGGGGCAATTGCACCGCCGAGACGAGCAGCGGCACGAAGCTCCGCGAGGCCGGCGCCATGAAGGCGCGCGCGCAGCCGAAGAGCGCAAGCGCCGCGTAGAACCAGGTCACGTCGCCCGTATGCGTCAGCGTCAGGATGATGAGCCAGCCCGCGGCCGCTGCTTCGAGCACGCCCGCCACCGCCACGATGTAGCGCCGGTCGATCCGGTCCGCGATGTCGCCCGCTGGCAGCGTCAGCAGCACGATGGGCAGGAATTGCGCGAGCCCCACATAGCCGAGCGCGAGCGGACTTTCCGTGATGTCGTAGACCTGCCAGCCCACCGCCACCGACTGGATCAGCATGGCCAGCGTGCCGAGGAAGCGCCCTGAAATATAGAACCTGAAATCGCGCAGCCGGAACAGCTCGGCGGTCGTGTCTTCGGAGGGGGGTGTCGGGGAATCTGTCATGGGCGCATTTCCTTCGGCGGTTGTATGCCGCAAGCCGCTCGCCCTGTCGCGCCCTTTCCGTGCACGTCGTTTTGCCGCAGTTCGGGGTGCTTGATTTTCGCACCTGCAATGTTACATATGCTGCAACGCAACATTCTCCGTAAGGAGGCTAGAATGAACAAGATTTTCAAACAGTGGCTCCACAACGCCGCGCTCGCCGCCGAGGCTTTTACGGGTCAGGCACATTGGTATGAGATCGCGGGTGAGCCCGCTGCCGTGCCGGTGCGTACAGCCCGAAAGGCGCCCCGCGATGCGGATTTCGGCGCGCTTCGCGCCGCCGACTGATCAGAGCGAGAATGCTCGAAAGCCCGGTTTTCTGCACTCTTTTACGTGAGTTCAGGACCGGGCTTTTCCATATGCTGCGCCTTCCCCTTCCTTACTCACTTGACCGATCGGCCTGAACCATGGTTCATTCCTTGAGAATGAACGGGGGTTCACTTCTTGGCTTACCGGCAAACAGACAAAGTGGCGGCCCGTCTCGCCGAAACGCGGCGCAGCATTCTCGATGCGGCGCGGGACCTCGTTGCCGAGGGCGGTTTTGCTGCCGTACAGATGACGGAAGTCGCGAAAAAAGCGGGTGTCGCCACCGGCACGCTCTACCGCTATTTCTCGTCAAAGGAAGCGCTCTGCCGTCAGGTCTTTCGCGAAGTATCGACACGCGAGATGGGCATGCTTGCCGAAATTGCCTCCGGCGATGAAACGGCGCACGAACGGCTCGTGAAGGTGCTGCGCACCTTCGCCGGGCGCGCTGTGCGTGGACGCAGGCTCGCTTATGCGCTGCTCGCCGAGCCAGTCGATGTGAACCTTGCGGAGGAGCGGAGCTTCTTCCGGCGCACACATGCCGAAATTTTCGCGGGCATTCTCGAAGACGGAATTGAAAACGGCGAACTGCGGAAACTCGACGCCCGCATTGCAGCCGCCTGTATCGCCGGCGCGATCCCTACAGCGCTCATCGGGCCGCTGGCGCCGCAAAGCCATGAACTCGAGAATAATCCCGACCGCGTTGTCGAAGAGATTGTGAAGTTCTGCCTTGCAGGTGCAGGCGTCGCGGCCCCCGAGCCAAAAGAAAAAGCCAAAGAACGGAGAACAACAGCATGAGCATACTGGCAAAGGATCTCCTGACCTCGGGCCAGCTGGCACTCGTGCGCAAGCGCTCCGACTTCCGCGGCACATGGCTCGTATTCCATGCCTGGGCGGTCATCTTCGGCACGATGGCGCTCTTTGTCGCTTTTCCCAATCCCGTCACCTATATCGTTGCGGTGATGGTGATCGGTGCGCGTCAGCTTGGCCTCGCGATCCTCATGCATGATGGAGCGCATGGCATTCTCACAGAAAGCCAGAAACTCAATTCCTTCCTGAGTCAGTGGTTCTGCGCCTATCCGATGATGGCGGAAACAGGGGCCTATCGCCGCTATCACCTGAAGCATCATGCAAACACGCAGCAGCCGGAGGATCCCGATCTCATCCTCTCCGCGCCCTTCCCGATCACGCGCAAAAGCTTCAAGCGCAAGATGGTGCGCGACATTACCGGACAGACCGGCTACCAGCAGCGCAAGGCGCAAATTCTGAACGCGCTCGGCAAGTCCGAATGGCCCTTCGGGCAACGCCTGAAAAATTACCGGGCCAAGCTCGGTCGCGCGACGCTGGCGCAACTGGCCGTCTTCGGTGTGCTCGCGGCGAGCGGCCACTGGTATCTCTATTTCATTCTATGGCTTGTTCCCTTCCTCACCTGGCATCAGGCGATCACGCGCATCCGCAACATCGCCGAACACGCGATGGTACCGGATAATGACGACCCCTTCCGCCATGCCCGCACGACCAAGGCAAACCTGATGGAGCGCGCGCTGATCGCACCCTACTGGGTGAACTATCACGTCGAACATCATCTGATGATGTGGGTTCCTTGCTACAACCTGCCGATGGCGCGCCGTTTTCTCATCGCGAACGGGTATGGCGAGCGGATAGAAACAAAGGCCGGCTATGCCGAGGTACTTCGCATGGCCACCTCACGTCCCGACACGGACGACAAGCCCGGCTCGGTGATCCACAACGCGCGACGGCGTGTTTCGGGCGTTACCTCCGAAGGGTTCGAGGAAAACCAGGGCGCGGCCTGAACCATCCTCTTGACCAAGGCTTCCCTTGCGTCCGATCCGGCTGTCTTTGCCGGTCGCTGAGCGCGTGCTAAGTCTCCCCAACAAGAATTTATCCGGGGAGAGGAAGATGTCAGAGGCCGCGCAAGCCGATCAGGAAACGACGCCCATCCGCGAGGCGCATCGCTTCGACGAAAAGCGGTTGGAAGCCTATTGCCGGGCGAATGTGGAGGGCTTCGGCGGAGAGCTTGAGGTTCGTCAGTTCGAGGGCGGCCAGTCGAACCCTACCTTCCTGCTCATCACCACAGGCCCCGGCGGCGGCAAGCGCTACGTGGTGCGCAAAAAGCCTCCCGGGCAGTTGCTCGCGAGCGCGCATCAGGTCGATCGCGAATACCGGGTCATGAAGGCGCTTGCCGAGACGGACGTGCCTGTTCCTCACATGTACGCGCTGTGCGAGGACGAAAGCGTCATTGGCACTTCATTCTATGTGATGGAATATCTAGAAGGCCGCGTCTTCCGCGAATCCGTCATGCCGGAAGAAAGCGAGGCAGAACGCCGCGCTGTCTATGCCAGTCTCGCCGAGAACCTCGCAAAGCTGCACAAGGTCGACTACCAGAAAGTAGGCTTGGGCGACTTCGGAAGGCCCGGCAACTATTTCGAGCGGCAGATCGGGCGCTGGATCAAACAGTATCGCGGCGCCCAGACTACCGATGTGCCCGCAATGGAAAAGCTCATCGACTATCTGCCAAAGCACATTCCCGACGAGCCCTCAGTGACCATCGCTCACGGCGATTACCGCCTCGGCAATACGATGTTCCACGCCACAGAGCCGCGCATGATCGCGGTGCTTGACTGGGAACTCTGCACCATTGGCCACCCGCTTGCCGACGTCGCCTATGCCTGCATGTACGACCTTCTTGGCGTCGCCGGTGGCGCAGAGCAGATCGATCGGACGAAGACGCCGGGCGTGCCGACGGAAGAAGAATTCGTCGCCGACTACTGCCGTCATGCGGGCCGTGACGGCATTCCAGACTGGAACTTCTACCTTGCCTTTTCAATGTTCCGTCTCGCTTCCATCAGTCAAGGCGTCTACAAGCGCGGCATTGACGGAAATGCAAGCTCCGAACGAGCCAAAACGCTCGGAGACGCATGCAGAAATCTGTCGGAACATGCATGGCAGATTATACAGCGGAGCTGACACCCCGCCTGTTTCCGGGAGAAACATGACTAACATCCCGTAAACGGCCTAACAGCTTTCAAGAGAACGTTAAACAAATCTCCCTACCATTCTGGATATTACGGATAGCATTTCGTTCGCCGTGGCGGCTTCGGAGTGCGGGAAGTGGGGAGCAGTTATGGGCCGTCCCTTCGACATGGGACCGCAGGCAGAGGAAAATGCACCGTGTACGGATAGTACACGTGCGGCCGATGGAGAACGGTTTTATCGCGCTCTCGTCGAAAATGCCGGTGACATTCTCACCATTCTCGATTCCAGTGGCTCCATTACCTATCAGAGCCAGGCCGCACGCAAGGTTCTCGGCGCCCCGGGGGAAACGGTGATCGGCCGTCGCATCGTCGATCTCGTCCACCCGGATGATCGCAAGCGGTTGGAACGGAAAATCGAGGAATGTGCCCGCGTTCCCGGCGCGGAAGTACTGGAAGTCATCCGGCTTTCTCATGCGAACGGGAGCTGGCGACGCCTCGAAACCCGGGGCCGCAACCTGCTTGGCGATCCGAATGTTGCGGGTATTCTCTGTGTTTCCCGCGATGTCACCGAAACCTACCGTTTGGAACATCAATTGCGCGAAGCCGAGCAGCTCGCACGCTTCGGCCATTGGCGCTGGGTGAAAGGCGAGCCTGCGCCTCAATGGTCAAGGGGAGTGGCCCGCATTCTCGGCCTCGATGAAGAGAAGTTGCCCGCCGGCGGCGACTGGTACGAGCATCTGGTTCACCCCGAAGACCATAGTGAACTCCTCTCGAAATTTCTCGACGCGTTTGAAACGCACGAGCCGGTCAACTGCGTCACGCGGT
This sequence comes from Parvibaculum sp., assembly GCF_039973015.1. GTDB lineage: Bacteria > Pseudomonadota > Alphaproteobacteria > Parvibaculales > Parvibaculaceae > Parvibaculum. The sequence goes on from NZ_JBDWLT010000008.1 coordinate 427,662, forward strand.
TCCGTGCTGGAGACGGGTGTTACCGCTACATCAAGACCTATGCCTATGCGGAGGCGGACGCGTTCAGCGAAATCGGTGCGCTGGTGGGTCTCGCGGAAGACGTCCATGAGGAAGTCGAAGCGGAGTTGGCGGTAAAAGCGAGTGAGGCAAAATATCGCCTTCTCACCGAGCAAGCCTCGGACGTTGTTGCACATTACGACGCCGAGTCCCGCGTCATGTTCATTTCCCCCGCGGTCGGGCCCATTCTCGGTCGCACACCGGAAGAATTCGTCGGCAAGCCCATTTCCGAGGAGCTTATTCACCCCGACGATTTTCACCGCGCTCGCAGCGCTTTCGTTCAATGTGCGCTCAAGGGTGAGCAGGTGCAATTCGATTACCGCTTCCTGCACAGCGACGGACACTATGTCTGGCTTGAGTCGACAATGCGCGGTGCGCTCAATTCAGACGGGGTGCGCACCGCTGAAGTGATTGGCGTCACTCGCGACATCAGCGAGCGCAAGCGGCATGAAATCGAGCTGCTGGAGGCTCGCGAACGTGCCGAATCCGCGAACAGAACCAAGTCTCGCTTCCTCGCCAATATGAGCCATGAACTGCGAACGCCGCTTAATGCCATTATCGGCTTTTCGGATATTCTCAAGATGGAAATGTTCGGAGCGCTCGGCCATGAGCGCTATTCGGAATATGCACAGCTCATCAATGAGAGCGGCGCACTCTTGCTGGATCTCATCAGCGACATTCTCGACATGTCGAAAATCGAAGCCGGCAAGTACGAGCTTCATCCCGAAGCGCTCGACCTTTCGACCCTTATCGAATCCTGCGTGCGCATTGTGCGCGGCAAGGCGGAAGAGAACGGTGTGCAGGTCGTGCGCTCAATAGAATGCAGAGACGGAGCAAAGATCGTAGCTGACGAGCGCGCGCTCAAGCAGATCATCCTGAACCTTCTCTCGAACTCGGTGAAGTTCACGCCCTCTGGCGGATGCATTTCCGTCAAGGTGATCGAAGCCGATTGCGGTATCCGTTTGACCGTGGCCGATACCGGGCGCGGCATCCCGAAGGACCAGATTGCACGGCTCGGACAACCTTTTGAGCAGATTGCGACAGATGCAGCGCTCAGCAAACAGGGAACGGGCCTGGGTCTCGCGCTTGTACGCTCCCTTGCCGAACTGCATGGCGGACGGATGGTGATCGAAAGCGAATTCGGCGAGGGTACGCTCGTCACGGTCACACTGCCGGAAGTCCCCTATTGCGAAGTGCCCGCCTGGCCTGTGGCCGAAGGCACCGACCCCTTGCCGGACGCAACCGCCGCCGGCTGAGGTCAGCCGGCCATCATGCGGCGAAGCGCGCTATCGAGTTCAGCCAGCACCTTTGCTGCGGCAGGCTCTTTCGCTATTCCCTTGTAGTAAGCTTCCGCCTTCGGGTAGTCGCCCAGCGGATTGACGTGACCGAACATCGGTCCGATCTGATCGAAGAAGAAGAGAATGGGCACAAGTTCGCAATCGGCGAGCGTCAGGCTGTTCCCGACAGCATGCTCGCCGCCTGTGAGATAGGCTTCGAGCCAGCCCATCGCCTTCTGAAGTTCCGCCATTTCGCGAGCGACCAGCTTTGCGTCCCGGCCTGCCGGATTGATCTGGCTGAAGAGCTCGCCCATCGGCTCCATGACGTAGAGATCGCCGATCCGGCAAAGCGCCCGCATGCGGGCAATCGAAGCGGCATCCTTCGGCCGAAGCGAAACGCCGAGCCCCTTGTCTTCGAGATATTCGCAGATCGTTTCCGATTCCGGCACGATCACATCACCATCGACGAGCAGCGGCACCTTGTGCATGGGTGCAAGGCGGCTGAATTCCTCTTCGAGGTCCGGGTCCGGCATGTCGAGAAACTCGACTTCGAGGTCCTTGGCGTAAACCGCCATTCGGCAGCGCGACGCAAAAGGCGAGAGCTGCGAGCTGTACATCTTCATGCCGGTCTTGATGCCCATGGGCTATTTCCCGTTCAGCTTTCCGTCGTAGCGAAACGGCCGGTCCCAGAAGGAACCGGCCGCCATTTTCTTCATGTCACGCGCGGGCACATGCACCGCAAATGACGAAACGCTTCACGATCACTCGGCCGCCGCGCGAAGCTGTTCCTTGTGCTTCTTGAACTCGAGCTTCGCAATGGTGCGGGCATGGACTTCGTCCGGTCCATCCGCAAGACGAAGCGTCCGCATGCCGGAATACATCCGGGCGAGGCCGAAATCGGAGGTCACACCGCCGCCGCCATGCGCCTGGATCGCGTCGTCGATGATCCTGAGGGCCACATTCGGCGCTGCCACCTTGATCATCGCGATTTCCGCACGGGCGACCTTGTTGCCTACCGTGTCCATCATATAAGCGGCCTTGAGCGTCAGCAGGCGCGCCATTTCGATGTCGATACGGGCGCGCGCAACACGCTCTTCCCAGACCGAGTGATCGGCAATCTTCTTGCCAAACGCCTCACGTGTGAGAAGGCGCTTCACCATGGCCTCCAATGCGCGCTCGGCCACACCGATGGTGCGCATGCAGTGATGGATGCGGCCAGGCCCAAGGCGGCCCTGGCTGATTTCGAAGCCACGGCCTTCGCCGAGCAGCAGGTTTTCGGCCGGGACGCGGACATTCTCGAGAATGACTTCGGCATGGCCATGCGGGGCATCGTCATAGCCGAAGACCGGGAGCATACGGACGACCTTCACGCCCGGCGCATCGAGCGGCACGAGAATCTGCGACTGCTGACGGTAGGTATCGGCCTTCGGATCGGTCTTGCCCATCACGATCGCAATCTTGCAACGCGGATCGCCAACGCCCGACGACCACCACTTGCGGCCGTTGATCACGTATTCGTCCCCATCGCGTTCGATGCGGGTCGCAATGTTCGTGGCATCGGAGGAGGCAACCTCCGGTTCGGTCATGAGGAAGGCCGAACGCATTTTGCCTTCGAGCAACGGCTCCAGATATTCCTTTTTCTGGCGTTCATTGCCGTAGCGCTCGATCACTTCCATGTTGCCGGTGTCGGGGGCGGAGCAATTGAAGACTTCCGATGCCCAGCCGACGCGGCCCATGACTTCGCAAAGCGACGCATATTCGAGGTTGGTCAGGCCGCCGCCACGCTCGGATTCCGGCAGGAAGAGATTCCACAGCCCGGCGTCCTTCGCCTTGGGCTTCAGGTCTTCCAGAATCTGCGGCACCTGCCAGGGGTTGCCTGCCGCGCGGAAGGCTTCCATCTGGTCGTTATAGGTCTTTTCGTTCGGATAGATGTGCTCATCCATGAACCGCTCGAGACGAGCAAGCAGTTCCTTGGTTTTTTCATTGTGGTCGAAATTCATCGATCTCCCCTTCGTATTTTTATGGGCCGGGACCGTAGCCCCGTCGCAATGTCGAATGCGGGCACTCTAACGGGTCGAGGAGAGCAAATCACGTGGAAAGCCACGCCGGATCGAGGGTCTTTTCACACCCTCTCTGGTATGCGGATCAGTCTCGCCGCAGTGCGAAAAAACGGCGCAGAAGCTCCGCGGCGTGGCTCTCGCCAAACCCTCCATAAACTTCGGGCCGGTGGTGACAGGTCGTCTGCGCGAAAATGCGGGGTCCGTGGTCCACGCCCCCGCCCTTCTCGTCGGGCGCCCCGTAATAGAGGCGTCTGAGCCTCGCAAACGAGATCGCTCCCGCACACATCGGGCAAGGCTCCAGCGTCACATAGAGATCGCAGCCAATCAGCCGTTCCGTTCCCAGCGTCGCGCAGGCCTCCCGGATCGCGAGAAGTTCGGCATGAGCCGTCGGATCTTTCAGTTCGAGGGTCCGGTTCCCCGCCCGCGCGACGATCCGCCCTTCCCCATCCGCGACGACCGCGCCGACCGGCACCTCGCCGCGTGCGGCGGCCGCTTCGGCCTCCTCGAAAGCCAGGTCCATCGGACGCCGTTCGGGGCGCATTCGGGGGCATGCCCGGGGGGGTGTGGGGGTGTCGGGTCCGGCGGTCATGGGCGCGACCGTGCCGTGTGGCCGCTTTCTTGGCAAGCGCCAGCTTCCATCTCATGTGGTTCGCACATCCTGCCACCTTCCTGTATGGCGGGGCTCCTGCTAAAGAGAGGCCCATGACACCCCGCTCAGACACCCCTCCCTCCGCGCCCGAAGGCGACCGTATCGCGAAAGTCATCGCGCGGGCGGGCATATGCTCGCGCCGCGAGGCGGAAAAGCTCATCGAGGAGGGCCGCGTCACGGTAGATGGCAAGGTGCTGAAAAGCCCGGCTCTCAACGTCACGGGCCGCGAAACCATCATCGTGGATGGCAAGGTGCTGCCCTCCAAGGAGCCGACAAGGCTGTGGCGCTACCACAAACCGGCCGGTCTTGTGACCACAGCGAAAGATCCGGAGGGCCGAACAACCGTTTTCGAGAAACTGCCGGACGAGATTCCCCGCGTCGTTTCGGTGGGGCGCCTCGACATCAACACCGAGGGGCTGCTGCTTCTCACCAATGACGGCGAACTCGCCCGGCTGCTCGAACTTCCCTCCACCGGCTGGACCCGGCGCTACCGTGTGCGCGCCTGGGGCCGCATCACACAGGCGGACCTCGACAAGCTGAAAAACGGAATCACCGTCGAAGGTGTGCGCTATGGCCCCATCGAAGCCGTCATCGACAAGGTGCAGGGATCGAATGTCTGGCTGACCCTCGGCCTCAAGGAAGGCAAGAATCGCGAAGTGAAGCGCGTGCTTGCCGAGCTTGGATTGAGCGTGAACCGGCTGATCCGGCTTTCCTTCGGACCGTTCCAGATTGGCGACCTTGAGCCCGGCGACATCAAGCTGGTGCCGCAGCGGGTGCTGATGGATCAGCTTGGCGCTCATGCCGGGCAGTTCGCACAACCAGAGACCCGCCCCGCCCGGGCACCGGCACCGGCCGGAAAGCCCGATCATCCTGGCAAAGGGGCCGGCAGGCCGAAGAGCAAGGCGCCGCGCCCGCACCGCGCCGGCACTGTGGACAAGAAGGCTCCGACGAGAAAAGGGCCGCAAAAAAAGAGTTCAGAGAACAAGAGCCCCGAAAACAAGAAACCGGACAACCGGAGAAAGGCGCCCCATGCGGATCGTCGGCGGCGCTCTTAGAGGCCGCGCCATCACAGCGCCGAAAGGCGACATCGTACGGCCGACCAGCGACCGGACGCGCGAAGCCCTGTTCAATATTCTCGCCCATGCCGATTTCGGCAGTTTCGAGCTTGAAGGGGCGCGTGTGCTCGACCTCTTTGCCGGCACCGGCGCACTCGGCATCGAAGCGATTTCGCGTGGTGCCGCCTTCGCGCTCTTCGTCGAGGACAATGCCGAAAGCCGCGGGGCGATCCGCGAGAACCTCGAATATCTCGGGCTCAACGGCAACGCGAAAATCTACAGGCGCGATGCAACGCGGCTCGGCCCCCGCCCCGGCAGCGTCGGCCCGGCCTTCTCGCTCGTCTTCGCCGATCCGCCCTATGGCAAGGGGTTTGGCGGCGCGGCGCTTCTCTCCGCGCGCGAGGGCGGCTGGCTCGCGCCCGATGCCCTGTGCATCGTGGAAGAAACCGCGATGGCCGATTTCGAAGCGCCGGAAGGTTTCGAGGAACTCGACCGCAGGCGCTACCGCGACACCGAAGTCGTTTTCATGCGGCTCGCGTGAGTTTCGCTCTCCAGCATCGAGGAATGTTACCTTGCTCCTGATACCCGGCCTTTCCGCCATTGCCGACAAATACGACGCGCTGCTCTGCGATGTCTGGGGTGTGCTGCATAACGGGAAGCGCGCCTATCCGGGCGTACCGGAAGCGCTGGCGAATTTCCGCGCCAAGGGCGGGCACGTGCTGCTGCTTTCCAACGCGCCGCGCCCTTCGGATGCGCTGCCCGCCATGTTCGAGAGCTTCGGCATTCCGCATGACGTCTATGACGGCATCCTGACCTCGGGCGATGCGACGCGGCTCTGCCTTTCCAGCCATGAATACGGGACAAGCTGCTACCATATTGGCCCGGACCGCGACCTTGCCCTTTTCGAGGGCACGGGTGTCGACCGCGTTGCGGAAGAGGAAGCGGATGTCATTCTCGTCACTGGCCCCTTCGACGACGAGGTAGAAGGACCGGAAGACTACCGCGAACAGTTCGGACGGCTCGTCGCGCGCGGCCTGCCGCTCATCTGCGCCAATCCCGACATCGTTGTCGAACGCGGCGAGCGCCACATCTATTGCGCGGGCGCGCTTGCGAAACTCTATGGCGAGCTTGGCGGCCGGGTCATCTATTTCGGCAAGCCGCACGGGCCGGTCTATGACATCGCGCGCCAGCGGCTCGCCGGGTTCGCGGGCAAGCCCGTCCCCGATGCGCGCATCCTCGCGGCGGGCGACGGCCCTCTCACCGATATCAAGGGCGCAAACGACGCCGGCATAGACGCCCTTTTCATCACCGGCGGCATCGCCGCGGCGGATTGCGGCCCCTCACCCGAGGCCCCCGAAGAAGATCGCATCGCCCTTGTGCTCGAACGGGCGGGCATCCGGGCCGTCGGCGCCATGCCCCGTCTCGTCTGGTAGGCCGTCCCGGGAACGCAGGGGCTGCGGCCCCTTTCCGGCCCCATACTTGACGCTGCCGGGCCGATCCGCCATGACCTTGAACCAAATCCAACCCCCGGAGCACCGCCCTCACCCATGCAGATCATCCGTCATTACGAGCAGGTACCGCCCGGTCTTCGGGGCGCGGTCTATGCGCTCGGCAATTTCGACGGTGTGCATCTCGGCCACCAGCAGGTCATCGGCAAGGCGGCCGGCATCGCAAGGGAGCTTGGCGCACCGCTCGGCGTTCTCGTCTTCGAGCCGCATCCGCAGCAGTTCTTCTTTCCCGACAAGCCCTTTTTCCGGCTGACCCCGTTTCGCGCCAAGGCGCGGCTGCTCGAAAATATCGGTGTCGACGTGCTGGCGGCGCTCCCTTTCGATGAGAAGATGTCGCAAAAGCTCGCCCCCGAATTTGTGCTCGACGTTCTGGTGAACGGGCTTCACGCCATTCATGTGGTCGCAGGTTATGATTTCCGCTTCGGCAAGGGGCGGGGCGGCGATGCGGCAGCGCTTTCCTATATGAGCGAGATGGAAGGCTTTGGCGTCAGCATCGTCGAAGAAGTTAAGGAGGATGGCGTGACTTTTTCCTCAACCCGCATTCGTGAGCTTCTCGCAAATGGCGATCCACGCGGCGCGGCAAAACTTCTCGGCCATTGGTGGACCGTCGAAACCCATGTCCAGCAAGGCGACCAGCGCGGCCGCACCATCGGTTTCCCGACCGCGAACCTGCCGCTGGAAGATCATGTCCAGCCAGCCCTCGGCGTATATGCCGTAAAGATCGAGATAGAGGACGGGGCTCATAAAGGAACTTATGAAGGGGTCGCGAATGTTGGCCGGCGGCCCACTTTCGACAAGGAAGACGTCCTTCTCGAAGTTCATATTTTCGACTTCGACGCCGACATCTATGGCGCGCATGCCGCTGTCTCCTTCATCGAATACATCCGGCCGGAGCAGAAATTCGACGGGTTGGACAGCCTCAAGGCGCAGATTGCAAAAGACAGCGAAAAGGCGCGGCAGATACTCACGGACCTGCCATCCGGCGCATGACATCCCCCCTTCGCGATCCAGCCGATTTCATCCGTGGCAATACGGCGCTGCACGAGCCGCCGCTTATCCCTGAAATCAGCCTCCACCTCGCCACCGAGATTGTGCCTATATGGCAAATGACGGAGGAGGAGCTTGAGAAATCGGGCCTCCCGCCCCCTTTCTGGGCCTTTGCCTGGGCAGGCGGGCAAGCTCTCGCACGGCATATCCTCGACAACCCCTCCGTCACCAGCGGCAAAAGCGTGCTCGATTTCGGCTCGGGTTCAGGCCTTATCGGCATTGCTGCGGCCAAATCTGGCGGAACCCCTGTCCTCTGCGCCGATATTGACGGCTTTGCCGTTGCGGCAATCAAGATTAACGCCGCCTCTAATGGCGTCGCAGTTGAAGTGACTGCGGAAGATCTTGTCGGGGTGGAAAACCGGGGCTGGGATGTGATCCTTGTTGGTGACATGTGTTACGAGCGCCCGCTGGCTGAGCGGATCGAGGCCTGGTTGCGCCGTCTCGCAGGTGAAGGCGTCGAAGTGCTGATCGGCGATCCCGGCCGAACCTATCTGCCGAAATCGGGCCTTGAGAAGATCGTCTCCTATGCGGTGAAGACCACGCGGGAGCTTGAGGACACCGATGTCCGCAATACCAGCGTCTGGCGGGTGCTGCCCATCTGAGCTGTTCAATCCCGCTCAGGCGACAAGGCGTCCGTGCACATCGCCTTGCGGCTTTAGGCTTTGCCAGCCTTCCCGTCCGGTGCTAATTCCAAAACAGAACTTATTGCAGCAGCAGCGTTTGCCCGCGGAGGACAAGATGATGACCGACCATGTGCTCGTGACCGTCGAAGACGGTGTCCAGATCGTCACCATGAACCGTCCTGACAAAAAGAACGCCCTGACAGCCGATATGTACAAGGTATTGGCGGATGCGATCGAAACGGCCGATGCAGACCCGAAAATCCGCGTAACGCTCTACACGGGGTCGGGCGGCTCCTTTACGGCAGGCAACGACCTCGGCGATTTCGCCAAGGCCGGCACGACGCCGCTGGACGAGCAGCCAACCGAAAAGCCGCATGTGACGCGCTTCCTCGAAAATCTCGCCAATGCCGAAAAGCCGATTGTCGCCGCTGTGAACGGTCTGGCCGTTGGTGTCGGCGTGACCATGCTGCTTCATTGCGATCTCGTCTATGCGGGCGCAAGCGCGACCTTCCAGATGCCTTTCGTCAATCTCGGCCTGGTGCCGGAAGCGGGCTCGACCTTCCTCCTCCAGCGCCAGATCGGTATTCAAAAGGCAGCCGACCTTTTCCTCACTGGCAAAAAGCTGGGCGCAGAGAAGGCGGAGGCCATCGGGCTTGTGGCCGATGTGTTCCCCGACAACGAGTTGCCGGTAGAGGCACTCGCTCGCGCCAAGGCTCTTGCCGCCAAGGCACCGAACGCCGTGCGCGCCACCAAGGCGCTGCTGAAGGACAATGACCGCCCGCGTGTCGGGGAGGCGCGTGAGGCCGAAGCCCGCGTCTTCGGTGCGCAGCTCCGGTCCGACGAAGTGAAGGAGGCGATCAGCGCCTTCTTTGAAAAGCGCGCGCCCGACTTCTCCAAATTCGACTAGGGCTTGCCGCCGGCAAGCTTGACCATCTCGACGGCAACTTCCTCGCCGGCGTTCTGGTTCTGGCCGGTGACCAGCCGTCCGTCGACGGTAATGTGATTGGCGAAGAAGTCCCGGAAGGCGGTCGCGGATTCGAACTTTGCGCCCGCCGCGCGCAATTCGCGCTCGGGATGCTGCGGCGTGATATCGATGCCGAGTTCGTGAACCTGCTTGTCTGTCACAGCCGTAAGACGGCGGCCTTCGACCAGCGGCGCACCGTTTTCGTCCTTCGCATTGAGCAGACCGAGCGGCCCGTGGCAGACGCCGCCGACGATGCGCCCCGCGCTCCAGGCTTCCGTCACCTTCTCACCCAGTACATCCGAGGTGCCGAGATCGTAGGCCGCGCCCCAGCCGCCCGCGAGAAAGACGATATCGTAGGACGCGAAGTCCACATCGTCGATCCGGGCCGAATTCGCTACCTTTTCCTGCAAAACCGGGTCGGCGAAGAAGCGCTTGTCCGCCGGGGCGGCCAGAAGCCAGGCCATATTTTCGGTCGTCGGATCGACGGGGATTTCGCCGCCTTCGATGCTTGCCAGATCGACGTCCATGCCCGCTTCCAGGAAGGCATAATAGGGAGCCGTCATTTCCGAAGCGAAAACCCCGGTGGGATCGCCGCCTTCGCCGAGCGTCGCGTGGCTCGTGGTGACGATGAGCGCCTTGCCGCCTTCCAGCGTATAGCGGGGCCCGTCATAGGCGGGATGATAGCCGAGCGCCGTCATCAGCGGCGGCAGGCCAAAACGGCCAATGACCAGCAGCGCGACAGCGACAAGAACAAACCCGACCAGAAACTTCTTCATTTTGCCGCCATCCCGTTGCGTTGCATCGAAGCCGGAGTGTTGCCAGCCGGATATAATGGCGTCAATTACTTTATCTCCCGGATGTTCCCGGCTCAGATCGGCCCGCCCAAGGCCGCGAGCCGCCGTCTGATTTCGGCGAGGAAAAGCTGCGTCGGCAATGTCTGCTCGGCTTCCGGTTTGGTGATCAGGTAGAGCAGGTAATTCGGCAACATTGCCTGTGGCAGGATCGGCCAGAGCGTATCGCTCGCGGCCGTATCTTTTGCGACAGGCGTCGGCAGGAAGCCGATGCCGACGCCCAGCCCGATCATGCGTTTTGCTTCTTCCAGATTCTCCGCCTCGCCCGCAGGGTCATCGCCCAGGCTGTAGCGCAGACGGAAATGGCGGACATCGTCCGGCTCGTCCGAGCCCGTTACAACAAAGCGTTCCTTCGCCAGTATTTCCGGGTTCGCGATGCAGGAGCCGAAAAGCGGATGCGAACGCCCGCAATAGAGCTGCTGGTATTCACGCATCAGCGGTTCGTAGAGAAGATCGGCTCGGGGAGCGCTGTCGAAGGCGATGCAGACTTCGGCCATATCCTTCAGCAATGCCTCAACGACGATACGCCGTGGCGCTATATCGATCCTCAGCCTGATGCGGGGATGGCGGCGGCGCATCGCATCGAGTGTTTCGTCGAGTTCCGGCGAAACGACGCCCGATACCGAACGGATCGTCAGCAGCCCCTCCACCTCGCCTTCGACCTCTGCCATGGCCCGGGGCAGCGCCTGCATCTGATGGAACAGATGTTCGGCAAAGCCTGCCACGATGCGGCCCTGCGGTGTCAGTTCCACACCGCGCGCGCTGCGGATGCAGAGGTCCGCATCCAGATGCCCTTCCAGCCGCTTCAGCGCGAGGCTGACGGCAGGCTGCTGCAGATTGAGACGGCGCGCGGCGGCACCGATCCCGCCCGCTCGCGAGATTTCGAGGAATATCTTGAAGAGATTGAGGTCGATCCTGTGGAACAGCGCCGGATCGGACCGAAAAGGCTTCCTGCTCAATATGAACTCTCCTCCGCGTAGTCTGCCTCGGCCCATAAACAGGATCAATGACCAGCATTGACCGTTTCCGTCTTCGCCGTTCCTGCCCTGCCCGGCACTCTGGGTTCGACTTTGACGAGGGATGTGAATGGCAGGGAATTTCGACGGGCAGCGGGCAGTGGTAACGGGCGCCGCAAGCGGCATCGGTCACGCCATTGCCGAAGCCTTCGCGGGCGAAGGCGCATCCGTCATGGGCCTCGATCTCCAGGCTTCGGACGTCCACGCCTTTCCGGTTATCGCGGCGGATGTCGCGAGCGAGAAAGCCGTGCGCGAAGGCATTGCCGAGGCGGCCGAAAAACTTGGGGGCATCGACATTCTCGTCAATTGCGCGGGAATTGAAATTGCCTCGCCGCTGGCAACACTCGAAATTTCCGACCTCGACCGGATGCTGGCCGTCAATCTGCGCGGGCCCGTCCTCGTCATGCAGGCAGCGCTGCCGCATCTCGCGCCGCAGGCCCGCATCGTCAATATCGCCTCCGAACTCGCCTATCTGGGGCGCGCGGGCTCATCCGTCTATGCGGCGACGAAGGGCGCAATCCTTTCGCTCACGCGTTCATGGGCGCGCGAATTCGCGCCGGACATTCGCGTCAACGCCGTTGCACCGGGCCCGGTCGACACGTCGCTGCTCGATTTCGAAAACATGACACCGGCGCTCAAGGCGCTCGAAACCTCGAACCCGCTCGGGCGCATCGGCCAGCCAGGAGAAATCGCAGGCGCAGTGCTTTTTCTCGCCAGCCCGGACGCGGGGTTCATTACCGGCCAATGCATCGGCGTCGATGGCGGCGCCGCAATGAGGTGAGCGAATGAGCGTATTGATGCAGGAAATGAGCTGGCCCGCCTTCGAGGAGAAGACGAAGGCGCACGCGCCTTTCTTTCTGCCCGTCGGCGCGACCGAGCAGCACGGGCCGCATCTCCCGCTCGGCACCGATGCTTTCCTGCCGACCCATGTCGCGAAGGAAGTCGCGGCCCGCGTCGGTGGCGTCGTCGCGCCCGCCATTCCCTATGGCTACAAGTCGCAGCCGCGTTCGGGCGGCGGCCAGCACTTTCCCGGCACGACAAGTCTTGCCGCAAACACCCTCACCCTTGTCGTGCGCGATGTGATTCACGATCTCGGTCTTCACGGCGCGCGGCGCTTCGTTGTTGTGAACGGTCATGTCGAAAATGCCTGGCCCATCATCGAAGGGATCGACCTGGCGCTACGCGAGCTTCGCCGCGACGGTATCGAGGATGCCGTGGCACTTCGTCTCGAGTATTGGGATTTCGTGCAGGCGGAAACACTCGATCGCCTTTTCCCTGAAGGCTATCCGGGCATCGACCTCGAACATGCGAGCCTTCTGGAAACCTCGATGATGCTGCTCGTCCGGCCCGATCTCGTCGACATGTCGAAAATCCCGAATGACGGGCCGGCGGTATTTCCGAAGTTCGACCGCTATCCGGTGACACCGGGTCTCGTCCCGGCGTCCGGCGTCCTTGCCTGCGCGCAAGGCTCCTCCGCCGAAAAGGGAGAGTGGCTTTTGTCCGATCACGTCAATCTCATCACCGATGCCATTCGCGCCGAATTTTCACTCTGAAAGAGGTGAGCCATGACCGCACCGGAAATTTCCCCGCCGCTCGATGCGATCCTTCAGGAAATCAAGGCGACAGCCGCGCTGCCGCTCGCGCAGGCGAAGACGCTGCCGCGCGAGGCCTATGCCGACGAGGACTACTTCACCTTCGAGCGCGACAACATCTTCAAGAAGGACTGGATGTGCCTCGCGCATGTCTCTCAACTGAAAACACCGGGCAGCTATATCGCGCTCGATCTTTTCGACGAGCCGCTTCTCGTTATCCGCGACCGCCAAGGCATCGTCCGTGTACTCTCGCGCGTCTGCGCACATCGCGCAATCGACATCATGCCGGACGACGACGCCTTCCCGCGCGAGGGCGAAGCGCGGCTTCTGGTCTGCCCCTATCACAAATGGGTCTATGAGCTCGACGGCACGCTTCGCGGCTGCACGCAGATGCATAATGCCGAAGGCTTCGACAAGGCGGACTGGAAACTCTCCGAATTCCGCAGCGAGGTCTGGAACGGATTCGTCTTCGTGAATTTCGATGGCAATGCCATGCCGCTCGCCGAACAATATGCGGATTTCGACCGCGACATCGCGCCGTGGAATGTCGCCGACATGGAAATCGCGATCGAGCTCGAATGGGAGTGCGATTTCAACTGGAAGGTGATGGTCGAGAACTGGATGGAGTCCTATCACCATATCGGCACTCATGCGGCGACGCTGAACGTCAACATGCCGGGTGAGCTTACATGGAGCGAACCGGAGCACCCCTATTTCCTCCACGCCCATCTTCCCTATACGGATAAACTGCGTGGCGAGCTGCGCGCCTCTCAGGCGGGCGGACCGGCGGTGCCGGGCTTCAAATGGATCGAGGGCCTGAGCGAAACCCAGGCCTTTGAATGGGGACTCTTCACGGGCTTTCCCTGTTTCATGTTCCTGACCACGCATGACCGCGCCCTCTGGTACAGGCTGCTGCCCGTCGCGGCAGATCGCTGCCTGCTGCTGACGACGACGCTCGTCTCGAAGGAGGCGAAGGACGCGCCTGATTACCAGGAGGCCCTTGCCAGCGAGACGGAGATGCTCAACACCTTCCACTCGGAAGACATGGTGATGAATGCCGCCGTCCAGCGCGGGCTCAGGTCGAGCAAGGTGGTGCGGGGAAGGCTCAGCCATCTGGAGGAGCCGGTCTGGCTCATCCAGCGCTATCTCGCGGCCCGAGCCGATGGCCGCTACCCGGAAAAGGCAAACCGCGCGCCCTATCACGGGCCTCGGGCCATGCAGGCGGCGGAGTAAGCCTCAATAAGCCAGCGGACGTCCGCCGACGACAAGGCGCCCCGCCCAGAGGCGCGGCTGACCGGACTGGCCGAAGGTAAGCGGGCGGCGGGCCGAAAGCGGGTTCGCGCCCGCATGAGGCTGCGGATTGGAGACCTGCAGCGCGCCAAGGCGGCGCTCCGCCGGGTGGAGCATTCCCTCCCGGTCCTCGATCAGCAGCGGCAAATTCAGGGCCCGGCCCCAGGCGCGCCAGCGCGACGAGGCGTCCACCCCGTCCTCGCCCGCATATACCACGAGGTTTCGGGCCGCATTGCCAGCGTGGCACAATTCAACGATTGCCACGAATTTCGAGGCCTGACGGTCGCAGGGGAGCACCCGCAGCGCCACCCCGTCAAAGGCGGACATGGGTTCCGACCATTCGAAGCGGCCCAGAATGGGCGAGCTGTCATAGGCGGTCACGGCGTCCTTGTAGACGCTGGCGAAGCGGATAAAGCCGAAAGCGCGCTCGACAAGCCCCGTTGCTTTCACGGCAACGTGCTGTGGCAGGTGAAACGGATCGGCATCGAGCTCACCGCCCCGCCAGACCCTCTTCTGCCGCTTGCGCTGCTTCACACATTCACCGGACGTCAATGCCGTCGCTCCTTCAAAACCTGCTGGAGCGGATTTTAGGCCCCGAGTGGTTGGCGGCCTGTTAACGGGCGCGGCCAAATCGGCACAAAATTGGAGCGACCCCGCCCCTTTCCCGCCCACTCTCCGTCTTTGGCTTTCGCGCGGCTTTGCGGCATTCTCTCGCCCGACAAACAAGGCCAAGCCCAGAGAAAGCCAGCCCCCGCCCATGTCCTATGCCTCCCTCCGCGAATTTCTCGACCAGCTCGATGCGACCGGCGACATCGCCCGGGTGAAGGAGCCCGTTTCCACCGTTCTGGAGATGACCGAGATTCAGACCCGTCTTCTGGCCGAGCAGGGCCCTGCCGTCCTGTTCGAGAAGGCGGAAATGGCGAATGGCCAGGCCTCGCCCATGCCCGTTCTCGTCAATCTCTTCGGCACGGTGGAGCGCGTCGCGCGCGGCGTCACGGCGAATTTCGCGGGCGGCGCCCCGGTTGAGAGGACAAAAGCAACGGATCTGCGCGAAGTGGGCGAGGCGCTTGCCTTCCTGCGCCAGCCCGAGCCGCCCGGCGGCTTCCGCGAGGCGGTTTCCATGCTGCCGCTGCTCCGCACCGTCATGGCGATGAAGCCGAAGACCCTGTCCTCCGCGCCCTGCCAGGAAGTTGTGCTGAAGGGCAGCGACATCGACCTCACCCAACTCCCCATCCAGACCTGCTGGCCGGGCGAGCCCGCGCCGCTCATCACCTGGCCGCTCGTCGTCACCAAGGGCCCGAAGGGCGTCAAGGAAGACGATTTCAATCTCGGCATCTACCGCATGCAGGTGCTGGGCAAGAACAAGACGATCATGCGCTGGCTCGCGCATCGCGGCGGCGCGCAGCATCATGCGCGCTGGAAGAACGAAAAGCGCGAGCCGCTTCCCGCCGCCTGCGTCATCGGCGCGGACCCGGGCACGATCCTCGCCGCCGTCACGCCGGTCCCCGACACGCTCTCGGAATATCAATTCGCCGGGCTGTTACGCGGCCAGAAGGTCGAGCTCGTCGATTGCAAGACGGTGCCGCTGAAAGTGCCCGCCACAGCAGAGATCGTCATCGAGGGCCATGTCTCGCTCGACGAATATGAAGACGAGGGGCCCTACGGCGACCACACCGGCTATTACAATTCGGTCGAGAAGTTCCCGGTCTTCACCGTCTCGGCGATCACCATGCGGCGCGACCCGATCTATCTCTCGACCTTCACCGGCCGCCCGCCGGACGAACCTTCGGTGCTCGGTGAGGCGCTGAACGAGGTTTTCATTCCCCTCCTCCAGCAGCAATTCCCGGAGATCGTGGATTTCTGGCTGCCGCCCGAGGGTTGCTCCTACCGGATTGCCGTCATCTCGATGAAGAAGGCCTATCCCGGCCATGCCAAGCGCGTGATGATGGGCGCATGGTCTTACTTGCGCCAGTTCATGTATACGAAATGGGTCATCGTCGTGGACGACGACATCGATGCGCGCGACTGGAAGGACGTGATGTGGGCGATCTCGACGCGCATGGACCCCGTGCGCGACGTGACGCTGATCGAGAACACGCCCATTGATTATCTCGACTTCGCCTCACCGGAGTCCGGTCTCGGCGGCAAGATCGGCCTCGACGCCACCAACAAATGGCCGCCCGAGACAAAGCGCGAATGGGGCCGTCAGATCCGCATGGATGAAGAGGTGATCGAAGCGGTCACGAAGAAATGGTCGAAGCTCGGCCTCCCTGGCACGGGCAAACCGATCTGGAAGTAACGCTTATATTTTCAGCCGTTTGCGGAGCAACGGTATGTCGTCGGATTTCAGCAATGTTTCCTCCGCGTTCCCGACTGGTGCGTGCAGAAACTTTTCCCGCACCAGCTTCTCTATCAGATTCCGATTGTTGCGGAATGCTTCAAGAGCCAACTTTTCGCCTCCACCGAAATCGCCGAAATAATCTTCAAGAGCTTCACGGCTTATGGCGCAGCGATGCCTGTTACCCGCGGAAGTGCCGGTGAAGAGTACGACGTCCCTGTCGACGTCGTACCGTGCCTGCGGAGAGGCGAATTCCAGGTCGATACCGGGAACAGTTGATCGCGTCTCACCCGTCGCCTTAAGCAGACCATCTCTGGTTGCCGCCTCCAGTACGCCGAGCCCCTTCAAGAGGAGGGCTTTCCACTTTTTCCCGCGTCCGGCGGCATCATGCCAGGCAGCCGAGAGATCATGGACGCGGTCCTCAAGAAGAATCTGAAGTAAACTTTCGGCCTGCACAATGTCCTTGCCCTTCTTCTCGTTCAGCCTGTCGGGCCTTTGCGCAACGATCAGCTTGTGCAGGGCGTACCGCTCGGGTGTGGGCACAGAGACATAGACACCCGCACCATGCAGCACGACCGCACGCGTCGGTTCATGGACGAGATAATCGAGGAAGCGCAGCGGGTGAGCATCCGTCGCGAGTGCCGGCAAGGGTTCCGGTTCACCGCTATCGGCACCCCGGTTAGGCGTCAGGAAGTCTACGCGTAGTCCGCCTGCCGCCAGATAGGATGTCGCCCGTGTTGGATCTTTCAGGTGCGGAACGGGCCTGAAACTTTCATCGACTGCTTTCAGTATCGCCAGGGGCGGAGGGGTTTTGTCTTTCGCGGCAACGGAGATGGTACGATGTTGAGCGATGTCCAGATCGCCAGTTTGCAGAGAGGCGGCGGGGAGGCGAACACCCAGCATCGCCGCATATGTCTGATAGGCAATCGTGCCAACCAGCACGGCGCGCAAGCGGAACACTCCTGCCTGCGCCAGAGCCTGCAGCACCTGTCCCATTTTCGCCTGCGGGCGAGGCAGATAGGCTGAACGGACAAGCATGGACACCAGCGCCTGCCTGTCGCGAGCGTCGTCCAGCGCGCTTCTGTGACGGTCAATTTGCTCGAGGAGCTCTTCCGTTTCAGGACCTACATATTTTTGTCTTCGACCTTCGGGGGTCGTCTCCTGAAAATACCAGTATTTGCGGCCACGCACCGTCTTCGCGACGAAGTTACCGTCGCCCGTAAAAGCACTTTCGAAAGCCGCCACGCCGCAGCGATCGACCAGATCGGCATAGGCTGTATGCATGGCGAGAGGTATTCTGGTCGACATGGCGTTATACTCTTTTCGCAGTTTGAGTATAACATCATCAACTCACCCTCCTGTCAACCCGCATTATACTCATCCTGCAAGTTGAGTATAACATCCAGAAACCCCGGTACTCCCATGATCCCCGTCACCGACAGGCTCTCTATCGAGGACGATGAAATCTCGATCAGCTTCATCCGGGCTGGCGGGCCGGGTGGACAGAACGTCAACAAGGTGTCGAGCGCCGCGCAACTCCGCTTCGACGTGCGCACTTCGCCGTCGCTTCCCGAGCGCGTGCGCGAAAGGCTGGAGCGGATCGCGGGCACGAAGCTCACCAAGGACGGCATCATCGTCATCACGGCGAACCGCTTCCGTACGCAGGAAGCGAACCGGCGCGACGCCATCGACCGGCTCGTCGAGATGATCGCCGCCGCCGCGCACCAGCCGAAATTCCGTGTGCCGACCAAGCCCAGCCGCGCGGCCAAGAAAAAGCGCGTCGAGGAAAAGGTGAAGCGCGGCTCGGTGAAGAAACTCAGGAGCCGCCGCCCCTCATCTGAGGATTAACTCTCAGGCTTCGTAAATTCCGCTTCGATATGGAAGCGCACTTCATTGCCGACGGCAGGCCACCAGTTGGCGAGGCCCCATTCGGAGCGGTCAAGTGTTCCCTCCGCCGAAAAGCCGAGCTTGTCCGCGCCGGTCAGCGGATCGGGCGCCGCACCGTTGAAGGTCACGGTGAATGTCGCGGGATGCGTCTGCCCTGCCATGGTGAGGTCGCCCGCAACCTCCCCCGTACCCTGGCTCGTGCGGACGATGCTCGTGCTCACGAAACGAATATCTGGATAACGCGCGGCATTGAAAAAATCGCTGCCTGCCAGCATCCGGTCGAGTTCGGCGACATTCGTGTCGACACTCGCCGCCTTGATCGTCACATCGAGTTTACTCTTCTCCGGCGCACCCGGCACCGCTTCGAGCGTTGCGGCCACCTCATTGAAGCGCGCCACGAAGCGCGAAAAGCCGAGATGGTCGACGCTGAAGGTCACGCTCGTGTGCTGCGGGTCCGCACGATAAGTGCCGCCCGGCGCATCGACCGGATCGCCGCTCACACGATGCGTCGCGACGTTGAAGGCCGTGCAGGCGCTGAGCGACGCAGCAACAACAAGTACACCCGCAAAACGCATCACCCTCATGTCGATCGCCTCAGGATTTCGTCGCGGCGAGATCGATACGCACCGTCACCTCCGGCCCCGCCACATCCGGCGACGCGAGCTGTCCGCCGCCCACGCCGAAATCGAGCCGGTTCAATGTGGTCTCGCCTGTCACATGCGCCTTGTCGCCATCGATATCGAGTGCGAAAGGCAGCATCACGGGCTTCGTTTCCCCGCGCAGCGTCAGCGTTCCTTCCGCAAGATACTGGCCGTCATCCTTCTTGCTGAAGCTCGTCGCCTCGAACACCGCCTTCGGATAGTCCTCGACATTGAACCAGCCCTCCTGCGGCAGATATTCATCCTTCTGCATCTCCCCCGTGAGGCAGGACACCATATCGATAGTGACGGCGACGGAGGACTCATCGAGCGCTTCCGGGTCGAAGGCAATGTCGGCAACGAAGGTCGAGCAGCTTCCGGTGAAGCTCTTGCCGCTTCCGTCTGTCCCTTCCCAGGTAATCGTGCCGGGCGTCGCGTCGGCCGCCCAGTTCGTGACGGCCAAAGCGGGAGCAGCACCCGCCAGAAACGCGAGACAGATGGTGGTGAAGCGGATCAATTTCCGTTTCCTTTCCTGAAAAGTGCGCGCGACGGCAACATGCGCGTCAGCACGTCGTCGCGCTTCGCAAAGTGATGCCAGAAGGCCGCTCCAATATGAAGGGCGATGAGCGTTGCGGCGAAGACGGCAATCGTCCAATGCGTCCATGACGCCGCCGTTTCGATTGCCGCTTTCTGCGGATGGCCGGCGACGAAGCCGATATGCGGCAGCGGCACGATCCCGTAAAGCACGGTCGGAATGCCGAGCGGCGAGGCGGAAACGATCACCCAGCCCGTCAGCGGCATCGCGATTAGTGCGGCGTAAAGGCCCCAATGCGTGAGCTTTGCAAGCGCGCGCTCGTAGGGCTTCAGCGATGCAGGAAGCGGCGGCGGATTGTTGCCCGCGCGCCAGGCGATGCGCGCAACCACGAGCAGAAAGACCGTCGCGCCAAGAGATTTGTGGAACTGGAAGAGCGGAAAGGTCCAGGGATCGGTGAGCGGCAGCCGCGTCATCGTCACGCCGATGGCGAGCATGGCGAGAAACAGCACCGCAATCAGCCAGTGCAGCAAAACGGCGGCAAGGCCAAAACGTCTTTCCGAGTTACGCCATTGCACACCCGCTCTCCCTTTGAGCAAGAGCATGCCCCGCGCCCCCCATCCTCACAACATCAACTTGCCGTGAGCGCCGCCTTGAGAGGTTCAGCCTGTTCTTCATCGAAGGCGACAAGTACGATCCTCTGCGGAAATTCATGTGTCTTCATATGATCGCGGCAGGCCGCCACGGCGATCCTGGCCGCCTTTTCCGGCGGATAGCCGAATATCCCGGTCGAGATTGCCGGAAAGGCGATGGACGGCATCCCGTAGTCCGAAGCGATCTTCAGCGCATTCCGGTAGCAATTTGCCAGCAATTCGGCCTCGCCCTCCCCGCCGCCATGCCAGACCGGCCCGACCGCATGCACGATCCATTCGGCGGGCAGATTGTAGCCGCCCGTGATGCGGGCCTCGCCGGCCGGACAGCCGTCATAAGCCTGACACTCGTCGATGAGGCCCGCTCCGGCCGCGCGAAATATCGCACCACAGACGCCACCGCCCGGCGCAAGGCGCTCATTCGCGGCACTGACGATGGCCGTGACCTTCAATCTGGTGATATCGCCGGTCTCGACCGCGATCACAGGTTCGGATGCCATGTGTGATATCCCGTGCTAGCTTTCCCCGGCACAAATCGAATCATGCTCGTGGGTGCGAGACAAGCACGGCCTCACATCGGCCTGAAACCGCGGCATAGCACCGGAGGAACCCATGGGCTTTTATTCCGCTTCGCCTACCATTGTCGGCGTCTATGTCGGCCTTAACCTTCTCATCAATCTCTTTCTCGCCTATCGCGTTTCGGCAAACCGCGTTCGCTCCAACGTGATGACCGGTACCGGCAGCGACGACGCGCTCTACAATGCCAGCCGCGCCCACATCGTGAATGTGGAATATACGCCCATCGCTCTGATCGGCCTCGTGGTGCTGCATCTTCTCGCGGCCTCGATCTATGTTCTCCATGTCGTCGGCCTCGCTCTGACCATCGGTCGCGTCCTGCATGCGATCGGCGTCTCGCGCACCGGCGAATCGACTCCGCCGCGCCTCGTCGGCACATTGCTCACCTGGATCGCCATGCTGGTCGCCGGTATCGGCTGCCTGTGGTATGCGCTCGTCTGACCACATCAACCACTGCCGGAAACAATCCATGAGCATGCCCGCCACTGCCGCCTCCACCGAATCCGCGCTCGATACTGCGGCCATGCTGGTCGAGCGCGCGCGCAAGGCGGGGGCCGACGCGGCGGAAGCGCTTGTCATCGAGGGCACCTCGCTCGGCGTCTCGTGGCGGCTCGGCAAGCTTGAGGATGTCGAGCGTTCGGAGGGCCGCGATGTCGGCCTGCGCGTCTTCATCGGCAACAAGCAGGCAAGCGTCTCTTCCACCGATCTTTCGGAAGCCGCGCTCCAGCCCATGATCGAGCGCGCGGTCGCGATGGCGCGTGTCGCACCGGACGGTCCGTGGTGCGGCCTGGCCGACCCCGCGCGTCTTGCGCGCGACTGGCCGGATCTCGAAATCGAGGACAAGGCTCCAGCACCCGGCGCCGAACAGCTCGCCGCGCGCGCTGCACAAGCCGAAGAAGCAGCACTTGCCGTCGAAGGCGTCACCAATTCGAGCGGCGCAGGCGCAAGCTATGGCCGCTCCGGTGTCGCCCTCGTCACCAGCAACGGCTTTGCGGGTTCCTATGCGGGCACCTCTTCTTCCTTCTCCTGCTCCGTGCTTGCGGGCGAAGGCACGGCGATGGAGCGCGACTACGAATTTTCCTCGAAGCGTTATGCCGATGCGCTCGAAAGCCCCGCCGAGGTTGGCCGCCGCGCCGGCGAGAAAGCCGTGCGGCGTCTCAATCCCCGCAAGGTGAAGTCGCAAGCCGTACCCATCGTCTACGATCCGCGCGTCTCGGGCGGCCTTGCCGGCCATTTCGCCAGCGCAATTTCAGGCGCCGCCATCGCGCGCGGTACGAGCTTCCTGAAAAAGGAAATGGGCAAGCAGGTCTTCGCCAAGGGCATTTCCATCGTGGACGATCCGCATATGAAGCGCGGCCTCCGCTCCAAGCCCTTCGATGGGGAAGGCGTGAAGAATGGCCGCTGGACCCTCATCGAGGACGGCATCCTCACCACATGGCTGCTCGATACGGCAACCGCGCGCCAGCTCGGACTCGAAACGACAGGTCACGCCGCGCGCGGCACGGGCGGCCCGCCGTCGCCCTCGACAACCAATCTCTACATGGAAGCCGGCTGCGTTTCCGTGAAGGAGCTCATCGCCGACATCAAGCAAGGCCTTTACGTCACCGAGATGATCGGCATGGGCATCAATGGTGTCACCGGCGATTACAGCCGCGGCGCCTCCGGCTTCTGGATCGAGAATGGCGAGTTCGTTTATCCTGTGAGCGAAATCACCGTCGCGGGCAATCTGCGCGACATGTTCCTCAACATGACGCCGGCCGACGACCTCGAATTCCACTATGGCACCAATGCGCCGACCATCCGTGTCGAGGGCATGACCGTTGCCGGAAGCTGAGGCGAGGGCCGCCGACTTTGCGCTCCTGAAAGAGGCTGTGCGCGAGGCGGGTGCCATCGCCATGCGCTTCTTCGGTACCGATCACAAGCAGTGGTCGAAGGCCCATGACAACACACCCGTCACCGAAGCCGACATCGAAGTGAACGAACTGCTTCACGCGCGGCTGGCGGGGGCGCGGCCGGATTACGGCTGGCTCTCGGAGGAGACTGAGGACGACTCATCGCGCCTGACCAGCCAGCGCGTCTGGGTGGTCGATCCCATCGACGGCACGCGCGCTTTCGCCAAGGGGCGCCCGCATTTCGTGATTTCGGTCGCGCTGGTCGAGGAAGGGCGTCCCGTTCTCGGCGTTCTTTTCAATCCCGCGACGGATGAATTCTTCGAGGCGGAAGCAGGCCGGGGCGCGAGGCTCAATGGCCGCCCCATCCATGTCAGCGATTGTTCCCGCATCGAAGGCTGCCGGATGATTGCCTTCGCGCCGATGTTCAAACATCCGGCCTGGCCGGAGGCATGGCCGGAAATGGATATATCGGACCGCAATTCCGTTGCCTATCGCGTCGCTCTCGTCGCCTGCGGCGCGGCGGATGCCACGCTCGCGCTCAACGGCAAGAGCGACTGGGATCTCGCCGCCGCCGATCTCATCCTGCATGAGGCAGGAGGCCGCATGACCACGCATGACGGTACGCCCTATTTCTACAACCGCGCCTCCACCCGCCATCCGAGCCTGCTTGCGGCGGGCCCCGCGCTTTACGATGCGCTCTTCGAGAAGGTGGGCAAACTCCAGCTTCCGCCCCGCCGCTAGTCGCCGCCGCCGGGCGCCACCAGTCGCTCCCGGCGTCGCGCCGTGCTAGGATTGCTGCAGCGCAGCGCACATCTCTGTCTGGCCTGTCTGGAGGATTTCATGTCGAAGCAGCTTCTTCATCTCGTTGTCGGGGGCGAGCTCACGCATCTCGAAAGCCATGATTTCAAGGACGTGTCGAAGCTCGACATCGTCGGCATCTTCCCTAACTATGAGGAGGCTCACAAAGCATGGAAGGCGGCTGCCCAGCGCACCGTCGACAATGCCCATATGCGCTATTTCATCGTCCATCTGCACCGGCTCATGGACCCTGAACAAGAAGAACAAGAAGGTCAGCATGAGCACTGAAGATAACAGCGTCCGCGATCCGGCCGCCCCCCCGAGCGCCCTCACATCCCTTCTCTACCTCTTTGCCTTTCTCGCGGCCGTCTTTCTCGCGGCCGCCGCGGGCGGCGCCGTGACCGCGACAAGCGTCGGTGACTGGTACCAGCTTCTCGACAAGCCGCCGCTCACGCCGGAACCCTGGGTCTTTCCGGTCGTCTGGAATTTTCTCTATTTCCTGATGGCCATTGCCGCCTGGCTCGTCTGGCGGACCTCGGGGAGCTTCGACCGCTCCGGGCTGCCGCTCGCGATCTTCGGCTGCCAGCTTTCGCTCAATCTCACCTGGAGCATTCTCTTTTTCGGCCTCAAGAGCCCCACTCTTGCCTCCGTCGAAGTCATCTTCCTCGACATCGCCATTGCCGGCACGATTGCGTCATTTGCGCGCTACAGCCGTCTTTCGGCTGTTCTCCTGCTGCCCTATCTGGCATGGGCTCTCTTCGCCACCTATCTCACCATAGGCATTGCCGTCCTGAACCAGTGACGGCCCCAAAATGCCAATTGGATGAAGCGTTTACCATTTCAGGGCTTTATGGCGGCTGAGCGCGGCCCGTGATATTGTCCGCCCCTTGATTTGGGCCGCTTGATTTGGGACCGCTTGACTTGGGGCCCGCATGACCGGGGCCCCGCATGACCGGGCGGCGCGGCGGACGCGCCCCACAGAGACAGGCCAGAATGCCGAGCCAGACCACCGACGCCAAACCCCGCGATCAGAAAGCGGGTTCGACGCCCCGATCCGATTCCGCGCTGCCGCTGCCTGCGGCGGATCTCGGCATGCGGGACGTCATTTCCCGCATGGCACGGGAGTACCTGAAGCCGCATTGGCGCACCGCCGCCATCGCGCTCCTCGCGAGCGTCGTGGTCGCGGCCTCCACCGGCGCCGTTCCCGTCCTCATCAAATATGCACTCGACAATATCGTCGGCACCGATGCGTGGATGCTGCTCCTCGTCTCGGCAGGCGCCATCGCGGCCACATCGCTTCAGGCCATCGCGACCTATATCTCGCGCGTCAAGATGGCGACCATCGGCCAGTACATCGTTGCCGAAATCCAGAAGCGCATGTTCGGACGGATCATGCATGCCGACCTCGCCTGGGTTTCAAAGACGCATTCGGGGCGCTTTCTTTCCGGCTTCCTCTACGATGCGAACCGTGTTCGCGATACCGTCACCACCTCGGTGATCGATTTCGGGCAGAACCTTCTCACGGTCGTCGCGCTGGTCGGCGCGATGTTCTGGCTCAACTGGCAGCTCGCGCTGATGGGCGCCGCCGTCATCCCGATTGTCGGCATCGTCGTCGGCAAGCTCGGGCGGCGTACGCGCAAGGCCGCGAAGCGCAACATGGAAGGCTCCGGCGATCTCACCGCCGTCATCTCCGAGGCGCTCAAGGGCATTCGCGTGGTGAAGGCCTATGATCAGGAATCGACCGAGATCGGCCGCACCTCCAACACGATCGACACCGTGCGCCATCATGCGCTGAAGGCGATCCGGGCACGCAGCATGGCAAGCCCCATCACCGGCCTCCTTTCAGGCATCGGCGTCGCCGCCGTTATCTATTTCGGCGGGCGCAGCGTGCAAACGGGCTTTCTCTCCATCGGCGATCTCGGCGGCTTCCTCTCCGCCATGCTGCTCGCCTATGAGCCCTTGAAGAAGCTCGCCAATACGCAGACCCTGATGCAGGAAGGGGTCGCGGCGGCCGCGCGCATCTTCCCCATTCTCGACATTCAGCCGACGATCACGGTTCCCGGCGATGCAAAGCCGCTCGACGCTGTGGAGGGCACCGTCACCTTCGAAAATGTCCACTTCCACTATGGCGACGGCACACCCGCACTCAATGGCGTCGATATCGAAATCCCGAAGGGCCATACGGTCGCGCTTGTCGGCCCCTCCGGCGCGGGCAAGAGCACGATCCTCAATCTCGTGCCGCGTTTCTACGACCCGACGGAAGGCCGCGTCCTGATCGACGGCAAGGATGTGCGCGAGGTCACGCTGAGTTCTCTGCGCGCAGCAAGCTCGCTCGTCACGCAGGAGCCTTTCCTTTTCGACGACACGATCCGCGCCAATATCGCTTATGGAACGCCCGGCGCCACGGATGCGCAAGTCGAGGAGGCCGCGCGAAACGCCGCCGCGCACGAATTCATCGCGGCTCTCCCCAAGGGCTACGACACCACGGTCGGCGAAGCAGGCTTCAAGCTTTCGGGCGGCCAGCGTCAGCGCATCGCCATTGCCCGCGCCATGCTGAAAAACGCCGCGATCCTGCTGCTCGACGAGGCGACCTCCTCGCTCGATACCGCTTCCGAAATTCAGGTGCAGAACGCCCTCTCGCGCCTCATGCAGGGCCGCACGACGCTTGTCATCGCTCATCGTCTCTCGACCATCAAACACGCGAACACGATCTGCGTGATCGACGAAGGCCGGGTGGTCGAGCGCGGCAATCATGCCGAGCTTGTCGCGCGGGGCGGTCTCTACGCAGAACTGTCGCGTTCCCAGTTTATCGAAGAGCCGCAAGCCGCTTCGGACAGCGCGCGCGCCGGCTTGGCGCAAAGCCCGTCCACGGCCGCAGTCGCGGGAGAGTAAGCATTCATGGCTGGCGACACGAAAAGCAAAACCGAGACCTCGACAACACTCATTGCCTGGCTGATTGCATTCTTCATTCGGCTCGTGCGCCGCACGGGCCGCTTCGAAGTGCGCCGGGGCGATATTGCCGCGCGCTTCTGGGCGGAGGACAAACCCTTCGTCGCCGCCACCTGGCACGGACAGAACATGATCCTGCCGACCTTCTGGCACAACTGGCGCGAGATGCGCATTCTCGTCTCGAAGCATGGCGATGGTGAAATCGTCGCCAGTGTCATGCGCTTCCTGGGCGTCGGCACCATTCGCGGCGCGGGCGTGCCCAAGGGCGAAGAGCGCGTTCACAAGCAGAAGGGCAAGGGCGGCGCGGGTGCTCTGCGCGCCATGGTTCGTGCGCTCGGCGAGAATATTTCCATCGGCCTCACCGCCGACCTGCCGCCCGGCCCCGCGCGCCGCGCGGGCGAGGGCATTGTCATGTTGGCGCGGCTTTCGGGCCGTCCCATCGTTCCCGTCGCCGCCACCACGGCCGCGCGCATCCAGCTCAACAACTGGGACAAGTTCACGATCAACCTTCCCTTCTCCCGGGGTGCGCTCGTCTGGGGCGAGCCGATCTATGTTCCGCGCGATGCGACGCCGGAAGAGCTCGAAGCCGCGCGGCAGCGCGTCGAAGACGGGCTCAATGCCGTTGCGCTCGAAGCCGAGGAGATTTGCGGCCGCGTACCGCGCAAGCAGGACAAGGGAGCGGTCGCGCATTGAGCGGCCTTTGTCCGGCATGACGGGAAAAGCGCCATCCCTCGGTCTCTTCTTCTATCGGACGATGACGCGCGCGGTTTCGCCGCTTGTGCCGCTTCTGCTGCGCCGCCGCGAAGCGCGCGGCAAGGAAGACACGGCGCGCCTCGGCGAACGTCTCGGTGTGGCCTCCCGTCCGCGCCCCGATGGTCCCCTTGTCTGGCTGCATGGTGCAAGCGTCGGCGAATCGCTTTCCATTCTGCCGCTCGTCACGCGCCTTCTTGCCGCTCGTCCGGGGCTGCACGTCCTTGTCACCACCGGCACCGTCACCTCCGCAAAGCTCATGGCGGAGCGCCTGCCCGAAGGTGCCGTTCATCAATATGTGCCGCTCGATCATCCTGACTACTGCGCGCGTTTCATCGATCACTGGCGCCCCGATCTCGCGATCTGGATCGAATCCGAATTCTGGCCGAATCTCATCGCCGCCACGGACAGGCACGGTGTGCCGCTCGCTCTCGTCAATGCGCGCATCACCGCGCGGTCGGCACATAACTGGCGTCATGCCCCCGCCTTCATCGCCGATCTTCTCTCGCGCTTTCGCCTCATCATGGCGCAGGATCGCGCCTCGGCCGCGCGGCTTCGCGAGCTTGGCGCGGCGGAGGTTCTGGAGCCCGGCAATCTGAAGCACGATGCGCCTGCGCTTTCCGTCGATAAGGCAGAGCTTGCGCGCCTTCGCGCCATGACCGCCGGGCGAACGATCTGGGTCGCCACCAATACGCATGAGGGCGAAGAGCGCGCGGCGGGCGAAGCGCATACCCTTCTTGCCGCGTCGCATCCCGGCCTCCTCACCATCGTCGTGCCGCGCCACCCCGCTCGCGGACAAGCCATCGGGCAAGAACTCACCGCGACCGGCCTCAGCGTCGCCCGGCGCGCAACCGGCGATACCATCACGCCAGCCACGCAGATCTATCTTGCCGATACGCTCGGCGAAGTCGGCCTCTTCTATTCGCTGACAGATCTCGTCTTTATCGGCGGCACATTCGGCGATACAGGCGGACATAACCCTTTCGAGGCCGCGCGCTTCGGCTGCGCTCTTCTCGCAGGCCCTTCCGATTTCAATTTTGCCGAAGCATTCCCCGCCTTCGAGGAAGCGGGCGCCATGTTGCGCGTTGCCAATGCGGCCTCTCTCGCTGCGGCCGCCGCTCGCCTTCTCGCCAGCGAGAGTGAACGCAGGCGCATGGGTGCTGCGGCACAGCGGATCGCCAGCGGCGACAGCGGCGCAACGGAGCGCACACTCGACGCCTTGCTCGCGCTTCTGCCCGCGCCTGAAGCGAGGAGCGCAAACCATGCGTGAACCCCGCTTCTGGTATCCCGCAAAGCGCGGGTCTGTCCCGCTCGCCGCCAGGCTTCTTTCGCCTCTGGGCAGTCTCTACGGCCTTGCCGGACGCCTGCGTCTTGCGAGGACGAAGCCGGAAAGGGCTGCCATTCCGGTCATCTGCATCGGCAATGTCACCGTGGGGGGCGCTGGCAAGACGCCGCTCGCTCTCACCATTGCCGAGCGCCTTGTCGCGCGCGGCGAGAAGGTTCATTTCCTGACGCGCGGTTATGGCGGGCGCGAGGCGGGTCCGATCCGTGTCGATCCTGCTCACCACGGGGCGGAAGATGTCGGGGACGAGCCGCTGCTTCTCGCCGCCGTCGCACCTGTCTGGGTTGCTGCGAACCGGCCCGAGGGCGCCGCTGCCGCCATTCGCGGGGGCGCCGGCATCATCGTCATGGATGACGGCTTGCAGAACCCCTCCCTCACCAAGGATTTCTCGATCCTCGTCGTCGACGCCGCGAGCGGCCTCGGCAATGGCCGTCTCATGCCTGCGGGGCCCCTGCGCGAAAAAGCCGACAACGCCCTCACGCGCACCAATGCGCTGATCCTCACGGGGCGGGGTCATGCGGGCGATGGCGTCGCCGCGCGGGCTCGGGCTCGCGGTATTCCGGTTTTCAATTCCATCGTGCGCCCCGCTTCCCTGCCCGCGTTTGACGAGGGGCCGCATCTCGCTTTCGCAGGCATCGGCAAACCCGAAAAGTTCTTCCGTACCCTGCGTGAACTGGGCGTCGAACTCGCGGACACCGTTTCATTTCCGGACCATCATGTCTTCCGCGAGAAGGATGCGCTCGGCCTTCTCGTCAAGGCGCGCGAACTCGGTGCGCAGCTCATCACCACCGAGAAGGATGCAGCGCGGCTCACACATGCCCCTGCGGCCAGTGCCCGCGCGCGGCTCGCGGCGGCGGCGCGCGTCCTGCCGGTGCGTGCTCTTGTCGGCGACATCGATGCGCTCATGGCGCAGATAATGGATGCCGTGGTTCGCGCCAGACGGCGCTGAAGCTGCTATAAGTTTTTGTCACAAAAACAAGAATCGGCCAGGGCGCATGGCTCGCAAAGGCAAGTTCCTATATCTGCTCGAATATGCCGCACTGAAGGCGACGCTCGCGTTTTTCGGCTCGATGAATATCGACCGCGCTTCGGATACCGGCGGCTGGCTCGGCAGCCGCATCGGCCCGCGCCTGCCCTTCAGCAACAGGGCGCGCGACAATATTGCCCGCGCCATGCCCGAGCTGACGGCTGAAGAGCGCGAGCGCATCGTCACCGGCATGTGGGACAATCTCGGCCGCACCATTGCCGAATACGCGCATCTGCCCGTTTTCGCGCGTCCCGAGGAGCGCCACCGTTTCGATGTCGTCCATGCGGAGGCGTTGCGCGCGCTGGCGGCGTCGGGCAATGGCGGCATTTTCGTTTCGGGTCATTTCGCGAATTGGGAAATCCTGCCCGTCGTCATGCAGTTCGAGGGGCTCGCGGGCGGCGAGGTCTATCGCCATGCGAACAATCCTTACGTGAACGAATGGATGATCGCGTTGCGCGAACGCGTGACACAGGCGGTACAGGTGCCGAAGGGCGCGCCCGGCGCGCGCACGCTGGTGAAGCTGCTGCGCGAGGACAAGTTCATCGCCATGCTCACCGACCAGAAAATGAATGACGGCGTCGAGGCGAAACTTTTCGGCCTTCGCGCCATGACGACGCCCGCGCCCGCGGGCCTCGCGGTGCGCTACAATGTACCCATCGTTCCGGCCTGGCTTGAGCGCGTGAAGGGCGCAACCTTTCGCGTCACCGTCTACGATCCGATCACGCCGCGTCCCGGTGCCGATCCCGTCGAGGACATCATGCGCATCACGCAGGAACTCAACGACTTCCTCGAAGCGCGCATCCGCGAACGGCCGCATGAATGGCTGTGGCTGCATAACCGCTGGACGAAACAGAAGAAGACGCGGCGCGGGCGGCTTGCGCGCCAGACGAAAAACTAGCCGCCGTCCTTCGGCATAGGCCCCGCAAGCAGTTGCGGGTCGAGATAGGCGCCGCGCCAGTACATGCCCCAATGGAGATGCGGGCCTGTCGCGCGGCCCGTACCGCCGACCGCACCGATCACATCGCCCTGCTTCACCACATCGCCGGTTTTCACATCGAGGCGGCTCATATGCATGATGAGCGTCGTCACGCCCTGCCCGTGATCGAGGAAAACGAGCCCGCCTTCGAAATACATGTCGGCATCGGCGAGCGTCACCACGCCGCCGGCCGGTGCCTGGATCGGCGTTCCCGTCGTCGCGGCCACATCGACACCGTAATGCGGGCGGCGCGGCTCGCCATTGTAATAGCGCTGCGAACCGAAGACGCCCGATATCGTGCCTGTCACCGGCCAGAGGAAGCTTTGCGTGAACCAGCTTCCTTCCGCGCGGGTCTTGCGCGCTTCCGTCTTCAGCTTCGTGCCACGCGCAATCGCCGCCATGGCTTCAGGCGGCGGCGAGACATATTTCTGCGGCACGCCTTCGACGCGCTGGATCTGCCACTTGCGCTTCGCAATGGCGAGTGTGCGTTCCTCCACCGTGCCGTCGGGATAGACGACGCGCAGCTTCGCGTCCGTTTCGTGGTCGCGGTCGAAGCCCATGGCGAAGGTGCCGTCCCCGTCCACATCGAGCATCATGCCGTCGAGCGAGGCCTTGGCGCCCGGCACCGCATGGCCGATCGCGAGGCCGCCCTGCGTCATGCCGCCGGACAGTTCGAGCCGCGCATCGGCCAGTGCCGGAACGGCAAGGAAAAGAAAACCTGCGAGAAGTCCCAAAACCCGCATCAACCGGCGAGCCCCTTTTCGCGCATCCGCTTCAGCGAGGCATCGGGCGTCGCATAGGCCTCCTGCAGGTCGACATTCCAGTAGCGCAGCTCGTCGAGCGGAATATGCACGCCCGTCACCGCGCAGGTCACATAGGCGCCCGGCCGCACGACGTGATACTCCCCGTCGCCATAGACGAGTTCCGCCTCGCCGCCGCCCATCTTGTCGATCCTGTTCATACGCATAACCTCTTTTCGCGCACTCTAGCCTCTCGCACGGCTTCAATCAAAGCAGGCTGCCCTGCTTGCCGCCATCCTTCTTCGGTGCCGGTTTCTTCGGCTGTGATTTTGGCGCACCGCCTGGCGCCACCACCGCGCCGAGGCGGCCATCGGCGAATTCGATTTCGAGCGCGGCACCCGCCGCCTGCCCCGCCGCCGCGCGCACCGGGCGTCCTTGCGCATCGCGGACCACGGCGTAGCCGCGCTTCAGCACACCCTGATAGGAGTAGCTTTCGAGGAGCTTGCCCGCGCCGTCGAGCCTGCGCCCGAGATCGCCGAGATGGCGCGTCTCCGCCTGCTTCGCGCGCGTCGCCATTTCGGCGTTACGCTTGCGGGCCTCCGCAATCTGCCGCCGGATCGGCGCGAGCGAGGGCGCACCGGCCTTGTGCAATTCGCCCCGCTTCACCGTCGTCACGCGCGACAGTGCCCCGCGCAGCCGGTCAGCCGCATTGTCGAAACGCTGGCGCGGCAGCGCCACCAGATCGCCGAGCTTCGGCAATCCGCGCGCAAGGCCCGCAAGCCCCGTCCGCGCGCTTTCGACGAGCCGCGTCTCCGCCCGCATCAGCCGCGTCGCCCGGTCCCGCAGATCGGCAATGAGATCGGCGCGCACCGGCACCGCCATTTCGGCCGCCGCCGTCGGCGTCGGCGCGCGGCGGTCGGAGGCGAAGTCGATCAGCGTCGTGTCCGTCTCGTGGCCCACCGCCGAGATCAGCGGGATCTCGCTTTCCGCTGCCGCGCGCACCACCACCTCCTCGTTGAAGGACCAGAGATCCTCGATGGAGCCGCCCCCGCGCGCCACGATCAGCACATCCGGTCTCGGCATCGCCCCGCCCGGCGTCATCGCGTTGAAGCCGCGAATGGCGGCGGCGACCTCGGCCGCGCTCGTCTCGCCCTGCACACGCACCGGCCAGACGAGAACGCGGCGCGGAAAGCGGTCCTGTAACCTGTGGAGAATGTCGCGAATCACGGCGCCTGTCGGGCTCGTCACCACGCCGATCACTTCCGGCAGATAGGGCAGCGCGCGCTTCCGCTCCGGCGCAAACAGGCCTTCGGCGCCGAGCTTCTTGCGCCGCTCCTCCAGCAGCGCCATCAGCGCGCCCACGCCGGCCGGCTCCAGATGCTCGATCACGATCTGGTATTTGGAGCTGCCCGGATAGGTCGTGAGCTTGCCCGTCGCGATCACTTCCATGCCCTCTTCGGGCTTGAAGCGCAGCTTGCTGAAGGCGCCCCGCCAGATCACGGCGTCCATGCGCGCCTTGTCGTCCTTCAGGCCGAAATAGCAATGGCCGGAAGAATGCGGCCCGCGATAGCCCGTCACCTCGCCGCGCACGCGCACATGGCCAAACGTGTCCTCCACGGTTCGCTTCAGCGCGAAGGAAATCTCGCTTACGGAGAATTCATGCGCATTATTCGTCGCGGCGGGGTTCGCGGCAGTGCCGGGGCCGGTTTCCGGAGGGGTCATCTGTCTCTTTTCTGGCTCTGTCGGGCAGGGTCAGCCCCGGTTTGCCGGAGCGGACCCCCATGTTACAAGGGAGCCCTTCTCGCCCCAACCCTTTCGCACCGGAAGCTCAGGAAACGGCAACCCGAATGAATATTCTCGTCATCGGCTCTGGCGGCCGCGAGCACGCGCTGTGCTGGGCCATCGCCAAAAGCCCGGAATGCGGCACTCTTTATTGCGCGCCCGGCAATGGCGGCATCGCGGAAGTGGCGGAATGCATCGCCCTCTCCGCCCATGATTTCGACGCCATTGTGAACTTCGTCCGCGAAAAGGATATCGGCTTCGTCGTGGTCGGCCCTGAAGACCCGCTGGTGAAGGGTCTTGTCGACCGGCTGGACGCCGAGGGCATCGCGAGCTTCGGCCCCACCGCCAAAGCCGCCCTTCTCGAAGGCTCCAAGGGCTTCACCAAGGATCTCTGCGCCGAATACGACATACCGACGGCTGCTTATGGCCGCTTTTCGGATGCCGCCGCCGCCAAGGCTTTCATTGCCGCGCATGGCGTTCCCATCGTCGTCAAGGCGGACGGGCTCGCCGCCGGCAAGGGCGTCATCATCGCCCTGACGATGCCGGAGGCCGAAACCGCCATCGACGCCATTTTCGGCGGCCGCTTCGGCGAGGCGGGAGCGGAAGTCGTTGTCGAGGAATTTCTCGAAGGCGAGGAGGCCAGCTTCTTCGCGCTTTGCGACGGCACCCATGTCCGTCCCCTCGTCGCCGCGCAGGATCACAAGCGCGTCTTCGACAATGACGAAGGCCCGAACACGGGCGGCATGGGCGCCTATTCGCCCGCGCCGGTCCTCACGCCCGAACTCACCGCGCAGGTGATGAAGGAGATCATCGAGCCCACCGTCCGCGCCATGCGCGACAAGGGTACGCCCTACAAGGGTGTCCTTTATGCGGGCCTCATGATCACGAAATCCGGTCCGCAGCTCATCGAATATAATGCGCGCTTCGGCGACCCGGAGACACAGGTGCTGATGATGCGGCTTGCCTCCGACGTTCTGCCGGTGCTGCGCGCCTGCCATGATGGCACGCTCGACAAGGCCGAGATAAGCTGGAAGGACGAGGTCGCGCTCACCGTCGTCATGGCCGCTGCCGGTTATCCGGGCGACTACCGCAAGAACACCGAGATCAAGGGCCTGAAGCAGGCGGGTGCGCTCGATAATGTGCAGATTTTCCACGCCGGCACGAAGGCCGAAGCAGGCCGCATCTATGCAACGGGCGGGCGTGTGCTGAACGTCACGGCCACCGGCGCCACGACAGCGCAGGCGCAGGCGCGCGCTTACGAAGCCATTGCGAAGATCGACTGGCCGGAAGGCTTCTGCCGCCGCGACATCGGCTACCGCGCTATCGAGCGCGAAACGCAGAGTGCGTGAGGACGGCTTCGAGATGACGATGGAGATGCACCAGCCAACAGCCCTTTCTTCCCACCCTCCCCTTGAGGGAGGGTCAGAAAATTCAAGCGAAGCGCAGAATTTTATGGGGCGGGGGCGCGGCGACGGCTTCAATGAAATTGCCATCGATCAAATGACTGACGCTCCGCAACCCCTCCCCAAACCGCTTGCAGCGGTTTGACCCTCCCTCAAGGGGAGGGTGGGAAGGAAAAACCCGCGGAAACAACAAAATACGTACACAGAATAATCGACACGGGGAGTGAAACAAAAATGAGCGAAGAAGCCAGCAGGCAGGAGCAGTTTTCCGGCACCAAGGAAGTCGCCGAAAGCCACAAGTTCGACGAGAAGCGCCTTGAAGATTACATGGCCGCTCATGTGGAGGGCTTTCAGGGCCCGCTCACCGTCCAGCAGTTCAAGGGCGGTCAGTCGAACCCGACCTACCAGCTCATCACGCCATCGAAGAAATATGTCCTTCGCCGCAAGCCGCCGGGGAAGCTCCTTCCCTCCGCGCATGCCGTCGACCGCGAATACAAGGTCATCACGGCGCTGCATGGCGAAGGCTTTCCCGCGCCGCGCACCTATTGCCTCTGCGAGGATGACAGCGTCATCGGCACCATGTTCTACATCATGGACATGGTCGAGGGCCGCGTGCTCTGGGAGCCGCTCCTTCCCGCGCAGGACAAGGAAACACGCTGGAAAATCTACTCATCGCTCAACGAGACGCTCGCGCGGCTCCACATGGTCGATTACGAAAAGATCGGCCTCAGCGATTTCGGCAAGCCCGGCAATTATTTCGCACGCCAGATCTCGCGCTGGACGAAGCAATATGTCGCCTCCGAGACGGAAACCATCCCGGAGATGAACAAGCTCATGGAATGGCTGCCGGAAAACATTCCGCAGGAAGACTCCAACTCCATCGTCCATGGCGACTATCGCCTCGACAACACCGTCCTTCATCCGACAGAACCGAAAGTGATCGCCGTTCTCGACTGGGAGCTGTCGACGCTCGGCCACCCGCTCGGCGACTTCACTTACAGTCTGATGCAGTGGGTCATGCCCGGTCAGGGCACCGGCGGCGGCACCGGCTCGATCCGCACATCGGACCTCAAGTCACTCGGCATCCCGACGCTGGAGGAATACATCCAGATGTACTGTGAACGGACGAACCGTCCGAACGGAATCGAAAATCTCGATTTTTATTTTTCATATAATTTCTTCCGTCTTGCCGGTATCCTGCAGGGAATCGCGGGGCGGGTGAGGGACGGAACGGCATCCAGTGAACATGCGAAGCAGATGGCGGCGAATGTCCGTCCGCTCGCGGAGGAAGCCTGGGTCTATGCTCAACGTGCGGGGGCCAAATAAGGGGCGGTCCCGGAAACAACAAGAATATGGTTAACGAGTGAGCGTATGAGTTCTTCCGAGATTTCCTCCTGGAGCCGTCACGGTTTCGAGATCAATACCGACCAGTCCCGCCTCGACAAGGAATCGATTCTGAAAATGCTGGGCGCCACCTATTGGGCGCGCGACGTCTCTCCTGAGCATCTCTGGACGAGCATCGAGAACTCGCGGTCCTACGGGCTTTATTCGCCCGATGGCGAACAGGCGGGTTTCGGCCGCATGGTCACCGATATCACGCGCTTCGCGTGGATGAGCGATGTTTACATCCTGCCCGTCCATCGCGGCAACGCGCTCGGCAAGTGGCTCGTCGAGACGATGGTGAGCGATCCGGCGCTCAGTTCCGTCACCCGCATCATGCTGTCGACCAATGACGCCCATTCGCTCTATCACCGCTTCGGTTTCACCGTTATCGGCGGTGACGACGAGGAAGGCCGCCAGACCATGCAGTTGAAGCGGTAGGGCGCGAGGCAGACCTCTCCTCCCACCCTCCCCTTGGGGAGGGTGGGATGCACGTTTCTCGATGCAGAAACGTCAATACAGATACATCGGCATGCCGAGCACCTTCGCCACGCGCGGGCGGTAGGTCTCGACATCGTAGAAGGCGCTGACGTCGACGCGCTTCCTGCCCGTGACGCAGGTGTCGGCGGGCACGGTCGTGTAATTGCCGTCGCGCACCGCCGTCATGAAGCCGGTTCGTCCTTCGGCAATTTCCTGTACGGCCAGTGTGCCGAACCCCTTGGCGACCATCTGGTCGAGCGAGTCCGGCGCGCCCGCGCGCATGAGATAGCCGAGCGACTGCGTAATCGTGTTGACGCCCGTAAGCCGCGTCAGTTCCTCGCCGATCATCTCGCCAATGCCGCCGAGGCGCTTGCGGCCGGACTCGTCCGTCTGCTCATGCGTCAGCACCTTGCCGCCTTCCATTTTCGCGCCTTCGGACACGACGATCATCGCGTAGCGCGCCGGATTTTCAAGCCGGTCGGCGGCTGCAAGTTTGGCAAGCTTCTCCACGTCAAAAGGCACCTCGGCGATCACGGCGCGGTCCACATCGGCGAGATAGCTCGCGATCAGCGCCGTCTCGCCCGAGTGCCGTCCGAAAAGCTCCACCACCGCAATGCGTTCATGGCTGCCCGTCGAGGTCCGCAGCGCATTGATATAGTCGACCGAGCGCGTCACCGCGGTTGAAAAGCCGATGCAGTAATCGGTGCCGAAAACATCATTGTCCATCGTCTTCGGAATCGAGACGACCTTCACCACACCATGCCGGTGCAGATGCGCGCTATAGGAAAGCGTGCCGTCGCCGCCGATCGTCAGCATCACGTCGATGCCGAGATGATTCAACACGCGCTCCACATGCGGCGTGCAATCCACTGTTCCGTCATCGGCCGCAGCGAAGCGGCCTTTCAGAAAATCTGGAAGCTGATCTTCCTTCATCGCTTTCGGGTTCACGCGCGAGGTGTGCAGCACCGTGCCGCCCTTGCGGTCGATGGTTCGCACGGCCTCATGGTCAAGGCGCATCAGATGCCCCTCGCCCGCTTCCGGGTTGTCGGGATCGAAATGCAGCGGCCCTGCCCAGCCGCGCCGAAAGCCGAGCACTTCCCATCCATGCTCTATGGCGCGTCGCGTCACCGCCTTGATGCAGGGGTTGAGGCCCGGCACATCGCCGCCGCCTGTCAGGATTCCGATCCGCATTCAGCACTCCACTTCCTGTTCGCTTCGCCTTCCACCTTAACAGCTAGGGATGTGCGAGACGAAGGCAAGCGAACCTTTCCTCAAGCCGCAGCAGAAGCGGGGATTACCTGTTTTTGGGCCAAAACCGGGTACAAGTTTCCCGGGGACGGCAAGCGCCCCTTTCGCGTAGACGGGAAAAGCACCCTTCCCGTCTCCCCGGCGAGTACACATCTCGTCACCCGCAACCGCTCATGAATAGAGGACGGGGGATAAACCGGCCCTTTGTGACGTTCTCGTTACGTTTTGATGACGGTCGGGCGTTTTCAGGGCGTTTTATCCCCGTATAGCCTGCCGCTCAGGCGCTTTTTCCGCGCGCCTCGATCGGCCAGATATCGACCAGCCGGTCCTCCTTCACGACGTAGTAATTGTCGTAAAGATTGACCGTCGGATCGCAATGCGGTGTCACAGCCGTCAGTACACTGCCTAATGGCAGCCGCGCGCCATCCGGCAGCAATATGCCGCCCTGCTCGTCACCAAAAAAGAAGAAGCTCGCCCCTTCAGGCGCCCCGGAGAAAAGAACGGGCGGTTCCGCGTCTGTGGAGAACGACTTGAAGCCCGCATCGGTCGTGGCGAGATTTTTCGTGTTGTTCGACACGACCGACATCTGCACGAAGAGCGACGTCTCGAAGGGAAAGCTCGCGCCATTGCCGAGCGCGACGTCATTATATTGCTTGTCCATGAAGATGTAGGAACCGCCTTGCAGCTCCGTCAGCACCTTCGCTTCGGGGTCGATGTTATAACTGCCCGTGCCGCCGCCGGAGACGATATCGCAGCACATGCCTTTTGCTTTCAGCACGTCGCGCTGTTCGCCGAGCATCTTCATCGCGGCGAGCGACTTCTCGCGCCGTTCCGCGAAATCATGAATATGCATCAGGTGTCCGGCATAGGCCTGCAACCCGCGCAGTTCGAGAAACTCCGCGGCGTCGATCAGTTCCGCAAGCTCCGTCGCGTCCCCACCGGGGCGGATGCCCGTGCGGTGCAAACCCACATCGAGGTCGACCAGCACCTTCAATATACGGCCCGCTTCCGAGGTCGCGGCGGCGAGCGTGCGGACGTTTTCCGGGTTGTCGATGACAACCATAAGCTCCGGGATTTTTGTGTTGAGCGCCATCAGCCGCTCGATGCCCTGGGCCGTCACGACGGGCGATGTCACAAGGATGCTTTCAATGCCGCCTTCGGCCATCGCTTCCGCTTCGCCGAGCTTGGCGCAGCAGACCCCGAGCGCGCCGGCTGCGATCTGCGCTTTCGCGATGGTCACGGACTTGTGCGTTTTCGCATGCGGCCTTATTCCGAGGCCGTTCACCTTGCAGTGTTCGGCCATGCGCGCCACGTTTCGCTCGAAGGCGTCGAGATCGAGCACCAGTGCCGGGGTGGGGATCGTGGCCCTCGATCCGGGCAATCCGATTGCCGCTTTCGCTGCTTTTACCGCTTCCGTCGTCATGTCTTCCCCCGATCAAAATTCATGCGGGCGCATCCTACATCCATGTGCGATATGCACAAATGCCGCGGCAGGGGCGCTTTTGCATGGCTTGAAAACCTGAGCGGCAAAAGTGCTAGACTGCGATGAAATGCAGGGCTTCCGGGGGGAGGGAACAATGGGATCGATTACGATATCGGGTATGCTGGTGCTGGCAGCGCTTTCAACGGGCAATCCTGAACTGGAAATGAGCAGAAAGCCGGACTATCAGCAATACGCACAGGCAAGCTGCTCGTTGACGAACCAGCAGCGCACAGGCGCACGAAAGATATGCTATTACACCTGTGGCAAGACGGTGCGCACGCTCGTTGTGCCCGCCATCAAGACATGCCCTTTCACGATCCGAAACTAGAAACCGGACGCAGACGATAGAGAGATGTCAAAAGCACAGGACAGCGCCGCCCTCCAGAAGACGGCCGGAGCGGCGGACAAGCGCGAAGTGATTCTCACTTCCGCGCTCGATCTCTTCCGCCACTACGGCTATCGCCGCACCTCGATGGAAGACATCGCGCGCGCCGCCGCTGTCGCCAAGGGCACGCTCTATCTCTACTTCAAGAGCAAGGATGAGCTTTTCGAGGCCATCTGCCATTCGCTCGCGGAGCAGGTCGGTGAGGGCGTGACGCGCGCCGAGGCGCTCGACCTTCCGCTGGAAGCGAAGCTCACCGCACTCATGGAAGCGAAACTTGGCTTCGTCTATCGCTGGATATTGTCGAGCCCCCATGCAGCCGAACTCGTCGACAGTGGCTCACGCTTTTCCAAAGATGTCTTTGGCGAGGTTCACGACCGGTTCTACAGCGCCGTACGGCGCCTCGTTCGGGAGGGCGTCGAGGCGGGCGAACTCGACCCGGCCTCCCTTGGCCTTACGGATGACGCTGCTGCGGACGCTCTCATAGCGGCAGCCTGCGGAGCGGAGAAGGCGCCTGACGAGGAAACCTTCCGTACACAGCTAACGGCCATCATCCGCATGACCTTGCGCGGCCTTCGCGCCTAGACTTCTGCCTCCGGCTTCCATCCCGCCACGTCGAGTTCCGGGTCGACTTCCCAGCGGCCGGGCGGATGTCTGTCATTCTCATGTTCGCGTACAATCCGGTCGAATTCCGCTCTGGGAATCTCGCGCATGCCGAGAGCTGCGAGGTGACCCGTCATGTCCTTGCCGTCATTGAGTCTGTAGCCCCAATGCTGCAAGTGGCGGTTCAACGTGACAAAAGCGATTTTCGAGGTATCGCGCTTGCCTGCAAATTGCGATTCCGTGAAAAAGACGCCCCCGCAGGCCACACCATAAAGGCCGCCCGCGAGCACGCCTTCATCATCGTCCCAGACCTCTACCGAATGTGCGTGTCCCATCTCGTGGAGCTTCGCATAGGCCTCCATGAAACGTGGGCTGATCCAGGTCAGAGCGTAGCGCCCCGCGCGCGGCTCGGCGCAGCCACGCATCACCTCCCGAAAGGCCGTGTCGAAGGTTACGCGGTATTTGCCTTGCCGGAGGAGACGCCGGAGATTTTTCTCGATGCGGCTTTCTTCGAGAAAGAGAACCGCGCGCCTTGAGGGCGCCCACCATTTTACGGGCCCTACATGACACCAGGGGAAGATGGCGCGCCGATAGGCGGCCATCAGCCGTTCGGGTGTCATGGGTCCCCCGATATCGACAAGCCCGTCGGGGGCAGCGAGAGCCTCCTCGGGCTCTCTCAGGAACTGTGTGCGAGGTACACGACGAAACAGCCGCTCGATCAGCAGCCGCGCAAAGCCGAACGGGTGCAGCAACCGCGATGGCCGGACCGCATAGGCAAGCGCCATCGCAAGATGCCGTGCACCGTTCACCGCCTGGCTGTCATGCTTGATATCGGCTGAGAGAGCCATCGAAGTCCCTTGGTCTCCATCTTGCTTCGGAGAGAACAGATCGTTCCGTGAGTGTCACAATGGGGGACTAAGAAATGGTTGAGCTTGCGGCTGGCGGGGCGCTTCCATCTCGGGAAAAAGAGGTTTTTCGCCTGAACCCTTGGCGCATGTCGGCCTGGCTCTGGCTTGCCTCGCTGCTGGTAATCTTTCTCGGGCTGTTTCGGGAATGGTATGTAACGGCGTTCGGATTCGAGACAGTCGCGAAAGATCTGCGGCACCTCGCATTCAATGCAGAGTATTGCCTGCCCGCCTGGTACAGCTCGCTGATGCTTGTCTTTTCTGCCGCTCTCCTGGCCGTCACCGCCCTTTCGGCGAGGAGACGTGGCGAGCGCAGCCTTTTCCATTGGGCCTTGCTTGTGCCCATTTTCGTGGGCTTGTCGGTCGACGAGGCAACAGGTGTCCATGAAGTCCTGATCGAACCGCTGCGCAGCGGGCTCGCCCTCGACGGTTTCCTGCACTTCGGCTGGGTGATCCCGGGGGCGGTCGTGGTGGCAATGCTCGGGCTCTTTTATCTCCCCTTCCTCCTCGCTCTTCCCTCTCGGACGCGTCTCATGTTCTTCGGTGCCGGCCTTCTCTATGTTGGCGGTGCACTCGGCATGGAGATCGTCGGCGGAAAACTCCTCACCCTCTATGGCGAAGAGAGCTTCCCCTATCAGCTTGCCTATTGCGTTGAAGAGATCATGGAAATTCTTGGTGCTACGCTCTTTGCGGCGAGCCTTCTGGGGCATCTCAAGCGCCGGTTTGGCGGGGCTGTTCTCGCTCTCTCCTGAGCTTTAGGACCTGCCGGTGCTTGACAGTCCGCCCTGCAACACCTATCTCTCGCGCAGGTATTGGCACTCGCTCTCTGTGAGTGCTAACAGCCTCAAAATTCTCAATAAATTTCCGCAACTTAGCGGTTGGGACACAGGAGAAGCCAGAGATGAAGTTCCGTCCTCTGCATGACCGCGTCGTAGTGCGCCGGGTCGAGGAAGAAGCCAAGACCGCCGGCGGCATTATCATTCCGGATACGGCTCAGGAAAAGCCCTCGCAGGGCGAAGTCGTTGCGGTGGGCCCGGGTGCCCGCGGCGATGATGGCAAGGTTATCGCGCCAGACGTCAAGACCGGCGACCGCGTGATCTTCGGCAAATGGTCCGGCACCGAGGTCAAGATCGACGGCCAGGATCTGCTGATCATGAAAGAGAGCGACATCATGGGTGTGCTCGAAGGTGGTGCCAAGAAGAAGGCAGCTGCCGAATAAGGCTCGCAACCGGATAACGGCCGCGGGCTTTTTTTGCGAGCCCCTGCGGCCTTCATTCCGTTTCAAAAATTCAGAAGGATCAGAAGAACATGGCTAAGGAAGTCAAATTTGGCCGCAGCGCGCGCGAGAAGATGCTTCACGGCGTCGATATTCTTGCCGATGCGGTGAAGGTGACGCTCGGTCCGAAGGGCCGCAATGTCGTCATCGACAAGGCGTTCGGTGCACCGCGCACCACGAAAGACGGCGTGACGGTCGCCAAGGAGATCGAACTCGAAGACAAGTTCGAAAACATGGGCGCCCAGATGGTCAAGGAAGTTGCTTCCAAGACCAACGACACGGCGGGTGACGGCACGACGACCGCGACCGTTCTGACGCAGGCGATCGTTCGCGAAGGCGCAAAGTCGGTTGCCGCCGGCATGAACCCGATGGACCTTAAGCGCGGCATCGAAATCGCCGTGCGTGCGGCCGTCGAGGACATCACCAAGCGCTCGAAGAAGGTCAAGTCGAACGACGAAGTCGCGCAGGTCGGCACGATTTCGGCCAACGGCGAAAAGGAAATCGGCGCCATGATCGCCCAGGCGATGGCGAAGGTTGGCAATGAAGGCGTGATCACGGTCGAGGAAGCCAAGTCGCTCGAAACCGAACTCGATGTCGTCGAAGGCATGCAGTTCGACCGCGGCTATCTCTCCCCCTACTTCATCACCAATGCCGACAAGATGGTGGCCGAGCTCGAAGAGCCGCTCATCCTGCTTCACGAAAAGAAGCTGACGAGCCTGCAGCCGATGCTTCCGGTTCTCGAAGCCGTGGTGCAGTCGGGCCGTCCGCTGCTCATCATTGCAGAAGACATCGAAGGCGAAGCCCTCGCCACGCTCGTGGTCAACAAGCTCCGCGGCGGCCTCAAGGTCGCGGCCGTGAAGGCACCGGGCTTCGGCGATCGCCGCAAGGCCATGCTCGAAGATCTTGCGATCCTCACGGGCGGTCAGGTCATCTCCGAAGACCTCGGCATCAAGCTCGAAACGGTTACGCTCGACATGCTCGGCAAGGCCAAGCGCGTCACGATCACGAAAGACGACACCACGATCGTCGACGGCTCGGGCAAGAAGAAGGACATCGAAGCTCGCGTCAGCCAGATCAAGCGGCAGATCGAGGAAACGACGTCCGACTACGACAAGGAGAAGCTGCAGGAACGCCTCGCGAAGCTCGC
Organism: Parvibaculum sp.; assembly: GCF_039973015.1. GTDB lineage: Bacteria > Pseudomonadota > Alphaproteobacteria > Parvibaculales > Parvibaculaceae > Parvibaculum. The sequence continues at coordinate 470,835 of NZ_JBDWLT010000008.1, forward strand.
TGGCGGCGTTGCGGTGATCAAGGTCGGCGGTGCCACCGAAGTCGAGGTGAAGGAACGCAAGGACCGCGTCGACGACGCGCTCAACGCGACCCGCGCGGCGGTCGAGGAAGGCATCGTTCCCGGTGGTGGCACGGCTCTCCTGATGGCGTCCAAGGCCGTCGGCAAGGTTCTCGACGATAACCGCGATATCCAGGCGGGTATCAGCATCGTCAAGAAGGCGCTCGAAGCTCCGATCCGCCAGATCGTCGAGAATGCCGGTGTCGAAGGCTCCATCGTCGTGCAGAAGGTTCTCGAGTCGAAGCAGGCCAATTACGGCTTCGACGCGCAGAAGGAAGAATATTGCGACCTCGTGGCCGCCGGCATCATCGACCCGACCAAGGTCGTGCGCACGGCGCTTCAGGACGCGGCTTCCATCGCCGGCCTCCTCATCACCACCGAAGCCATGATTGCCGACAAGCCGAAGGCTGAAGGCAATGGCGGCGGCGGCGGCGGTATGCCGGGCGGCATGGGCGGAATGGGTGGTATGGGCGGCATGGACTTCTAAGAAGTCCTGCTTTCTCCACTTCGAAATACGAAGGGCCGGTGGAAACACCGGCCCTTTTTGTGTCCCACATTATGGGTCACGCGGTCCTCGTCATGACTATCGGTTGCGCCGTCGAACAACGAAGCAAGAAGCAGAGTGATGTAAAAACACTCCGTTTATTCACTTAATCAGCCTGCAATCTTTATTTCACAATGAAATTGAATATTTATAAAATTCCTATTTTCCTTGAAAATATTTGAATTTGCCTCTCAAGTATAAACGTAAGTTGCGTTTCCATTTAGAACTAGAAACACGGGTGCTCTTTCGTTTCGGCAGGGGTGACGGAAAAAGCTGCATCACAAATCTGGAGGAAGAATGTCCGCAGCAAGTCGGTTAGCAGAGCTTGAAATGCTAGTAACAGGGATTTTTCAGACGGTCGGGACGATCCTCGACAGGCTGGTCGAAAACGGAGTGCTGGACAGACTTGAAGTAGATGCTGCGTTGCAGGCCGTGGAAGATCGCGCTTTCAACGAGCATGATGCCGAATTAAATCTCTGCAACCCGGCGCGGCAGGCCTTGGCGAGGCCCGCGCGCACCTTGCGTATCATCAATGCCCGCTCAACAAGAGGGATGGTTCTGAGTTCCAAAGAATTAAGAGCTCTCTTGCAGTTTGAGCGTGATTTCTGAGCGAAAGCATTTGAACGTGATATCGGAGGGCCGGTGGAAACACCGGCCCTCTCTTTTTGTCAATTTTCTGCGAGCTGACGTTGCGTCCGCCATAAGGGCGTTTATCGATACCGCTGACGCACCTGCTGCGACAAGCTAGAGTCCTTCGAATTAAATTTGGGAGGACGGCTAATGGATTTCACATTCTCCGAAAAAGACGAAGAGTTCCGGATGAAAGTCCGGGACTTCTTCGAGAACGAGTATCCGCGCGACATCGTGGAGAAGATGACGACCGGCGCGTCGCCCTCAAAATCCGACTACCAGAAATCTGAGCGCGCGATGGCCGCCAAAGGCTGGCTCGCCGTCAACTGGCCGAAAGTGGCGGGCGGCACGGGCTGGAGCGCCAACGAAAAATATATCTTCGACGAAGAGCTTGAGCGCGCGGGTGCGCTCAATGTGGTCCCGATGGGCCTCCTCTATGTCGGTCCGGTGATCTACACCTTCGGCACGGAGGAACAGAAGAAACGCTGGCTGCCCGGCATTCTCGACAGCACAACCTTCTGGGCGCAGGGTTATTCGGAACCGGGCTCCGGCTCCGACCTCGCCTCGCTGCAGGCGAGTGCGGTCGCGGACGGAAACGACTACATCGTCAACGGCACCAAAATCTGGACGAGCCTCGGTCAGCATGCCGACTGGATATTCTGCCTGCTGCGGACTTCCCAGGAAGAGAAGAAGCAGGAGGGCATCACTTTCCTCCTGATCGACATGAAGACGCCGGGCATCACCGTCCATCCGATCATCACTATCGACGGCAAGCATTCGCTTAATAGCGTCACCTTCGAGGATGTGCGTGTGCCGAAGGCGAACCGCATCGGCGAAGAGGGCAAGGGCTGGACCTATGCCAACTACCTTCTCGGCCATGAGCGCACGTCTTACGCACACGTCGCGGGAAAGCGGAAGCAACTTGCCAATACGCGTGCTGTCGCGCGCGAGCGAGGGCTGCTCGAAGACCCCGCCTTCGTCGAAAAGCTGACCAGCCTCGACGCACGTCTCGACGCTCTGGAGATCACCGTTCTCCGCACACTTTCTTCCGTCGCGGAAGGCGGCGCGCCGGGCAATGAATCCTCGATCCTGAAAATCATCGCGACTGAGCTCGCACAAGACATCACTGAACTCGGGATGGATGCTCAAGGGCCTTATATGCAACCTGCCTTCCCGGACTCGGTCGCCCCCGCCTGGACGGGCAATACCGCCCTGCCCGCCGACGCAGCCCCGGCGGTCGCCTCCTATCTTGGTACTCGCGCCCAATCGATCTATGGCGGGTCCAACGAGATCCAGAAGAACATCATTGCGAAGCGGATTTTAGGGTTGTGACAACATAATTGACTCCGCGCTCACCCGGCGTTCTACTCCTTTCACTTCCGGTCGCACATATCCTCCGCGCGACTGGCGATATGAGATGGGCAACCATCGGGGAGCGCGGAGACTGGTCTTTCGAGCCGATCGCCTGGGCAGCACATGAAGATGCTGGCCGGGCGTTTTTTGTTTTGGCTCGAAGGAGACTTAAATGCCGTCATCCCAGGAAAAGGCGCAGCTTGCGCAGACCGACAATGAAATCTTTCTCGCGCTCAAGGGGGAGGAAGCCCGTCAGCGCGCGGGGCTCGAACTGATCCCGTCGGAAAATTACGCCTTCCCCGAAGTGCTGACGCTTCTCGGCTCGGCCTTCACCAACAAATATTCAGAAGGTTATCCGGGGCGGCGCTATTACGGTGGGCAGGAGAACACCGACCGCATCGAAACGCTTGCCCGCGACCGTGCCAAGGCGCTCTTTCGAGCTGAGCATGCGAATGTGCAGCCGCTTTCAGGCTCCCCCATGAACCAGGCGGTTTATCTCGGCCTTTTGCAGCCTGGCGATACGATCCTCGCGATGGACCTCTCCCATGGCGGCCACCTCACGCATGGCGCACCGGTCAGCCATATGGGGCGCCTCTTCAACTTCGTGCGCTACAAGACAGACCTCACAACCGGCGCCATCGACTTCGGCCAACTCCGCGCCGTGGCGCGCCAGACGAAGCCAAAGCTCGTCGTTTGCGGCTACTCCTCCTATCCGCGCGACTACGACTATGCGGATTTCAAACGCATCGCCGACGAAGTGAACGCACTCACCATGGCGGATGTCAGCCATATCGGCGGGCTCATCGCGGCCGATGTCATGCGCAATCCGCTCGACGCCGGATTCGACGTAATGACGACTACGACACACAAGTCGCTGCGCGGTCCGCGCGGCGGCCTTATTCTTTGCAAGACAGAATTTGCAAAGAAGATCGACGCTTCGGTCTTCCCCGGCCTTCAGGGTGGTCCGCATATGAACCAGGTTGCGGCAGCAGCGGTTACCTTTCGCCTCGCTGCCTTGCCTGCCTTCCGCGACTACGCCGCCCAGGTTCTTGCAAATGCCAAGGCTTTGGCCTCTGCGCTCACGAGGCGGCAGGTCATGCTCGTTACCGGCGGCACGGACAATCACCTCATCGTTATCGATACGGTCGCAAGTTTCGGGATCGACGGCGCGGCAGCACAGGAAACGCTGGACCGCGTAGGGCTCACCACCAACAAGCAGATGATACCCGACGACCCAAACCCGCCCATGCGACCCTCCGGCCTTCGCCTTGGCACGCCCGCGCCCACCGCGCGCGGCATGGGTGAACGGGAGATGGCGGAAGTCGGAGAGATTATCGCCGAGGCGCTTGCCGCAGGCGGCAATCGCGTGGCCGAAGAAAAGCTCGCCGCCCGCACTCGCGCGCTCACCTCGCGCTTTCCGGTACCCGGCCTTTAAGCGTTACTTCAGACGGTCCGCAATCGCCATTGCCGCGAGGGGGTTGCGGGCCTTCGCCCCTGAAATCACGTAGAGAAAAACATCACTGAGGGGCCTGGACGCCTTCTTCCCCACCACCGTGTCTATCCCTGCGGGGGTCTCCCCCTTCGCCCACTCGCCGGCCCGTGTCGCCCACATATCGAGCGCCTTTTTCGAATAGCCGAGTTTTTCCTTCTCGTCCGTCCCCATAATACGGGCATAGACAAAGGGTGCTGTCACATCACCGATCTGTGTGTACTCAGCATCCGCAGCCGTCACCACCGCGACGGCGCGATCTTCTACGAGCCCGATAAACTCTTTCGTCTTGAAGCTGTCATGCCGCACCTCAACGGCATGACGAAGCGCAACACCGTCGTGGCTCTTCGGCAGGAGATCGAGAAAAGCAGCGAAGTCGTCCTGATCGAATTTCTTGGCTGGAGCAAACTGCCAGTTGATAACGCCAAGCTTCTTTTTCAGTTCCGTCACGCCGCTTGCCAGAAACTTCTCGATGGAAGGACCGGCTTCCGCCAATACGCGCCGGTTGGTCGCAAAGCGCGGGCCCTTCAGCGAAAAAACGAACCCATCCGGTGTTTCGTCATGCCATTTCGCGAAGGTCTCGGGCTTTTGCGATCCGTAATAGGTGCCGTTGACCTCGATTGTGGAGAGCTTGCTGCTCGCATATTCGAGTTCGCGCTTCTGCGTCAACCCTTCGGGATAGAAGGTGCCTCGCCAAGGTTCGAAGACCCAGCCCCCGATGCCGACACGGATTGCTGCCTTCACCATCTTGCGACCTCGTCTACACGGGGTTCCGCCGCCGGAACCGGATTGCGAGTCTATGAAGCAGTCACACGCCCGGCAAGCCGGAAGCGGACACCATGTTCAATTCCCGAGCAGGCTTTCGAGTTCGCGGTTCATGATGCAGCGATATTCCTCGATTAATCTATCGCCCTCCTGCCGGTCGACTGCGATGGCGAGACGGACGGCTGCGCCGGACAATTGCATGAGCAGGAAGGAAGCAGCTTCGAGCCGCGCATGATTGCGCCTCGGCACGAAGTTTTTCAGAGCAGCGGAAAATATCTGCGCATTCCGGCGGCTGTCCTCGATATCGAGTTCCTGCAGCGCCTTGTCAGACTGCGTACCCGACCAGATATCGCGCGTCACGGGTTCGGTCAGGAAAAGATTGTAGTAGCCGACCATGATCGCATCGATGCGCGCTATCGCATCTGCCGGGCTTTTCACGCCCTCAAGGTTCAGGCGAAGTCCATCGCGAACGCGCTCCATCACCCGCATCGCGAGAGTGCGTAGAATTGCCGGCTTATCGGGAAAATACTGGTAGAGCGAACCAATGGGCACGCCCGCGCGCTCGGCCACTTCGGTCATTCGCACAGCGTCGCTTCCGGTTTCTGCGATGAGTTCGGTTGCCGCTGTCAAAATCCGTTCCACGCGCTCACGGGCACGGGCCTGGATCGGTTGGCGGCGAATGCCGACGATATCGGTCATATGGTTCTCACACTCACTTTCCTCTTGCGCGCAAAAATATGAGGGTTTATCACTTATTACAAATGTGAGGATTATTCATTTATTTCGAGGGCGGGCCAATGAACGAAATCGGTCGTGTATGCGTGGTAGGGGGCGGGCCTGCCGGGCTCAGTCTCGCTCGTACATTTCTGCGGCATGGCATTCCCTTCGATGTCTATGAGCGGCATTCGGATGTCGGCGGCCTCTGGGACCAATCGAACCCCGGCTCACCGGTTTACGACTCGGCGCATTTCATTTCATCGAAGACGCAATCGCACTATCACAACTTTCCTATGCCGGACGACTATCCAGACTACCCGTCGAACAGGCAGATCCACGGCTATATGAAGCTCTTCGCGGATGCCTACGGACTTCGCGATCACATCCGCTTCGACACCTCGGTCGTGAAGACGGAGCTGCAAGCCGACAGCACATGGATCGTCACGCTCTCCACCGGCGAGACGAAAGCCTATGGCTCACTGGTCTGTGCCAATGGCACCAACTGGCATCCCGCGATGCCGGACTATCCGGGCACGTTCACGGGCGAGATGCGCCACGCCGTCACCTTCCGCTCAATGGACGAGTTCAAGGGCAAGCGTGTGCTAGTGATCGGTGCGGGAAATTCCGGCTGCGACATCGCCTGCGATGCAGCGAAAGCAGCGGACTCTGCTTTCATCAGCATGCGGCGCGGTTATCACTTCCTGCCAAAGCATCTTTTCGGCATACCGGCCGATGTCTTCGCACATGAGGGACCGCACCTGCCGATGTGGCTGACGCAACGCATTTTCGGCGTCATCTTGCGCATCCTGAATGGTGACCTGACGAGGTTCGGCCTTCAGAAGCCCGACCACAAACTCTTTGAGACACATCCGATCCTGAACACGCAGCTTCTTCACTATCTCGGGCATGGTGACATCAAGGCGAAGCCGGATGTCGAGCGCTTCGAAGGCAAGATCGTTCACTTCAAGGATGGTACATCGGAAGAGATCGACCTCGTGCTCTGCGCGACGGGTTACACTTGGAAAGTGCCTTATGTCGACCCTTCCCTCTTCATCTGGAAGAGCGGCAAGCCCGATCTCTACATGAACCTTTTCAGCCGCGAGCACCCGTCTCTCTATGCACTCGGCTTCATGGAAACGAATGGCGGCGCCTACAAGCTCTTCGACGAAATGGCCGACCTCATCGCCCGCACGATCACGGTCCGCGCAAAGGGCGGCGACGAGGCCGCCAAGCTCGACAGGTTCTTTGACACCGACCGGCCAAACCTCACCGGCGGCATCAAATTTGTCGGCTCCTCGCGCCACGCAACCTATGTCGAGATCGACGCTTATCGAAAGCAGATGGGCCGCATTCGAAAGCGCTTCGGCTGGGACGACCTCGCGGATGGCTGCTTCGACAAGCTGCGTGTCGTCCTCGTAAGCGAGGCAGCATGAAGGCGCTCGTCACCGGGGCGGGCGGTGGCATCGGCGCGGCGGTCTCTCGCGCGCTCGACGCTCGCGGATATGACCTCATTCTCGTTGATCTCGAGAGGGCATCACTCGACGCATTGGCCAGCACACTTGACCGCGAGCCGAAGAAAACCGTTTGCGACCTCGCCTCGCGCGATGACGTGGAGGTACTCTGCGAACGGTTCCATACCGATCTCGCAGATCTCGATATTCTTATCAACAATGCAGGTGTCGTACTGCCGGGGGCCGTCGCCGGTCTCACCCCCGAAGCGCTCGATCTTCATCTCGAAATCAATCTCCGCGCACCCATTCGCCTGATGCGCGCTGCCGCCCCGCAGATGATCGCCCGGAAAAGCGGTGCAATGGTCGCCACCGTTTCGCTTGGCGGCGTCATTTCGCTCAAGGACAGTGCAATCTACTCAGCCTCGAAGTTCGGCCTGCGCGGCTTTCTCTGCGGCCTCCATCAGGAACTTGCGCCCTGCGGCGTGAAAGTGTCCGGGGTCTATCCCGCCGCGGTCGATACGCCGATGCTCCATCACGAGGCGATGCATGGCGGGTCGGTGCTGAATTTCATCGACAAGGTGATGTCGCCCGAAGACATTGCAATGGCCACACTGAAGGCAATCGACACGGGCAAGCTCGAAGTCTATTCGCCTTACAGTGCGAGCCTTACCGCGCGCTTCTTCGGCTCGTTCCCCTGGATGATCAGACCATTGCTGCCGCTCATGGAAAAACTTGGTGAACAGGGCCGCCGGAAGTTCCTCGCCGCGAAGGGCTTTTCAGCCGAGTGATAGCGACAGCCCCCGCCAGATCAGGATTACTCCCAGCACGACGAGAATATAGCGGCTCCATTTCTTGAATTGCCCATCATTCATCCGGTCGAGCATCATCTTGCCAAGCGTCGTACCAAGCATGGCGAGCGGCGCAACCATCACATAAATCCACCAAGGCAGGTTTGCGTCAGGCAGCAGATGCGCCGCCAGTACGCCAAAGTAGAGAAGTTTCGTCAGATGCTGCAGCGTCTGCGTCACCGCCTTGGTCGCGACGATCTGATGACGTGTCAGCGGACTTTGAACAAAGAAGACATCGAGGATTGGTCCCGCAACACCGGCCGTCAGTGTCAACGCCGTCACAACGAATCCGCAAGCCGGTGAAACCAATGGTTTGGTGATGTCGAGCCCCCAGCTTTTGGGGATGGAGAAGGCCACGAAAGGGATCGCCCCCAGCACCAGGTAGACCGTCGCCTTTTCCGGTACGAAACTCACCAGCATGAAAAGTGCGAGCGCGGCGATAGAGCCCGCCAGGTTGGTCGCGACGAGCCTCCAGACGATATCGTCGCGGTTGATGACCGCGCGGTAGCCGTTCGATACCGCCTGCGTCACGCCATGGAGCATCATCGCCGCGCCCACCGAAAAGGTGAAGGTGAGGAAGGCCATGAGGATCATGCCGCCCGCCATGCCAAAAATCCCCGACAAGGTTGCCGTTACGAGAACCACAAAAGCGGTAACGGCAGCCAGGGAGACGGGCATGGGGTTCAGTCTTCTTTCTTGAGCCGCATCGTCAGCCGCTCGCGGAGCGGATTTTTCGCCTCGAACACATAATCGGCGCGCGCAGCCGTCACCGTGTCCCGCCCTTCCGCATAGAGGAAGGAGACGAGATCGTAGAGCCTTGGCTCCGGACAATGCGCGATGCACACAGGCGTTGCCGCGCCATTGCCGAAAGGAAGCGTCACACCGAAGCGGGCCTTGATTTCATCGAGCAGCGACGCATCATTTCCTTCGCTCGCGAAGCGCACCTCGACAACCTTCGACGCACGCGCCTGTGCCGACACACGATCGAGAATTTCACCGACAGCGGCGAGCGCCGTCTTGCTCCATTCGGCGCCGAGGCTCCCGACAAGATTTGCCTGACTTTTCAGGATGGTGCCGTCGTCGAGAACCTTCAGGTTGTTCGCTGTCAGCGTCGCGCCGGTCGAGGTGATGTCGACGATCACTTCTGCCGTTCCCGCCGCAGGCGCACCTTCGGTCGCGCCGAGGCTTTCCACGATCCGGTAGTCCGTCAGTCCGTGTTCGGCAAAGAAGCGCCGCGTCAGGTTGAAATATTTAGTTGCGACGCGAAGCCTGCGTCCGCGCTTCGTGTGGAAGGCCAGTGCCACGTCGTCCAGGTCCGCCATGGTGATGACGTCGATCCAGCTTTGCGGCACAGCAACCACGACATCCGCATGACCGAAGCCGAGCGGCAACAGCAACTCCACATCACGTTCCGGCGTGGAGAGTTTTTCGCGAATGAGGTCCTCGCCGGTGACGCCAAGGTGAATGAGCCCCTGCTCAAGCTGACCCGCAATTTCCGAGGCCGAGAGGAAAGCAATCTCGACATTTGCAATGCCGTCGAGCCGACCGGTATAACCCCGGCCTCCATCCTGTCGCACTTTTAGACCTGCGCGCGCAAAGAAGGCATTTGCGTTTTCCTGAAGGCGGCCTTTCGAGGGAAGGCCGATAACAAGTTTATCGCTCATTGGCCCTTCTCCTTCGAGACAGCCGCAAGCAGCCGTTCGATACCGACGGCGCAACCGACCGCGGGTATGGAGTTCGACGCGCCGAGCGCCGACAGCAGGCCGTCGTAGCGCCCGCCGCCGCAGATCATCGCATCGGCGCCAAGATCTGGAACACGAAACTCGAAGACGAAGCCCGTGTAGTAGGCCATGTTGCGCCCGAAGCCGGTTGCAAAGTGCGCACGGGAAAGATCGACACCCGCTTTTGCGGAGAGTTCGAGGCGCCGCTCGAAGCGGGCGATAACAGCCTCAATAGAAACGCCGGCGCCTTCGGCAAGCGCACGTATGCGGTCGATGCCTTCTCGCGGTGTGCCCGACACGGCCAGGAAATCCGAAATGAGTTTCGCCGCTGCCTTCGGCACGCTCGACGAGGCGAGTTCCGCCTGTTCGATCAGCCGCTCGGCAACTTCTTCAATCGAACGTCCGCCTACGGGCGCGATGCCCGCTAGTTTCAGCACGTCTTCGATCACGTCCTTTGCCTGCGCATCGTCGAGGCCCGAGATGGCTGAGATGAAGGCCTGGCGGTCGCCCGATTCCTCGCCAGCATCCCCCGCCGCAAGACGATCGAGAAGTTCGCGGAAATAGTCAGGCCGCCAGAAGTGCCGCTTCAGCCGAGAGCGCCAGCCCGGTGGCAGGTCAAGCGCATCAACCAGCGCATCGAAAAGTGCAAGGTCACCCATCTCAATGCCATAGGACTTCAAGCCCGCATCGGCCAGCGCACTTGCGGCGAGCGAAATCACTTCCGCGTCTGCGGCTTCCGCATCGCTCGCGCCGAGGCATTCTACTCCCGCTTGAGTATATTCACGCAGCTTGGTCGAACCCCGGCTTTGATAGCGATAGACCGGCCCGAGCGAGCAGAGCTTTTGCGCGCCGCCACCACTTTCGAGATAGAGACGGCAGACCGGGATCGTCAGCTCCGGACGAAGACACAGCTCGTCACCCGCCGGGTCCGCGAAGACATACATACGCCGCCGGATATCCTCGCCGGACATATCGAGAAAAATGTCGGCTGGCTGAAGTGCGGGTGCTGAAACCGGCGCATAGCCCGCCTTCTCGAAGCCGCCGCGCACCGAAGCGCCCAGCGCTTCCCTTGCGCGCAGGCGCTCTCCATCCAGTGCTGCCATAGGTTCAGGTGACATATCGAATACTTCCCGGCCCTGTCATTTCGTTCCGGTTTGGCCTTCCAGAGCGGGTCTTGTCTAGCATGGAAATGGTAAATATCGAGAAAGGAGATAACGGCTTTTCAGCCGTGATGGCCCCGAGCATGGCGATGCCGGGCAAGCATTGTCACAACCTCTTCGACGAGCCGCGCGCGAGGCACCGAAACCTGCGCGGGCTGTCCCTCGCGCCAGGCGGTATTGTCCTCGATCTCTTTCGACATTTCGGCACCGAGGATCAGGTCTTTCAGGGTAATTTCACCCCGAGCCCGCTCATCCTCACCCTCAATCACGGCAATCGGTGCGCCGCGCTTGTCGGCATATTTGAGCTGCGCCTTCATGCCCGAGCCGCCGAGATAAAGTTCGGCACGGATGCCCGCGGTACGCAGCTCCGACACCATGGTCTGGTATTCAGCCATGTTGCCCGCATCGAGTGTCAGCACCACGACTGGCGCGGTCACGTCTTCAACGTCGAGCTTGCCAAGCAATTCGAGAGCGCTCTGAAGCCGGCTCACACCGATCGAGAAGCCGGTGGCAGGCACCTTCACACCCTTGAAGCGCTCGACCAGCCCGTCATAACGGCCACCGGAGCCGACCGAGCCGAAGCGTACAGGGTTGCCCTTTTCGTCCTTAACCTCGAAGAGGAGGTCGGATTCGAAAACGGGGCCAGTGTAATAGCCGAGGCCCCGCACAATCCAGGAATTGAATTCAATCCGGTCCGTGCCATAGCCCGCCGCCATGAAGAGCGCGTCCATTTCGGCCAGCTCTTCAATGCCCTCGCGGCCAATGGAACTGTCGCCGACAACCTTGCGCCAGCCTTCAAGTACGAGGTTACGGTCCGTCGCACCTTCGTCAACGCCCGACTCCACATAGTCGAGCACCGCGGTAATCTGCGACGGTGAAAGCCCTGCTCCCTTGGTAAAGTCCCCGGATTCATCCTTGCGGCCCGGGCCGAGCAACAGCTCCACGCCCTGCCGTCCAAGGCGATCATATTTGTCGATGGCGCGCAGAACCGTCATATAGGTCGCGCTGCCCGGTTCACCTTCGAGGCCGATGGTTTCGAGAAGCCCGTCCAGCACCTTGCGGTTGTTCGCCCGGATACGATAGCTGTCGCGCGGGATACCGAGCGCTTCCAGGCAATCTGCGCCCATCATGCACATCTCGGCATCGGCCGCGACGCCGGGGGCGGCGACGGTGTCGGCGTCAAATTGCGTAAACTGGCGATAACGGCCCGGTCCCGGCTTCTCGTTCCGCCAGACCGGCCCCGTCTGATAGCGGCGAAACGGCTTGGGGAGGGCATCATAGTTTTCGGCGACATAGCGCGCGAGCGGGGCCGTCAGATCGTAGCGTAGCGAGAGCCACTGTTCATCGTCGTCCTGAAATGAAAAGACACCTTCGTTCGGCCTGTCCTCATCAGGCAGGAACTTGCCCAGCGCATCCGCATATTCAAAGGCGGAGGTTTCCAGAGGATCGAAACCATAGCGCTCATAGACCTCGCGAATGCGCGCAAGCATCCGTTGCTCCGCACGCACCAGCGCGGCGGGCATGTCGCGAAGCCCCTTCGGCACTCTGGCCTTGGGGCGGAAGGTCTTTACTTTCTTGCTCATGGCCTGCCTTTGGAGGGCGCTTTGCCGGAACGCCGAAGCCTTTGCAGCGCGGGCGCATACCTAGCCCATAGGCCCCGGCGTCACAAGCATTCGCTAGGACCGAATCACCGCAGCTCGGCGTGTGCCCCCTTTTCGCCATGAAAGGCCTAATCGCCCGGGTTTTTGCGTTTCCGGATACAAATCGAAGAAGAAAAAAGAAGGTTAACGCCCGGAGGTGAAAACTGTGGAAAATCTATACTGAAACGGGGTTTTTATCGTTAAAACATGCTTACCTTCTTGTATGGAAGCCCAACTCTAACCACAAAATAAGCGCCTTGTTTACTTTCCGTTTACTAAAGAATCAGACTCTTAGCTCACGCGGCCAAATGCCGCCGCAGTCAACTTATATGAGTTGAGTTGAGGGCGCTGGGGGGCGCAGAAATGGGTTTGACCTTGGCACGTCCAGGCATAGCAATGAGCCGTACCTCTTCGCCAAACGGAACAAGCGGCCCGCTCGCTCCTTCCGCCCTCTTCACTCATGTTGTCAGTGCCTCGCCGAGACTGCGGGCCGACTTTGCTGCACTTGCCGCCTCCGGCGAGGCGGGGCCGCTCTGCTTCGGGTTTTCCGCGACCGAGGAAGGCATTGATCCGCTACTCCATCCGGGCATCGATGCCCTCGCTATTGATATCGGCGAAGGCGAGGTTGCGGCACTCGATTTCCTGCGGCGCGTAATCGCACTCGGCCCGAACGCTCCTGTCATTGCGCTCGGCGCCGGCGATCCGCTCCTTCAGGCGGCGGCGCTTGAGGCAGGGGCCGAAGACTGTCTCTCTCCCGATATCGACACGCCGGCTTCTCTTGGCCTGGCCATTCGCCGCGCCGTCATGCGCCGCAACCTGAGCGAAGAGCGGCCAGCCGATGCCGCGCCCTTCGGGGAGCCCGGCAAACCTCATGTGACACTGGTTCAGGAAACTCCGGAAGCCATCGTCATACTCGACAGCCAAGGCGTCATTCGCTTTGCAAACAGCGCCGCCCAAGACATTCTGGGGCGTTCGAATGACGATCTTGTCGGCAAACCCTTCGGCCTGCCAAGCGAACCCGGCGAACACGATGTTACAATCACGAGGCCGGATGGAGACAACCGCCTCGCCGAAATGCGCATCGTCGATACACGTTGGGGCGGTGTTCCTGCCCGTGTTGCCGCTCTCAATGATGTGACGGTGAGGCGCAAGCTCGAACAGACCATGCACGACGCAGAGACGCGCAGTCAGGAAACTTACAAGCGCAACCAGAGCTTCTTTTCAAACGTCAACCATGATCTGCGCACACCGCTGACCCACATCATCGGCTTTTCGGAAATGATGAAGAACGAGCGTCTCGGACCAATGGGGACCGACCGCTACAAGGAGTATGCCAGCGACATCTATTCGAGCGGCACGGTGTTGCTCGACATGATCGAGGATCTGCTCGGCATCGCCGAAGCGGAAATGCATGAAATCGACCTTACAGACGAAATCTGCAATCTCGGACAACTTGCGGAGATCGCGGTGGCAAGCCAGCGGCAGCACGCGGCGGAAGAAGGCGTATCGATCGAGGTCGATTGCCCTGACCGTCTTCCGGGTCTGCGCGGAGACGCACGCAGGTTGAGACAGGGCCTTTTCCGTCTGATCGCGGAAGCGATTCATTGCGCCCATCGGGGCTCGACCATCCGCCTTACCCTGGGTGAGGATAGTCGCGGGATACATGTGAGGCTGAACGAGGTTCGCGATCCGAAGGTCATTCAGATGGAACTTGATGCCTTGCCCGATTTCGAGACGATAGACGACCCCTTCGTGAGCGCCGAAGACAGCAGCGCGCCGCGCGAGGAAAGCCTCGCGCTTTCTCTCACGCGCAAGGTGATGGAGTTGCATGGCGGCTCTCTCGATATCGTCCGCGCTCGCAAGCACACACCGGACAGCAAGATGAGCATCGATCTCAACTTTCCGGCTAATCGTGTGATCCGCTGAATCTTCGTGTGATCCATATCCATTCGAAATTTGTGTGCCGTTTCGCCGCGGGGCGTTTCGCTGCACCCTTTAGGCCTGTTGACGCGGCGGGCTACAGTGTATGCTTGCACAATCACCTTCGATGATGGAGGAGACGTGCCATGCCACCGCTCGATGTCGAAATTCTTGCCCGACTTCAATTCGCCTTCACTGTCTCCTTTCATATTCTGTTCCCGACACTGACGATCGGGTTGGCCGGTTTTCTTGTTTTCTTCGAGGCAAGATATCTGCGCTCGAACAATGAAGTCTGGCTCGTTCTCTATCGTTTCTGGGTCAAGATTTTCGCCCTCACCTTCGGCATGGGGGTCGTCTCCGGCCTCGTCCTCTCCTACCAATTCGGTACAAACTGGTCGGAATGGTCGCGCATCACGGGCCCGGTGCTCGGACCGTTGATCGGATTCGAGGTTTTGACGGCATTCTTCCTTGAGGCCGGCTTTCTCGGAATCATGCTGTTCGGCTGGAAAAAGGTCGGTCCGCGCCTTCACTTTCTGGCCACATGTCTGGTCGCTATCGGCACAATGATTTCGGCTTTCTGGATTCTCTCCGCCAATAGCTGGATGCAGACGCCTGCGGGAGCGAGCTTTGTCGACGGCCAATATGTCGTCGATGACTGGCTTGCGGTCATCTTCAATCCGTCATTTCCATGGCGGCTCATGCATATGACAACCGCCTCGTACCTCACCTCATCGCTCGTCGTCTCCGGCATATCGGCCTTCTATCTTCTCGCCGGCAGCCATCGGGAGGTTGCGCGGCAGGCCTTTTCGGTGGCCATGTGGGCCGTCCTCGTTCTCGCACCGCTGCAAATATTTCTCGGCGATCAGCATGGCCTGAACACGCTCGAACATCAGCCAATGAAAGTGGCAGCGATGGAAGGCAACTGGGAAACGCAATCCCATGCGCCGTTTCACATTTTCGCCATGCCGGACCAGAAACTGCAGAAGAACCATCTCGAACTATCGATCCCCTGGGCGTCGAGCCTTATCCTGAAGCACAGCCCGTCGGGGGTTGTGCCGGGGCTCAAGGAAGTACCGGTCGAAGACCAGCCGCCGGTGGGCATCGTCTTCTGGTCCTTCCGCGTCATGGTCGGGCTTGGTTTCCTGTTTCTCGCGCTGGGGCTCTGGGGCGCCTATGCACGTTGGCGCGGCACACTTTACGACGCGCGCTGGCTCAAGCGTCTTGCCGTTGTGCTGACGCCTGCGGGCTTCGTCGCGACGCTGTCTGGCTGGTTCGTGACCGAAGTCGGACGACAGCCCTACACGGTCTATGGTGCGATGCGGACGGAAGACAGTTTCTCGCCGTCCGTAACCGGCGCATCGGTCGCGACGACGCTAATCATCTTTCTCATCGTCTATGGCGGCCTTTTCGGCGCCTATCTCTATTATCTCTCAAAGCTCGTCCGAAAGGGCCCCGACCCCCTCAAAACGAGGGAAACGGAAGAAACGCCCGAGGCGATCCGGGGCGCCCGCCCCGGCCTCGTCGTTCCGGCGGAATAGGAGAGGCGCATCATGGAAACGCTCGCGATCATTTCCGGTGGCATTATCGGCGCCGCGATCCTCATGTATGTCGTGCTCGACGGCTTCGATCTGGGCGTCGGCATTCTCTTTCCCTTCGCGCCCGACGAGAAAGCGCGCGACACAATGATCAACTCCATCGCGCCGATATGGGACGGCAACGAGACGTGGCTTATTCTCGGGGGTGGCGGCCTTCTCGTCTTCTTCCCCGCCGCCTATTCAATCGCCCTCCCCGCCTTTTACATTCCGGTCATGGCGATGCTCTTTGCCCTGATCTTTCGGGGGGTCACCTTCGAATTCCGGCACCAGGCACATACGAGTACGCACCTCTGGAACCGTTCCTTTTTTTGGGGTTCTCTTATCGCCGCGTTCATGCAAGGCGTATTGCTTGGCGCTTTGGTACAAGGCGTCGAGGTGGAAAACCTCCGCTACGTAGGCGGCATGTTCGACTGGCTTACACCCTTCTCCATCCTGACGGGAATTGGTGTAGTGATGGGATACGGCCTGCTCGGCGCCACATGGGTGATCTACAAGACCGAAGGCGAAATACAGGAATGGGCGCAACGCGCGGCCATCATCCTTGGGAGCGGCATGCTGGTCGCAATGGCGGCCGTCAGCGTGATGACGCCGCTGCTTCGCCCCGCGATAGCGGATCGCTGGTTCGGCGGCGTGAACCTGCTCTATCTCTCGCCGATACCGCTGCTCACGCTCGCTCTCGCCGCCACTCTCTTCTGGTCGATCTTTTCGCGGCGCGAGCTTCTGCCTTTCCTGTCGTCCGTCGGGCTGTTCATTCTAGGTCTTGGTGGCATCGCAATCAGCCTCTACCCGAACATCATTCCGCCTTCTGTGACGGTCTGGGATGCGGTCGCTCCGCGCTCAAGCGTAATCTTTGCGATGGTGGGCGTCGCGGTGGTGCTGCCGATGGTGCTCATCTACACCATCTACGCCTACAGCGTGTTCCACGGCAAGGCGAGTGCCGAAGGCGGCTACGCCCATCATGAGCATGAGTGAGAAAGAGCCGCGCGGGGGGAAGAAGCTTCTCTGGTTCGCCGCCATCTGGCTTGCGAGCGTTGCTGCCCTTGCTGCTTTTGCATATAGCGTGAGGGTATTGCTCGGGCTCTAGCGCACCGGAACGCCAAAGGGCGAGATGCCGCGCACATGATCCTGCACCGTCAGGCGATGCTTCAGCGGCGGGAAGGCGCGCTGTGAGCAGTCCAGTCTTTCGCAAAGCCTGCAATTGACGCCGATGGGCATGGCAGCCCGCTCGTCATCGAGATCGTAGCCCTGGCTGTAGACGATCTTGCGCGCATGGGCGATTTCGCAGCCAAGCCCCACCACATACTGATCGCCCGGCACACCGATACCGGAACCCGCGCGGCTCACCGTACGCGCGATGGAGAAATAACGCGTACCATCTTCCATCTGCACGACCTGCGTGTAGACCTCGCCCGGCACGCGGAACGCATCATGCACGTTCCAGCGCGGGCACGTTCCCCCGAAACGGGCGAAGTGAAAACCCGCAGCCGAGAAACGCTTCGAGACATTGCCCGCATTGTCTACGCGAATGAGGAAGAAGGGGATGCCCCGCGCGCCCGGACGCTGCAACGTGGTGACGCGATGGCAGACTTGCTCGAAGCTGGTGCCGAAGCGGCGCCCCAGCAGGCGGATGTCGTAGTGCGTCGCCTCCGCGGTCTTGTGGAAAGGCCCATAGGGCATCAGCAACGCGGCGGCGAAGTAATTCGCGAGCGCCACACGGCAAAGTCTTTGCGCTTCCTCGCTTTCAAGGCCAGAGCTCTCGACAATGTCCTCGATGGCGCGGGACTGCTCGAAATAGCCGAGCTGATAGGCAAGCTGAAACGACCGGCCCGGCTGGTCCAGAAGTTCGGAGAGGAAGATCGTCTGCCGGTGACGGTCGTAGCGCCTGAGTTCATGCGGCATGAGATCGGCAGGAGCGATGCGTGTCGAGACGCCATGAAGGTCGCGCAGCACTGTCCTGAGTGCCACGTAAGGCTCTTCCGAACCTATGCCGGCGCTCGCATAGAGCCTCTCCGCTGCATCGTCCAATTCGGGGAAGTGATTGTTCCGGCTGTTGATGAAGTCGCGAACTTCTTCGAGCGGCAGGCCCGGCGCCTCCGCGCCGTCCAGCATGTCGCGGTCTGCCAGACGCTCCGCAAGCATCGAGCCGTTGGTCACGCTCTCCTGATAGGCGCGGTAGAGGTTCGAGATCGCATCCGCCGTTGCCGGGCTCGCCGCCGCGATTTCGCGCAAATCCTGAGTAGTGAGGCCCGCATCGCGAAAAAGCGGGTCCGAAAAGACCTCGCGGAGGACCGTCAGCGCCTGCGCTTCATCGTCGCCCCCTAGCGAGCGAAGCTCCACGTCATAGACTTCAGCAAGCTTGAGCAGCACCTGGACAGAGACAGGACGCTGATCCCGCTCGATCAGATTAAGGTAACTTGCCGAAATGCCGAGGTCGGCGGCCATGCGCGCCTGGGTCAGCCCCTTTTCGCGGCGAAGACGCCTAACGCGCGGACCGGCAAAGACTTTTTTCTCCGAAGCCATGCGGCAACCTTTGAAAAATTGCCTTCCAATAAGGCAGTTCAGGGCACTGTAATTTACAATATTTACATTTTCAACAGAATCGCACAGGAATCTTGTGAAGTTCTTTACTTCAATATTTTCAATGACTTAGTAAATATTGGACAAGCGGCTGTCGAGCCTGTATGACCTCGCGCAACAGAACCCCCAGAGATTCCGATTACGGAGGCGAGCGAGCATGAGCAAGGCAGCAGCCACGACTATTGCCGAGGGCATCACCGTCAAGGGCGCGATGAAGCCGGGCTATGAGACCATCCTGACGCCGGAGGCGATCGGCTTCGTGGCCGACCTTGAGCGCAAGTTCGGTGCCCGCCGCCGTGAGCTGCTTGGCCTCCGCGCCGAACGGCAGAAGAAATTCGATGCTGGTGAACTGCCGGACTTTCTTCCCGAGACAAAGAATGTTCGCGAAGGCGACTGGAAGGTCGCGCCGATCCCGAAGGATCTGCTCGACCGCCGCACCGAGATCACCGGCCCCGTCGACAACCGCAAAATGGTCATCAACGCGCTCAACTCCGGTGCGCAGTCCTACATGACCGACTTCGAGGACGCGGCCGCGCCGACATGGGACAACATGATCGGCGGCCAGATCAACATGAAGGCCTATTGGGACAAGTCGATCGGCTTCACCGACGAAGCGAACGGGAAGCATTACGACGTGATCGAGAAGCCGGCGACGCTTATCGTTCGTCCGCGAGGCTGGCATCTCGAAGAAGCGCATGTCGAGATCGACGGCCAGCCGATGTCCGGCGGCATCTTCGACTTCGGCCTCTACTTCTTCCACAATGCAAAGAAGCAGATCGCATCCGGTTCCGGCCCCTATTTCTATCTGCCGAAGATGGAGAGCCACAAGGAAGCGCGTCTCTGGAACGACATCTTCGTCGAAGCGCAGAAGATGCTCGGCATCAAGAACGGCACCATCAAGGTGACTGTGCTCATCGAGACGCTGCCCGCCGCCTTCGAGATGCACGAAATTCTTTACGAGCTGAAGGACCACATTGTCGGCCTCAATTGCGGCCGCTGGGACTACATCTTCAGCTACATCAAGCGGCTCGGCAAAAACCCGAACTTCATCCTGCCGGACCGCGCGCAGGTCGTGATGGGCGATGCCTTCCTCAATGCCTATTCGCTCCTTCTCGTGAAGACCTGTCACGAGCGCGGCGCCTTCGCGATGGGTGGCATGGCCGCACAGATCCCCGTGAAGGGTGACGATGCCGCAAACGAGGCTGCCTTCAACAAGGTACGCGCCGACAAGGAGCGCGAAGCAAAGAACGGTCATGACGGCACATGGGTCGCGCATCCCGATCTCGTGAAAGTCGCGATGGAAGTCTTCGGCAAACTCGAAGGCCCGAACCAGCTCGCCCGTCAGCGCCAGGACGTGAATGTCGGCCAGAAAGAACTGCTCGAACCCCACAAGGGCGAGCGCAGCGAAGACGGCATGCGCGAATGCTGCCGCGTTGGCGTTCAGTATATCGAAGCCTGGCTCGGCGGCCGCGGCGCCGTGCCGCTCTACAATCTGATGGAAGACGCTGCCACGGCCGAGATCAGCCGGACGCAGATCTGGCAGTGGATCTATCACGGCGCATCGCTCAGCGACGGCCGCAAGGTGACGCCGGAGCTCTTCGACGAAGTGCTCGCCGACGAAATGAAGACCTTGCGCGAAACGCTTGGCGAAGAGCGCTGGACTTCCGGTCACTTCGAGCAGGCGATCAGCCTCTTCTCGGAAATGACCAAGGCACAGGAATGCGAGGAGTTCCTGACGTTGCCGGCCTATCGCCTCATCCTTGAAAACGAAGCCTGACCGAAACCACCCTCCGCATCCCAGGAGCATTCCATGAGCAAGACCTTTTACGACATCATCCCGAGCGCGCCCAAGGGCCGCTTCGACAATGTGAAGCGCAACTACAGCGTCGAAGACGTTGAGAAGCTGCGCGGTTCCTTCCCCATCGAGTACACGCTCGCCAATCGCGGCGCGAACAAGCTCTGGGATCTGCTGCACACGACCGACTATGTGCATTCGCTGGGCGCCCTTTCGGGCAACCAGGCCATGCAGATGGCGCGTGCGGGCCTCAAGGCGATCTATCTCTCGGGCTGGCAGGTTGCCGCCGACGCGAACACCGCCGGCACGACCTATCCCGACCAGTCGCTCTATCCGGCGAACTCGGGCCCCGAGCTTGCGAAGAAGATCAACAAGACGCTGAAGCGTGCCGACGAGATCGAGCACTCGGAAGGCGGCGCGAAGCGTGACTGGTTCCTGCCGATCGTCGCAGACGCGGAAGCCGGCTTCGGCGGCCCGCTCAACTGCTTCGAAATCATGAAGGCGTACATCGAAGCGGGCGCCGCTGGCGTTCACTACGAAGACCAGCTCGCCTCGGAAAAGAAGTGCGGCCATCTCGGCGGCAAGGTTCTGATCCCGACCCGCGCACATGAGCGCAACCTCAACGCCGCGCGCCTCGGCGCCGACGTCATGGGCACGCCGACGCTCATCATGGCGCGTACCGACGCCGAATCCGCGAACCTCATCACCTCCGACATCGACGAGCGCGATCACGAGTTCATCGATTTCGACGCGGGCCGCACCGTCGAAGGCTTCTACCGCCTGAAGCCCGGCATGGGTGTCGACCACTGCATCAAGCGCGGCCTCGCCTTCGCGCCTTATGCAGACCTTCTGTGGTGGGAAACCTCCAAGCCGAACCTCGACGACGCCAAGCGCTTCGCCGAAGCGGTGAAGAAGGAATATCCCGACCAGCTCCTCGCCTATAACTGCTCGCCTTCCTTCAACTGGGAAGCCAATCTCGACAAGGCGACGATCGAGACCTTCCAGAAGGAAATCGCGGCGATGGGCTACAAGTACCAGTTCGTCACGCTGGCCGGCTTCCACCAGCTCAACTACGGCATGTTTGAACTCGCCCGTGGCTACCGCGATCGCGGCATGGGTGCCTACTCCGAACTGCAGCAGGCCGAGTTCGGCGCGGAGAAGGACGGCTATACGGCGACCCGCCATCAGCGTGAAGTCGGCACGGGCTATTTCGACATGGTCAGCCTCGCGGCTGGCGGCGGCGAAAGCTCCACGACGGCGCTCGGCGACTCGACCGAAAGCGCGCAGTTCAAGAAGTCGGCGGACTAATTCATCCGTCTACTGCTTCTTGCGAAGATCAGGGCTGCCGGGAAACCGGCGGCCCTTTTTTGCGCTCCGGTGCCGTTCCTCTTACGCCCGAGGTAATTGCCTCGCCTCCCGCACAAGCGTAGCTTTTTCCCATGAACATACAGACACAGCCCGTGGGCGAGATACTGCGCGATTGGCGTCAGCGGCGGCGGCTGAGCCAGCTTGCCTTTGCGTGTGATGCCGAAATTTCCGCGCGGCATTTGAGTTTTCTCGAAACAGGCCGGTCGAAACCCAGCCGCCAGATGCTGCTTCATCTGGCGGAGCTTCTCGATGTTCCTTTCCGTGAGCGGAACATGCTTCTGCTCGCGGCGGGCTACGCACCCGTCTATTCGGAAACGCGGCTCGACAGCCCCGATGCCGCCGCGGCCCGGCGCGCGGTCGATCTCGTGCTTGCATCGCATGAACCCTTCCCTGCCATCGCCGTGGACCGGCACTGGAATCTCGTTGCGGGGAACGCGGCGCTACAGCTCTTTCTTGCGGGTATCCCGGAGGAACTTCTCCAGCCGCCGGTCAATGTGTTGCGACTGAGCCTTCATCCGCAGGGGCTTGGAGGGCGCATCGAAAACCTCGGCGAGTGGCGCGCGCATATTTTCGAGCGCCTGCAACAGCAGATCGACGCGACGAATGATGCAGGCCTGATCGAGCTCGTGAGGGAACTCGAAGCCTATCCGGGCGGCCGGAAACCCGGCGAAGGATATAATTCAGAGTACGGAGGATTGATCGTTCCGTTGAAACTGAAAAGCGATGCGGGCACGCTTTCCTTCTTCACCGCGACGACCGTTTTCGGAACGGCGGTGGACATTACCTTCTCCGAACTCGTCATCGAATCCTTCATGCCCGCGGACGCTTTCACGGCAGAAACGGTGCGCGAATTGATGGCGTGAGCGGGGATAAATGGCCCGAAAACAGGCCGACTGTCATCGAAACGTCACCAAACCGTCACAAAGAAAAGAGCCGGTTCATTGCTGAACCGGCTCCTGTTCGTTTCGATGCAGGTGGCGGGGATAAGCCGGAAAACGAAAATAACAATCCCCGCTTTCCGGTTCAGTCCGCCGCGTTCTAGTCGGCGGCCGCGGCCTGCATGCCGCCCGCCGCCGCCGCACCCTGCGCACTCGCTGTCCGCGAGCGAAGCGTGAACTCGTTGAAGTCCGGGTGGCGCGTCCGCCACCAGTATTTGAAGGTGTAGTTCGCCCAGTTATTGGTGACCTTGCCGCTCTCGGTCTTGTACCAGCTCGTGCAGCCGGAGGCGAAAACCGAGTTGGCATTGTCCGCCTGCACGCTTTCGTTCGAGGCGCGCTGCGCTTCGGGCCTCACATCGAGATAGAGAAGATTATCCTTCTTCAGCTTCTCGACGCATTGCGCGATGTAGTTCGCCTGACACTCGATCATGAAGATGATCGAGTTGTGACCGAGATTGGTGTTCGGCCCGTAGAGCATGAAGAAATTCGGGAAGCCCGAAACGGTCATGCCGTGATGGGCCTCTGCGCCCGTCTTCCACGCCTCTTTAAGGTCACGGCCCGCGAGGCCTTTCATGGTCATCGGCCCGAGGAAGTGCGTCGTGTCGAAGCCCGTGCTGTAGACGATGATGTCGAACGCGCGCTCCGTGCCGTCCTGCGTGCGGACGCCCGAAGGGGTGATCTGCGAAATGCCGTCGGTGACGACGTCGACATGATCCATGCCCATTGCGGGCCACCAGTCATTCGCGAAGAGGACACGCTTGCAGCCCGGCTCGTAGTCCGGGGTCAGCTTGCGCTTCTTCTCGGGGTCCGACACATGGAGGTTCATCTCCTCGATGGCGGCCTCCTTCAGCTTGTCGCCGGAGGTGTGGAAGGTGCGGTAGAGAAGCTCGCCGAACCAGTATGTTTTCCAGCGCTGAATATTGATGGTCCAGGGGAGCGCCCTGTAGAGCGCCTTTTCCCAACCGTAGAACTCACGCTGCGGGCGCGGCAGCACCCAGCTTGCCGACCGCTGGAAGATGGTGACGCTGCCTGCTTCCTTCGCGATCTCCGGCACGAACTGAATGGCACTCGCACCATTGCCGATGACGGCGATACGCTTGCCCTTCAAATCGACCGCATGGTTCCACTGCGCGGAGTGCCAGTTGTCGCCCTTGAATGTTTCGCGGCCCGGAATGTCCGGCCAGGCGGGACGGTGAAGCTGGCCCGTGCCTGCCGCCATGACATTCGCCTCGAATGTCCGCTCGCCCGACTTCAACGTCCACATGCCCGTCTGTTCGTCGAAGGCCGCGTCGTCGATTTCCGTGTTGAAACGGATGTGACCGCGCAGCCCGTATTTGTCGACAACGGATTCGAGATAGGCCTTGATGTCGGCGGCGAAGACATACTTCTTCGTCCAGGTCGGCCGCATGTCGAAGGAATATTGATACATGTGCAGCGGTACATCGCAGGAACAACCCGGATAGGTGTTCTCGCGCCAAGTGCCGCCGATCTCACTCGCCTTCTCGTAGATCGTGAAGTTGGTGAAACCCTTTTCCTTGAGCTTGATCGCGGTGCAGATGCCCGCAACGCCCGCGCCGAGAATGGCCACTACAGGGCCTTCGGCTTCCTGCGCATCATATGCCAGTGCCATTTTTACCTCCCCGCCGGCCACCCTCCTCCCTCAAGAAAGGGCGCTCCGGCCTTGAATTCCGGATACCGATGAGAAAGCCTAGCCCGTTTTCCAGGCAGGTGGAACCGCCTCAAAGAAGGGGCGCGCCACCCGAAAGACAGGGCGAGACAAAAAGTGCAGGACGCGGTAAATCACCTGCGCTGCCGCTAGGGAAACCTCAGATGACCTCGACGACCATACCCGCCACGACCGATCTTTCCGACGACTATCCGGACCTCGTCCGGCACGCGGATTCCCTTTTTCGCGACTATGGCGGCAGAATCGGCTTTTGCGGGCCAGTGGCGACGCTGAAAGTTCCAGACGACAACAGCAAGGTCCGCGAGGCCGTGGAAAGCCCGGGCGGCGGCCGCGTACTCGTGGTCGATGGCGGCGGCGCCCTCAACTACGCCCTGTTCGGCGGCAATCTCGGCAAGCTCGCGGAAAAGAACGGCTGGGCCGGTGTGGTGGTTTATGGCTGTGTGCGCGATACGGCTGAACTCGCCGAATGCGCCATCGGCGTGAAGGCGCTCGCGGCGCATCCCAAACGGAGCGACAAGCGCGGCCTTGGCGAAACAGATGTCGCGGTGAGCTTCGCGGGTGTGACGATCGCGCCCGGCGAATGGCTCTATGCCGATGCGGACGGAATTGTTGTTTCTTCGGAGAAACTCGGCTGAGGCCGCTCGGAAAAACCCGGCTGAGGCCGATCAGGCGACGAGCTCAACCAGCTTCCAGAGTCCAAGCGCGACAATCGCGGCGGACATAAGCCCGCCCGAACCGACGAGCAGCATCTCCACCTTGCTTACAGTCTCAATGTCCTGAAACGCGCTATCCGTTCGCGCATCCGGCTCCATGCGAGCAAAGCCCTGAAACACATCCGCGCCCCGGATGTTGCGATCCAAATCAGCCATCCCACCCCCCTTTTCGGTATTCCGTAGACGGAATTCATTACCAAATCGGACAAAAAAACCATTGCATTGAGCTAAGGCATTTCTGTGATTCGTGTCAATTCCATGCAGCAGACACGGGCAGAAAGGTTACTTCGCAGATGCAAAACGCCGCGCGGTGGCTGTGCATTGCCGAGAGTGCTATCACTGATCCGCAAACAGATCGCCGGGAAGCGGCGGCAACAGGGGGGAACGTCCATCATGGCCGACACGAAGATTGCCGATATCGAGATTCACGGAAGCTGCGCCAAGGGTTTCGAACCTGTGCGCGATGCTTTTGCCGCGAATTTCGCGACGCTGGGCGAGGCCGGTGCTTCCGCCGCCGTTATCTTCAGGGGCGAACCCGTGGCCGACCTCTGGGCAGGCCATACGGATGCTGCAGGTGCGAAGCCGTGGAAACGCAACACGCTCGCCAATGTCTGGTCCACGACGAAGGGAATGGGCGCCCTTGTCTGCGGCATGCTCGTGGAACGCGGGTTCATGTCCTATGAGGACAAGGTTTCAAAGCACTGGCCGGAATTCGTCGCCGAGGGGAAAGGCGATATCACCGTGGGCCAGATGCTGTCGCATCAGGCGGGTCTTTGCGGACCGGCAGTGCCGACGACAAGCGAAGAGATGTGCAACCATGAGCTGATGGCGGTGCGGCTTGCCGCGCAGGCGCCGATGTGGACGCCCGGCTCGCGCTCCGGCTATCACGCGCTGACGGTCGGCATTCTTGCGGGCGAAGTCGTGCGGCGCGTCAGCGGCAAGAGCATCGGCACGTTCTTTCGCGAGGAAGTGGCCGAACCATTCGGCATCGACTTCCATATCGGTTTGCCCGTTTCCGAAGATGCGCGCGTCGCGGAAATGATCCCGGCGAAGAAGCCGGGCAGCATCGACCCTTCGACGCTCAATGCCTCGCAAATGGCAGCGCTCGGAAACCCCGCGCCCAACGCAACCGTGCCGAACGAACGCTTCTGGCGCGGCGCCGAACTTTCATCCGCCAACGGACAAGGCACAGCCGCCGCGATTGCGCGCGTCTATGGCGCGCTGGCGGGCGACGGCACGATCGAGGGCAAGAGACTGGTGAAGCCGGAAACCATCCGCGCCATGACGACGCTGCAGATCGAGGGGCATGACGAAGTGCTCAACATGCCGTCGCGCTGGGGCGCGGGCTACATCCTCAATGTGGGCGGGCTCTACGGGCCCAATGACGAGGCCTTCGGACATTCCGGCTGGGGCGGCTCCTTCGGCATGGCGGACCCGAAAGCGGGCCTCGCCATTTCCTATGTGATGAACCAGATGGGACCGGAGCTTGCGGGCGATGCGCGGGCCAATGCGATCATCGCCGCGGCCTACGCATCGCTCTGATTTGCGCGATCAGGGAAGGACGTGCGCTTCCACGTAGCGCGGCAGCGCGAAGGCCGCCTTGTGGACTCCCGGCGTGTAATAGCGCGTGACGAGACCTGCGGCTTCGTAGCGGCGCGTCAGTTCCTCGACGGGAACGGATTTCAGCGTTTCGTCATCCGTGCCCCAGCCCATCGCCATCGGACCGCCGACATAGGTCGGAATGGTGGCGAGGTAGCAGGAAGCCACCTTGAAGAGGCGGCGGAACTTTTCCATCGTGCCGCGCAATTCATCGCCCTGCATGAAGGGGACGCCGTTCTGCGTGACAATGACGCCGCCGGGCGTGAGCCGCGCATGGGCCGCGCGATAGAACTCTTCGCGGAAGAGGACTTCGCCGGGTCCGATGGGGTCCGTCGAGTCCACGATGATGACGTCGAAGCTGTCTGCCGATTCCTCAACGAACTTCGCACCATCGGCGAAGACGAGATTGAGGCGCGGATCGTCGAAGGCCCCGGCCGAGATCTGCGGCAACTGCTTCTTGCAGAAATCGGTCACCGCCGGATCGATCTCGACCATCGTCACATGCTCGATGCCGGGATGACGGATGACCTCGCGCAGGATGCCGCCATCACCGCCGCCGATGATGAGGACACGTTTCGCCCTTCCATGCGCCAGGATCGGCACATGGGTCATCATCTCGTGATAGATGAACTCGTCACGCTCCGTCACCTGGGTGATGCCGTCGAGCGCCATCATCCGGCCGAAGAGATCGTTTTCGAAGATCACGAGATGCTGCTGGCCGGTCTCTTCTTCGTAGAGCACCTTGTCGGCGCGAAAGGCGCAAGTGAAACCCTCTTTCTCATAGAGGGTTTCAACCACCCAGCGGCCTTGAGGAACGTCGGCCGCCATCAAACCATGTCCTCGCCGCGCAGGTGCTCTCCCACACGAATGTCGGAGGGCTGGAAGGCTTCGCGCAGAACCTCGATCGCGTTATGCGGTTCGGCTTCGCCGCACATGAAGACGTCGAGCGCGGCATAGTCGGCCTCGGGCCAGCTATGGATCGAGATGTGGCTTTCCGAAAGCACGGCCACGCCCGACACGCCGCCATTCGGCGTGAAGTGATGGAGGTGGATGTGCAGCAGTGTCGCCTTCGATACATCGACGCAACGGCGCAGCGTCGCTTCGATATGCGCAAGATCGTCCAGACGGCTCGCGCCGATCAGATCGATGATGAGATGCGTGCCCGCGAACCGCTTTCCATCGCGCTCGATGAAAAAGTCAGTGCGCTCGTCGGACGACGTGCATCGCTCTGCCGCCGTGCCGGCAACGTGAACAGGAAACTCGAGAACTTCCGCCTGGGTCTTGCTTGAATCGCGATTCAAGTCGCTCCCCAATTGGAAGAGGGCATTGGATTCGGACATTAAGTGCCTCTCCCCAACCAGTAGATGGACCTGGCTTGCCGGACGGAGAAGCCATGCTCTCGCGCGCCGGGGCCAATGAATATGTCATGCGTGGATGAACGCTGGCGGGTTCCACGAAGGAACCCCTGACGAGTTCCGATGCCGGGCTGCGATCGCTCGCCCGACTTGCGCGTCTTCAACTGCCGGTAAGGGCAAAGGACGTGCTCGGCTTGATCCGGGGCGTCAGCCCCTCAGACTGGAACCGGACATATGCAATCTCCCTCGAAACCCGGCGGAGGTAAACCAACGATGCCTCTACAAAGGCATGCCGCCGAAATTGTCCAAAGAGACGCGTACGCCGTTACATAACCTGAGCTGGCCAGTGGCACGTGCGATTGCGTTCGACGCGAGAAGTAATCGCCATGCGCCCCGCTGTCAATCGCAGCACAGTGAAACTTCACAAAAATCCCGTGGGCACACTCGCGTATCGGCGTGTGTCAGCTTGTCATGCGCGACGCGATTTCGCGCGCTTCGCTTTCACGGGCGAAGCAGCGACCTGCGCCGGCATTATCGGGTGCGGGGTCCGATGCGGGCGAAATGACGCGGGAGGGACACCCGCCAATTTTGCTGTTGATAATCATTCGCAACTAATGCAGGCTCGATCTCCCGGTTCAAAGCCCCCACAAGGAGACGCCCCCATGAAAACCGCAGAGGCCAAGCTCGACATGTTTTCCGCCAAACCGGCGCAGGGCTATGCGCCGGACCAGCCGCTTTGCGAACTCGGCTTCGCGGAGCAGTTTCTCGTCTGGAGCCTGCGTGTGCAGTGGCGCGTGTCGGACGAAGGCGCGGAACGCTCGATACTGCTGCAGCGGGCCTTCGACGCACTGGACCTGCCGGGGGGTGCGGCGATGGTGGCGGAGCTTGCAGGCGCGCTGACACGGACGGTGCAGCGGCCGCTCTCGATCCCCTGCCCGCGCTGGCGCGTGCTGACGAGCGACGAGGTGCGTGTTCTCAATTTCGTGGCGGCGTTACAGCGGCAGGGCACGAACCCGCGCGCAACGCTTGACCCGGCCTGGGTTGCGGCGCCTTGCGGCGCTTCGCCGATCTGGGCACCGGCACAAAGACTGGCGCTGGCACTTTCGGCGGCGGGGCTCGTCCTCGGCAACACGAATGCACCGGCATCGCCTTTTCCCGAGGCGATGCCGCGCATTCTGCATTGATTTGTCTGGTCGCGTTTCCGGACGGCAAACCGCCCGACGCCGAGTTCAACAAAAGCACTTTGCCTGGAAACGCTCCGGTTGCCAGCCTCAGCCGAAGTTACGGGCGTCCGCGAGCGCGCCCATGCGCGATGCGATGGCGAAGAATTCGGAAATCGTGCCGTCGATGATTTCCTTTGCCGTCTTCACTTCGGTGATGAGGCCCGCCGTCTCGCCCGCAAGGCCGACGGCGGCTTCCATGTCGCCGCCGAAATAGAGATCGAGGATGCGGGTGAAGGTATCGGGCGGCATCAGCCCTTCTTCATGGATATGGGCGGTGCGCTCCGTCTTCAGGGCGCGGATGCAGGGCGTCGACTTCTTGTTCAGCACATAGGTGCCGGTTTCCTTCGCATCGACGATCGCCTGCTTATAGTTCTGGTGCACCGGGCTCTCGGCGCAACTCACGAAGCGGGTTCCCATCTGCACGGCTTCGGCGCCGAGCGCGAAGGCGGCCGCCATGCCCCGGCCATCGCAGATGCCGCCTGCCGCAATCATCGGGATATCGGATTTCGCGCGGATCGCTTGCAGCAGGACCAGCGTGCCCACCTCTTCCGGGTTCTTGAAGCCGCCGCCTTCCGTGCCCTCGACGACGAGGCCGTCGATACCGGCATCGACGCATTTCATCGCCGCATCGACGGTGGGGACCGCGTGATAGACGGTGATGCCCGCATCATGGAGCGGCGCGATGAACTTCGCAGGGCTGCCCGCCGAGGTGGTCACGAATTTCACGCCCGCATCGCAGACGAAGCGGAGCATGGCATCGTCCTTCAGAAAGCGGATCGGCAGGTTGACGCCGAAAGGTGCGGCGGTGAGTTCACGCATCTTCAGGATTTCAGCCTTGCAGGCTTCCGTCTCGCCCGATGAGGTTTCGATGATGCCGAGACCGCCGGCCTCGCAGACGGCGGAAGCAAGCTGCGAACGGGCAATCCAGCCCATCGGCGCCTGGACGACGGGATATTTTGCGCCCGTGTGGGCGAGTACGCGGTTCATGTGATTTCCCCTCCTGCAGGTGAATTTTCTCCGGTTTCTTTGGCGCGAAGTAGGCCCCATGAAGGTCTGAACCGCAAGACGCAAAGAAAAAGGCGCGGGGTAGAGCCCCACGCCTTTTCAGCAGATTTGCTTTCGTGAATGGCCTCAGCGGAAATGCCCGTAGGCGCGGAGCACCGCGTCCGACAATTCCTTGTAGGCCCCCTCGACGCCGCCCTTCAGCTCGTCAAAGGCTCCTTCGCCCTGCTTGGCAAGATCCGCGACGCGGGAGCGCAGACGCGCACGGTCGGCCTTGAGCTGCTTCAGAACCTTGGAATAGCGCTTCTCGGTATCCTTCAGCGCCTTCTTTGCTTCCTTCTCCGCCTTGTCGACTTCCTTGGAAAGCCGGGCGACCTGCTTTTCGAGCTGCTGTTTCAGCTTTGCCTTTTCAGGCGAAAGCTTCTTTGCGGATTTCTTCTTTGCTGCCTTGGGGGCGGCGGCTTTTTTTGCTGCGGGCTTCTTCGCCGCAGTCTTGCCGGTGGCGGCCTTCTTGGCAGCCGTCTTTTTCGGAGCAGCCGTTTTAGGCGCAGCCCTGGTTGGCGCCTTCTTCGCCGGGGCTTTCTTTGCGGCGGCCTTTTTCGCGGGCGTCTTCTTTGCCGCCGTCTTCTTCGCGGCCGGCTTGCTGCTGGCGCGAACCGCGAGTTCAGCCCCGCTCAACGGGGGTGTGGTTTCGGTGGCGGGAACCGTACCCGCGCGGCGCGACGCCGTCTTGCTCTGGAGGGATTTCTTGCGGCCCGCCGTTGTCCCACGCTTCCTGCGCGTATCGCTCATGATCGAATGCCTCGATTTGATTTCAGACCTCGGGCGCACGGGGCGCCGACAAATCGAGAGTGACGCGAATATCGGGGCGTTTCAAGGGGCTGCACGTCTCCCCCCGGCGCGGCGTTCGCGATTTCGTAAGACCTTCCTGCGTTAACTTGAGCCGGGGATTCGGGGGACTGCAAATCGGCCCTCCGGAACAAATCCGCATACGTAGCGAGAACTTCACAACGGCCGGGTGCTAGATGGCGGGAAAGCCGCAGACAAGGATCAGCGAGGAAGCGCCTGTCGTGATGCTCATTCACGGCATGTGGAGCCGTCCGCATGTCTGGGACGGCTTTCGCGCATTCTTCGAGGATCGTGGCTACAGGGTGATCGTTCCGACGCTGCGCCATCACGATATGGAACCGGGAAGCGTTCCGCATCCTGAGCTTGCCGATGCAAGCCTCGTGCATTATGCGGCGGACATTGCCCGTGAAATCGGCAAGCTTGGGTGCAAGCCCCTGGTGATCGGACATTCGATGGGCGGCACCCTGGCGCAGATGCTGGCGGCGCGGGGGCTCGTGCGTGCCGCGGTCGGCCTTGCGCCCGCACAGATCGCCGGCACGATGAACCTCGACCTGCGTTCGATATGGATTTTCCGGCGTGAGTTCACATCATGGGGCTTCTGGCGCCAGCCGCACCTGCCTTCCTTCGAGGCCATGCGCTACGGCATCCTGAACGGGATGCCGGAAAGCGAGGCGGAGCTGCTTTACGAAAAGCTCATCCCGGAATCGGGGCGCGCGCTGCTCGAAATCGGCTGGTGGTTCGTCGACGGCCAGCGAACGACCTGGATCAATCCGCAGGATGTGTGCTGTCCGATGCTGTTTCTCACCGGCGAGAAAGACCTGCTGACGCCGCTCTGGGTGACGCATCGCGTTGCCGGGTTCTATGAAGGGCGCGTGCCGGTGGAAGCCTTGCCGCAGCGCGGCCACTGGCTTCCGACCGAACCCGGCTGGGAAACGCTGGCGGCCCGCGCCGCCACCTTCTTCGAGATGGAAGCACCGGAAATGGCGCGGCGGATGGCGGTACGCCATGCCGCGCCCGAACCCGGTCTCGTCAAGGCCTGGTAGGTCCGCCCGGCCTCAACATCATTCCGCTGCCGCGCGCGCGAGCGGCGCAGGCTTGTGTCCGCGCACGAGCTTGCCGGGGAGCGCCCCTGTCGGCTTGCCCTCGCGGTAGATCACCTCGCCGCTGACAATTGTCGCGACATAGCCTTCCGCCTCCTGCATCAGCCGGCGCGCGCCCGACGGCAGGTCATAGACCATGTGCGGCGGCAGGAGCCGCAGCTTCTCGAAGTCGATCACGTTCAGATCGGCCTTCATGCCCGGCGCGACAAGGCCGCGGTCGAGGAGACCGATCGCTTCGGCCGTGTCCCGCGTCTGGCTTTTCACCACGAAGGGCAGATCGAGACGCTCGCCGCGAACACGGTCACGGCACCAGTGGGTGAGCATGTAGGTCGGCACGCTGACATCGCAGATGACGCCGACATGCGCGCCGCCATCCGACAGGCCAAACAGCGTGTTCGGGTTGCGGATCATGGTGAGCGCGTTTTCGAGGTCGAAGTCGTAATAGTTGTGGAGCGGGAAGAAGAGGAAGTTCCGCCCGCCATTCGCCGTCAGAATGTCATAGACGATCTCGTCGGGGTTCCGGCCGTCGCGTTTTGCGCGCGCACCGATGCTGTCTTCCGGCGCGGGCTCGTAATTCGGCGGATCGCCGAGATCGAACATCTTGTGGTAGGCGCCCGCCAGCGAATTCAGGAAGGGGTGGCCGGGCTCAAGGTCTTCCGAGAGGAGCTGCGCGCGGAAATCCGGGTCGCGCATGATCGCAACGCGCTCCTCAAGCGGCTTGTCCGCGATGGCGCGGTAGCTCGGGCGCGTGAGAAAAGGATGCACAGAGCCCTGAAGGCCGAGCATGAGGCCGACGGGACGGCCCTGCACCTGCGCCTTGATGGGCAGCCCCTTCTCCGCCGCCTTGTCGAGACGGCCGAGAAGATCGCGCCACTGGTCCGGCATCACATCCGCCTGCACGAGCGAGAAGCTCAGCGGCCTGCCTGAAATCTCGACCAGCTTTTCGACCAGCGAAAACTCGTGATCGATCTCGCGGAAGTCCGACACCCATTGGAGGACGCCCGCGCCCGCTTCCTTCAGGCCCTCGGCAATCGCCATCATTTCCTTGTCGGCGGCGCCGATGGTCGGCGTCAGATCGCCATCCGAGGTGCGATGTGCGACGGTGCGCGAGGTGGAAAAGCCGATGGCGCCCGCCTTGATCGCATCGCGCACGATATCGCGCATCTCGGCGACCTCGGCATCGGTTGCAGCTTCGCGCTTCGCACCGCGCTCGCCCATCACATAGACACGCACTGCGCCATGCGGCACCTGCAATGCGACGTCGATGTCATGCGGGCGCTTCTCGATCGCGTCCATGTAGTCGCCGAAGCTTTCCCACTCCCAGGAGAGACCTTCGTGAAGGGCGGCGCCCGGAATATCCTCGACGCCTTCCATGAGGCGGATCAGACGGTCATGGTCGGTCTTCTTCACCGGCGCGAAACCGACGCCGCAATTGCCCATGACGACGGTGGTGGAGCCGTGGATGGAGGACGGCGTCATGCGCTCGTCCCATGTCACCTGACCATCGTAATGGGTGTGGATGTCGACCCAGCCCGGCGTGACGAGAAGACCGGCGGCGTCGATTTCATCCCTGCCCTTCGCATCGACCTTGCCGACTGCGACGATCACCCCCTTGTCGATTGCGACATCTGCCTTTTTCGGGGCACCGCCCGAACCGTCCACGACCGTGCCGCCGCGAATGACGAGATCAAATTCCGCCATCTCTCCCTCCTCACTTTTTGAATTCTTGTTGAGCAGAGTTTAGCGCCGATGGGCCGCGATCCCAAACGAGGGAAGCGCGGCCCATGTTGCAGTGCGGTCAGGCCGCGGAAAGTCTCACTTCAGCGTGTCGAGCAGACCCTGCGCCTGGATCGCCTGTGCCTTGGCCTCGGCGAGGTCGTTCGCGGCGATGCCGGCGTTCGCCTTTTCGAGCGCGGCTTCGAGACCCTGCTTCGTGATCCCGTCTTCGGTATCCGGGATTGCGCCGTTGCCGAGCGCCTTGCAGGGGTTCATTTCCTTCGGCGCGAAGCCCTCGCCCTCCGGTCCGACGAGACAGTTCACCGTGTGATGGAGATGGGTGCGGACGCCGTCGATGTCGCCGGACCCGGCGGCAAAGCCTGCGTGTTTCGCGGCGGCCTCTATTTCCTTGGCGGGCTGCGGCTCGGCGAGCGCGGCGCCCTGCGCAAGCATGAGAGCGCCCACGGCCAGCATGGAAGTCCTGATTATTGCGAACATCGTCGTCCTCCTGTTTTCGCCCCGGCGCAACCAGACCATCGCTATCCCGGCAGGGCAACCCCGCCCCCCTGACGCAGGGTTTGCGTGAAGAAAAGGAACCGACTATGCTCCGCGGCCTAGGGCGGGCACCCTAAATGGAGCCTGGCGACCAGTGCATTGCACACCCTCACGGAATTCGAGAGATCGGCGTCCAAAAACAAAAAACGGCGCGGATAGGAGCGAAAGGCCACTCCCCGAAAGGGAGTGGCCTTTCTGCATTCCGGGCTGCATTCCAGCGCCTTATGCGCCGCGCGCGGAGAGACGCGCGAGCGTGCCCGCGATGCTCGCAACCGCGATGGCGATGGCCATCGGCAGCGCCGTGCCGTCATTGAAGGCGCCGACAAGGCCGCCGACGACGGCCGCGAAGGCGAACTGGAGAATGCCGGTGAGAGCGGAGGCGGAACCCGCGCTCCGCTCCGCGCGCGCCATGGCGGCGGCGGTCGCATTTGCGCCGACAAAACCATAGGAACCGACGACGACGAAGATGCAGGCGGCAAGCGGCAGGAAGGCCTGCGGCACGAGCAGCGTGACGGCGAGAAGCGCGAGCGCGGCGAGGAGATGCACGCTCATGGCGATGCGCAGGATCGCGCGGCTCGAATAGCGCCGCAGCAGAAGGGCATTGACCTGTGCGGCGGCGATGAGGCCCGCCGCATTGAGGCCGAAGAGAATGGCGTAGCTTTCGGGCGCGAGGCCATGAAGCTCGATGAAGACGAAGGGAGAGCCCGTGATATAGGCGAACATGGCGCAGGAGACGAGCGCATTGGCAAGCGCGAAGGCCATGAAGGGCTTGTCCATGAGGAGTGCGAGATAGTCGCGGCCGACACGCGCGAGACCGCCGCCATGCTCGCGCCTTTCCGGCGGCAGGGTTTCGCCGAGGCCGAACAGGACAGCAGGAATGCAGGCAAGGCCAAAAGCCGTCAGTACCCAGAATATTACCGGCCATTCGTAATGCGCGATAAGGACGCCGCCGATCATCGGCGCGAGAATGGGCGCAAGACCCATGACCAGCATCAGCATCGAATAGACCTGTGCGGAGGCGCGCTCGTCGAAGAGGTCGCGCACCATGGCGCGCGAGGCGACGATGCCCGCGCAGCCGCCCAGCGCCTGCAGGAGACGCGCGGCGGTGAGGCTTTCGATATCGGGGGCGAAGGAGGCCCAGAGCGAGGCCGCGACATAGACCGCGATGCCGAAGAGCAGCGGACGCAGGCGGCCCATGCGGTCCATGATGGGGCCGAGAACGCCCTGCCCGGCCGCAAGACCGATGAAGAAGACGGCAAGCGTCGTCTGCACCGCGCCTGCCGTTGCGCCGAAATGTTCCGCAATGGCGGGGAATGCCGGCAGATACATGTCGATGGAGAGCGGCGCAAAGGCGATCAGGGCGCCAAGAATAACGATGAAACGGATGCGGGATCCGAGGGCGTTCGATGCATTCATTTTATATCTTTCCCGTCGTCCCTCTTCCGCCGCCTCATATAAGCGAAAGGGCCGCCCGGTGAAAGCGGCCCCTGGATTGCTGCATGCGCGGTGCGCTCAGATCTTCTTGTCGCCCTGCCAGTATTGATCGCGGATGTTACGGCGGAGCACCTTGCCAGACGGCATGCGCGGGAGTTCGGTGACGAAATCGACGGAGCGCGGACGCTGATAACCGGGGAGGTTTTGCGCCGCGAAGGCGAGAAGCTCCTTTGCCATGTCATCGTCCGGGCGATAGCCCTCGTTCAGTTCCACCACGAGCTTCACTTCCTCGCCCCATTCCTCGTTCGGCACGCCGACGGCGGCGGCATCGGCGACGGCGGGATGTTTCAGCACTTCCTGATCGATTTCGGCGGGGTAGATGTTCACGCCGCCGGAGATGATGACTTCGGCGCTGCGGCCCGTGAGGAAGAGGAAACCGTCCTCGTCGATGAAGCCCATGTCGCCCATGGTGTAGAAGTCGCCGCGATAGGCGCCCTCGGTTTTCTCCGGCGCCTTGTAATATTCAAAGCGGCCCTGCTCGGGCGCCTTGAAATAAACCGTGCCGACTTCGTTCGCGGCGAGCGGCTTTCCCTCCTCGTCATGCACCTCGACGATGACGCCCGGGAGCGGCTTGCCGACGCTGCCTTTCTTCGCAGGGAACTCGTGGCTGTCGATGAAGATGCCGCCGCCCTCCGTTGCCGCGTAATATTCGAAGACGACGGGGCCGAACCAGCCGATTGCGCCTTCCTTCACGTGAACCGGACAAGGCGCGGCGCCGTGCAATATCCAGCGCAATGAGGATGTATCGTATTTTTCTTTCGTCTCGCCGGGCAATTGCAACATGCGATGCAGCATGGTGGGGACGACATGCGTATGCGTGACGCGATGCTCCGCGACGAGGCGAAGCGTTTCCTCCGCGTCCCATTTGTCCATCAGCACGCAGCCGACGCCCGCATTGATCGGGAAGGAGAGGTTCAGCGCAAGCGGCGCCGCGTGATAAAGCGGGCCCGTGACGAGGGCGAGGTCGCCTTCGCGGAAGGCGGCCGTTTCGGTGAGCTTCGCAAGTAGCGGCGTCACGGGCGCGGCCTGCCTGCGGTAAACGCCTTTCGGGTGGCCGGTGGTGCCGGAGGTATACATCATCTGCGAGCCGAGGACGGGGTCGGAAAGATTGCTTCCCTCTTCCGCGCCGAGCGCATCGTCATAGGAGGTGAAGCCATCGATCTTGCCGCCGACGGCGAGCTTCGCGACGAGCGCGGGCGCCATTGAGGCGGCTTCGATGGCGCTGCCGGTAAAGCGCGCATCGGCGATGAAGGCCTTTGCCTCGCAATTGCCGACGATGTATCCGACTTCCGACCCCTTGAGATGCCAGTTGACCGGCGTCATGCGGAAGCCGCCGCGCTGGCAGGCGGCAATCGTCTCCACGAATTCGGGCCGGTTGGAACACATGAGCGCGACGGCATCGCCCGCCTTCAGGCCTTGCCGGCGAAGCGCGCGAACGAGACGGTTCGCATTTTCATTCAGCCCGGCAAAGCTGCGGTTGCCCGCTTGCGAGATGATCGCCGGACGATCCGGCGCCTGCGCCGCATGCCAGGCAAGCACCATTCCCGTGGCCGCCGCTTCCTCGCGCGTCCAGCTCTCCGCAGTCTCGACAACGGACATTTCTCGACCCTCCCCTTTACCATTTTCGGCACTGTTCTTTTTTGTGAGACGCCTTGCTGACGCCTTTCTTGATCTGCAGTTTGAACTATTGTTATTGGACAGGCGGGGCATCCCCGGCGTCAAGCAATTCGCGTAGTCAATATCCGTGCTTCGTTCGAGGGGCGGTTCGCTCAAGGAATATCCCGATAATGCGCCTTCACCTTGCGGCCGCCGCGCTGGCCGGCCTGACGATCATCGGCGGCAACGGGGCGGCAAAGGCCCAGAGCTTCGCGGGCGGGGACCGGGAGTTTCTTACCCTCCAGACCGAGAACGATCTTTTTGCCAATGTCACGAATACGGACCGGCATTACACCAACGGGCTGCAGGCGGCCTGGCTTTCAAGGCCGCAAACGGATCTGCCGGAATGGCTGACGGATTTTTCCTCGCCGCCCGTCTATTCGCTGCTCTTCCCGACCGGCAATTTCGACAAGAAGAGTCATCGCATCGGCGTTGCGCTCGGCCAGGCGATCTTCACCCCCGACAATACGCAGACAACCGCCTATCAGCCGAACGACCGGCCCTATGCGGCATGGCTGCACATGACCTTTTCGCTGCAAAGCGTGCGCGCGAGCAGCGTCACGGGCGAGGCGTGGCAGGATCAGTGGAAGCTCGATCTCGGCGTGGTCGGTCCGGCGGCGCAGGGCGAGTTCGTGCAGAACAACTGGCACAAGCTGATCGGCGCGGATGAGGCAAATGGCTGGCGGCACCAGATCCAGGACGAGCTGGGCGTCAATCTGAGCTTCGAGCGCGCGTGGCGCAGCTCAACCTTCGATACGCCGAGGCTGTTCGGCCTGCAGACGGACTTCATTCCCTACACGCTGATCTCGCTCGGCAATGTGCAGACCCATGCGGGCCTTGGCGGCACCTTCCGCTTCGGCTTCTCGCTGCCGGACGACTTCGGACCGACACGCGTCTATCCGGGAACGGGCGCGGAGTGGTTCGAGCCGACGGAACAGGGCTGCAACTGCTATCTCTTCGCAGGCGTCGAGGGGCGCGCGGTGGCGCGCGACATATTCCTCGACGGCAACACGTTTCGCGACAGCCCGAGCATCGACAAGCGCAGCTTCGTCTATGACGCGAAGCTCGGCGCCGTCTTCGTGCTCTGGGATACGCGTGTGTCCTACACGCATGTCTTCCGCAGCCGCGAGTATGACGGCCAACCGACGCCCGACCAGTTCGGATCGATTGCGGTCAACTTCGCACTCTGAGCCTGATCGCGCGCAGGAAAGCTTCTTGCCTTCGGGCCGATGCCACGCATGATGGGCGGCACCGGAACCGGCGAGAATCACAAAACCGCGCGAGATGCCCATGACCCTGCCGCTGATATCCGCCGACAATACATTCGGCCTGCTCTTCGCGTTTCTCGGCCTTGCCGCTTTCGGCTTCTGGTCGGAGCGGACAAGGGCCGGCCAATGGATTTCGGGCGTGATCCTGACGATCCTCGCAGGGACACT
Organism: Parvibaculum sp.; assembly: GCF_039973015.1. Taxonomy (GTDB): domain Bacteria; phylum Pseudomonadota; class Alphaproteobacteria; order Parvibaculales; family Parvibaculaceae; genus Parvibaculum. The sequence continues at coordinate 509,788 of NZ_JBDWLT010000008.1, forward strand.
GGCGGCCAATCTGCGCATCGTTCCCTTCGCGTCGGATTTTCACGACATGGTGTGGACCTATGCGGTGTCGCTTGCCATTCCGCTTCTGCTGTTCAAGGCGGACCTGAAAAAGATCCTGCCCGAAAGCGGGCGCATGCTGATCGCCTTCGCTGTCGCGGTCGCCGGCACCATCGCAGGTGTGCTTGCAGGCTTCGCGCTGATCGACATGGGGCCTGACGGCCACCTCGTCGCGGGGGCGCTCGGCGCGAGCTGGATCGGCGGGTCGATGAATTTCGCGGCTGTCTCCCAGGCGACGGGCCTGAGCGAGAACGGCGCGCTGACGGCGGCGACGGCGGCGGCCGACAATGTGATGGCGACCTTCTTCATCGCGCTGCTGCTGATCCTGCCGGGGTGGAAACTTCTCACACGCCTCATCCCCTCGAAAATCATCGCGGCAGAGGAATATGAACATGCGCACGAGGCGGAAGAGGAAAAACATCCGCTCGACATGGGCGCGCTGACCCTTCTGCTGTTTCTCTCCGCGGCCTGCTGCTTCGCGGGCTTCGAGGTGGCGGCGCTGCTCGGCATACCGAAATTCGGCGTCCTCTTCGTCACCATTGCGGCGCTCATTGTCGCCAACGTCTTTCCGCGCCAGATGGAGCGGCTGCATGGCGGCTTCGATCTCGGCATGTTCTTCATGTATGTGTTTTTCGGCGTGATCGGCGCGGCAGCGGATGTCGTCCTCATGGTCGAGACGGCACTGCCGATCTTCGGTTTCGTCTTCATCATGGCGGCGGTGCATCTGGCCTTCGTGCTGGCAGGTGCGAAACTCTTTCGCATCGACCTTGCCGAGGCGCTCGTCATTTCAAATGCGGTTGCCGTGGGCCCCGCGACGGCGGCGGCCATGGCGGCGGGGCGGCGCTGGCGGGCGCTTGTCACGCCCGGCGTCATGCTCGGTGTGCTCGGCTATGCGGTCGCGAATTTCGCAGGCGTGGCGCTGGCGCAATTTCTGGGGTGAGGAAGAGATCGTCTTTCCTTCCCACCCTCCCCCTGTGGGAGGGTCGAAATTTGCGAAGCGAATTTCGGGGAGGGGTAAAGCGAGAGACTGCGGCGCTTGTCCGCAAAGCAGGCATCCACCGATAGCGGAGAACCCCTCCCCAAACGGCCCTCTCTTGTTTGTCTTTGCAGACAAGCCGCAAAATGGGCCGTTTGACCCTCCCACAGGGGAGGGTGGGAAGACAGATCATCGCTCGTGTTTGCTCCCCTTCCCCGTTCCCGATAGAAAAGCCGAAATCAAATTCGCACTTTCCCGGAGAAAACCCATGTCCGAACCCGTCATCCTCGTCGAAAAGTCCGGCGCCATCGCGACCGTGACGCTCAACCGCCCGAACGCGATGAACGCGCTGTCGCGCGACCTGCGCACCGCCATTGCCGAAACATTCGAGCAGCTCGAAGCGGACGAGAACATTCGCGTCGCAATCCTGACGGGCGCGGGCAAGGCCTTCTGCGCGGGACTCGACCTGAAGGAACTGGGCGGCGATGCAAGCGCGGTCGGCGGCGGCGACGTCAACTCGACCGTGAACGACAAAGACCCGGTAACCTCCATCGGCCGTTTCTCCGGCCCCGTTATCGGCGCGATCAACGGCGTCTCGATCACCGGCGGCTTCGAGCTGGCGCTGGCCTGCGACGTGCTCGTCTGTTCGGAGAATGCCCGGTTTGCGGATACACATGCGCGCGTCGGCATCCTGCCGGGATGGGGGCTCAGCCAGAAGCTCAGCCGCGCCATCGGCATCTATCGCGCGAAGGAGCTTTCGCTCACGGGCAATTTCCTCTCCGCCGCGCAGGCTGAGGAGTGGGGCCTCATCAACCGGGTGGTGACGGCGGAAGAACTTCTCCCCGTCTGCCGCAAGCTCGCCGAGGACATGCTCTCCGTCGTGCCGGAATGCCTGCCCGCCTACAAGAAACTCATCGATGACGGCTTTGCCGAGAGCTTCGGCGACGGGCTGAAGACGGAACGCAAGGTGTCGAGCGCGGCGAACAAATCCGTATCCTCCGACGCCATCGCCGAACGCCGCGCGGGCATCCAGAATCGCGGCAAGCAGCAGACGTCCTGAGCCGCGCTTCACGAGCAGGGCGACAACCAGAGCACGCCCCAGAAGCAGAAGATAGACGCGCCGAAGGCCGCGAATGCGAGATCGGTGGCGACGCAGTATGAAAACCCCGTCGCCGCCGTAATGCGCCGCCGCATCGCGAGATAAAGCGCGATCTGACCCGCGAGATAGGCCGCAAAGAGCGCCACAAGAAGAGCGCGATGGAGAGTGAGCACGCCGAGGAGTGCGATTTCGTTCCATCCGAGTTTGCAGCCAAGCGCTTGCGTACCATAGAGGTGCACAAAAGCCAGCGCCCAAAGCCCGAAGCCCGCGAGCAACAGCCCCGCATGACGCCCCCGCTCCTGTGCGCCCGTCATGGCACACCTCCGCCTGAACCGAGCATGACAAAACCGTGCACGAAGACTATGGCAACGATGCCCGCAGCCGCCGTATAGAGATGCCAGAGTTTTCCGATCCTGAGATCGAGGCTTCGCGCCGCCGAAACGAAACCCTGCCGGTCACGCCACAAGCCGAACAGCGCAAAGACGGCACCGAGCGCGGTGTGGAAGCCTGCATAGCAGAGAACCGCGAAACAGGTAGCCGACAAGGCATGGCCCGCGCGATCCGGCATGCCCGTCATTGCGATCCACGCGATGAGCAAGGTCGCCATGAGATGCGAGGTGGCGCAGGCGACGAGAGAGCCTTGTGGCGCGGCGCCCGCCAGACGCCGGGCCCTCCATCCCGTCGCGCCCGCCAGCAGCAGCGCGGCAATTGCCCCGGCGGAGAGCGACACATCGGGAGCGGGAAAGGCGGCGGGCGGCCAGTTCGGCGCCGACAGCCAGAGAAACCAGCCCCCGAAAAGCAGCGAGGCGTAGAGCGTGGCATCCGCCGCCAGCGTCAGAACCATCGCCCACCATGATGGCGCGTTGCGGCTTTCGGTATGCGGCGGCGCCTCGACGCCCCGCCCGGCAGGCAGGGGACCGATGTCCGTGTCGCTGCCGGTCGCACGCGTCCAGGCGAGAAACAGCGCAAGCACCGCCAGCAACGCGACGGGTACGAGCCAATAGAGCTTGATCAGCATCGCGAGAAAGAAAAGTCCGGTCGCAGCGGCTGTATAGAGCGGCAGGAAGGTCTGTCTTGGCAGAAGGATTACCTGTTCCAGCCGGCCGCTGCCCATGCCGACGGCCAGCGTCTCCATGCGGCCGTCGCGCACGAAACCGAGATAACCGCGCCCGGCGGCCAGCTCCGCGCCTTCTCGTTCCGGCTCCAGCATGTCGGCCCGCGTTTCCAGATGAGGCAGAGACGCGAAATTGTAGGACGGTGCGGGCGTCGGCATCGCCCATTCCAGCGTGCCTGCCTTCCAGGGATCGGGAGAAAAAGCGCGGCCGAAGCGGAGCTGCAGAATGATGTCGAGCAGGACCAGCGCAAAACCGAACATCATCGCGAAGGAGCCGATGGAGGAGATGAGATTGTAGATCTCCAGCCCCGAGGCTTGCGTGTAGGTATGCGCGCGCCGGACCATACCCAGCAAACCCGTGAGGTGCATGACGAGAAAGGTGACGTTGAAGCCTGCAAAGATCAGCCAGAAAGCAGGCCGCGAAAGGTGATGCACGGGGCGCTTTCCCGTCAGGAGCGGAAGCCAGTAGTAGGCAGCCGCCAGCATGGGAAAGACGAAGCCACCGATCAGCACATAGTGAAAATGCGCAACCACGAAGTGAGTATCATGCGCCTGCTTGTCGAAAGGCATCATGGCCAGCATCACGCCTGTCAGCCCGCCGATGACGAAGATGAAGAAGAAGCCGAAGACGTAGAGCATCGGTACGCTGAAACGCGGGCGCCCATGCGCGAGCGTCGCCAGCCAGGCGAATATCTGGATCGCGGTCGGCACGGCGACCAGTGCGCTTGCCGCCGAGAAGAACGCCATCGCCATATGCGAGATGCCCACCATGTACATGTGGTGGACCCAGAGCCCGAACGAAATGAAGGCCATGGAGATCACGGCAAGCACCACGGCACGGTATCCCATGAGCGGCCGCCCCGCGAAGACAGGCAGGATGGTCGATATTGCGCCTGCCGCGGGCAGGAAGATGATGTAGACCTCCGGGTGGCCGAACAGCCAGAACAGGTGCTGCCACAGCAAGGGATCGCCGCCGCGCTCCGGATCGAAGAAGGGCAGCCAGAAGGCGCGTTCCACTTCGAGCAGAATGGAGCCGAGGATCAGCGGCGGAAAGGCAAACAGCATCATCGCCGCCACCGCCAGCATGTACCACGCGAAAATCGGCATCCGGCCGAGGGACATGCCGGGCGCACGCACCTTCAATATACTGACGATGATTTCGACCGCCGCGCAGACGGCGGAAATCTCGACGAAGGTGACGCCGAGCAGCCAGAAATCCGAATTGATTCCCGGCGAATAGATGCTGGAGGAGAGCGGCGTATACATGAACCAGCCGGCGTCGGGCGCGACGCCCCAGGCGAGCGCCACGATCAGCATCGTGCCGCCGAAGAGATAGCACCAATAGCCATAGGCGGTGAGGCGCGGAAAGGCGAGGTCGCGCGCGCCGAGAAGCTTCGGCAGAAGATAGATCGCGAAGCCCTCGATCAACGGGATCGCAAACAGGAACATCATGATCGTGCCATGCATGGTGAAGACCTGCGCATAAAGGCCTTCATCCATGAACACGCTTTCGGCGGAAGCGAGCTGCGTGCGGATCAGCATGGCGAGCAGACCGCCGATCGCGAAGAACACCGCCGCCGTTATCATGAAGCGGCGGCCGAGAATGGAATGGTTCACGGCGGTGGCCCGCGCGATGCCGGGCGGCGTGCCCCAGATCGCGGTCAACTCGCGGTGCAGCCGGAGCGCTTTTGTCGCGCCGCTCTCTTCCGTCATGGTGCGCTCCCCGAGATCGCCGCTCGGAAATTCTCCGGCGTATGCGCTTCCACACGGAAAGTCATTGTCGTGTGGCCGGTGCCGCAGAATTCCGCGCAGATGCCGCCATATGCGCCGGGCCTGTCAGCATAGAGACGCACCACTGCTTCGTGACCGGGCGTCGCATCCACCTTGCCGCCGAGACGCGGCACCCAGAAGCCGTGGATGACGTTGTCGCTGGTCGCGATCACATCGACGTCGTAACGGGCCGGCATATGCATCACGCCGATGGTCGGTTCGGCATCGGGATAATCGAGGTAGCGGAATTCCCAGTACCACATATGCGCCCGCGCCTCGATGCGCACCGGGTTGTGCTCGCCGCGCCAGGGCAGATGCCGCTCGCCCATCGCGAAGGCAAAAAAGAGCAGCAGCGCCAGCACAGGCACCGGCATGAGAAGCCCGCCCGCCACGATCCACGTCTTCGCCGCATAGCGGCTGCCGAAGCCGGGCTTCAGCATGGTGAGCGCGAAAAGCCCCATCACCAGCAGGAACAGCACCGCACCGCCCACCAGCATCGCCCACCAGAGCGTTGCAATGTCGCGTGCCGCCGGCCCCGCCGGAGCGAGCACGGAGAGATCGCCGCTGCAGCCCGAAAGCGCCGCGCCCGCACAAATCGCTGCTGCACGGAACCAGCCGCGCCCCGAAAAGGTTATCTCTCGAACGGGAGATGCGTCATGCGCGAAACCGGCAATCCGGGAAATCCGGTGGACGAGAAGATCGAGGAGAAGGACGTCAGCTCGGCCGTCGCGGTGGCGGGCCATCCGCTTCATGCGATGAGTGTGCATTTCCCCATCGCTCTCGTCGTCGCGACGCTCGGCGCCGATGTCTTCTACTGGTGGAACGCCGATCCGTTCTGGCTGCGTGCCGGTCTCTGGTCGTCGGGCTTTGCCTTCGCTACGGGCGTAGCGGCAGGGCTCGCCGGGACGGCGGAACTTGTTCTCGTGCCGGGCATTCGCGGCCGTGTCGCAAGCTGGGCGCATGGCGTCGCGGCGATGATGCTCATCTCCGTCGCGGGCCTCAACTGGGGCCTTCGCCTGACAGCGCCAGATGCCGTACTGCCGCACGGGCTGCTGCTTTCGCTCCTCGCGGCCGGGCTCACGGGGCTCGCCGGCTGGCATGGCGGAAAACTGATCTTCCATCACGGCATCGGCCTCATGGTGTCGTCCAGGGATTGACGCCTTCCACGATGCGCCTCAATGCGCCGGGCTCCGACATACCGGCGGGAAGAAAGTCGGAGAATTCGAAATCCGGTTTCGCCAGCACGAGAAACAGCACGCCCGCGCTCAACGTCAGCACAACTCCCGTACCGAGAAGGAAACGCCATACCGGATAGACCTGACCTTCGTCGAACAGGCGGATGATGACGAGGCCGGCAAATGTGTGCGCCAGCACCAGCGCACCGACAAGCGCGAGCTTCGCCGACATCCAGGTCACGAAAACCTCGCGCGCGAAAACGAGACCGGTGCCGCTAGCGACCGCCAGAAAGGCGGCGGGCGATATCAACACCACATAGGAGAAGCGCACCATTCCCTGCAGCCGGTAAAGCGCATCCTTGTCCGCCACATGCGCGCGCTGGACGTAAAGCCCCGGCATGCTCACGAGCCCTGCCATCCAGACAGAAACCGCCGAAATATGAATGATTTTCAGCCAGACGATCATCGGGCGGCCACGCCTCCTCTCCCCACGGTCGAAGGGCCAGAAGATAAAACGCGAGAAACAGCAAAAAGGTTCCGCAAGATGACGCGGGAGCTAGCCGCTCTTCTCCATGCGGGCGTGTTCCCACGACATGAGCAGCACGCCCGCGAAGACGGTGCCGAAGCCCGCGAGATGCATGAGGCGGAACTCCTCGCCGAGCAACAGGTAGGAGAGGAGCAGGGCCGAGACGGGCATCACGCCCATGAAGGCGGCGGCGACAGCGCCTTCCGCCTTCGCCAGCCCCGAATACCAGAGCCATGTGCCGAGCGAGAGCGTGCCCGCGCCATACCAGATGGCGGCGGCCCATGCGCCCGCGCCGACGCTCGCTGCGTCGAAGTCCTGCCATTGCCAGATTGCGAAGGGGAGGAAGAGGGGAATGGAAAGTGCGCTGGCGAGAAAGGCGACGAGAACGGGATCGACATGCTCGGACATGCGCTTGCCGAGCAGCGTGTAGCTTGCCTCGCAGCAGACAGCGGCGAAGACGAGCGCCGCGCCGAGCCACATTTCGGATGCGTTGCTGCCGTCACCTCCCTGCCCGAACTGGAGGAGGAGCACGCCCGCAACGGCAAGCGCGATGGCCGTGAGCTTGCGCCATGTGGGGCTGTCGCCGAAGAAGAGCATGGAGGCGGCGGCGGTGACCGCAGGCGCCGTACTCATGACGATGGCGCCAACGACGCCCGAGACCATCTTCATGCCGTAAAGCATGAGCGCGGAAAAACCGAACATGCCGAAAAGCGCGATGAGGCAGACGAGGAGCCAGTCGCGGCGGGTGAAACTTTCAAGCTGTCCGCGCGCGCTCCATGCGAAGGGCGCCAGCACCAAGGCGCCGAGCCCGACCCGCAGCGCCGAGCCGACAAAAACCGGCATCGCACCCGTCACGATCTTGCTCACCGGCGTCGCCGAGCCGAAGACCGCCATGCCCAGCGCAAGGCGGGTGCGGGTGAGGCTGCTCTGCTTTTCCTTTCCGGCCATTGGATGCTCCGAAATGTTTCGCCTCACGGATCAGTTAGGTCATGGACGGCAAAAGAACAGGCAGATTGCGGGTAAACTTGCCATCCTTCGCCTCGGACGCGGATTTCCGCTATCCTCCCCTCAAACGCCATCAGAGCATTCCGGGAGGGAAAACCCATGAGCAGCACACAGCGCCAGCATGACATCGTGATCCGCGGCGGGACCGTTTATGACGGCACGGGCGCGGCCCCCATCGAGGCAGACGTCGCCATCGACGGCGGCACCATTGTCGCGGTCGGAAAAGTTGCGGGCTCGGGTGCGGAAGAGATCGACGCGAAGGGCCAGATCGTGACGCCGGGCTTTGTCGACGTTCACACGCATTATGACGGGCAGGTGACCTGGGATCCCTATCTCCAGCCCTCGACGTTCCACGGCGTCACCACCGCCGTCATGGGCAATTGCGGCGTTGGCTTCGCGCCCTGCAAGCCGGAGCAACGCGAATGGCTGCTCGGCCTGATGGAAGGCGTGGAAGATATTCCGGGTACGGCGCTTGCCGAGGGCATCAAGTGGAACTGGGAGAGCTTCGCGCAATATATGGATACGGTGGAAGCCTCGCCGCTCGCGCTCGATGTGGGCCTGCAAATTCCGCATGCCGCCGTGCGCGCCTATGTGATGGGCGACCGCGCGCCCGCGCTGGAACCCGCCACGGAAGCGGAGACGGCGGAGATGGGCCGCCTCGTCGTGGAGGCGCTCGAAGCCGGTGCGCTCGGCTTTTCGACCTCGCGCACGGTGAAGCACAAGGACGTGAAGGGCGGCCTGACGCCGACGCTCAAAGCCGAAGCGATGGAACTGCACGGCATTGCGCGCGCCATGGGCAAGGCCGGCAAGGGCGTGCTGCAGCTCATTGCCGACTTCAAGCAGACGGACGAAGAATTCGCGATGCTGCGCGGCATGGTCGAGATTTCCGGCCGGCCGATGTCGATCACCATCGAGCAGGACGACCGCTGGCCGACCGTCTGGAAGCGTGTGCTGGACAATATCGCGGCGGCCAATGCGGACGGGCTGCCGATCCGCGGCCAGGTGCCGCCGCGCGCGACGGGGCTCTTGCTCGGGCTCACCGCGTCGCTCAACCCCTTCATCATGCACCAGACCTTCCGGCAGATCTGGGGCGCGCCGCTGGAGAGCCAGATGAAGGCACTGCGCGACCCGGAGTTCCGCGCGAAGCTGCTGGCGGAAGAGCCGGATTATCCGGCGGGCGAGATCATCGAGATGATCTGCACCGCCTATCACAAGATGTTCGCGCTCGGTGAAAACCCGAACTACGAGCCTGCTCCGGAAGAAAGCGCAAAGGCGATTGCCGAGCGGACGGGACGCCATCCCCGCGAGGTCGTGCTCGACTGGATGCTGGAGCGCGGCGGCAAGGCGCTGCTCTATTTCCCGCTGATGAACTACACTTGCGGCAGCCTCGCCGATGTCGAGACCATGCTCACCCACCCCAACACCGCCTTCGGCCTTTCGGACGGCGGCGCGCATTGCGGCATCATCTGCGATGCGAGCTTTCCGACGACGCTGCTGACGCATTGGGGCCGCGACCGCACGCGGGGCAAGAAGCTACCGCTCGAATGGCTGATCCACGGGCTCACAGGCCGCAACGCCGCGCTGGTCGGCATGAACGACCGTGGCATCCTCGCGCCGGGCATGAAAGCGGATGTGAACGTGATCGACTTCGATCATCTGACGCTTTATTCGCCACATATCGTCAACGACCTGCCCGCCGGCGGAAAGCGGCTGATCCAGAAGACGGATGGCTATACAGCCAGCATCGTTTCGGGGGCGGTCAGTTTTCGGAACGGAGAACCGACAGGCGCGTTGAAGGGCAAGCTGGTGCGCGGAGCGCAAGTGCGGCCGGAAGGCGCGCAGATCCCTTCAGCTGCGGACTGATTGAAGCTTGTTCACACAGGGGCTTTCCGGGCCGTGGCACAGGCCCGGAAATCTGCCCTAATTTGGTCACGGTGACAGACCAATAAGAGCCGTTTCGCAGGTTTGCCCGCGCGAAAACGACGGGGCTGGGCCGTCCAGACTATGAGATGTTTTTCCCGGTTCTCTGTGCTTGACGGACGATAGATGGACAATCACGAGCCTGCTCCCGAAACCACTCCCAATCCGCGCTCCTGGCGCCAGTCCGTCTTCGTGCGGCAGGCAGCCTTTTTGTTTCTGGTTCTGCCGCTTGTGATTGCGGCAAACCTTGCGATATGGGCCGCGTTCAACCAGCCGCATCATGCGGAAGCCTGGACGGGCGAAATCGTGGGGCTGAGCTATAGCCCTTACCGGCAGGGGCAAGACCCGACGCAGAACAAGCATCCGAGCCTGTCGGAAATCGAAGCCGACCTGAAGCTGCTCGCCGGGACGGTGCAGGCGATCCGTACCTATACGGTGGTGCGGGGGCAGGACCATATTCCCGAACTTGCCGCGCAATACGATCTTTCCGTTGCCGCCGGTGCGTGGATCGGACCGGACCTGGAGCGCAACGAGCGCGAGTTGCAGGCGCTGATTGCGCTGGCGCCTCGCCGCAATGTCGTGCGCGTGCTGGTCGGTAACGAAGTGCTGCTGCGCAATGACATGCAGATGAACGAGCTCATCGGCTATATCAAGCGCGCGAAACAGAAAATCTGGAAGCCGGTCTCGACCGCCGAGCCGCCGCATGTCTGGCTGAACAATCCCGAGCTGGTGAAAGCGGTCGACTATATCGCGGTGCAGATCCTGCCCTATTGGGAAGGCATTCCGATCGATTATGCGGTCGATGCCGTCTTCGAGCGCATCGACGAATTGCGCGCCGCCTATCCGGGCAAGCCCATCGTGGTGTCGGAAGTGGGCTGGCCGAGCCGCGGCAAGGTCATTCCGCGCCGCCCCTATCCCGGTCTTTCAGACGCCGAACTCAGCACCGAAGCTGTGCCGTCGCTCGTCAACCAGGCGACCTTCATGCGCGAGTTCCTGAACCGCGCGAAGGCGGAAGACATCACCTATTACGTGATGGAAGCCTTCGACCAGCCGTGGAAGGCCGCGGAAGAAGGCGCGGCGGGCGCCTTCTGGGGCATCTACAATGCCGACCGGCAACCGAAATTCCCGATGGCGGGCAGCATTTCCGAGGCGCCGGAGTGGCGCTTCTGGGCCTCGCTTGCGGCGGGCCTCGCGCTCGTGCCCGCCATGCTTTTCATGCTGCGGCAGCGCCATGTACGCCCGGCCGGCGTCGTCATCTTCGCGGTGCTGACCCAGCTTGCGGGCTCGGCCATCGCCTGGGCGGGGCTTTCCGTTACCGGGCTCTACTTCACCTGGGTCGGCGCGACGATCTGGAGCTTTCTCTTCTTCGCGCAAGGGCTGCTGCTGATCGTGCTTCTCGCCGAAGCGATCGAGTTCGTGGAGGTCATCTGGACGCGGCATGGCGAACGGCACTTCAAGCCCTTCGATGAAAACGCCGTGAACCCGACGGCGAAAGTCTCGATCCACGTACCGATCCACAACGAACCGCCGGAGATGGTTGGCGAAACGCTGGCCGCGCTGGCGAAGCTCGACTACGACAATTACGAAGTGCTGGTACTCGACAACAATACGGTGGACCCGCAAGTGTGGGAGCCGGTGCGCGATTATTGCGCGAGGCTCGGGCCGCGCTTCCGCTTTTTCCATCTCGAAAACTGGCCGGGCTTCAAGGCGGGCGCGCTCAATTTCGGCCTGGAAAAGACGGCGGAAGATGCGGAGATCATTGCCGTCATCGACAGCGACTACCAGATCGAGCCGAACTGGCTGAAGACGCTCGTCCCCTATTTCGACAAGCCCGATGTCGGCTTCGTGCAGGCGCCGCAGGATTATCGCGACCGGCACGAGAGCATGTTCAAGAACATGACCTATTGGGAATATGCCGGCTTCTTCCATATCGGCATGGTCCAGCGCAATAATTTCAATGCCGTCATCCAGCACGGCACCATGACGCAGGTGCGCAAGAGCGCGCTGAAACGCGTGGGCGGCTGGGCGGAGTGGTGCATCTGCGAAGATGCGGAACTCGGCATCAAGCTCTACCGCGCGGGCTATGACAGCGTTTATGTGAACCATTCCTTCGGGCGCGGGCTCACGCCGGACACGCTTTCGGGCTATATCAGCCAGCGCTTCCGCTGGGCCTATGGCGCGGTGCAGATCGTCAAGCATCACTGGGATGCGCTTGCACCCTGGGCGCGCAAGAAAAGCGGGCTTTCCGGTGCGCAACGCTATTACTTCCTTGCCGGGTGGCTGCCCTGGTTCGCGGACGGACTTGCACTTCTCTTCACCACGGCGAGTATCGTCCTGTCCGCCTGGGCGCTCTATCAGCCGAACATGATTTCGCTTCCCGTGGCCGCGTTCCTCATTCCGACCATCGGCAGCTTCGTGTTCAAGTTCGTGCGCTCGCTCTGGCTTTATGCCGTGCGCGTGAAGGATTGCAGCTTCCTCGAAAGCCTCGGCGCGGGCGTCGCGGCGCTCGGCCTTACGCATACGGTCGCCAAGGCCATGCTCAACGGCATGATCACGACGAGCAAGCCCTTCATCCGTACACCGAAATGCGAGGACAAGCCGCCGCTCGCGGCTGCCTTCATCCAGGTGCGCGAGGAATCGCTGATGCTCGCCGCGCTATGGGGTCTTGCGATTGCCCTCTTCGTCAGCCCCAATTTCTCGGACAGCCATTCGCGGCTGTGGATTGCGGTGCTGCTCGTGCAGTCCGTGCCCTACGCTTCGGCGGTGCTGCTGTCTCTCATCAACGTGATGCCGTCGCTCTTCCGGCGGAAGGGGAAGACGGAAACGGCGGGCGTTCTTTCGCCCGCCGAATAAATTCGTCTCGTCAGAACCAGGCTCTTATACCGAAGCGCAGCGTCGTGCCGTTCACATCTTCTCCGTTCGCGCGGGCGATGGACGCCGTTTCGCCGAGATCGCGCTCCCAGACGAGATCAACGTAAGGCGCGAACTTCCGCGTAATCTCGTAGCGAAGCTGGAGCCCCGCCTCGACGCTGCTGAAACCTGCGCCCACATCCCTTTCGGGAACGTCCTGCGCGAAGAATTCCAGTTCGGCATGAGGTTCGGCGATGAGCCGCTGCGTGACCGGAAGCTCGAAGCTCTGTTCCAACCGTGCCGACAGATCGCCTTCCGTTGAAAGAAAGACGGTCGCCCCGGTCTCGAAGAAATAAGGCGCGAGACCGGCAACCCCTGCGGCGAGATAGGTCTCGCCGTCGGGCTCGAAATCCTGCCGGACACCGATCAGCGCATCCCAATAGGGATGGAAGTTCCGGCCATAGAAGAGTTCGGCCTCTCCCTTCTCGGCTTCGCCGTCCGCGATTTCGCCCCGTGAGCGGAACCAGAGGCGATCGGTATCGCCGCCGATCCAGCCATTCGCGTTCCAGTTCCAGAGGCCGTCATTCGCATCCGCATAGTCGAGCTCGATCTCGGCCATGTGGAACAGCCTGCTTTCGTGGGCGGCCGCCATGTCTAGGTCGTCCTGCGCTGCGGCCGGTGTGGCGGCGAGCAAGATCAGCCCGGCAGCCGCCAGGGATATCTTTTTCATCAATGTTCTCCGTGCATGGCATGCGCCGAATGCGCGTCCGCGGCGGGGTTTCGGTGGAGGACGAGCGGCACGGTGGCGCCATTCGGCGTCACTTCGCTTTCCGCCGCAGATGGCGGCTCGACGACAAAGGCCGTCATCATGCCCGAAGCCATGTGATAGAGAAGATGGCAATGCAGCGGCCAGGCACCAATCTCGCGCGCCGTGAGGACGACCGATACCGACTGCCCGGGCGGCACGATCACGGTATCTTTCAACGGCCGGTTCATGCCCGCGCCGTTCTCCAACTCGAAGAACATACCGTGCAGATGCATCGGATGCGCCATCATGGTTTCGTTCTTGAATGTGAGACGCACGCGCTCGCCGTAGCGGACGCGGATGGGCGCCGCCTCGCCGAACTTCTCGCCGTTCAGCGTCCAGACATAGCGTTCCATGTTGCCGGTGAGACGCATCCCGATCTCGCGTTCCGGCGCATGGTTGTCGTCGCGCATGGCGGTCGAGATCAGGTCTGTGTATGCGAGTACCTTTGCATCGGGTGGAAAGCCCGACGCCCAGCCGACGGGACGGGCTTCCCGTCCCGCCTCATTTCCGTCATCTCCCACCGTTGGATTCCCCATTGCGCCGTGATTCATCGTCCCGTGATCCATGCCGGTAGCGGCGTGGCCCATGTCGGCGCCGTGGTTCATCGCCATGCCGTGACCCGTGTTCATGCCGTGGTCCATGCCCATGTCGCTCATGGCGAGGAGCGCGCGCGGGCGGTTCGGCGGGACTGCCGCTTCCATGCCCTTGGCGGGTGCAAGCGTCGCGCGTGCATAGCCCGTCCTGTCGATCGGTTCCGCGAACAGCGTATGCGCATCGTCGTCTCCGGGTTCGACGATGACGTCATAGCGTTCGGCAACGCCCATGCGGATTTCATCCACCGTCACCGGCTTCACATCGTTGCCGTCCGCCGCCACCACCGTCATTTTCATGCCGGGAATGCGGACATCGAAGATCGTCATGGCGGAGCCGTTGATGAGGCGCAGGCGGACGCGCTCACCCTTGCGCGCGATGAAGGTTTCGTTCGCCCGGGGCGACTTGCCGTTGACGAGAAAGGAATAGCCGGAGACATCGGCGAGATCGGTCGGGTCCATGCGCATCGAGCCCCAATCGAGACGGTCCCGCATGGCGGCGCCCATTCCCTTCTCACCCGCATCGGCGAAGAAGTCGAGCAGCGTACGCTTCGAATAGTTGTAGTAGCCGGAATCGGCCTTGAGGTTCTGTAGAACGCGGTCCGCGTCTTCGGGCGTCGCATCGCCGAAGAGGACGACATGGTCGCGATCCGCCTCGACTGGCGAAGGCTTCGCGGGGTCGATGACGATGGCGCCGAGCACGCTCTGGTCCTGCGTTCCCGAATGGCTGTGATACCAGTAGGTGCCGCTCTGCCGGATCTTGAACGTATAGGTATAGGATGCGCCGGGTGCGATACCCATGAAGCCGTTGAAGCCGGGCACGCCGTCCATCGCCCCCGGCAGCAGGAGGCCATGCCAGTGAACGGAAGTTTGTTCGTCCGTGTCGTTGGTGACGGTGATGGTGGCGTCTTCACCTTCCTTCAGGTGAAGTGTCGGCCCCGGCACACCGCCATTGATCGTCATCTTCTCGGCGGTACGTCCACCGATCTCGACCGTCGAGGTCGACACGGTAAGACGGTAGGTGCTGGCAAATGCCGGCGTTGCGATAGCGAACGCAGTGGCACCGATGACAGCGAAAACGGCGCGACGAACCGCGCCTTCTGCGGATATGAAGTTCGGAAGCATGATCTCGTTTCCATTCGTTGAGAACAAAGGCGCGGAAAGGCGCCGGACTCGGCGAAGGAAGCGCTAGATCAGGAGGCGCCCCGTGCGGTGAAAGGCATCGGCATAGGCCTGCTTGTGGCGGCCTTGCCTTTCGGGGGGATCGGCATGCGGGAGCGTGCGGATTTCCGCGACGAGGTCCGGCATCTGCCATTGCGTCTGGATGACGGCGTGGGGCGCGGGGAGACCGCGCAGCTTGAGCGATGGTTCAAACGAGGCTTCCACCGTCCTGTCGCAGAGACAGGTTGCCTCGTCGCCCGGGCATGAAGGAGGTGTCTGTTCCTCGACCGGCGCCGAATGCCCATGAACCGAATGCCCATGAACCGAATGGTCTTGAACCGCAGACCGATGCTCCTCATGCACGGCCAATGGCTGCGCCGCCGCGACGGGCGCACATTGCATGAGCGCCGCGAGCAGGATGCTCGCGAGGTAGAACAGCGGAACCTGAAGTCTGAGGAATTTCATGACCGCATCTTGCACCTTCCCTCTACTGGAAGGTCAAGACCGGCGAGAACGGCCCGGAAAACGGGGATAAATTATTTCCCGCCGTCAGGGCGGGACGGCCGGCAGAACACCCGGCGGCCGGACGGGGCCGCCGGGCGCTTTCCTCCGGCTCATGTGACGTTATCGTGACGTTTCGATGACGGTTGGCCGCCCCAGGGGTGCCTTTATCCCCGGTTTGCCGGTCCGTTACATCGGGCCGCCACCGTCGATATTGATCTTCTGGCCGTTCGCGTAAGGGTTGGCATCCGAGACGAGATAGACGACAGCCGCCGCCACTTCCTCCGGTCCGCAGACATGACCGAAGGGCATGGTCTGGTCGAGGTCATGGATGTCCATGCCCTTCTTGCCTGCGCGCGCGGCGGCAAGGCGCGAGCCCATATCGGTGGCGGTGAGACCGGGCGCCACGATATTCGTCCGTATACCGTGTTTGCGTTCTTCCTTAGCCAGCGTGAGCGCGAGCGCTTCGGCCGCTGCCTTGCCCATATTGTAGGGGCCGCCATTTGCCGAATGGCTGAGCGTGGCCACCGAAGAAATGATGATGATGTCGCCGCGCTCTTCCTTGCGCATATGCGGCAGCACGAGCTTCGACATGAAATGCGGCGCCATGGCGTGAACGCGCAACACGCGTTCCAGCTCCTGCGGCTCGGTGTCGGCGACCGTCTGGCCGCGCGAGGCGATGCCCGCATTGTTGACGAGAATGCCGATGGAACCGAAGTCCTTCAGCACGTCGGCAACCATCACCTTGTCTTCCTCGAAATTCTCGACCGAGGCCGAATAGGCCTTGGCCTTGCGGCCCAGCTTTTCGATGGCCGCAACGGTTTCCTGCGCCGCCTCTTCGTCGCGGCGATAGTTCACCGCTACATCGGCACCCGCTTGCGCAAGCTGAATCGCGATGGCGCGACCGATACCACGGCCGCCGCCAGTGACGAGAGCAACGCGGCCCTCCAGAGATATTTTCATTGTTTCCTCCCGGTGTTTTCGTTGCCTCAAGCATAAAGAAGCCGCCCGGGATTTCCATTCCCGGACGGCTTCATGTCGTTTGGGCCGCAATGACGCTACGGCAGGAGAACGCGAAAAATCAGGCCGCGTCCTTCGAGTACTTCTTCATGTCCTCGCGAAGCACGGTTTTCAGAATCTTGCCGTTCGGATTGCGCGGCAGCGGCTCATGACGAAGCTCGATCTTGACCGGCACCTTGAAGCCCGCGAGGAGCTTGCCGACATGGGCCTTCAATTCCTCTTCCGACACCTCCTTGCCGGGTGCGAGCTGCACGATGGCGCCGACTTCCTCACCCAGCACCTTGTGCGGGATGGCAACGACGGCAGCGTCCATCACGGCAGGATGCGCGTAGAGCGCGTCTTCGACCTCGACGCAGTAGATGTTCTCGCCGCCGCGGATCAGCATGTCCTTGGCGCGGTCGAGAATGTAGACGAATCCGTCCTCGTCCATGCGCACGAGATCGCCCGAATGGAACCAGCCGCCCTCGGTGATCGCAGCGGCGGTCGCGTCCGGCTTGTTCCAGTAGCCCTTTACGACATTGGGGCCGCGAATCCAGAGTTCGCCGACCTGGCCGCGCGGCAGTTCCTTTCCGTTCTCGTCCACGACCTTGATGTCGCAAACGGGCACGGCGACGCCGGCGCTGTCCGGCTTCCAGACATAGTCTTCCGCGAGGTTCTGCGTGGTGATGGCCGATGTCTCGGTGAGGCCATAGCCGTTCGACGGGTGCACCTTGGGGAACTGTTCCTTGATGCGGGAGACGAGATCGGGCGCGGAAGGCGCACCGCCATAGCCGATCGACTCGACGCTCGATGTATCGCGCGTGGCGAAGTCCGGCGACTCGAGCACCTGCCAGACCATCGCCGGGACACCGCCAAAGGAGGTGACGCGCTCGCGCTCGATGAGTTCCAGCGCGTGCTCCGCATTCCACTTGTGCATGATGACGAGGCGGCCGCCGCTGGCATAGGTGCCGACGAGGATCGAGTGACAGCCTGTTGCGTGGAAGAGCGGAACGGAAAGCAGCGTAACGCGCTGCGGCGCCGTCGGGTCCGGCGCGGGCGGCATCTCACCCCGGCGCATGAAAGTCCGCGCGCCGCCGAGCATCGCATTCATCAGGTTGGTGCAGATGTTGCGCTGTGTACCGAGCGCGCCCTTCGGCTTGCCCGTGGTGCCGGAGGTATAAAAGATCGTGGCATCGTCTTCGGGATCGAGGCCCGGATCGGGCAGCACGTCTGCAGACAGTTTCGCGTAGTTTTCGGGCGTCGACACCAGAGCCTCGAAGGCTTCGGCAACACCAAGTTCCTCGGCGGGGGTGCGCACGGCGACAAGGCCATTGAGCCCGAGCGCCTTCAGATGCGGGCGCAGACGATCAAGGCGCTCATGGTCGACAATCACGACCTTCGAGCCAGAATCCTGAATGCCATATTCGAGTTCAGGGCCGGTGCCCCAGGCGTTGAGCGGCACAACCACGCCACCGATGGCAGCAATGCCCCAGAAGGCGATCGACCATTCGGGGAAGTTGCGCATGATGAGGGCGACGCGGTCGCCCTTTTTCACGCCATACTTCTCGCTGAGGGCGCGGCCAAAAGCCGTCGCCGCACGATAGTGGTTCTCGAAGGAGAGGCGTTCGCCTTCATAGACGATGAAGTCCTGATCGCCGAAGCTGCGGCCAAGATCGAAAATCGCGCGCAAGGATGGCGGCGTGCCCTTGTAGGTGCGGATGGGTACGCCCCTGATTTCGACGGTTTCCATCTCGAAAGGCGTGCCCGGCGATGTGAGAAAGGCATGAGCTTCCTCGATCGTCATGGCAGGCCATTTGGCGGCGTTCTCGGCCATTTCAGTCTCCCTGGAGTATCGCTTTACTGGCGGATTTTTTGTCGTTGCCCGACAAATATCCCTTTTAGCGCCGAATTTGAAGTGAGAGGCGCCGGACAGCGCCAGCGATGGCGCTGCCGGGCCCGGCTATCAGAGACCGAATTTCTTCAGAAGTGCGGTTTCTTCCTCGATGCAGGCCGCAAAGCTCGGCCTGGCAAGGATGCCCGCGAGATAGCGCGTGAGGTTCGGATAGGCCTTTTCATCCGGCTTGAAGCCAGCATGCGCGAAGTTCACGAAATGCGTCGCGGCCGAGATGTCGGCAATCGAGAAGGCATCGCCCACAAGGAAGTCCTTTGCGCCGATTTCCTTTTCGAGCCAGCCGAAATTGCGCGGAAGCTTCTCCGCGATGGTCTTTTCCGCCATCTCGCGATCCGCTTCCTTGCCCATCATGCGGTTCACGACCATGGGACGAAAGGTGCCCATGCCCACATTCCCGGCGAGATCGGAATCCGCATATTCCTCATACCAGAGGGCCTTGCCATAGGCGAAGGCGTCAGCGGGATATAGCGCGGGCGCCGAAAACTTCTTTTCGAGATAGCCGCAAATTGCAGACGAATCCGGCAGCGTTGCATCGGCGCCGATACTGTCATCGCGAAGAACGGGGATGCGCTTCAGCGGCGAGATCTCAAGAAACCAGTCCGGCGCGGGGAAGATATTCACCTGCTCCAGCGTGTAGGCCTCGCCCTTTTCGGCGAGGAAAACGCGCACCTTGCGCACGAAGGGCGACAGGCTCGCCCCATAGACCGTCAACGTCATGATCTTTTCCCTTCCCGTAGGCGGCCACAAAGGCCCGCGATGCAGCTCCGTTTTGCCGGGAGCCCTTTTTGCGATGGCGCAAGAAAGCACCGGCATCGAAGCCGGGCAAGGGAGAAAGGAGAGGAAAGGTGGTACAGCCACCCCGGTTCGAACGGGGGACCTCTAGATCCACAATCTAGCGCTCTAACCAGCTGAGCTATGGCTGCACGGAACAAGCGCGGCAGGGCCCTTGAGACCGCCACGATGGCCGGGAACTTAGTTCGCTACAGCCGGAATGACAAGCCCGTGAAGGTCTCCTGCGCAAATTTTGCCCTGACAGGCAAAACCCCTCTACATCAAGACGTTAGCCACAAAAATCGAGACGACGCCGAGCGGTGCGAGGTAGCGCAGTGCAAAGCGCCATAGCGGGAACCAGGCCTTGACTCCATCGCCCAGCGCCTCCGCCACAACCTTGCCCGACAGCACCCAGCCCGCGAAAAGCGACATCAGGAGCCCCACGGTCGGCATGATGATGTTCGAGGTGGTGAAATCGAGCACATCGAAGATCGTCATCTCCTCCATCACACCGAAATGTGCCATCGGATGGAAATCCGCCCACCAGTTGAAGGAGAGGACGGTGCCGATGCCCGCCACCCAGGCAACGGCACCGACGATGGGTGCAAGCCATTTGCGGCTCAGTTTCACACCCTCTTCGAGCCAGGCCACGATCGGCTCCAGCAGGGAAATCGCAGACGTTACCGCCGCGACCGAAAGCAGGAGGAAGAAGACCGCACCGATAAGGATGCCATTGCCGATGGTGCCGAAGGCGATGGGCAGCGTGATGAAGGTGAGGCCGGGGCCCGATGACGGCTCAAGTCCGTAGGTGAAGACCAGCGGGAAGATGGCTATGCCCGCAAGCAGGGCCACCATCGTATCCGCCACGGCGATCATCACCGCGGCGCGGCCGATGGAGGCCTCCTTATCGAGATAGGCGCCATAGGTCATCATCGCGCCGAGGGAAACGCTCACTGAAAAGAAGCCCTGCCCGATGGCGGCGAGCACCGTGTCCGGCTTCACCTTGGCCAGATTGAAGGCGAACATGAATTCCATCGCATCGCCGAAGCCCGGCATCGTGGTGGCGTAGAGCGCCATGCCCGCAAGAAGAACAAAGAGCAGCGGCATGAGAAGAACAACCGCGCGCTCGATACCGGAGGTGACGCCCGCCGCGACGATAAACACCGTCAGCACCAGAAAAAGCGTCTGCCATATCCAGAGGTCATAGGGGTTTTCGACGAAAGCCGAGAACTGGCCCGCCGCGATCTCGTTCGTCTCGCCCGCAAATGCGCCCGTGAGGGCGAGCTCAATATATTTGAGGGCCCAGCCGCCAATGACGCTGTAGTAGGAGAGCACGATAAAGGCGCCGATGGTGCCGCCCCAGCCGATCAGCACCCACAGACGCAGCGTCTTGTGTTCGGCGATGAGAGCCCGCATCGCATTGATGGGGCTCTGGCGGCCCATGCGGCCCAGCATGATCTCGGAAATGAGGATCGGCAGCGCGATGGCAAGCGTCGTCAGCGCATAGATCAGGATGAAGGCGCCGCCGCCGTTTTCACCCGCCAGATAAGGGAAGCGCCAGACATTGCCGAGCCCCACGGCGCTGCCGATGGCGGCCATAAGGAAAGCAAAACGCGACGTCCAATGGCGCGGTGCATAGGAAGTGGTCATCGGCAGTCCCCTCTCACGGCGCGGGCCGGCGCCCCCGCCGCATCACCGCTCGTATCCGAATTGTGCCGAGACAATACGGAAATAGCCGCTTTCCGTCAGCCCCTTCCCGGGAAGCTTCCCTCGGGGGCAGACAAGGCAGCGGAATCGCCTATAGTGCGGCGGAAAAAATCGGCGAGGGCGAGATGAGCGGCCAGACAATCAGCACTGCCTATATCGAAGCGAACGGTCTCGCCTTCGAAGTGGATATGTGCGGCGAGGGCGAGAAACTCGCACTGCTGCTGCATGGCTTTCCCGAAAGCAAGCATTCGTGGCGGGCGCAGCTCCCCGTTTTCGCCGAACTCGGCTATACGGCCTGGGCCCCCAACCTGCGCGGCTATGGCGGCACCTCACGGCCGAAGGGCATCGCGGCCTATCACATGGATCATCTGCTCGATGATGTGGCGGGGCTGATCGACGCGGCCCGCGCGCGCGGCGTCCAGGGACCGGTGACGCTTGTCGCCCATGACTGGGGCGGCGCCATCGCCTGGACCTTCGTGCTGAAGAAGCTCCGTCCGCTCGAACGCTTCATCGTGATGAACCTGCCCCATCCCACACTCATGGGGAGGGCATTGCGGACATGGGCGCAGCTCAAGAAGAGCTGGTACATCTTCTTCTTCCAGATCCCCTGGCTGCCCGAAAAGATGATGCTGCTCCGTAACGCCCAGCCTATCGCGGAGGCCTTTCGCGGTATGGCCGTGGACAAGAGCCGCTTCCCCGACAGCGTGCTCGACCACTACCGGAAGAACGCCCAGCTTCCCGGCGCAATGACCGCGATGATCAACTATTATCGCGCAAATTTCAGGGGCAAGCCGCCCGTGGAATGGACCGAACCGCCGACGGTCGACGTTCCCACGCTGATGATCTGGGGGGAAGAAGATTCCGCGCTCGGCAAGGAACTGACCTACGGCACCGAAGATCTCGTGACCGACTTCACGATCCGCTATCTGCCGCAGGTTTCGCACTGGGTTCAGCAGGAAGCGCCGGAAGCCGTCAACGCGATGATCCGCGCCTGGATCGAGGGGCGGCACGTGCCGCAAGCCGGGCTCGGTGGACGGCTTCTGATCGCGGACCAGAACTAGCTTTTCAGTTCGGCGAGGTCGCGATAGAGCGCGAGGGCTTCAGGGTTTGCCAGAGCCTCGCGATTCTTCACCTCGCGGCCATGCACAATATCGCGGACCGCAAGCTCGGTGATCTTGCCGGACTTGGTGCGCGGAATGTCCGCGACGGCAACGATCTTTGCCGGCACATGACGGGGCGAGGCGCCGGAGCGGATACGCGTCCTTATCTGCTTTTCCATCGCCTCATCCAGCACGGCGCCCTCGCTCATCACCACGAAGAGAACGACGCGGACATCGCCCTGCCAGTCCTGGCCGATGGCAAGCGCCTCCTGCACTTCCGGCAATTGCTCCACCTGGGCGTAGATTTCCGCTGTGCCGATGCGTACGCCACCCGGATTGAGCGTGGCGTCCGAGCGGCCATGAATGACGATGCCGCCATGCGCCGTGATCTCGGCAAAGTCGCCGTGGCACCAGACCCCGGGGAAGCGCTCGAAATAGGCGCCGCGATATTTAGCGCCATCCGCGTCGTTCCAGAAGCCCACGGGCATGGAGGGGAAAGGGCGGGTACAGACGAGTTCGCCCTTCTCGCCCGTGACGGGTGTGCCGCTTTCGTCCCAGACCTCGACCGCCATGCCAAGCCCCTTCGCCTGTATCTCGCCGCGCCAGACAGGCAGCACGGGCGCGCCGAGAACGAAGCAGGAGACGATATCGGTGCCACCGGAAATCGAGCAGAGGGCGGCATCGTCTTTCACTTCCTCATAAACGAAGTCGAAGCTTTCCGGCACGAGGGGCGAGCCGGTCGAGAGGATCATGCGCATGGATGACAGGTCGTGCGTTTCCCGGGGGCTGAGACCCGACTTCTTCACGGCGTCGATAAACTTCGCCGAGGTGCCGAAGACATTGATTTTCGCCGCATCGACGTAATCGAAGAGGACGCGCCCGGACGGGGCAAAAGGCGAGCCGTCATATAGCGCGAGCGTTACGCCCGCCGCGAGGCCGGAGACGAGCCAGTTCCACATCATCCAGCCGCAGGTGGTGAAATAGAAAAGCGTTTCGCCGGGGCGGAGATCGCAGTGGAGGCTATGTTCCTTCAGATGCTGCAGCAGCGTGCCGCCCGCCGAATGGACAATGCATTTCGGGATGCCGGTCGTGCCGCTCGAATACATGATGTAGAGCGGATGGGAAAAGGGGAGCGGCGTGAAGGAAAGCCCTGTCTCCGGTGCGGCGTCGAGAAGCGCCACCCAGTCTTGCGCCTTCTCGATATTCTTCGGGCCTTCGCCGATGAAGGGCACGATGGCGGCATGTTCGAGGGAGGGAAGACCTGCGATGATTTCGGCGAGCTTGTCATGCGCCGGCAGCACCTTCCCCGCATAGCGATAGCCGTCACAGGCGACGAGGACTTTCGGTTCGATCTGGCCGAAGCGGTCGAGTACGCCTTTTACGCCGAAATCCGGCGAGCAAGATGAGAAGACGGCGCCGATACTCGCAGCGGCAAGCATGGCGATGATCGTTTCAGGGCAATTGGGCATGAAGGCGGCGACGCGGTCGCCCTTCCCCACGCCCCATGATTTCAGAACGGCGGCAAAGCGCGCGACATCGCGGCGGAGTTCGGCGCGCGTTACCGGCTCATGCGTCTCACCTTCATTGTTGAAGAGGAGTGCGACATCGCTGTCCTCGCCCCGCAGCAGATTTTCCGCAAAGTTCAGCCGCGCTTCGGGAAAGAACGCCGCGCCGGGCATCTTTTCTTCATCGGTCAGAAGGACGTTTCCCTTCTTGCCGATCACGCCGGTGAAATCCCAGATGGCATCCCAGAACAAGGCCGGGTTGGCGACGGACCAGGCATGAAGCTCATCGTAACCGCCGAGCGAAACGCCGTGCCGTTCGTTCACGAGGCTCATGAACGCCACCATGTTCGATGCGGCGACGGCATCCGCCGACGGCGACCAGAGGGGTGTGCTGTCTTTATCGTTCGTGCCGATCATCGCGGTTGGCTCCTTGCGCGCTGCCGCACATTAGGTGCCGCCCCCGAAGCCTTCAAGTGCCCCTGTCAGCACGGATTTCGACCCGATATGGCAAATGCCGCCCATTTTTGCAGTGCATTCATCCGGCCCCGGCGTCGCGCAGGGAGTGCACCTTCCATGCTCCTGCCCTATCATGCGCCATCATGCTGCAGCCATAATTCATCCGCATTATGGCCAAAACGAAAACCCGGAGAATTCCATGTCCCGCCTGATCGCCATTCTCGCAGGTCTCCTGCTCATCGTGATTGCCGCCGTCATCGTGGTGCCGATGCTTGTTCCTATGGAGACCTACAAGACGAAGGTGGCGGAGCTGGTGAAAACCCAGACGGGGCGCGACCTGCGCATCGATGGCGACATCGGCCTTTCCTTCTTCCCGAATATTGCGGTTTCCATCGGCGATGTCGGCTTGTCGAATGCAGACTGGGCGCGGGATTCCGAAATGGCCTCGATGAAGGAGATGCGCGCCGCCCTGAAGCTCATCCCGCTTTTCAGCGGCAATGTCGAAGTGGACAGCTTCATCCTTGTCGATCCGATCATCCATCTCGAGGTTCGCAAGGACGGCACACCGAACTGGCAGTTCGAAACGGCAAGCAGCCCGGCGCCTACCGCCGAGGAAACGCCCGCCGAAGGCGGCGGCGGCGCGGCCGTAAACCAGCTCCGGCTCGGCGAAGTGTCGATCCAGAACGGCAGCGCGACCTATCGCAATGCGCAGACGGGCGCGAGCTACGCCATGGAGAGCGTCAATCTCGACCTCGCGATGCCCGGCCTCGACGAGCCCTTCATCGCGGATGGCTCGCTCGTCTGGAATGGCGACGAGATCAATATCGACCTCAACGCGGAACGCCCTCGCGCGCTGACCGAAGGTGGCGAGACGCCGGTGACGCTCAGCATTTCCGCGCCGAAGATCAGCACCTCCTATGAGGGCAAGCTGAAGGTGATCGACGGTGTGGCCTTCGCCGGGCAGGTCGATCTCGACGTCTCCTCGGTTCGTGAACTTGCGGCATGGGCGGGCAATCCGATGCCTGCGGGCGAAGGCTTCGGTCCACTCGCAATTTCCGGTCAGGCAAGCGGCACGGATAACAGCTACCGCTTCTCCGACGCGAAGATCGGCTTCGACGGCATGAACGCGACGGGCGACCTCGCGGTCACCACCGGCGGCACAAGGCCGAAAGTGAGCGGCAAGCTCGCCGTCGACAAGATCGACGTGAACACCTATCTCGCCGATGCCGGCGAAGGCGGCAGCGGTGCATCGGGCGGCGGTTCTTCTGGCGGCGACGCCGGTTGGAGCACGGAACCCATCGACCTGTCAGGCCTCAAGGCGGTCGATGCGGACTTCACCTTCTCGGCGGACCAGATCCTGGTTCAGAAACTCAAGGTTGGCCAAAGCGCGCTCAAACTTGCGCTCGCGAATGGCGTACTGAATGCCAATCTCTCGAAGCTCAGCCTTTATGAAGGACAGGGCTCGGGCAAGCTGACCGTGAACGGCGCAAGCGCGACACCGAAGATAAAGGCGGATTTCACGCTTGCCGGGCTTGAGGCAGAGCCCTTCCTGACGGATGCCGCAGATTTCAGCCGGTTGCAGGGCGCCAGCGCCTTCGACATCGCCATTTCAACGGCAGGACGCAGCCAGCGCGACATGGTCTCCGCGCTTGATGGCAAGGGCAGCATCAAATTCGCAAACGGCAAGATCAAGGGGATCAATCTCGCGCAGCTTACCCGCACGGTACTCAGCGCCGCGACGACAGGCTGGCAGTCCGGCGGGTCGCAGGACACGGATTTCTCCGAGCTCGGCGGCACATTCACGATCAATAACGGCATCCTGCAGAATAACGACCTGAAGCTCCTCTCGCCGCTCGTCCGGGTGACGGGTGCGGGCAAGGTCAACATGCCGGCGAAGACGCTCGACTACCGCGTGGAGCCGAAACTTGCGGCAACGCTTGAGGGACAAGGCGGCGAGACGGAAGCGACGGGCATCGAGGTGCCGATCCTGATTACGGGCTCCTGGTCCAATCCGCGCTTCGCGCCGGATCTGAAATCGATGATCCAGAACCGGGAAAACATCAAGAAAACCATCGATTCCATCAAGGAAGACAAGGGCAAGAGCCTTCTGAAAGGCCTGATGGGCGAGCCCGCAAACGATACGGGTGCGAGCGAAAGCGGCACTGACGAGAAAGAGAAGGTGAGCCCTGAAGATGCCCTGAAGAAGCTCTTCGGCCAGTAGCAGTTCTTCAGATAGCGCTCCCCGGGGTGTTCGCACCTTTGTGGCGCGCGCGCCCGGGGGTTCGCGCTTGGGGCGCCGGTTGGCGGCTGCACAGCTAATTGTCCCCGGGGCCTTTCGGGCCTTTGTCCCCGGCACGCGCACCGTCTAGACTGGACTCGAGTGATTCGTCGGGACCGAGGCGGCGCCTTCATGATCCACAACGCCTTGTCGACGCTGGTGAAATTCTTCATTGGAGCGGTCGCCATCGGCGCCCTCCTGAATGCGTTCGACATTACAGCGGAGCAAGTCCTTCAGGATGTCGGCTTTACGCCGGAATCCATTCTCGCTTTTGTGCGGGAAGGGATCGGCTGGGCCATTCCTCATTTCCTGCTCGGCGCGATGGTCCTCATTCCGATCTGGCTCATCATCTTTCTGTTGAGACCGCCCGGCTTCCGCCGCTGACCCTTTCTTTCCGATCCGTCACTCTTGCGCCGGATACCACGCCATGTAGAGTTCGTGGTTAACGGGCAAGGGAATAATCCCTGCTCCGGGCACGGATATATTCTGGGAGGGTATCCATGAAAAGGTTTTTACTCGCCATTGCGGTTTCCACCTTCGCCTTCGCCGGTGCAGCGCTCGCCAATGTGGGCGACGGTCTCGTCGGCAATACGGTGACACTCACCGGACCGAACGGCGCGGTGACAAAGATCTACTACCCCGATGCGTCAAGCATCGTCGTGAAGGGCGCGGACGGCTCCGAAGCCCAGGGTACCTGGCATGTCACGGACAACACGATCTGCACCAAGGTCGGCGATGCCCCTGAAAACTGCACCGCCCCCATCGATGAAGCCCCTGCTGTCGGCAGCTCGGGCACAATCGAAGGCGAACAAGGCGCCGTGGAGTGGTCGGTCAGCGAAGGCAAGGCCTTCTGATCTTCTTTCACCTGTTCCCGGCCGCTCCCAGTCCCTAAAATCGCTTCATTGAAAATCGACTCAGGGAGAAAAACAATGGGACGTCTGTCGGGAAAGCGCGCCATCGTCACGGGCGCTGGCAGCGGCATCGGCCGGGCCAGCGCCCTTCTTTTTGCACATGAGGGCGCGCAGGTCGTCGCCGTCGACCGGGTGGAAACAGCGGTCGACGAGACGGCGGAGATGATCCGCAAGGAAGGCGGCACTGTTTCCTCCGTCGCCGCCGATGTGAGCGACGAAGCCGCCGTCAAAGGCTTTATCGACCACTGCATTTCCGAATTCGGCGGGATCGACATCCTCTATGCGAATGCAGGGATCAGCGGCGGAATGGTCCCGCTGCATGAGCAATCGGTCGACTACTGGAAGGATGTGCTGGCGGTTAACCTGATCGGCCCGTTCCTGGCGATCAAGCATGTGAGCCCGCATATGATTTCCCAGGGCAGGGGTTCGATCATATGCACGGCTTCTGTTGCCGGGCTTCGCGCCAATGCCGGCGGCACGCCCTACAGCGCGAGCAAGGCCGGCGTCATCAGCCTCGTACAGACCACCGCCAACGAGTTTTATGGCACCGGTGTGCGCGTCAATGCGATCTGCCCCGGCCTTATCGAAACGGGAATGACGAAGCCGATTTTCGATGGCGCACGTGCACGCGGTTCGGACGACAAGATCGGCCAGCTCAATCCGCTGAAACGATATGGCTTGCCGCCCGAAATCGCGCAGGCGGCCCTCTTCCTCGCAAGCGACGACGCCTCTTATGTGAACGGTCAGGCGATTGCCGTCGATGGCGGGCTGTCGAGCACGCATCCCTTTGCGGGTCGCCGCTAAAGCCGGGCGCTGACGCTCGTTCCCGCGCCCGCGCCGGAGATCGCCGCACGCAATTTGCACGGCCCGAGCGCAAATGCCCCGACGCCTTTTTCGTCGAGACGAAGCGATGTGCCGACGGTGAACCAGTTTTCACCGTCGGGGCTCGCCTCCAGCGCAATGGTTGCCCCGTCGAACTCACCCCAGACCCAGAATGTTCCGGTGCCGCCGGTCCAGTCGACCGCCGACGAAGATCCGTCCGCAACCGCCGCATCGAAAAGTGTCGTCATCTCGCTCTCTCCCTTTTGTAAAATGAAGTTCGGGAGGAGCTTGACGCCTGAGCGGTTCTCCGGGGATAAGTTTTCCGGTTTCAGCGCTCCCTGAGGGCGTTGTTCTTCAACTTCAGGACGGGCTTCAGCAGATAGGCCAGCACCGTTCTGTCGCCGGTAATGACACTCACCTCGGAAACCATGCCCGCAATGATGGGCAGGTTCGCCTGACGCCCCTCAAGGGCGGCGTGATCGACGCTGACCGTGACGGGGAAGTAGTGCGCGCCCTCCTCCGTCATCTGCGTGTCGGCGCCAACACGCTCAACGCGGCCGGGCAAGGCACCATAGACGGAAAAATCATAAGCCGTGATGCGGACCTTCGCTTCCTGCCCCGGCTGGATGAAGGCGATATCGGAAGGCGACATGCGTGCTTCGATGAAAAGCGTATCGTCGAGAGGCACGATCTCCATGATGGTTCCGCCCGGCTCGATGACGGCCCCTTGCGTCAATGTCGCGACACGCTTGACGATGCCATTGGCGGGCGCGCGCACTTCGCGGCGTCCCACCCGGTCGCGATGGGCGACGAGACGCTGCGAGAGAGCGGCAAGCTCCGCGCTGCTCCGGCTCAGTTCCTCGCGCGCATCGCTAACGAAGGAAGAATGCCGTTCGTCGATACGCGAAGCGAGTTCATCCAGTTCGATTTCGGAGGCGCGTATGTCCGCGCGCGCCTTCGAGAGAGCCTCGTCGGTTTCGGCAAGCATCCGCTCCAGCTTCAGCTTCTCGACAACAGACATGAGCCCGTCGCGCACCTGGCGCGAGACGAGACCATGTTCTGCGGCAAGCGAGCGGCGTTTATCGTCGAGATGGCCGATCCTCTCGGTGGCCTCGGAAATCGTCTGGCGCGCCTGCTCTTCCTGACGCTGAAAAACGGCAACGGCGTCGGCAAGGCCTTTCGTCCGGCTTTCGTAGAGCGCGGTTTCGGCGGCGATCAGCACCGGTCCTTCCGGCGCATCGGCAAGTTCGGAGGGAAAGGCAAGCGGCTCCGCTGAAGCCTCCGCGGCAAGACGCGTCGTCGTCGCCTGCAAGGCGCGGTATGTGCTCAGGTCTTCGCGATAGGAAGAGAGCGCGCCCGTATTGTCGATCTGTGCAACGACATCGCCTTCGGCCACGCGGTCTCCCTCGCGCACCAGCACTTTTCGCAAAATGCCGCCTTCGAGGTTCTGCACGACCTGGATATGACTCGAAGGAACGACGGAGCCCTCCCCGCTCGCCGTCACGTCGATATGAGCGAGGGACGCCCATGTGAGCAGAAAAAGAAAAATACCTGCGACAGCAAAGAGAAGAACAAGGATGGCGCGCTCCGGCCCTCTTACGGGGTCGAGCAGCGCGGGCCCCGCATTCATGAGAAAGCGCTTGCTCATTCCTTCACGCCTCCCGTGACGACGTTGAGCGCATTGCGCTGTTCCTTGCCTGTCAGCGCAGCGAGCACCTTGTCGCGCGGACCGTCCATCGCGACGCGGCCGCGTTCCAGCACGATAATGCGCGAAACGAGCGGCAGAAGCGTTGGCTTGTGCGTGACGATGACGGTAGTGAGGCCCGCGCGTTCGCTGGCAAGACCCGCGATCACACGCTGCTCGGTCGTATTGTCCATCGCCGAAGTCGGCTCGTCGAGCAGCAGCACGGGCGGCCGCCCGGCAATCGCGCGGGCGAGCGAGACAGCCTGACGCTCGCCACCGGAAAGCCTCGCCCCGCCCTCGCCTACCTGCGTCTGCAGGCCAAGCACGGAGCGCGAGAGAAGCTCGTCCAGCCCGGCGGCACGTACAACTTCAAGCAGACGTTCATCATCAAGCCCCGGATGAGCAGCAAGGATGTTGTCGCGGATGGTGCCGTGAAAGAGAACAGCCTCTTGCCCGGCATAACCCATTGCGGTGCGGAGTGCGGCGGGGTGGATCTGGCGCACATCCACACCATCGAGCAGGACGTGGCCCGCATCCGGCGCATTGAGATTGAGCGCGAGGCGGAGCGCCGTGCTCTTGCCGGACCCGACGCGGCCGAGAATGGCCACGCTGGTGCCTGCCGCAATGTCGATGTTTATGCCGTCCAGTGCGGTGACGGGCGGCACGTCCTCGCCCGGTGAGGGATAGGAAAAGCGTACCTCGCGGAGGGCGAGCGCACCCTTCGCCGCAATCTTCTGGATCTGGCCCGGCGTTTCCTCGACGGGCGCCTGCATGAACTTGTCGAGACCTTCGACGGCGAGCCTGGTCTGCTGCCAGCGCGCCATGAGGTTCGCGATTTGGGCGAAGGGCGAGATGGCGCGGCCCGAGAGAATGACGGCGGCGATGAGCGCGCCGGAGGTAATGTTGCCCGCACCCACCAGTACCGCTCCGACGACGACCGTGAAGACGGTGACAAAGCTCGCCGCGCCCGCCGTTATCGAGCCCGACAGGCTCGACCACTGGCGCGAGAGGATGGCGGTTTCGCCGGTCTGCGCGATCAGGGCTTCCCAGTGGCGGCGTGCCCAGCTTTGCGCGTTGACGGCCTTGATGGTGTCGATGCCGGCCATGGTTTCGTGCAGGAAGGCAGATTTGTGCGCGGCCTCGCGATGCGCGCGCGCCACGGCGCGGCCTATCGGCTTCTGCAGCAGGAAGCCTGTCGCGACGATGAGAAGAATGCCCGTCATGGGCACAAGCACGATCCAGCCGCCGACCCACCAGATGATGGCAAGGAAGAGGAAGACGAAAGGCACATCGCCAAGGCCGACCAATGTGGCGGAGGTAAAGAAATCGCGCACGGTCTCGAACTCGCGCACCGTGTTGGCAAGAGTACCCGCGCTTTGCGGGCGGGCGGTGCCGCGCAGCGCGAGGAGCTGGCGGAAGAGGCGAGCACCGACCGTTACGTCGAAGCGACGGCCGCCGACATCCACCAGATAGCCACGGATCACGCGCATGGCGACATCCGTCAGAATGATAACCGAAATGCCGATCGAGAGCGCAACAAGGCTCGCCATGGCGTTGTTCGGGATCACGCGGTCATAGACCGCCATGGTGAAGAGTGAGATGGCGATGGCGGCGAGATTGACGAAAAGGCCGGCGAGGATGGCAAAACCATACAGGCGGCGGTTCGCGAAGAGCGCCCCCTTGAACCAGTCCTTGTCCGGTTCGACATCAAGGAGGTTGCTTCGCTGGTCGAAATAGAAGGCGGGGCGGAGCTGCCAGACGGCGGCCTCCGCATCGAGTTCATGATCCGGTACCCAGATCGGTTCGCCGTCGCCCTGCGCCGCCATGAAACCGGAACCGCGGCGCATAAGTAGCGCGACGGCACCCTCCACGATTGAAACGGCAAGCGCAGGCATCTGTGTGCGCGAAAGCAATGAAGCAGGAACGCCCGCCTCCACCGCGATGATTTCCGCGCGCGACGCCGCTTCGGCGAGGTGGGGAGAACCCAGGCGCCCGCGCTTCAAGGGAAGCCCCGCGAGCAGTGCCTCCCTGTCCGCGCTCTTGCCGAAATAACGCAGCGCCGCCTCGAGCGCAGGGAGGTAATCCACCCCCCCGCTCTCTTTCGGCGTTTCGATCTGCGTTTCTTCTGTCATGCGGCTCCTCAGGCGACTGCCGGCAGGATGCCGGTCTCGCTTGCCGGGTCCTGCGCGTAGAGCTGCTGCACACCGCTGTCGAAGAAAGGGAAGGCTGCATCGTCTCCAACGCCGGTGCCGCCGCCGCCAGCATCGTCATCGCTTGAGAGACCCGGAATCTCGCTCGACATGTCGAGAACGCTTGCCGCGTCGGGTGCGAAGCTCATGGACATCATTGAGAAGCCGGACATCTCGTCCCTTCCGGCAACCTCAATATTGACGGTAGCGGTGACCCCGCCTGCGAGCGTGTAGGTGAAGCTGTCGGTTACCGTCTGCCCGTCTCCGAGCGCCTGCAAGGTGCTAGCGGCGGTCGGGTCATAGGTGATCTCGCCCGTACCTGAATTATAGGTCAGGCTTGCGCCCATCGTGCTTGTTGCAGAAACGGAAGAAATCGCAGCGCCGTCACCGTCGTTCTGCAGAAGAACATTCCCGGAGAAAGTATAGGGCGCGTCCTCGTTCACATCCTCGGCGTAGTTCCGGCCGTTGCCGCCAATTTCGGCGAGCGCCCGCGCCTGATAGAAGGTGTCGTAGACGAGGGAATCGTTCCATTGCTCCGAAGAGTTTCGGATCAGATAGTCCTCATCGGCGCCAAACCCGTCCAGGACGCTCGGCTGGCCGGGTGCCCAGTTGGTATAGGCGCCATCGACGGCGGCGCCGCCGGAGTTACCGATCCAGAATGTCGTTCCCGCCTCCGGACCCGTCTGCCAGACCCAATTACCCTCCGAGACAAGGTCGGTCGCGCCCAGCCAGAGACGGCCTTCATAGACAGTCGTGGCGAAGGCGTTTTCCTCCGCGCTGGTGATGGTGAGAAGATAGCTGTCTCCGGGCAGGGCGTTTGCAGCAACATCCCTTGCGTCGGTCCAGTAATCCTCCGCGCCGATCAGCTTGTAAGCATGACCATTGCCTTCGAAGACTGTCCAGCCGTCGGGCACAGAAATAATCGTGTCGTTTGCGGCTGCAACAGGCGGCACCGTCTGCACGGTAACGTCGAGGGCGGTCGACGCATCGCTTTCATTCGCCGCGGCATCGACCGCGCTCACAGTAAAGCTGTGTTCGCCGTCCGGAAGCACCGAAGTCGTGAAGGTCCATGTCGTGCCGGTGTAAGGTACGGTTCCGAGCAAGACGCCGTTATCATAGATATTGACAGAGGTCGCCACAGAGCGAGTGCCCGTCAGTGTGATGGTGTTGTCGTCGGTGATGCCGTCGCCAACTGTGCCGGTGTCGCTTCCCCAACTGTCGATGGTCGGCGCTTCAGGTGGTGTGGTGTCCACCCAGACGATCTGCGTGTTCGACGAGGCGCTGAGGTTGCCCGCGTCATCCACCGCCCTTGCGGTGATGTAGTGGTATCCTTCGGGCAACACGGATGTCGTCAAGGTCCAGTTTCCGCTGCCATCTGCCACCGTCGTCCCGATCTGGCTGCCGCCCAGATAGATGCGGACCGTCTCGTCCGCGCCTGCTGTGCCGGTAATGGTCGGCGTGGTGTCCGATGTCTGGGTGGCGGAGGTGCCTGTCTGGTCGGAGAAGCCGGTGATAGACGGTACGGCAGGGCCGACATTGTCCAGCTCGATCGTGTTCGTGACTGTGTCCGACTGATTGCCCGCGCGGTCGACGGCATAGGCCTCGACCGTGATCTCGCCGTTGTGAAGGGCAGAGATGTTGGCGCCACTCAGCGTCCATGACGTGCCGTTGACGGTCGCCGTGCCCGTGACGGTACCGCCTAGTTCATCCGTGAAGGTTACATAGACGGTATGCCCGCCTGTCGACGTTCCCGAGACGTTGAAATAACCGTCTTCCGATGCATTCACCAGATTGTCGCCAGCTATGGGCGTGGTGATGGTGACGGCAGGCGGGGTCGTGTCGACCATCACGTACATGGCACCTGTCTGGG
Organism: Parvibaculum sp.; assembly: GCF_039973015.1. Taxonomy (GTDB): domain Bacteria; phylum Pseudomonadota; class Alphaproteobacteria; order Parvibaculales; family Parvibaculaceae; genus Parvibaculum. Next base: position 543,544 of record NZ_JBDWLT010000008.1, read on the forward strand.
CGCTCTGGTTGCCGGCCGCATCTTCCGCGCGAGCGGTCACATTGTGATAGCCGTCGGCGAGTTCGCCCGTGGTGAAGGACCAGTCTCCGTTGCCGTCCGCGACCGTCGTGCCGACAGAGCCGCCGTTAATGAGGATGCGTACCGTCGAACCCGCTTCCGCCGTGCCGGTGATGGTGGGTGTGGTGTCGCTCGTCTGCTTATCGGTGGCGGAAAAACCTGTGTCCTCGGAGATGGCCGTGATGACGGGTACGGGTGGCGCGGTGTCGTCGATCGTGACCGTCAGACCGCCGGATTCGTCGCCTTCGTTACCGGCATAGTCAAAGCCGACGGCGGTAAACTCATGCGCACCCTCGGTCAGGGATTCAGTGTAGAAAACCCACGAGGTACCGCTGACGGTCGCTTCACCGACTTCGACGCCATTGTCGTAGATCACGACATAGCGCGTTCCGCCCTCGGCCGTGCCCTGGACAGCGATGAAGTTGTTGGTCGTAATTCCGTCGCCCTGCGTGCCGGAATCGGGCGAGAAGCCGGTGATGACCGGGGCTGCAGGTGCGACCGTGTCGATGCCTATGGTCATCGAACTGGACGGCAAGCTCATGTTGCCCGCAGCGTCGACGGCGCGTGCCTCGTAGCTCGCGTAGCCATCGGCGAGCGTGTCCGTCGTCACCGACCAGTCGCCATTGCCATCCGCCGTCGTCGTCGCGATGAGCCCGCCGCCACGGAAGATATTGATGGTGACATTCGCATCGGCGGTGCCGGTGAAGGTCAGCGTGTTGTCGAACGTCTGGTTATCGGAGGAGGAGTACCCGGTATCGTCGGAGAAACCGGTAATGACGGGTACGGCCGGTGCGGTCGTGTCTACGGTGACGGAAAGCACCGCTGAGGGATCGCTCTCACCATAGCCCCCGGGCGCGGTTGCGACGACAGTGAAATCATGATCGCCATCCGCAAGCGTGCCAGTCAGGAAGTGCCAGTTGCCAGCGCCATCAGCCGTAACGGTGCCGAGCGACACACCGCCATCGAAGATCTCCACCGTGGCGCTGTTCGCGGCCTTTCCATAGAGGTCGAGTGCATTGTCTCTGGTAACGCCGTCTCCGCTCGCGCCGGTGTCGTTCGAGTAGAGCGTGATGGTGGGTGTGGCGGTCACGGGCGGCGGGCCACTGGAGATCGTGAGGTCGAGGGCGGCGGATGTGTCGCTCACATTGCCTACATTGTCGCTGACGCGCGCGGTGAAGCTGTAGCTTCCCTCGGCCAGCTCCTCAGTCGTGAAGCTCCAGGTTCCATTCGCCGCGGACGTGACCGTGCCGATCACGCTGCCGCCGCTGAGGATTTCAACCGTGCTGTTCGCGGCAGCCGTACCCGAAAGTGTCGGCGTCGTGTCGCTTGTGATGCCGTCGCCAGCGGGGAGGCTGTCGTCGCTGAAGTCCGTGATGACGGGTGCGTCGGGCGCGGTCGTGTCGACGAAGACAAGCTGCGTGCCGCTGTAGCTGCTCGAGCGGCCGGCGGCATCTGTCGCCCTGACGGTGATGGAATGTACGCCTTCGGCAAGCGTGTCCGCCGTGTAGGACCAGTTACCAGTGCCGTCGGCCACGGTTGTGCCGAGCACCGTGGCGCCATCGCGAACGGTGATGGTTGCGCCTGCTTCCGACGTACCGGAGAAGGTGGGCGTCGTGTCGGAGGTGCGGAAGTCGCCCGGCGTGCCGGTATCTTCGCTCATTGAGACGAGGACGGGGACCGGAGGTGCTGTGAGGTCAACGGTGAATTCGACCTCGTTGCTCTCGCCGCTTTCATTGCCGACATAATCGCGCGCAACCGCCGTGAAACTGTGTGTGCCTTCGGGGATGGCGGAGACGAGCAGGGTCCAGTTGCCGCCGTTTACCTGAGCGGTACCGACCTGGACGCCGTCGCGATAGACAGCGACGGTATTGCTGCCCGCTGCGGCCGTGCCGGAGACGTAGGTCCAGTTAAAGGAGCTGATGCCGTCGTCCGGCTCAGCGCCGTTGTCGTTGCTCAAGCCGGTGATGACGGGTGCCGCGGGCGGCACTGTGTCGATGCTGACGACATAGTTGCTGGACTGGACGCTCTGATTGCCGGCTGCATCGACGGCGCGCGCATGGAAGTAGTGGAAGCCGTCGGCGATCACGCCGGTCGATGCCGACCAGTCGCCATTGCCATCGGCAATGCCGGTCGCGACGAGCGTTCCGCCAAGATAGACGTTGACTGTTTCGCCCGCACCGGCTGTGCCGGTGAAGGTCAGCGTGTTGTCCGAGGTCTGGAAGTCGGGATTGCCGGTGTCGTCGCTGTAACCGGTGATCGCGGGCTGGTCCGGGCGGGTCGCGTCGATGGTGACGTCGAACGCCGCCGTTTCCGCACTCTCGTTGCCCGCGCCATCGCGCGCCGTGGCGGTGAAGCTGTGTTGGCCGTCCGCCAGCGTTGCCGTGGTGAAGGACCAGGTGCCACCGCCGACGACCTGCGCCGTTCCCAGTTCCACACCGCCATCATAGATGACCACGGTCGACCCGGAAGCGCCGGTGCCGGTGAGCGTCAGCGTCGTATCGTTGGTGAGACCGTCGCCCTGTACACCGCTGTCATTAGCGAAGGATACAATCGCCGGCATGGCAGGTGCCGTCGTGTCGATGTTGACGTTGACGACGTTCGACCAGCCGCTGGAATTGCCCGCTGCGTCGATGGCGCGGGCTTCGTAGGCCGCATAGCCCTCGGGCAATTCGCCCGTGGTGATCGTCCAGTTGCCGTCTCCGTCCGCCGTGGTGCTGCCCGCGAGGCCGCCGCCTCTAAAGAGCTGAACTGTGGCGTTCGCTTCCGCCGTGCCCGTGAAGGTGAGCGTGGTGTCGGAAGTGGAGCCGGCTTGCGTTCCCGTGTCATCCGAAAAGCCGGAGATGACCGGGGTAGCGGGGGCCGAGTTGTCGAGAACGATGTCATGCGTGACCGTGCCGGACTGGTTGCCCGCCGCATCAACCCCATAGGCTTCAATGGTGATGGTGCCGTTGTCGAGGGCGGAAATATCCGCGCCCGTCAACGTCCACGAACCGCCGCCCGCGACGGCGGCTGTTCCCGAGACCGTCGCACCCGAGCCGTCGCGGAAGGTGACGAAGACCTGCTGGCCGCCAGGTGCCGTGCCGGAGACCGTTAGCGACCCATCGGCCAGAGCGCCGACGATATTGTCGCCATCGACCGGACCCGAAATGGCAACAACAGGCGCAGTCGTGTCGATCGCCACGTCGAACTGGTCGGAGTAGGTGCTGATGCTGCTCGAAGGCGCAGTCGCGCGCGCATGGAAGATGTAACTTCCATCCGCGAGTTCTGCGGTCGTGAAGGACCAGTTGCCGGAGCCGTCGGCGGTTGCCGTGCCTATCGACACGCCACCGCTATAGATTTCGACGGTGGCATCGGCCACGCTGGTGCCATCGAGGGTGAGCGTCGCATCATTGGTGCGGGCGTCGCCCTCCACGCCGCTGTCCTCGGAGAAGCCGGTGATGACGGGCGCGGGTGTGGCGGGGATCAAGATCGTCACATCCAGGCCGTCGCTCATGGGCGAGACATTACCCGCGGCGTCGGCCGCGCGCGCCGTGAAGCTGTGATCCCCCTGGTTGAGCGTGCCGGCATCATAGCTCCAGTCCCCGTTTCCGTCTGCAGTCGTCGTGCCAAGGAAGGAATTCTGATTGAAGATGCTTACGGTGGCATTCGCTTCCGCCGTGCCGGTAATGGTCAGCGTCGTGTCGGCTGTGATGCCGTCGCCTGCCGTTCCGGTATCGTCGCTGAAGCCGGTGATGACGGGTGCGTCGGGATTTTCGGTGTCGATGGTGACGGCAAGCGCATCCGTCTCATCGCTTTCATTCCCTACATAGTCGCGCGATGCGGCGGTGAAGCTATGGTCGCCATCCGCGAGATCACCGGTGGCGAAGGACCATGCGCCGGCATTCGGGATAACCGTTCCGATTTCGACGCCATTGTCGTAGATGACGACGCGGGAAACGCCGGCGGGCGCGGTGCCCGTAAGCGTGAGGTTTCCATCCGCGGTTATGCCGTCGCCCGCGGCGCCCGTGTCGAGCGAATAGCTGTCGAGCGTGGGCGCATCGGGGGCCACGGTGTCGATGTTGATGGCGAGCCCGTTGGACATACCACTCTGATTGCCGACGTCGTCCACAGCTCGGGCGTAATAGGTCGAAACACCATCCGCACGCGCGGCTGTCGTTGCCGTCCAGTTGCCGGAACCGTCGGCAGTGCCGGTGGCGACAACCGTCGCGCCGACATAGACATTGACGGTGACGCCCGCTTCCGCCGTCCCGGTGAAGGTCAACGTGTTGTCTGCGGTCTGGTTGTCACCGTCGAAGCCGGTGTCGTCGGAGAAGTCCAGAATAACAGGCGCGGCGGGGCCAACATTGTCGAGCGTCACGGCCACGGTCGACGTCGCTGACTGGTTGCCCGCCTGATCGACCGAGTAGGCTTCGACCGTGATCTCGCCATTCTGAAGACCGGAGATATCGGCGCTCGACAGCGTCCAGTTGCCGCCGCCGGAAACAAGGGCGTAACCGCCATCCACGGTCGCGCCGCTTTCGTCGCGGAAAGTTACATGAACCCGCTGCGCGCCCGACGCCGTGCCCGACACGGAAACCCATCCGTCCTCGGCGGCATTGACGATATTGTCGGTCGCAATAGGCGTTGTTATGACGACAGCATGCGCCGTGGTGTCGACGGTGAGGCCGAGACTGGCGGCGGGGCCAAGATTGCCCGCATCGTCCATCGCCCGGGCAGTCAGACTGTGGCCGCCTTCGGCCAGTTCCGGCGTTGTGAAGCTCCAGTTGCCGTCGCCGTCGACTTCGGCGGTGCCGAGCAATGTCCCACCGTCGCGGATCTGGACCGTTGTGCCCGCCGGGGCAGTACCCGTCAGTGTCGGCGTGGTGTCGTTGGTGCGGTTGTCGCCCTCGACGCCGCTATCGTCGGTAAATCCGGTAATGACGGCCGCTGCCGGCGCAACGGTGTCGTGCCCGATTGTCTCCGTCACGGTGCCGGAGTTGTTGCCTGCCTGATCGACCGCATAGGCTTCGACCGTGATGTCGCCATCGGCGAGGCCGGAAATATCGATGCCCGTCAGCGTCCAGTTGCCGCCGACAACGATGGCGTCGCCCGTGACGGTGGCGCCGCCCTCGTCGGTGAAGGTCACATAGACGCGCTGGCCGCCGGGCGCCGTGCCGGAAAGCGAAACGGAATTATCTTCACTGGCGTTGACAAAACCGTCACCCGAAATCGGCGTCGTGATCTCGACGCCGGGCGCTGTGGTGTCCACGGCGACGATGTAGTCGTCCGAGGTGATGCTTCTGTTGCCAGCCTCATCAATGGCGACCGCATTGAAATAGTGGGAACCGTCGGCGAGTTCCTCGCTCGTGAAGCTCCACGCCCCCGCCCCATCGGCGGTAACGGTGCCAAGAGAAGTGACGCCGATGAAAATCTCTACCGTCACGCCTGCCGCTGCGGTGCCGTTCAGCGTGACCGTATTGTCGTTGGTCCGGCCATCGCCGAGGCTTCCTGTGTCGTCCGAAAAGCCGGTGATGACCGGCGCGGCGGGCACCACGCTGTCATGCGTGAAACTCGCGGTCGTGGCGCCGGACTGGTTGCCCGCCTGGTCGACCGCATAGGCGCTGACGGAGATCGTTCCCTCATCCAGACCCGATATGTCGATATTGGGCAGCGTCCAGGCCCCCGCCCCGTTCACGAAGGCCGTGCCCGTCGCCGTCGCGCCACTGCCGTCCGTCAGCGTCACATAGACACGCTGGCCACCTGCCGACGTACCGGAAATGGAGAGTGCGCCGTCTTCGGTCCCGTTCACCCACCCGTCACCCGACACGGGCGTCGTGATCGTGATGCCGGGCGCCGTCGTATCGATCTGGAGCTGCAACCGCGATGAAGGCGCGCCGGTATTACCCGCCTCGTCCGTCGCACGCGCCACGATCAGATGCGTTCCCTCCGAAAGCGTACCGGTCGTGAAGCTCCACGCCCCACTGCCGTCAGCCGTCACCGTGCCAAGCAGCGTCGCCCCGTTATTGTCGTAAATGCTGACTTCTGCATTGGCCTCTGCCGTACCCGTGAGCGTCGGCGTAGTGTCGTTGGTCCGGGAATCGCCTTCATAACCGCTGTTGTCCGAGAAACCGGTGATGACCGGCGCAGCAGGCGCCACATTGTCCAGCGCGATTCCTTCGGACACCGTGCCGGATTGATTGCCCGCGGCATCGACCGCATAGGCCTCGACCGTGATCGGCCCGTTGACGAGCCCGGAAATATCGACGCCAGATACCGTCCAGTCGCCATTGCTGTCGACGAAGGCATTACCCTCGACGCTCGCGCCGCCACCATCGGTAAAGGTCAGATAAACCCGCTGCCCGCCTTCCGCCGTGCCGGAAACGAAAAGGACGCTGTCCTCCAGGCTGCTGACGATGCCATCGCCTGCAATCGGCGTCGTGATTGCGATGCCGGGCGCCGTCGTATCGACGGTCACGGAAAGCTTGTTCGAGTTGGCGCTCGCATTCTCGGCCGCGTCCAGCGCAATGGCGGCGAAGTCATGATCGCCTTCTGCAAGCGTGCCGGTGTCGAAGCTCCAGTCGCCATTGCCATCGGCGGTTACAGTGCCAAGCAGCGTCGCACCATCGAAAACCCTGACCGTCGCGCCTGCATCCGCCGTCCCGGTGAGCGTCAGCGTGGTATCGGAGGTGGTGCCGTCATTCTCGATGCCGGTATCATCGCTATAGCCGGTGATAACCGGAGCCGCTGGCGACAATGTATCCACGGTCACGGAGAGCGCCGCCGAAGACGCGCCCTCATTGCCTGCGGCATCGCTCGCGCTGGCGGTAAGGGAATGTGCGCCCTCGCCAAGCACCGGCGTGGTGAAATTCCAGTCGCCGTTCTGGTCGGCGCTTGCCGTGCCGAGTTCGGTTGCACCATCAAAGATGGTGACCGTCGCGCCTGCTTCCGCCGTGCCCGTCAGGGTAAGCGTGGTGTCGGCGGTGATGCCGTCGCCTTCCGTGCCGGTGTCGTCCGAGAAGCCTGAAATAACCGGCGCGCCGGGCGCCGTCACGTCGAGCGTGACGGCAAGCGTCTCCGACAACACACTCTCATTGCCTGCGGCATCGGTCGTGCGCGCGGTGAACTCGTGTGCGCCTTCGGCAAGCGTACCTGTGGTGAAGCTCCATGCACCCGTGCCATCGGCGGCGGCCGTTCCCAGTGAGATGCCGCCGTCGAAAATCTCGACCGTTGCACCCGCTTCAGCCGTACCGGTGAGCGTCTGCGTCGTGTTCGAAGTGATGCCGTCACCCGCAATGCCCGTGTCGGAGGTGTAACCCGCAATGACAGGCGCATCCGGCGCCGCCGTATCGACGGTCACGCTCAGCGCTTCGGAGGCTTCGCTCGTGCCACCTGCGTTGGTCGCCGTGACAGTATAATCATGCGAACCATCGGCGAGCGAACCCGTGGTGAAGCTCCAGTTACCATCGGCATCGGCGGTTGCAGTGCCGAGTTCGGTTGTGCCATCGAAGATGGTGACGGTTACGCCCGCCTCCGCCGTGCCGCCTAGCGTCAGCGTGGCGTCGGCCGTGACCCCATCGCCCTGCGTCCCGCTATCTTCCGACCAGGTTAGAATGGAAGGCACATCGGGGAGAGGCGTCTGTTCCGTGTCGTTGGAACTGTTGAGAGACGGCGGCAGATTGTCGGTGCCGGACGAGCCCCCACGCGAACCGTTATTCCCATCAAACCCGTCATATTCCCCGGAGCCGGAATCGGGTGTATCCATCCATCCGAAAAACTGAAGAAAGCCGTCCGGCAAGGGGCCGTCTATCCCTACGCCGTTGATCGAGGCTGTCTGGGCAAGAAAATCGGCGCCAAGCCCCGCGATGCGGATCGTGCCCTCGCCGCCGCTCAGCACGAGTTCGCCGCCTTCGGTACGCAGATCATCCACACCCTCAAGCGAGACGAGTTCAACCGTCACGCCCTCGGGCACTGTGAAGTTGGTCCCGGCTTCGACCGTAACCAGTTGCGCCGTTCCATCGGCGCTTGTCAGTCGCAGGATGATCTTCATCGCTCGTTACTCCACTTGAAACCAATTTTGTGTCCCGTCCCGCATGTCCTGTGCAGGTATCGGGCCACTTCGAAGCGGGGGGCCGATCGAATATTCGTTACTCGTCCCTGACAGATGCCAGAGAGGCAAGTTCTCCCATCGCTGCGATCACGCCATAGGCGGAGCGAAGCTTGGCAAAGCGCACGTCGAGTTCGGCGCGGCTTGCCGCGCGTTCCTCGTTCAGCACAAAGAAGAGATCGAGAAGGTCGCGCTGTCCGCCGATGAACTGCGCGTCATAAACGCGAACGAGTTCGCTTGCGGCGGCTTCGCGGCGGAGCAGGACCTGATGTGTGTCCCGAACGGAACGGTAATTCTCCAACGCTTCGAGAACACCGAGACGCACCTCGCGCGCAACGTCGTGGATGCGAATGGCGGCAGCCTGTTCGCGGTAGTCCGCCGCGCTGACGTCGTAGATGTCGCGGCCGCCGGTTGCGAAATTATAGGTCAGCCGCAGGCCGATATAGTAGTCATCGTCGGGCCCGGAGATGCCTTCGATGTTGCGTCCGTTGCGTGCTCTCATCTCGGCATCGAGCTTGGGGAAGAGTGCGGACCGGGCAACATCGCGCTCACCATCGGCGGCCTGCGCGCGGGCACGAGCGGCGGCAAGAGCCGGGTGATGGCGTTCCGCGCCGGCGACCGCCTCATCCGCCTTCATGTCGAGCAGGCCCGTAGGTTCGAGCGGTGGCGCAAGTGCGTCCGGCGCATCGCCGATCAGTTCGCGATATCGTGTTTCCGCCAGAACAAGTTCCCGCTCCGCATTGAGAACGAGGTAGCGCGCCTCCTCCGTCTGGCTGCTACCGACGACGGTGAGCGAACGCAGACCGGAATCCACTTTTGCCCGGCGCTCGATGCGCCCTGCGATCTCCGTTGCGCGTTCCTCGTGATTGCGCAGGAGTGAGAGGCGCTCGCGGGCTTCGAGAACAGCGAGATAGGCATAGGCTGCATCAAGGGCGACATCGTTGAGTTTCGCCTGAGCGGTGAGTTTCTCCGCCTCCGCATCCGCTTGCGCTGCCGAGACACGCGCGGGTGTGCCGAGCCCGTCAAAGATCGGCTGCGTCACGGTCAGCGAATATTCTTCCGCCGTCATCGTGCGTTCGAATGTCGGGCGGTCCGTCTTCTCGCGCCGGACGGAGCCGTCCAGCGAAACTGCCGGAAAATATCCCGACCGCGCGGAGCCGATTTCGCGCGCCGCCGCTTCTGCTTCAAGCCGTGCCGCCTTGGCGCCGGGGTGGTCCTTGAGTGCCCGGGACATGGCCTCTTCGATCGTCAGAGCCCCGGCACCGGATACCGTTGCGATCAATGCGCAGAACGCGACCGCAGCCCCGAGCCGGAAACGGGTCTTTGCGCGCCGCTCCTGACCGCGCGCCTCGTCTTTTGTGTTCATTTCGGGATACCCCTCAGCCGCCCCTGTGTAACGAGAGTGTATTCAAATGAGAATTCGACCAAAAAACAATCAAATTTGCTCGAAATGATTAATAAACCTGCGTAAATTCATGAAACTCATAAGCACTAGGAAGCAAATGATGTTTTATTTTCTTCGTGAATACTTTGTATTCACGAAATGAATAACCCCGTACTTCGGGGGGCCGGCGCAGCGATCCGCAAACAACATGCAAGATGCAGTTTTTGGAACCGTGATTTTATGTAAGGTGTGCGCGTTACCGCTCCGAAGAAGAGGCCGAATAGCGTGAACATCCGCGAACTGGATCTGAACCTGCTGCTCGTCTTCAATGCGATCTATACGGAGAGAAGCATCAGCAATGCGGCGCGCAAGCTTGGCATGTCGCAACCGGCTGTCAGCAATGCCCTTCGGCGTCTTCGTCACTTCACGGGCGATACCCTGTTTTACAAGGCCGGCACCGGCGTCGCGCCAACACGCGCGGCCATGACCCTGGCCATTCCAATCGGTCATGCCCTCGACACTGTAGAGCGCGGCCTTTCCTCGGTGCGCAACTTCGATCCCTCTACATCGACACGCACTTTCCGGATCGGCGTCAACGACCTGATCCACGATGCCCTGGTGCCGGCCCTTGTCGGCTATGCCAGACGGGAAGCGCCGAACCTCATGCTCGAATTCGTCCTCCAGACCGGCGACATGGCGCATGAAGCCGTGAAGGACGGCACGCTGGACATGGTCCTGCTGCCTACGTTCGCGATCAATGACGAAATCGGCTCGGCAAAGGTTTGGGATGAGCCTTTTACGATCATCGTTTCGCGGCAAAATCCGCTCGCCAAGTTGAACAGGTTGACCAAGGACGATATTCGCTCGATGCAATTCGTCGTCACCACACATGTCCGGCGCTTGCGGCAGTATGTGGATGATATTTTCAGATCTCACGGACTTGACCGCACGATTGCTTGCGCCGTCGCCGATACGCGCAGCCTCTACCCTCTTGTTTCGGTCTCGGACCTTGCGGCCGTTGTCGGTCGCCGCTTCGCCGACCAGTACAATACCGACGGCAGCCTCGTCATGTTCGATGCCCCATTCGACCTGCCGGACATAGGTGGCCACGTTGCATGGTCGCTCGACGCGGAAAACGACGAAGGGCACCGCTGGGTCCGCGAGCGTGTCGTGGAAATCCTGGCCAGCGCTTTCAAGTTGAGCCGTCCGACACGCTGAAAGTACAGGCGGGGACAAAATCCCCGCGCCTGCGGCCAGGGATGTTCCGGCCGGGAAAACGGTTCGGGAAATGCCCGCCCCGATGCCCTTCTACTATAATTGAAACATCGGATTTTATCCCCGGCCCGGAACTCGATGACGGTCTTGTGACGTTTCGATGACGGTCGGACGGGGTTATCCCCGGAAGGCGGCTTCAGCGAAGAAGGGGAATGGTGCCCAGGGGCGGGATCGAACCACCGACACTGCGATTTTCAGTCGCATGCTCTACCAACTGAGCTACCTGGGCGGAAGCTCCGAAGCGGCGGGAATCCGCAGCGCTTCGGCGAGGTCCGCGGTTTATAAGAGATAGAGTCCGGCCTGTCCAGAGGCTCCCGTCCCCTTCGCAAAGATCAATCGCTACAGGGAGTTAACGCTCGCCGTCTTCGTCTGCGGGACGCGTTTGTGACGCCTCGTCCCACTCGTCCGGCGGTTCGATGGCAGGGATTGCATAAGTGCCCTTCAGCCAGCGGTTCAGGTCCACATCCGCGCAATGCTTGGAGCAGAAGGGATGAAACCCCGAGGCCGAGCGTGCACCGCAAATCGGGCATGGGCGCGGCGCCCTCAGTTTCACGACCTTGCCGTCGTCCTCGCTTGCCAAGATGGCCTCCTCACACGCCTATTGAACAACGCCGACATCGATGCGCTCACGTGAAAAAGCAGGCTCTCCCACGATTTTTACATCAGATGCAACGCGCCTCAGCAATCTTTCAACGAGATAGGGATTGCCGCGCTCCAGCCAATCGACGACTTCCGCCGATGCACGCGCGACAAGCGGGCGGCCAGGACTTGCCTGCGCCTCGCGCGCGATCTTGCGCAGGAGGTCGTTCGCAACCGTCGCGCACGTCTTGCGGCGCGGTCGGCCATTCGCATAGGCCGGTTCGGTAAGCAGCTTGTCGAGCGGTTCGCGCACACGTTTGCGCGTCATCTCCACGAGGCCGAATTCCGACATGGCGGAAATCTGCGTCGGCACACGGTCCTTTGCAAAACCTTCGTTGAGCGCGTCGATGACCTTCTGGATGTTGGCCGGATCGTTCAGATGAATGAAGTCAATCACGATGAGCCCGCCCGTTCCGCGCAGGCGGAGCTGGTAGACGATCTCCTCCACCGCTTCGAGATTGATCTTGGCACTCGTCTCTTCAAGACCCGTCGCGGCGGTATAGCGGCCGGAGTTCACATCGATCGCCGTCAGCGCTTCCGTCGTTTCGATGGTGATCCAGCCACCGGAAGGAAGCTCAGCGCGCGGCTCCAGAGCCGCTTCTATTTCGCCATCGATATCGTAAAGCGCGAAGAGGTCGCCGGGCCCATTGAACAATTGCACACGGTCGAGCATTTCCGGCATGGCGCGACGGCAATAGCGCTGGGCTTCGCCAAAGGCATCCGCGCAGTCAATCAGCACACGCGCCGTGTCGGCGCTTACACAATCGCGCAGGGTCTTCGAGACAGGGTCGAGATCGTGAAAAACGACACAAGGCGGGTTGGACTTGCGCTCCGTTTCACGCACTTTGCGCCATTCTTCCGCAAGCTGGCGCGCATCGGCGGCAATGTCTTCCGCCGTCGCGCCAATTGCCGCCGTGCGAACAATGAAGCCAGCCGGTTCGCCGGTCACACCCATCGGATTGAAGCGTTCGACCATTTCCTCGACAAGGGCGGTCAGTCTTTCGCGCTCCGCTTCATCCTCGATGCGGCGCGACAGGGCGACGCCGGACTGATTGGGAACGAGAACAAGAAGGCGGCCCGGAATTGTGACATTCGCGGAGAGGCGCGCGCCCTTGTCACTGATCGGATCCTTTACCGCCTGCACAAGAATCGCTTGCCCTTCCTGCACGCAGGCGCTGATCGGCGGCAATACGCCCTCATCGAGGCCGGTAAGTTCGCAAAGGCAGCGCGCCTCGCGCGCGCCGAGAAAACCGGCGCGTTCCAGACCGACTTCCACAAAGGCCGCCTGCATACCGGGCAACACACGCTGCACACGGCCAAGAAAAATATTGCCGATCAGCGAATGACCGGCGCGGCCCGTCTTTGCCTTGAGGTCGTCTTCCATGGTGCGCTCAAGAAAGAGCTCCACCGGACGCCCATCCTCGACGATCGCGACGCGCGTTTCGCCGGGACCGACATTGATCAAAACTTCTTCGGACATAAAAACCCTGATTTGCATCCGACGCGCCCCCACGCAGCCGGATGCCCCCTCTGCACCCTCGTACCTTCCAATCCTTGAAGGATCGATCCTAACACTGTTGTCAGCCGGGATGATAGCCGCGTCAGCCCTTTGAAATCACAGGATAACCCGCGCCCGACAGCAACACCGCCGTCTCAAAGAGGGGGAGGCCTACCACGGCGGAATGCGAGCCTGTCAGCGCGCGGACGAAGATCGCGGCGAGCCCCTGAACCGCATAGCCGCCCGCCTTGCCGTGCCACTCGCCGGAGGCCAGATAGAATGCAATCTCCTCCCCGGACAGGCGTTTGAAGGTGACCCGCGTTTCATTCACGCGAATGGCACTGCGATCCGGCGTCACGAGACAGACACCTGTGTAGACGCGATGCGCGCGTCCGGAGAGAAGTTTCAGGCATTCCGCGGCCTGTACTTCCGTCTCGGCCTTGGGGAGGATGCGCCGCCCGCAGGCGACAACCGTATCCGCACCCAGCACGAAGGCGTCGCCATGCACCGACGCAATGGCCTCGGCCTTTTCGCGCGCGAGACGCTCGGCGTGGTCGCGCGGCAGTTCGTTCTTTTTCGGGGTTTCGTCTATGTCGGCTGCGACGACAAGGTCGGGCTCAATGCCGATCTGCGCAAGCAGCGCGAGCCTGCGGGGCGAAGCGCTGGCGAGAACGAGCCGTGTCACTTGAAGCGGTAGGTGATCCGCCCCTTCGTCAGATCGTAGGGCGTCATTTCCACGAGCACCTTGTCACCCGCAAGCACGCGGATGCGGTTCTTGCGCATCTTGCCGGCCGTGTGAGCAATGATCTCGTGCTCGTTCTCAAGCTTCACGCGGAACGTTGCATTGGGCAGCAGTTCCGTCACCACGCCCGGGAACTCGAGCAGTTCTTCTTTCGACATTCACTATCCTTCGGAAATTTGGCCGAAGAATGGTCACAAAGCCTCTGAAAATCAAGAGCCCGGTCCGCTAATTCGCACGGGGACCGGGCCCAAGATATTGATTTCCAGAGGTTTTCGGATCAGTCGGCCAAAAGGTACTCAATGGTGGAGACGACACGGACGGTCTTCATGACCTGTTCGGTCTCCTGCGCACCCGGTATGCCGTCGCGCGGCTCGATGGAGAACTGGCCCTGCCAGGCGCGCCTGATGCCGCCCAGATGGGAACCGGAATCGGCAGCGAAGGTTTCCGCGGCCTCGCGGGCACGCTGGGTCGCCTCCTCGATCATTTCCGGCTTCACATCGGCAATTCTCGTGAACAGGTAAGAGGGCCGGACCGGACCATATTCGTTAGACAAAACAACGCCTTGCTCGATGAGCGCGCTGCTGTCGCGGTTCGCCGCCGCGACCTTGTCGACGTCGGTCGAGCGCAGCACGAGCTGCTGAGCAATGATAAAACGCGTGTCGAACTGGCCGCTCGAATACATCTGGGCGAGACGGTCGGTGACCTGGGGCGCCTGAAGCTCGATCTCGTCTTCCGAAAAACCGTTTGATTTCAAGAAGCTACCGACAATCTCCGCGTTTCGCCTTGCCTCGGCCTGCGTGGTGGTGAGGTCATTGCCGGTCACGACAAAGCGCAGCCCCCAAAGCGCGAGGTCAGCCTTAACCTCCCGTTCCGAAAGGCCTTTTACAGATACAGAGCGATCTCCGAGACGCGATTTCACAAGTCCCTGACCGCCGAGATAACCGCCAAGGGCGATACCGAGACCAAGGATCAGGGCGGCCGTCAAAGTGAAAATGGATTTCATGGTAAGGCATTCCCCCGCTTCAGATTTTCCGACTTATACCACACGGATTGCGGCGGTTTCATGGATCAAACCGGGGACAACCCGCCCCCGACTGTCACACAAACGTCACGAAACCGTCACGCAAGGCCGAACCCGAGGATAACCGGTCCCGGGGATAATTTTCGCTCGCTGCGTTTTCGGGACCGAAAATCCGGCTCTTGCCGATGCGATTCCCGGGACGGGTTTTGCTCAGACTACGCACCCGGCGCTGTTCCGGGGACAAGATCTGGCACCCTTGCCTGCATGTCCCTTCCGTACCCCCCTGGCTTGCGCCGGGACGACTTTATCCCCGTTTCAGCCCGTCGCGGCCCCGGCGCGACCGAAGCGGCGCTCAAGGAGCTTTGCGAGTTCATCGCGCAGCGCGCGATAGGCATCGAGACGGCGCTCGCGGTTGCCGCCGGTGGGCGCGGCGAGCGGATCGGCGACTTCCCAATATTCAACGTCAGTGGCTGAGGAGCGCGTCAGTGCTTCCACCTTCTCGCGTGCCTCCGGCGTGAGCGCGACGATAACATCGAAGCTCGTCACATCGTCGAGTTCGCCGATGCTCTTGGGCGTACGAGGCGCGTCATCGACGCCTGCTTCACGCAGAACCTCGGCGGCAAAGGGGTCGGCGTCCTCCGCAGGCGAGACGCCGGCGGAATCGATGAAGATGCGGGCGCCGTGGCTCTTCTTCAGCAGCGCCTCGGCGATGGGCGAGCGGATCGCATTCAGGTTGCAGACGAAGAGCACCGACGCCGGAATGGCGTCTCCCCTCTTTACCTCCGCACTGCCGCCAGACATCGGACTCATCCCTTGATGTGCAGGACGCAGATGAGGGTGAAGAGACGGCGCGCCGTATCGAAGTCCATTTCGATCTTGCCCGAAAGGCGTTCCTTCAAGGTTTCGGAGCCTTCGTTGTGGAGACCGCGGCGGCCCATGTCGATCGCTTCGATCTGTGCGGGCGCGGCGGTCTTGATCGCGTCGTAATAGCTTTCGCAGATCATGAAGTAATCCTTGATGATCCTGCGGAACGGCGTGAGCGAGAGCAGCACCTTGCCATGCGCATCGCCGGATTCGAGGCGGATGTCGAAGACGAGACGGTTTTCCTCGATGGAAAGGTGAAGAATGTAAGGCCCGCCCTCGCTGCCGACCGGGGCGAAACGATTTTCCTCCAGCAGGTCGAAGATCGCGACCTTGCGCTCATGTTCGACATCGGGGCTGCGGCGCACAACCGAGCGCTCGTCGAGAACGAGGTCGACGATACGGAAGTTCGTCCCCTCCGGGAAATCCGGGGAGGCGGATACGCTGGTTTCGTCGTCTGCCGAATGATCGGTCATGGTGGCGCAGTGTAAGCCGATTTGAAGGAAGGAAGCGAGGGAGGAGGTGCCGTGCAGCCCCCCACCCGAACGGCTTTGCCGTTCGACCTCCCCTCAAGGGGGAGGTGAAGAGCCGTGCGAAGCGAGACGCCGCCTCCTGCGGCTTCCAGATTGCCGGCCTCCCCAATTTCAAAGGAGGGCCCGGCAATGACATTTGTTTTTGAGACTAGAGGTTGAGGCGAATCGATACCGAACGGCCATGCGCATCGAGGCCCTCGGCCTCGGCAAGCGCGAGGGCGGCGGGGCCGATGGCGCGCAGCGCCTCCGAGTCGCAGCGGACGATGGAACTGCGCTTCATGAAGTCGAGCACATTAAGCCCCGAGGAGAAGCGCGCCGAACGCGCCGTGGGCAGCACGTGATTCGAACCGGCCACATAGTCGCCAATGGCTTCCGGCGTATAGCGCCCCAGGAAAATCGCGCCTGCATTGGAAATCCGCGCGAGGAGGCTGTCGGGGTCCGCGACCGCAAGCTCCAGATGCTCGGGCGCAAGCCGGTCGACCAGCGGACAGGCATCGGCAAGCCTTTCCACCACAATGACGGCACCGAAATCGGCCCAGCTTTTCGTCGCGGTCGTCTCGCGCGGCAGCGCCTTCAACTGGCGCTCCACCGCTTCCTCGACGCGCCCGGCGAACGCGGCATCATCGGTAATCAGGATCGACTGCGAGCTTGCATCATGCTCGGCCTGTGAGAGGAGATCGGCTGCGATCCATTCGGGATCGTTCTCACCATCGGCAACAACGAGAATTTCGGAAGGGCCCGCGATCATGTCGATGCCGACCGTGCCGAAGACCTGGCGCTTGGCTTCCGCGACAAAGGCATTGCCGGGGCCGACAATCTTGTCGACGGGGGCAATCGTCTTCGTGCCGAAAGCAAGAGCGGCAACGGCCTGTGCACCGCCGACCCGGTAGACCTCGTTCACGCCTGCGAGCTTTGCCGCGGCAAGCACCAGCGGGTTCACGATGCCGTCCGGCGTCGGCACCACCATGACGATGCGCTTCACGCCCGCGACCCTGGCGGGGACAGCGTTCATCAAGACCGAACTCGGGTAATTCGCCGTGCCGCCCGGCACGTAGAGGCCAACCGCGCCGATGGAGGTCCAGCGATGGCCAAGCTCCACGCCCTGCGCATCCGTGAAGCGCGCATCTTCCGGGCGCTGGCGCTCGTGATAGGCCGCGATACGCGTAGCGGCGGTCTTCAGGGCCTCAAGCGTTTTCGGATCGCAGGCATCCATTGCAGCGTCGAGATCGGCCTGCGGGATCGCAAGGGTTTCGGCAGTGAGACCATCGAGACGGTCGAAGCGGCACGTATATTCGATCAGCGCCTCGTCACCGCGCGCGCGCACATCCGCGACTATCTCTTCAACGACATCACGCACATCGACGGATGCTTCGCGCTTTCCCGCGAGGAGAGTGGCGAAGTCCTGTTCGAAGGTTGAGTCTTTCGCGTTCAGGCGAGTGGGCATTGGTTCAGTCCAGATCGTGCGCGGGCTTGTTCGGCGTTTCCCAGACGAGTCCGAGATCCGAAAGATGGGCTTCGAGGGCCTCAACCTCAAGCTGCACTTCGGCGCCGCCGGAGAAAACCATCGTGACGACGCCCGACGGCGCATTCAGCTCGTCGAAGCGAATGGCCAGAAGATTGAGCACGCCATCGGGCTTGTCCTGCGAGATGTTGCGCGCACGGGCGGAAAGAACATTCTCGAAATGAAGCCCGGCGCGAACACGCTCATGGTTCTGCTTGCGGGCCTTGCCCTCGCCTTCCCAGCGAAAGCGGTTGACCACGCAGGCGAAGCGCCGTGTTGAAGGCAGGAAAGCAAGCTCACTCACATGGGTGACTGCATCCTGCAAGGCAGCGGAAATCACTTCCAGATCGGCGGCATCCTCTGCGGCGAGGCGAAGGTCTTTCACGTCCGGCATAGCTGCTCCGGCTTTCTTTTCTGTCACGCCTTTTCGCGCCATATCTCGGCGCCACAGGCACTGAGTTTAGCCTCGATACGTTCGAAGCCGCGATCGAGGTGATAGACGCGATTAACGACCGTTTCTCCCTCGGCAGCGAGCCCGGCGATGATGAGGGCTGCGGAAGCGCGCAGGTCGGAGGCCATGACGGGCGCGCCCTTCAGCTTCTCGACACCGCGCACCAGCGCCTTGTCGCCGTGAAGCGAGATATCCGCGCCGAAGCGGGCCAGTTCCTGCACATGCATGAAACGGTTTTCGAAAATGGTCTCGGTGATCTCGGATTCGCCGTCGGCCATCGTCATCAGGGCCATGAACTGCGCCTGAAGATCGGTCGGGAAACCGGGGAAGACCTGCGTCACCACATCCGTCGCCTGAAGACGCTCGCCATTGCGCGAGATGCGCACGGCGCCCTGCTCGCTCTCGACCTCGGCACCGGCGGCACGAAGGACGGAGAGCGCGGCCTCGAATGTCTCGGGCAATGCGCCTTCAAGCACGACCTCGCCGCCCGTCATGGCGGCGGCGACGGCATAGGTGCCGGCCTCGATGCGGTCCGCAATGACGCTGTGGGTCGCACCGTGGAGCTTTTCAACGCCTTCGATGCGCAATGTCGAGGTGCCGATGCCCTCGATCTTCGCGCCCATGGCAACGAGGCAATTCGCGACATCGCAGATTTCCGGTTCGCGGGCCGCGTTTTCCAGCACGGTGACGCCATCGGCAAGCGTGGCCGCCATCATCAGCGTATGTGTGGCGCCGACGGAGACGATGGGCGAGCGGACGACCGCGCCCTTCAGTCCGTCCGGCGCGGAGGCAAGGACATAGCCTTCCACGAGGTCGATCTCGGCGCCCATCTTCTGCAGACCCTTTATATAAAGGTCGACCGGGCGCGCGCCGATGGCACAGCCGCCGGGCAGCGAGACCTTGGCCTCCCGGCAGCGGCCGAGAAGAGGCCCGAGCACCCAGAAACTCGCGCGGATCTGCGAGACGATCTCGTAAGGTGCGGTAGTCGAGGTGATGTCGGCGGCGCGAATCGTCATCACGTCGGCATCCACGCCCTCCTCCACGGACACGCTGGCGCCGAGGGCGCCGAGAAGCTTCGTCAGCGTCTTCACATCGGCCAGGCGCGGCATATTGGCGAGCTTCAGGGGCTCGTCTGTCAGCAGGGCGGCCGTCATCAGCGGGAGGGCCGCGTTTTTCGCGCCGCTCACGGGAATCCGGCCCTTGAGACGGCGGCCGCCGCGAATGTGTATCGTGTCCATGAATATGTCCCGGTTGGGGTTCAGCGGTTTATACGGGCAGAGGAACCCCAAGTCACAGGGCAATCGAATGAATTCGATTGCCCTTCCCTTTTTTTACCCTCAAGCGCCGGGCGGGCGCATCCGCGCCCTTGGCTTTCCTCGCATAAGCTCGGGCGGCCAGTCGGCCTTGCCATTCTTGCGTAGCAAGAATGGTTGTGATCCCTCATGCCCGCAAATCCGGGCGCTTTGAGGGCTATTCCGCGCCTTCCTTGCGGGCGCGGGACTGCTGCTTCCGCTTCTTGAGGTTTTCGCGCAGCGTCTCGGCAAGGCGGGCTTCACGGGCCTTGGCCTCACGGGTCTGGGCGGCACGATCCTGGCCCTTGCCACCGGGGGTACGGGGATCGAAGGTGGGGCGGCTGTTCTTCATCTCTTGCTACTCAATTCCGGGGCCCAATCCGGCCAATCCGGGGGGCCCGCATCCAGGGGAGAAAGAGGGGAAGATAGTGCGTTGCGGCATCTTGCGCGAGGGGGGTCGCTGTGGCACTTTCCGCGCGCTTCGAAAAAGAGGGACAGCGCCCCGGCGCCAACGGTCCGTTTACCATTCGAGGCGAGACTGCGAGCGGCCTTCGCGCCCCTCCGGCACGCTGTGGTAGCTCAGTGGTAGAGCACTCCCTTGGTAAGGGAGAGGTCGAGAGTTCAATCCTCTCCCACAGCACCATTTTCCCGGAAGACCCTTTTCCTCTTCATTTCGTTTCCGGCCCGGTCCTGGGACATGCTTCCAGCTCCTGATAGGCTTGAGCCTTCATCGGGGAAGGAGACGTTCATGACCAAGCTGACAAATATGCTGGCTCCGGGCGTACTGGTTCTGGGCCTGCTGGCCCTGACGATACCCACCGTGGCGAACGCCCATGGCGGAGGATGCCGCAAGTCCTCGCCGCCCGGACAATGCTGCCACATGGACAACAGCACCGGCGTCGTTCACTGCCACTGAGACCACTGTGTGCGCCGCGTTCTCTACGGAACGGCATTCGTCCCGCATTCGTTGACCTCCTGAAACCAAAGGAGGACGAGATGAGCGTGAAACCGCAAAAGAATCCCGAAGAGGCACGCGACGAAACGCCGAAGCAGAAGCCCGGCGGCAAGACGGGCGGCAAGAAAGATCTCGCCGACCGGACGCCGGATGCGCATGATCTCACGGAGACCGATTTCGCCGCCGACAAGATGGGCAACAATCAGTTGCAGGGCGACGACCAGGAGAAGGTACATAACGAGCGACATGCGCAGGCGGAGGTCACGACCGGCACCGACAGCGTCATGGACGGGCTGAAGCGGAAAGACGATACGAAGGAGTAATCCATGACCGGGGCGCGGGACGATACCGGAAGCGAAGCCCACGATTTCAGCGCACTTCGCGCGATTTACCTCAACTGCACGTTGAAACGTGCGGAAGAGCCGTCGCATACCGAACTGCTGATGAGTGCGTCGGCGGAGATCATGCGCAAGAACGGCGTGACGGTGGAGACGATCCGCCCCAGCGAGCACCGCATCGCCTTCGGCGTCTATCCGGATATGCGCGAGCATGGATGGGAACATGATGACTGGCCGAAGCTCTGGGACAAGGTGAAGCAGGCCGACATGCTGGTGATCGGCACACCGATCTGGCTCGGTGAGGAATCCTCCGTATGCCGCCTGATCATCGAGCGGCTCTATGGCATGTCGGGCGAGCTGAACGAGAAGGGCCAGTCGAGCTTTTACGGCAAGGTTGGCGGCACCGTGATTACCGGCAATGAGGATGGCATCAAGCATTGCGCGATGTCGATCCTCTATGCGCTCGGCCATCTGGGATACACGATCCCGCCGCAGGCCGATTGCGGCTGGGTCGGCGAAGCGGGGCCCGGCGCGAGCTATGGCGACGACGGCGCGGGCTTCGACAATGATTTCACGAAGCGCAACACCACAATCATGACGTGGAACCTGATGCATATGGCGCGGATGCTGAAGCAGGCAGGCGGGTTACCGAAGGAAGGCAATGACCGGCGGGCGTGGAAAGCGGGGTGCCGTTTCGATTTCGAAAACCCGGAACATCGCGCCTGACGCGGGCGCTTATGCGGCGAGGCTCTCATAGATCGCGGCGAGGAGGGCCTTGTTGCGGGGGTTCTGCCAGCGCGGGCCCATGTCGTTGGTCACATAGCCGAAAGCGACGCCCGCCACGGGATCGCCGAAGCCGAGCGAGCCACCCGCGCCGAAATGGCCGAAGGCTTGCGGGTTGGGGCCGAGAGGACGCCCGTCCTGCGGCAATTGAAAGCCCAGCGCGAAGCGGGATGTGCGCTCCAGGATGCGGTCGGGGCCGAAGGATTGTTCCTCCACAGCGGCGGCGAGCATGGGCCGCGAAAGGATTTCGACATTGTCGATCTCGCCGCCCGCCGCCAGCGCCGAATAGACGCGGGCGATACCGCGCGCCGTGCCGTGGCCATTGGTGGAGGGGATCTCCGCCGACCGCCATTCCGCCGTGTTGACCCAGCCCGCGCCGGAAATGCCCGGCGGGTTCCAGTAGGTGTTCCATTTCATCAGCGTAGTGTCGTCTAGCGGACCCTCGGGTTTCTCCGGCAGGAGGGCAGGCCAGAGAAATTCGGCGCAGCGCCCATGCTCCGTCTGGGGAAGACCGATATGGACGTCGGCGCCGAGGGGCCCTGCAATCTCACTACGCAGGATTTCGCCAAGTGTGCGGCCGCTCGCGCGGCGGACAAGTTCGCCGACGAGATAGCCGAAGGTGTTGACGTGATAGCCGTGGGCGGCGCCGGGCGTCCACCAGGGCGTCTGCGCGGCAAGAGCCGCCGTCATTCGCTCCCAGTCGAGCATGGCGCCATCGGGCAGTTCCTCGCGGATCGCGGGCAGGCCTGCCCGATGAGAAAGCATGTGGCGGAGGGTGACCGTCTCCTTGCCGTTCACGCCGAATTCCGGCCAGAGATGATGCGCCGGGGCATCGAGGTCGAGAAGGCCGCGCTCTGCAAGCCGGAGTGCGACGAG
This sequence comes from Parvibaculum sp., assembly GCF_039973015.1. GTDB lineage: Bacteria > Pseudomonadota > Alphaproteobacteria > Parvibaculales > Parvibaculaceae > Parvibaculum. Next base: position 565,833 of record NZ_JBDWLT010000008.1, read on the forward strand.
CGCCGTAAAGGCCTTGCCGACGGAAAAGAAGTTCACCAGCGTGTCGCGTTCCCAGACTTTCGTGCGGGCCGCATCGCGATGTCCGCCCCAGAGATCGCAAACGACGCGCCCCTCGATCATGAGGACGATGGCGGCGCCCGGCTCGCCACGCGCGGAGAAATTTTCCGCGAAGGCTTCACGCAAAGGGCCGAAACGCGGATCGCAGCTGCCGCCTACCGGCGCGGCGCTCATGGCATGAGAAGAGCGAGGAGCGAAAGCGCCATCAATGCCTGCCCCACATAATAAGTGATCCAGACGATCAGCCCGCGAGCGGGGACCGGCGACTTGAATTTGTCGAAGGCGATGACGCTGTCTGAAATCACGAAGAGGACCGCGCCGAGGCCGAGGAGAGGCGCACCTTCGGGGATTGCAAGCGCGGACAAGGCCATGACGAGGATGGCCACGAGATAGGCGCCGACGGGCAGCTTCATCTTGCCGAGGGTGGGGGCGAGCGTGAAATAGAGCGCAATGGCGCCGAGGCCGACGGCGAGCGAGACAGCCTTCTGCGCCAGCGTTTCGGGCGCGCTGGCGATGGGCACCATGACCGCGATATAGAAAAGATGGCTGACAAGGAAAGCGGCAATGCCGCGCGGAAAATTGCGCGCATCGCCTTTCATGGCGAGGAAGAGATCACCCAGCGCAGAAAAAAGAAAGGCGGCAGAGAGAAGCAGGAGCGGCAGAGCCGGCCCCGCGCCGACCGCCAGAAGCGGCAAAGGCACGAGCAGGCCGATGGCAGCGGTCTTGAGGCCGGTGCGGAGCGGCGAAGGGGCCGCACGCTCGATCACCTGATAGGCGATGGCCGCGATGAGCGAGAGCAGCGCGAGCGCAATGCGCAGCGCGTCGAGGCCGTCCCCCGTCATGAAAATCCGCTCAAGCATTCGTTTCTCCCCGTTCTTTATTCTTTCGTTCTTACCCCTATGATCGCGGAAGAGACGGGAATGCAAAAGGATCAATTATGAGCAGCGGCGCGCGCGCCATAGACAGCCCGCAAAATACAAATGCGAAGAAATGGCTGGCGCTGACCGAATCACGCGGCATCCGCAAACATGGTGCGTTCATCCTTTCAGGGCGAAAAACCGTGCCAGAAGCGCTGGCGCGGCACCCGAACCGCTTCACAGCGGCGCTGGCGCGCACGGAGAGCGACCTCAACCGGCTTGCCCTCCCCTCCTCCGTCGAACGCTACGTGCTGGCGAAGCCCGTTTTCGAGGCGCTGGACACCAATGGCACCGGCTTTCCGCTACTTGTGGGCGAGGTGCCGGAAATGGCGGCGGCGGACTTCAGCGCGGCGCCCAAAGGCTTCGAACTGGTGCTGGCGCTCGGCGATCCATCGAATCTCGGTGCGGCGCTCCGCAGTGCGGCGGCCTTTGGCGTGACACGCGTGGTGCTGATGGAGGGAGCCGCACATCCCTTCCACCCGAAAGCGCTGCGCGGCGGAGCCAATGCACAATTCGGCCTCACCTTTCTCAAGGGAGGCGACTGGACGGCGCTCGAAGGCGCGAAAGGGCCTGTCGCCGCGCTCGATGGCGGGGGCGCGGATATCGAGGAATATGCCTGGCCGGAAAACCTCCGGCTCGTGCTGGGCGAGGAAGGCCGCGGATTGCCGCCGGGCCTCAAGGCAACGCTGCTCGCGATACGCACAACCGGGGCGGTCGAATCCCTGAATGCGACGGTGGCCGCGAGCCTCGCGCTTTCCGCCCGATTCCGGCGAATTTCATCCAGGTGATCCAGCGCCCGGGCCGGTGCGTATTCAAGGGGTGAGAGCTGGCGCAAGGTCCAGCGGTTCACCCCCCCCCCCCAGAGAAGGCCCCGCCCTTGAATTCGCTTTTAAAACTTGCCGCCCTTCTCACGCTTGTTGTTCCCGCCATGAGCCTCAGTGCTCTTGTCTCAGGCGCGAACGCGGCAGCGCCGGCTACGTCCCCCGGGCCGGCGCTGTCGTTCCGCGTCGAGCGCGGGAGCACTCCTATCGGCACGCATACGGTCAGCTTCACGCGCAAGGGCGAGGAACTTCATGTTGCCGTCGACATCGAACTTGCCGTGTCTTTCGGCCCTATCACTGTTTTTCGCTACGAGCATCGCAATCGCGAAACATGGCGCGGGGGAAAACTCGTTGCACTCGAAACGGTAACGAATGACGACGGCACCAAATACAAGGTGAGTGCGAAGGCAACCGAGAAAGGGCTGGAAGTTACAAGCTCTGCCAACGGAACATTCATCGCGCCTGACAGCATCATTCCCACGAGCTACTGGAACCCGGCGACGATCGACCAGAGCGAACTTCTGGACACGCAGAAGGGCCGCATCCTCAAGGTCGAGATGAAGCCCGGCGCCGAATTCGAGGCGGGCGTGAACGGCAAGCCCGTTCCCGTGCGCGAATATGAAATGACGGGCGACCTGAAACTCAAGCTCTGGTACTCGCCCCAGATGGAATGGCTGAACGTGATCTTTCGGGCGCGTGGCGAAAATGTCGACTACCGCGTGGTGCGGATCGACCGGCAGGAACTTCAGCAGGTGGCACAGCAATGACAGGACAAGGCGATATTGTCTGGATTACCGGCGCGAGTTCAGGCATCGGCCGCGCGCTCGCCCTGCGCATGGCGCGCGAAGGCTACCGCGTGGCAGCCTCGGCGCGGCGAGCGGAAGAACTCGACAAACTGAAAATGGAGGCCGGACAGACGGGCGGCGAAATCCGGCCCGTGCCGCTCGACACGACGAAGCCGGACGAGGTGAAGGCAGGCGTGGCGGAAATCGAAAGCGAGATGGGGCCGATTGCCATCGCGGTGCTATGCGCCGGCACCTATGAATCCGTTCTTGCGCATGAGCTGACGGCGGCCAGGGCGCGGCCCGTCTTCGAACTCAACTTCATGGGTACAATGAACTGCCTCGAAGCGCTGATCCCCAACATGATTGCGCGCGGGCATGGGCGGATCGCGGCGGTTGCCTCCCTCGCGGGCTATTTCGGCCTGCCGACATCCGCGATCTATGGCGCCAGCAAGGCTGCCATCATCAACATGGCGGAAGCGCTGCAACCCGACCTTGCGAAACACGGCGTGACCATGCAGATCGTCAATCCGGGTTTCGTGAAAACGCCGCTGACCGACAAGAATGAATTTCCGATGCCCTTCCTCATGGATGTGGAGGACGCGGCGGAGGCGTTCTGCAAGGGTCTTCGCTCAGACCGCTTCGAGATTACCTTTCCGCGCCGCTTTTCGCTGCTCCTCCGGTTGGTGCAGATGCTGCCCTACCAGCTGTCGCTCGCGCTCACCGGGAAGACCCTGCCGAAGGACAAGCATCCTTCGCTTGCGGCCGGTGTCAGCCCTTCCTGATTTCCGAATAGGCGGCGAGCGCGCGGGCGCGCGCCTCCCCGTGATCGACGAGGGGTTCGGGATAATTTTCCCCGAGCACAATGCCTGCCTTTTCGAGCACATCGCGCGGGGCGGCCCAGGGCTTGTGAATGTATTTCGTATCGAGCTTTGAGAGTTCGGGAACAAAAGCGCGGACATAATCGCCGCCCTTGTCGAACTTCTCGCCCTGCAGCACCGGATTGAAGATACGGAAATAGGGCGCGGCATCGGCACCCGACCCCGCCACCCATTGCCAGCTCGCCCGGTTCACGGCGAGGTCGGCATCGACCAGCGTATCCTCGAACCACCGGGCGCCCTCGCGCCAGTCGATCATCAAATGCTTGATGAGGAAGGAAGCGGCGATCATGCGCACACGGTTGTGCATCCAGCCCGTCTGCCAGAGCTGGCGCATGCCTGCATCGACAATGGGATAGCCGGTGCGTCCGGTGCGCCATGCATCGAAAGCACCGGCATCGCGCATCCAGGGGAAGGCATCGAATTCGCTTTTCCAGTTTTCGGTTTCGATCTTCGGCCAGTGATAGAGAAGGTGGCAGGCGAAATCGCGCCATGCGACCTCACGCAAGAAGGCTTCGCCCGCCCGTCCGTCACCGCCTTGCGCGTTACGAACGACATGCCAGACACGTCGCGGCGACAGATCGCCCCAATGGAGATGCGGCGAGAGGCGCGAGGTTCCCTCACGATCCGGTAAATCACGCGCTTCTGGATAATCCGCCATCGCGTCATCCACAAAATCCGCGAGCCGCGCCTGCGCGCCCGCTTCGCCCGGCTCCCATGTTTCACGCAAGCCCGCCGCCCAGTCCGGCTTCGAGGGACGAAGTGCCCAGTCATCGAGATGATCCGTCGCGATGTCCTTCACGCGCGCGAGCTTTCGTGGTGCTGCAAGAGGTGCATCGAACGAGACTTGGGACAGCGCGCGCCAGAAAGGCGTAAAGACCTTGTAGGGTCCGCCGCTCCTTGTTTTCACATCCCAGGGCTCGGCGAGAAGCGAGGCGGCGAAGCTGCGAACCTTCATGCGCCGTTGCGTCAATATGGATTTGACGAGCTTGTCTCGCTCGACGGCGCGCGGTTCATAGCAGCGGTTCCAGAAGACCGCAGCCGCGCCCGTTTCTTCTGCAATAGCGGGAAGAATTTGCGCAGGGTCGCCCCGGCGCAAAACCAGAGGCAAGCCGAGGCGGGCAAGGCTTTTTGAAAGCGCCGCGAGACTGCCATGCAGCCACCAGCGCGACGCACCGCCGATCTCTTCCTCCGGGTCCAGGATGAAAAGGGGCAGCACCGGCGTGCCGCGCGCCGCAGCAGCGGCGAGTGCCGGATTATCGTCCAGCCGCAAATCCCGACGGAACCAGACGATTGAAGGGCCGTATTCTTCTGAGGACATCTGTTCGTGACGGTTGGTTGGTGACTGACTACTCCATACGAAGCGGCGCGGCGGGCGGATCAGCCACGGCATCGCATGCCGACAAGCACCGAAGGCGCCAGCCCGGCGCTCCATAGCCGCCAACCGGATAATGCTGGGCGAGGCGGCAATCCCACAAGACGACCATTCCCTGCGTCCAGGGGATGCGTATCTGATTTTCCGGCGCGGCGAGGAGGTTTTGTACCAGCCTCACAACGAGATCGCCTTCCTCCGCCGGCACATTAAGGACGCGACCTTCGAAGGAAACGCCGATGCCTAGATGCCTGCGCTCTGTCAGCGGATGCGACGCGACGAGCGAACGGGGAAAACCCGCACGCGAGGACGACGCGACCTCAAGCGGATCGAGATAGGCGCGCATGGGACGGGAGATGCCGTCATAAGCGTCTGCCAGCGAGCACCATATGCTTTCGCCACCGAAAGGCGCCTCCTCCGCATGAAGCAGCGCAACATGCGAGCGCGCAACGGATGCAAGCGGATCCGTCATCATCGCTATACACTCTTCGGGGCGCGCGCACGCCGCTTCTTCCGCGGACTGATTGCGCAACGTATCGACATAGAGCGTTCGTTGAAGGGCTCCGAAAGTACACATCAGACCGGCTATGCCTTGGGCCGATGCACGAGGCGAGCGGAAAACGAGCAATCCGTAGCGTGAAACAGCGGCCGAGAGGGCCGCCGACACCGCCGGCGGCGGCGGCACTGAAAGATCCATCCCTGTCACATCGGCACCGAAAACGCCCCCCAAAGGACGAACAGAGAAGGAGTTCGAATACATGATTATTTACCCCGTTGGTCAAAGAATTTGGATTTGACTGCCCCTATAACAATGAGTTGCACGGGAGCGGCGAACATATCCAATTGAAATGGCGAATGACCAAGTATTCACGAAATGAATTTGCGCCGCATCGACCTCAACCTCCTGACCATCTTCGACGCCATCATGACGGAGGGCAGCATCACCAGAGCAGCTGCGCGACTTGGCATGACGCAGCCCGCCCTTTCGAACGCATTGACGCGGCTCAGGCGGCTGGTGGACGATCCGCTTTTCATACGGGTAGGCAACAAGATCGTACCGACGCCGCGGGCAGAAGCACTCTCGTTGCCTATTCGTCAGGCGCTCGATCTCGCGGAGCGCGCATTGAGCGGGCATCCGGCAGACGCGACACGGGATGAAACTCGGATTTTCACTCTGGCTCTTGGCGATACCGGTGAGACCATCGCGCTACCGCGCGCATTGGAAAAACTGAGACGGGAGGCGGGAGCGACACCGCATCTGCAGCTCAAATGCGCACCGCCACACACAATCGCCGAAGAACTCGGGTCAGGCGCGGTAGACCTTGCATGGCTCGCCTTTCCGCCCCGCCTGCGCGATGTGAGCGTGGAACCGGTGATCCAGGACGAGTTCGTCTGCATGGTCGCGGAAGAGGGAGCCGGGAAAGAGGAGATGACGCAGGAGCGTTATTTCGCGCTCGACCATGTCGGCCTCGTACCGGAAATCGCATCGGAGGAACACGGCTTTGGCGCCTGGCGAAAGCGGCGAAAGATTCTGATGGAAGTACACAACTATGCACTGCTTGCGATGTTCGTCGCGACAGCCGGTCTTGCAGCGACGTTGCCAAGCCGCCTTGCACAGCATTACGCAACGACATACGGACTTGCTGTGCATCCCCTGCCCTTCGACGCACCGCCCGCGATCATCTATCAGGCGTGGCCGCGCGGCCTGACCGAAGACCGGACGCATATTCGCCTCAGGCGCGCCTTCAGGGTCGCGGCGCGATAGTCACGGTTGCGCGCGCGGCAAGGCGACGAGCACGGTGGAACAGGCGCGTTCTGCTCCGCCCGGCGACACCTACTCCGCGCGGCGGACAGGAAGAACGAAGGGGTCCGCCCCTTCACCGATCAATGCCTCGATGCGGTAGGTCTCGCGGAGGTTCTGCGGCGTGAGAACATCGCGCGGCAGGCCGTCCGCCTTCACCTTGCCATCGTCGAGCAGGATCAGCCGGTCGCAATGACGCGCGGCGAGCGAGAGATCGTGCAGCACGGCAACGACCATGCGATCATTGCCCTCGGCGTCGGGTTTCGCATAAGCGCGCAGCACTTCCATGATGCGTATCTGATGATAGGGATCGAGCGCGGAGACAGGCTCATCCACCAGCATGAGCGGCGCCTCGACGGCCAGCGCACGGGCAAGAAGCACGCGGGCCCGCTCGCCGCCCGACAAGGTCAGCACATCGCGGCCGGCAAACTCACGCACACCTGCGAGATCGATCGCACGCTCGATTGCCGCTTCGTCTCCGGCGGTGGCGCGATGGAAGGGTTCGAGGTGCGGCAGACGGCCAAGCGCGACGAGACGCGAGACTTCGAGCGGCCAGTGACTGCCCGCACCTTGCGCAAGATAGGAAATGGCGCGGGCACGGGCGCGCAGGCTCATGTCGGCAACGGGCACATTGTCCAGCGTCACGCTGCCCTCGAAAGGAACAAGGCCGGCGACGGCGCGCACCAGCGTCGTCTTGCCGACGCCGTTCGGGCCGATGAGGCCGATGAATTGCGAGCCTTCCGCCGTTGCCGAGACACCGCGAATGACGCGCGCGCCGCCCAGAGAGGCGCGGAGATTTTCGACGGCGAGGCGCATCATGGAGCCTCCCTTCTCGTGCGGAGGATAAGCCAGAGGAAGAAGGGCGCACCGACAAGCGAGGTGACGACGCCGATTTTCAGCTCCGGCCCATTGACGGGGATACGAACAAGCAGGTCCGCGGCAAGGACGAGGGCCGCCCCGCCAAGAGCAGAGGGAAGAAGCAGCGAGGCCGGACGCTGGCCGACAAGCGGGCGCATGAGATGCGGTACGACAAGGCCGACAAAGCCTATGACGCCGGTGACGGATACGGCGGCGCCGACGGCGAGGCCGGTGCCGATGATCGCGCGGGCAGTGACGGGGCGCATGGAGAAGCCGAGTGTCGATGCTGTGTCTTCACCGAGCGCCAGCGCATCGAGCGCGCGATATGTCGATGCGACGAGAAGCCAGCCTGTTCCCATGAAGGGCAGCACAAACCAGACCTGCGTCATGCTGCGATCCGTCAATGAACCGAGCATCCAGAAGACGATTTCGAGCGCGGCGTAAGGGCTCGGCGAAAGGTTGAGGGCGAGCGAGGTGAGCGCGCCGGTGAAGGCGGAGATGGCGACGCCCGCCAGAATGATCGTGACGATGGAAGGGTTGCGGCCCGCGAGCAGATACAAGACGGCCAAGGCGACAAGCGCACCGGCAATGCCGCCGACGGGCACGAACATGGCCGTGCCTGCGGCCAGCCCCGAATAGAAGATGAGGACGGCGCCAAGTGCCGCGCCGCCCGAGGCGCCGATAAGGCCCGGTTCGGCAAGCGGATTGCGCAACAGGCCCTGAAGCCCTGCGCCGGTGAGCCCGAGCGTGGCGCCGACGAGAAGGCCGAGCAGCGCGCGCGGCAGACGCACTTCGGTCAGGACCAGCCAGGCGATGTCGCGATCGGTCTGCGAAATGAGGGCGAACTTTTCGGTGAGGAGTTCTCCGCCACGGCCAATATAGATGGAGGCGATGAAGAAGAGCGCCACGAGGATGGTGAGGGCGGCGTTTACGGCCCAGGCATTTATGTGGGGCTTCATTGGCGCGCTCTCCCCAAACCGTCTTCGACGGTTTGACCCTCCCACGGGGGGAGGGTGAGAAGAGAGTGCCGTTCGCTCTCTTCCATCATCGTATCATGCGCGGCGGCGAGGCGCGCGGCAGTGCGGGCCACGAAACGCGTGCTGCACGTCCAGTCGCGCGCGCGCAGGCTCACTTCCCCGGCATAGCGCTTCCGGTAGAGGCGGAGCGCCGGATGCTCCAGCAGCGCGCTTGCCTGCGAGGGCGCATCCGGGCGATAGACGCCGAGCGCCAGCAGCTGCGGGCGATAGGCGATCACGTCCTCGACGCCGGGATAAGCGAGGCCGACGGTATTTTCCTCACGCACGACATTGCGAAAGCCGGTATGCGCGAGGATGCGGCCGAGGATGGAGTTCGGCGTCGCGGCGCTGCCGAGATCCTGATAGAGGATCGCCGCGGGCGCGTTCTTTCCGCTCCGCTTCGCCGCATTCATCTCCGCATTGAAACGCTCGATCAGCGCCGCGCCCTCTTCTTCGCGGCCAAGCGCGGTAGCGACGGTGCGGATGTTGCCGCGAATATCCTCGAAGCTGCGCGCGTCCTTCACGGTCGCAACCGGGATATCCATGCGTGCGAGAAGATCGAGCGTGAAGGGAGAGCTCCATTCATGCGCGAGAACGAGATCGGGCGCAAAAGGGAGAATGTCCTCGATGCGCCCATCGTTCGGCGGAATGTTCGAGACAAGTGCGGCAATGGGCGAATCCGCCGGGTCACGTCCAAGCCGGAAGACGGATTTGAGCGTACCCGGCGCCGCAAGCTCGGCGGCGATGATGTCTGAGCAGAGATTGATCGAGACGATATGCGCAGGGCGCGCGGAGGCGGCATCTGCCGCAGAAGCGGCAGCAAGGAGGCCTGCCAGAACACCGATAGAGAGAAGAAATTTCATCCCGCCGTCTCGCGCTACGCATCAACAAGATGTCGTCTCGCGGGACAGACCCGCAATCCCCCGGCACACCCCGGCCCGGAGAAGGACGACAACTCGCGGCAGGTTTCCTGGCTTGGCGGGTCAGCGCCCCTCCCTGCCTTCCCGGCCCGTCGAACGACAGGCCAGTGGCCAAACCGGAGAGAGGCTCGCCGCTTACAGTTGCGGGGGCAGCCGCTTCTAGATTTGGAGCATATTCCTGCCGGAAAGCTCCAAGCGTTCCCTTTTAACCCCGGATTTGCGGCCGGGGCACCACGAGCAGGCGGAGTGTAGACGCTCGCGCGCGCCACGCAAGGCGGAGCCCCGAAAGGCCTGCAAATCCACCGGGAAATGCTCTACCGTCAGCCAAAACAACAAACAGATGATTTCGGGAAGGCACCATGCTCACGCTTTATCACTGCAACGGATCTCGCTCGATGCGCTCGCTCTGGCTGCTCCATGAGATGGGGATCGAGTTCGAACTGAAGGAACTTCCCTTCAGCATGGAAGGCTTGCGCACACCGGAATATCTCTCGGTCTCGCCGCTGGGCCGCGTGCCCTGCCTTGTCGATGGCGATGTATCCGTATTCGAGTCCGGCGCCATCGCGCAATATCTCGGCGAGCATTACGACCCGGAGAGCAAGCTGCATCGCCCGGCGGGACATGCGGAACGGGCGGAGTGGCTGATCTGGCTGCATTATGCCGAGACCATGGCCGTGCACGGGGCGAGCCTCGTGCAGCAAAAAGTGTTTATTGCGAAGGAAGACCGCTCGCCAGTGGTACAGAAACTCGAGTCGCGGCGGCTGGAAAAGGCACTCGAAGTGGTGGACCGGCAGCTTGCCGATCGGGACTACCTGTTGAAAAGCGGGTTCAGCACGGTCGACACGAATGTCGGCTACAGCGTGCATCTCGCGAAGGGCTTTGTGAGCCTCGATCCATTTGCGAATGTCGTGAAATATTATGAGCGGCTGTCGGCGCGGCCTGCATTCAAAAAGGCGGCGGCGAGCGTCCCCCTCGACGAGCAGGCACCTGCCGAAAAGAAAGCCTAAAGCTTCGGCACCGCCTGCATGACGGGCTTCGGCTTGCGGGATTCGGTGAAGAGGCCCCAATGGGCTTCTTCGGGATGCGAGCCTGCAACCGCGCTTTCGTCATAGACGCGCCAGGGAGCGTCGAATGCGGAGAAATACACGAAAGCGAGGTCGCGCGACGGCGGGAGCTGACGCGCGAGTTCGGTATAGAAGGCTTTCTGCTTTTCCGGCGTGAAGCCTTCCGCCTCCGGGGCGGTGGGAATGCCCGTCTCCTTGACGAGGATGGGGCCGCAGAAAGCCTCTTCGGACAGGCGCGCGCTCGCCTGCACGACGAAATCCGCCCAGTTGAAGGGCGGCGCATCGGCGAACCATTTCTCGAAAACGGGGTGGACGTTCACGGCCAGGAAATCGAGTTTCGCGAGGACCGGCGTGGCATCCGGGTCGTCGAGGAAGGGCGCGAAAGGTTCGGTGACGGTGAGGGGCAAGCCCGGTGCACGGTCGCGGAACTTGCCGATGGCACGCGCGTAACCATTCCACGAACCGCGCCGCGACAGGACCATCTCGTTGCCGAGCGAAACACCTACGACGATATCGGGATGGGATTCCCACGCGGAGATGGCGTTTTCGACCTCGCGGTCGTCAGCCGGGTTCCAGACACCCATGATGACGGCGCGAAAGCCGAGGTCTTGCGCGATGCCGGGAATGAGTTCCGCGCCGCTATGCGCGCCATAAGTGACGAGACTGTCGAACCAGGGGCGGAGCGCTTCGAGATCCTCGCGGATCGAAACCTCGCTCGCCTGAACCGGATTGCCGTTCCAGACTTTGAGTTCCGTCGGCTGGTAGGCAACGAAGCGGCCTTCCGCCATCGCATCCTGCAGACGGGAAAGCGCAGGCGCGGTCTCGTCGCGGGTGGCGCAGACGGGGACGGCTTGCGCCGCGGTGGCGATAAACACGAACAGCAGAGAGGCGAGAAGGCAGCGCATGGTCCATAGCTAGGTGACCATTGTGGCAATTTTCCGAATTCGGACATGCAAAAGCCCGGCCCCTTTCGGGAGCCGGGCTCTCGTGACTTCAGAAGATCGTCAGGCGTGAAAGCCTTAGATCGATTCCTTCAGATCCTTCGCGACGCGGAAGGCAACCTTCTTGGACGCCTTGATCTTGATGGCTTCGCCGGTCGCCGGGTTGCGGCCCATGCGGGCGGCGCGCTTGCGAACCTGCAGGATGCCAAGACCCGTGAGGCGGACCTTGTTGCCCTTCTTCAGGTTCTTCACCGTGAGTTCGACGAAGTCGCTGAAGAGTTCCGTCGCCGCCTTCTTCGACATGTCATGCTTCTCGGCGAGTTCGGCGATCAGCTTCGACATCGGCACCGTCGGCGGTGTGGCAGGCTTCTTGGCAGCGGCGGCAGATGCAGCCGGCTTTTTGGCGGCAGGCGCCTTCTTGGCAGCGGGTTTAGTGGCCATGATTTGAATTCCCTCGGATAAGTTCGGCTTGAGTTTCACTGAGTCGCGCGATTCGGCCAAGCGATAAGTTCATATTTGGCGGGCATCGGAGCGAAAAACTGTTGAAAAGTGCCTGCGGGACGGGCATTTCGCGCCCGCCCCCCTTTCCAAAACTCAGTCGAAGGCCTCGTCCCATGTGCCGCGCGTCGATGCCTTGGAATATTCGGTGGCGCGGTTTTCGAAGAAATTGGTGTGCTCAATGCCGTTCAGCATCTCGTCCATCCAGGGCAACGGGTTCTTTTCCGTACGGTAGATGGGCTGGAGGTTGAGCTGCACGAGGCGGCGGTCGGCGATGTAGCGGATGTAGTTCTTCACTTCCTGTGCCGACAGGCCCTCGATGCTTCCCATCTCGAATGCGAGGTCGATGAAGGCATCCTCGTGATGGATGATGGTTTCGCAGGCCTTGTAGATGTCCTGCTGGAGTTTCTCGGTCCAGATTTCCGGGTTCTCGTCCACGAAGGTGCGGAAGAGCTTCATGGCGGAGACGGTATGGAGCGTCTCGTCGCGGGCCGACCATGTCACGATCTGGCCCATGCCCTTCATCTTGTTGAAGCGCGGGAAGTTCATGAGAATGGCGAAGGAAGCAAAGAGCTGGACCCCCTCGGTGAAGCCGCCGAAGACGGCGAGCGTCTTCGCGATGTCTTCTTTCGTTTCGACGCCCCATTCCTGCATGTAGTCGAATTTCGACTTCATCTGCTCATATTTCAGGAAGGCTTCGTATTCGGCCTCGGGCATGCCGATGGTGTCGAGGAGATGGCTGTAGGCCGAGATATGGACCGTCTCGATATTGGAGAAGGCGGCCAGCATCATCTGCACTTCGGTCGGCTTGAAGACCCGCGAATAGTGCTTCATGTAGCAGTTGTTCACCTCGACGTCGGCCTGCACGAAGAAGCGGAAAATCTGCGTGAGCAGGTTGCGCTCGCCGTCGGTGAGGTTCTTCGACCAGTCCTTCACATCGTCGGCCAGCGGCACTTCCTCCGGCAGCCAATGAATGCGCTGCTGCGTGAGCCAGGCGTCATAGGCCCAGGGGTAGCGGAAGGGCTTGTAGACGTGACGTTCTTCGAGAAGGGACATGGTCTGGATTCCTTGTGCGCGATGCACCAGAGACAAGAATGGCCCGGCCTGACGACCGGGCCATAATTTCAGCGCCTTACTGACAGGCGAGGCATTCTTCGTACTGGTTCTCTTCCTGCGCGTTGGTGGCGACCTGATCGAGTGTCAGGACGTCGAGCACCTTGCCCGGCAGGAGCGAGACGACTTCAGCCTTTTCCGCACGCTGGATCGAGAGCGAGCGGCAATAATAAAGGCTCTTCACGCCGTGCTTCCATGCCATGAGATGCAGGCCGTGGAGATCGCGCTTGTGCACGTCGGCAGCGAGGAAGAGGTTCACCGACTGCGCCTGATCGATCATCTCCGCACGGTCGCCCGCATGTTCGATGACCCAGCGCTGGTCGAGTTCGAAGGCGGTCTTGAAGACATCCTTCTCGTCATCGTCGAGGAAGTCGAGATGCTGGACCGAGCCGCCGCAGGTCACGATGGAGGACCAGGTGTCGTCGTCGTTGCGGCCCTTCTGTTCGAGCAGCTTCGTCAGGTGACGATTGCGGACGTTGAAGGAGCCGCTGAGCGTCTTGTGCGTGAAGGAGTTCGCCGCAATGGGCTCGATGCCGGGCGAGGTACCACCGGTGATGATCGAGATCGAGGCGGTGGGCGCAATCGCCGTCTTGTTCGAGAAACGCTCGTTGAAACCGTAATCGGCGGCATCCGGGCAGGCCCCGCGCTCATCGGCGAGCACCTTCGAGGCCGCGTCGACGCCCTCCTTGATGCGCGCGAACATGCGCTTGTTCCAGACCTTCGCCATGACGCCCTCGAAGGGAATCCGGTTGGCCTGAAGAAAGGAGTGGAAGCCCATGACGCCGAGGCCGACGGAACGCTCGCGCGCGGCGGCATATTTGGCGCGGGCCATATCGTCCGGCGCGCGGTCGATGAAGTCCTGCAGGACGTTATCGAGGAAGCGCATCACATCTTCGATGATCGCCGGATTGTCCTGCCACTCATTATAGGTTTCGAGATTGAGCGAGGAGAGGCAGCAAACGGCCGTGCGCTCTTCGCCAAGGTGGTCCTTGCCGGTGGGCAGGGTGATTTCGGCGCAGAGGTTCGAGGTCTTGACCTCGAGGCCCGCAAGCTTGTGATGCTCGGGGCGGGCATTGTTCACCGTGTCCTTGTAGATGATGTAAGGCTCGCCGGTTTCGATGCGCGAGGTCAGAAGCCTGATCCAGAGCGAGCGCGCCGAAACGGTTTTCTGGACAGCCTTGTCCTTGGGCGAAAGAAGCGCCCATTCGGCGTCGGCCTCAACGGCGCGCATGAAGGCGTCGGAGATGAGAATGCCGTGATGAAGGTTCAGCGCCTTGCGGTTCGGATCGCCACCCGTGGGGCGGCGCATTTCCATGAACTCTTCGACTTCGGGATGATCGATCGGCAGATAGACCGCCGCCGAGCCGCGGCGGAGCGAGCCCTGGCTGATCGCCAGCGTCAGCGAATCCATGACGCGGATGAAGGGGATGATACCGCTCGTCTTGCCATTGCCGCCGACCGTCTCGCCGATGGAGCGCAGATTGCCCCAATAGGAGCCGATGCCGCCGCCCTTGGCCGCGAGCCAGACATTCTCGTTCCAGAGGCCGACGATGCCTTCAAGGCTGTCATTCGCCTCGTTCAGGAAGCAGGAAATGGGCAGGCCGCGCTTGGTGCCGCCATTGGACAGGACGGGCGTCGCCGGCATGAACCAGAGCTTCGAGATATAGTCATAAAGGCGCTGGGCGTGGGCCGCGTCGTCCGCATAGTAAGAGGCCACGCGGGCGAACATGTCCTGATAGGACTCGCCGGGCATCAGATAGCGGTCGCGCAGCGTCGCCTTGCCGAACTCGGTCAGCAGCGCATCGCGCCCGTGATCGACCTTCACGCGATGGCGGCCGCGCGTCTGCACAGCCTGATCCTGATCGCCAAACGGCATTTCAGGCTCGGAGGAAACGCGCGCTTCCTTGCGCACACGGCTCACCGCCCGCTCGCCCGTGATGATTGCCGATACGCTGGCCTCAACCTCACTCATATCTACCGCTTTCGACGTGTCGTTCAGCATGTTCTGATCCCCGGTCTGCCCTGCTTCGCCGCATCTCAGCGGGCAAAAGGTCGCTATCCGGCGAGCGGATAGACCCTCGCCGTCTTCCTGCCCCATAAGCCGGGCAGAACTCGCTTAATTCTGTGATTGCGCCGCCGCCTTGAGTCGGTCCCCGCGAGGCGCAGCGCGTCCAGATATAGTATCTGTCTGTTCCCCGAGGTCAATCAGTAGTGTGGGACGAGAAGCAAAAAAATGGTAAACGCCGCCCCCTCAAGCTGGCGGGAAGGCGATTTTCCGATGCATATTCAATGAGTTGATTCAGACCCCGCCGCGTACCCGCCACGTGTATCCAAGGACAGACCATGCCCGATACGACCGCCGACCGCCGCGCCCTCTACCCCGAGATAGAGCCCTATCGCACCGGGACGCTGAAAGTCTCCGATTTGCACACGATCTACTTTGAGGAGAGCGGCAACCCCAAGGGCAAGCCCGTCATCATCGTGCATGGCGGACCGGGCGGCGGCAGCAACCCGACGATGCGGCGAACGCACAACCCGGATGCCTACCGGATCATCCTGTTCGACCAGCGCGGCTGCGGGAAATCAACGCCGCATGCGGAGCTTGCCGAGAACACGACCTGGGACCTTGTGGCCGACATGGAGCGCATCCGGGAACATCTCGGCATCGACAAATGGCAGCTCTGCGGCGGCTCATGGGGCTCGACACTTTCGCTCGCCTATGCCGAAACGCACCCCGAACGCGTGACCGAGATCATCCTGCGCGGCATCTTCACGCTTCGGAAGCGGGAGCTGGACTGGTTTTATCAGGAGGGGACGGATGCCCTTTTCCCCGATGCCTGGGAAGGCTTCGTCGAGCCGATCCCGCAAGCCGAGCGCGGCAACCTCATGGCGGCCTATTACAAACGGCTGACCGGCGACAACGAGGCCGAAAAGATCGCCTGCGCCAAGGCATGGAGCATCTGGGAGGGGACGACGCTCTCGCTCTATTCTGACGCCGAGCGCGTGAAGCGCTTCGCGGACGGGCACTTCGCCCTCGCCTTCGCACGGATCGAGTGCCACTTCTTCATGAATCAGGGCTGGTTCGAGCCCCAGGACCAGCTCATCCAGAATGCCGGCAAGCTGAAGGGTATTCCCGGCGTGGTCGCACAGGGGCGCTATGACGTGGTGACACCGATGTTCACGGCATGGGAGCTCGCGAAGGCCTGGCCGGACGCCGACCTCAACATCGTGCCGGACGCAGGCCATACGGCGACGGAGCCCGGCATCGTCGATGTGATGGTGAGGGCGAGCGACCGGTTCGCGGCCGCAGGCTGACGCAGACAAGATGCACATCCTTTATCTCGTGAATGCGCTCGATTCGCCGCCCGGTGTGCTGCTGGACGAGGCCGCGCGCGCGGGCGCGTCAGCCGACATCATCTACACAGTGGAGAAACGCGACCTCGCGACGGGCGAAACGCGCGACGTCCCGCAAATACCGGAGGGTTTCGACGGACTTGTCGTGCTCGGCGGCGTGATGGGCGTCTATGAGGAGGCGAAGTATCCCTTCATCGACAAGACCCGAAATCTGGTGCGCGCCTTTCATGAGTGCGAAAAGCCAGTGATGGGCGTCTGTCTCGGGGCGCAGATCGTCGCGAGCAGCTTCGGCGCGCCTGTCTATAAAATGAAAGAGAAGCTCACGCAGGCAGAAGAATGGGGCTTCCTGCCGCAGACATGGGAAAAGGTGGCGTCGAACGACGCGCTGCTCGCGGATGCGGCGCCGGGGCTAAGCCTCATGCACTGGCATGGCGACACATTCGACCTGCCGGAAAACGCGCGGCGGCTTTCGACGCGCGAGACCTGCCCCAACCAGTCTTTTCGCATGGGCAAGAAGACCTATGGCTTCCAGTTTCATCTGGAAGTGACGCGAGACATCCTTGAGGGATGGTCCGTCTTCCGCGCGAAAGCGCTCGATGTGCCGCTCGCCGAGATCGAGGCCCTGATCGAACCGCAGATCGGGGCCTCGCTCGGTGCACAGGAAGAATTCGCCCGCCGCACAATGCAGCGCTGGATGGCACTCGGCTAGAAGTTCACCCGCCGCGAGATCGCACCGTCGACCACGAGGTTCGAACCCGTGGTGAAGGAGGAAGCGGGACTCGCGAGGAAGACCGCGGCATTCGCGATATCCTGCGGGGTCGCCATGCGGCCGGTCGGGTTGCGCGACATGGCCTGCTTGAACATGTCGGGCATGTGATCCTCGATCATGTTCCAGACACCGCCCTTGAAATAGACCGTGCCGGGGGAAACCGTGTTCACGCGCACATGATCGCCCGCGTGCTGACGGGCAAGGCCCTTTGCGAGATGAATTTGAGCGGCCTTCTGCGCGCCATAGGCGTTGGCGTTATCGTTTTCGGCGGCAGAGATCGAGGAGATGAAGGTGGCGGAAGCGTCGCCCGACTTCTTCGCAGCTTCCGTGAGGAAGGGAAGCGCGGCCTCGAAGGCATTGACCGCGCCGAGCACGTCGATCTCGAAACAGGCGCGCCAGGACTTCTCGTCATTACCGTTTGCGAGCGCGGAGGCATTGGCGACGAGAATATCGATGCCGCCCATTGCCTCGCCCATGTCGGCGATCCACTTCTTCAGGCCCTCGCCATCGGCGATATCGGCAACGCCGCCTGTTGCCTTGATGCCCTTGCTGCAAAGCGCGGCAACGGCTTCATCCACCTGATCCTGATTGCGGGCGCAGATCGCGATATCGACGCCCTCCGACGCGAGCGTTTCAGCGATGGCGCGACCGATGCCGCGCGTGCCGCCGGTGACGATTGCCTTTTTGCCCTTGAGACCGAGATCCATGACCGATGCCTTCCTGACTGTTTTTCGTTGGGGCGCACTCTAGCGCTCCAGCATCTCCCAACCAACCGTTACGAGGCCCGGGCGTCAGAAAGGACCGCGAGGGTCGTCGGCAATGAAGAGATCCCGCAGAGCCCTGAGCGCTTCGCGCCAGCGCATCTGGACTTTCTTGAGCAGGCTTTCCTCAACGGGCGGATCGAGATCGAGGCCAACCTGTTGAACCGCACCATCGCGCACCTGAAGCGCCGTAAGGGCAACGCCGCCCACCCGGGTGCGCTCGCCTTCCTTGATCTCCTTGCCGAGGCGGGAGCGCATGAACTGCTCCAGCGTGAGTTCACGCTCTTCCGCCTCGAAGGCAAGCCCGTAGATATCGGCAACCAGAGCGGCACTTGCCGTTCCCTCCAGCACGAAATCGACCGTGCCGACATCTTTTGTGCGGGTACGCGCCCGACGGGCGCCGAAAAGACGATCCAGCGTGGGGATCATGTCGGCGGTGGTGAGGATCATCACGACATCGCCCGGCTGTACACCCTGATCGAGGCCTTCGGTGCGGACCACACCCTCGCGCATCACGGAGATGACCGTTGTGCCCATGGGGAGCGGCAAGCGGTTCACACCGCGCCGCGCGAGAAGGCTCATCGGGTCGACTGTATAAGCGACGACGCTCTTTCCTTTGCCCGCAGGCAGGTCGAGCTCGACACGCCGGTCCGGCATGGGGCGCGGGGGCAGTTCGACATCGGCCAGGCGCGCGACCAGAGGCACCGTCCAGCCCTGAAGGATGAGCGAGACGAGAACGATGACATAGGCGATGCTGAACAGGACTTCCGCATCCTCGACGCCCGACAGCACGGGGATCGTCCCGAGAAAGATCGGCACGGCGCCGCGCAGGCCAACCCATGACACGAAAGCCGTTTCCTTCGGGGTGAAGCTGAAGGGGGCGAGGCAGGCCCATACGGCAATTGGACGCGCAACGAGGATGAGTACAAGCGCGACAGCGAGTGCGGGCAGGAATATCGGGACAAGCGCCGAGGGCGTGACCAGCAATCCCATCATGAGGAACATGACGATCTGGGCGAGCCAGGCGACGCCATCGGAAAAGCGGGCTATTTCGCTTGTCGCACGATGCTGGTTGTTGCCGATAGTGAAACCGACGAGAAAGATCGCGAGGAAACCGCTCGCGCCCGCCGCCTGCGCGAGCGCAAACACCAGCAGCGCGAGCGCGCCCGTAAGGATCGGGTAAAGGCCTGATGAGAGCTGCAAGCGGTTTATGGCCCGCAGAACGAGTGCGCCACCAGCCGCACCGAACAGACCGCCACCGGCCATTTGCCAGAGAAAATCCAGAAGGAATCCGATTGCGTCACTGGTATTTGCCACGCTGTGTGCGCCGGCGGCGAAGCCTACAAGGCCAAGGGTAAGGAAGATCGCCATCGGATCGTTGATGCCGGACTCGACTTCAAGCGTGGCGGCGACGCGCGTCTTGAGGCGCAGACCGCGCAGATGAAGCAGGAAGAAAACCGCTGCGGCATCGGTCGAGCCGACGATGGCACCGAGCAGGAAGGCTTCGATCCAGCCGAGACCGAAGAGAAATTTTGCGGCGACGCCTGTGAGCCCTGCCGTCAGCACAACGCCTATGGTGGCAAGCGCGAGGCTCGGCCCGAAGGCACGGTTCAGCGCCTCGCGGTTCGTGCGCAGGCCACCGTCGAACAGGATCAGCGCAAGCGCGAATGAGCCAACGAGATAGGCGACCGCGAAATCATCGAAAACGATGCCACCCGGGCCGTCCTCGCCCGCAAGCATCCCGAAGGCAAGGAAGACGAGCAACAGCGGGGCACCGATCCGCGAGGACAGAACGCCCGCGAAGATCGAAAAGGTAATCAGACCTGCTGAAACCAGAATGATCTGGTTGGCAAAATCCATCCCGAAACACCAATGCTCATGCGGGTCCTGCCAAGAACAGGGCCGACTGCACGCGCATTGCGGCCAATCGGAACAGAAACCCCTCGAATCGCGAAAACGATATCGCGATCAGTGTACAGCAAGGCCGCCGGATTTCGCGCGCCAATCGGGGTGAAATGGCACGCGAGCCTGGTTTTTTTTCAGCCTGCCGCCTTTTTCTTGCGCGTCGCGGCCGCCTTCTTCGCAGAAGCGGAACGTTCCGATGCGGGACGGTTTGCCGACGCCTCACCGCCCTTTCGTCCGCCCTTCTTCGATGCGGATTTATTGTCCTCCGTGCCACGGCCCGAACCTGACTTCTTGCCGCCGCCTTCCTCCTTGTTGACGGTGGCCCAGGCGCGACGTTCGGCCTCTTCCTTCTTGACGCCGCGCTCCTCGTACCCTTTTTCAATATGTTCGGCCTTGCGCTTCTGCTTATCCGTATATGCCCTCTTGTCGCCGCGAGGCATGGCGCTCTCCTCTCCTTTGACGCCCCCGCCTTGAATGGAACGCCGGCGGAACACGCGGGTTCCCCCTGCCTGCTCCTCCCGGCGCTGTTCGTCCATGTGCAGAGGTAGCTGACAAATTGTCTGTGACGGCAGGCAGCAATGCCCTTATTCTCTGCGCCAACAACCGGCAATGCCGAAAACAATAAGAGGAGGGACGGGGATGGATCTCGCCATGAAACCCGAGGATGTCGCCTTTCGCGACGAGGTAAGGGCATTTCTCAAGGAAAACCTGACGGATGACCTGAAAGCTCATGCGCGGCTGACGCCCGGCATTCTTGCCGACCAGGATCTGCGCGTGGAATGGCTCAAGCGTCTCTACAAGCGCGGCTGGGCGGCACCGAGCTGGCCGAAGGAATATGGCGGCGCCGGCTTCAACGTGATGCAGCGCTTCATCTGGGCCTCCGAATGCGCGGCGGCGGGCGCGCCTGCCGGCTCCAACATGGGGCTTTCCATGGTCGGCCCGACGCTGATGGGACATGGCACGGACGAACAGAAGGCTCACTACCTGCCGCGCATTCTCGATGGCACGGACTGGTGGTGTCAGGGCTACTCGGAGCCTGGCTCGGGGTCGGACCTTGCAAGCCTGCAATGCCGCGCCGAATCCGACGGTGACGACTACATCGTCAACGGCACCAAGCTCTGGACCACAGGGGCGCATCAATCGAACAAGATGTTTTGCCTCGTGCGTACCAACCCGAACGCCGAGAAAAAGCAGGAAGGCATCTCGTTCATCCTGATCGACGAGTTTCCCGGCAAAGGCATCACCATCGATCCGATCATCACATTGGCGGGCGACCATGAAGTGAACCAGGTTTTCTTCGACGATGTGCGCGTTCCGAAGAAGAACCGCGTCGGCGCCGAGAATAATGGCTGGACGGTCGCGAAGTACCTTCTCGAATTCGAGCGAGGCGGCGCGGCGCATGGCGCGGCACTCCGCAATGCACTGAACAAGCTGCGCGTGATGGCGGGCATGGAACATGGCGATGGCGGCAAGCTGATCGACGATCCGGCCTTCCGGCGCAAGGTGGACGAAACGGAAGTGGAAGTGACCTCGGTGGAGTTCACGGAACATCGCATCATGTCGCAGCTCTCGAACGGACAGAACCCCGGCGCTGCTGCCTCGATCATCAAGCTCAAGGGCGCAGATACGAACCAGAAGATCACCGAGCTCGCCGTGGAGGCAATTGCCTATTACGCACAGCCGGATGTGATGGAAGCGCGGACATGGGGCGCGAATGAAAAGCCCGTGGGGCCGGACCATGCACTGATGGTCATGCCGAAATATCTCAACACCCGCGCGCAAACGATCTTCGGCGGATCGAACGAGGTTCAGCGCAATATCATGGCGAAGGCGGTGCTGGGGCTCTGAAGCCTAACCTGCCTCCGGGTCGCGGCCGACGGCCATGCGGTAAGTGAGACGCGCCAACTCCTTCGTGAGTTCGGCGCGTTTTCTTTCGCTCACATCGAGGAAAGCGACCTCAAGGATTGCGTTGTAGAGCATTTCGGAGATGAGCCAGGCATCCTCTTCGGGCATCGGCAGGTCGAGGGCCCCCGCGGCATGGATGCGCACACGTTGCGACAGGGCGGCGAGCGCGGCCCGCGTTTCCACCACGGCGGGAAGCATCGGGACGAAAGGGACCTGCCGGAGCAAGACCCGGAAGACGTCGCGCTCATCGACAAGCGATCCGACGGCGCGGCGCGTCATATGCGCGACGGCGGGCCAGGGCTCCATGCCGGAGGCTTCCGAAAAGGCCTGCTCCATGTTTGTTTCAACCCGCGTCATGAGGCGCGCGACGAGTTCTGCAACGACTGCTTCCTTGTTGGGGAAGAACTCATAAAGCGTCGCGATGCCAACACCCGCCTGCTCGGCGATGCGGTTCGTCGTCAACGCTTCGTAGTCTCGCTCCCGCAAAAGCCGAGCAGCCGCATCGACGATGGCGTCGAAACTAGCCCTGGAGCGGGCCTGTTTTGGTCGCTTTTTCGGTTTCAGATCAGGCATTTGGCGACTTTCAGCGGTTCCCTGGCAAGGGCGGCAGGAGGCCATTCCAAACCCGAGTTTTCCGAGTAATTACTTGGATTATATTGATGGTGCGGGACAAAACGCAAAACGGGAGTGAAGCCAGCATGCCAATTCAGGGAGAAGCCGCCGCGTCGACCTTGAAGCGCGAGAGCGCGAAAGCACCTGCACAGCGCGACTACTCGAGCCCGATCCCGACGCTGGATTTCACGAAGCCCGAGGGCGATCCGGGCCTGCTTGGCCCGAACTCGATGGGCTGGAAAGTGAGTGCGAACCCGATTGTCAGCGCGGTCGGCGGCATCACCGCCGTCATTCTGGAGCTTGCCGAAAAACATGTGCGCGCGGGCGTCTGGGACCATTCGACATTCAAGGTCGATCCGATACGCCGGATGGAGCGCACCGGCATGGCGGCAGCAGCGGTCACCTACGGCCCGACGAAAATGGCGCAGCAGACATTCGACCGGGTAACGCGGATGCATCAACGCGTGACGGGTACGACGCATGACGGTGAAGCCTATCAGGCGATGGACCCTGCCCTGCTCACATGGGTGCATGTGACTGCGGGGTGGGGGTTCCTCAATGCCTATAAGCGTTACGCTCACCCCGGGCTGTCGCGCGAAGACGAAGACCGCTACTACCGCGAGGGCACAGTGATCGGCAAGGGCTTCGGCGCGGAATGGGTGCCGACCTCGAAGGCGGAGATGGACGCCTATATGGCGGAGATGACGCCGAAGCTCTACGCGAACGAGACGGTGCATGAGTTTCTCGAACTCGTGCGCAATGCGACGCCTCTCGGGAGCGCCGGCAAGCCCGTGCAGCGGCTCATCACGCAGGCGGCAATCGATCTTCTGCCGAAGGAAATGCAAAACCAGTGCGGCGTTGCCGTTTCACCAGCGGCAAGGCCAATGGTGCGCCCGGCCGTGCGCGCACTCGCCAGAACGGCTGGCCTTGCAATGCGCTTTGCCAAAAATTCACCTGCGCATCAGGCTTGCCGCCGCATGGGAGTATCGACAGACTGTCTTCGCTAATTCGTTCGGACAGCCAAAGCAGAAAAAGAAAATGAACCTCGACCTGACACCGGAGGACGCCGCATTCCGCGACGAAGTGCGCTCCTTTCTCGACGAAAACCTGACACCGGAGCTTGCTGAAGCGGGCAAACTCACGACCTCGGTTTTCACCGACAAGCAGTGGAACCTCGCCTGGCAGAAGGTCCTCTACAAGAAGGGGTGGGTCGCGCCGAACTGGCCGGTGGAGTATGGCGGCACAGGCTGGACCGAAATGCAGAAATACATCTGGACCTCGGAATGCACACGCTACGGCACACCGGGGCTCTCGCCGATGGGTCTGCGAATGTGCGGACCGATGCTGATGAAGTTCGGCACACCGGAACAGAAAGACTATTACCTGCCGCGCATTCTTTCCGGTGAAGACTATTGGTGCCAGGGCTATTCGGAGCCTGGCGCAGGATCGGATCTCGCTTCGCTGCAACTCAAAGCGGTGAGTGACGGCGACGATTATGTGCTGAACGGGACCAAGATCTGGACCACACATGCGCATTTTGCGAACATGATGTTCTGCCTGGCGAGAACGGACGGGACCGGAAAGCCTCAACAGGGCATCACCTTCTTGCTGCTCGACATGAACACGCCAGGCATCAAGGTGGAGCCGATCATCACTCTTGCTGGCGAGCACGAAGTGAACCAGGTTTTCTTCGACGATGTGCGCGTGCCGAAAGCGAACCGCGTGGGTGACGAAAATGACGGCTGGACGGTTGCAAAATATCTTCTCGAGTTTGAACGCGGCGGCGCCTTCGCGGCCTCGCTTGAAGTCGGCATCGAGAAAATTCGGGACGTTGCTGCCAGCGAAAGATCGAGCGACGGCCAGCGGCTGATCGACGATCAGATCTTCGCGCGCAAGATCGCGGAGGCTGCCATCGAAGTGAAGGCGATGGAGATGACCGAGCATCGCGTGATGGCCGAACTTGCAGGCGGCAAAAACCCGGGGCCTGCCTCGTCGATGCTGAAGACACGCGGCACCGAGATGCGCCAGAGGCTTGACGAGATTGCCATCGAGACAATCGCCTATTACGCGGGCGCCGACCAGCACGACGCACGAACGCCGGGATCAAACGTCGAACCCATAGGTCCCGCGGAAGGCATGGTCTTCATGCCGACCTATCTCAACAATCGCGCAGCCTCGATTTACGGCGGCTCGAACGAGGTTCAGCGCGGCATCATGGCGAAGCTGGTGCTGGGGCTCTGAACCCTACGACTTTCGAGCAATCAAAAGCGTCGTCGTCTGGGTAAAGATGGTTTCATCGTTCTGGTTCATCAGGATGTGGCGGTTCTTCACCACGCCACGGTCAGGCTTCGACGATGATGGCCTGGTCTCGATACATTCGATGACGAGACGGAGCGTGTCACCCAGCCGTGCGGGCTTGAGGAAGCGTATCTCATCATAGCCCAGTGCGCCGATCACCGCCGTCTCCTCGGGGAGACGCGAGGCGAGCCAGAGCACAATCGCCTGCACATGCGTACCGCACGCCGTCAAAGTGCCGTATACCGACTTCGCGGCCGCATCCTCATCGACATGAAACGGCTGTGGATCCCACTTCTGCGCGAAGGAGACGATCTCGTCCTTCGTCAGCTCGTAGCGCACAGGAATATCGTGGCGTTCACCCAGGACGAAATCGTCAAAGTAGCGCATGGTCCCTCTCCCTATTTCCCGAGAAACATAGACGGGGAGCAGCCGACCGTTCAATCGGTCGATTCTTGATGACTTCGCCGTGCGACCGGGCTGGTTAACTCGCAGTTGCCCAAATCTCCCCAGCTCCTGTACCTTGCCTTCGGATTTCTCAGGGGGAGCGCAAGAGACTATGAGTATCGTCTGGAACGACAAGGGCCTTCTGGTCAACGATACCCAATTCCAGTTGATCGTCGGCTTGAACGATCTGATTGCGCTCAAGGAAGATCATGGACTGGTGTTGGGCAAGACCAGAGAGATGGTCGATACCTACATGGACCTGCTTGCGGGGTTCCCGGCACAGCACATCTTCGAGCTAGGCATATTCCGCGGTGGCAGCACTGCGTTTTTCAATGAGCTGCTGAGGCCGGCGAAGCTTGTGGCCATCGACTTTATGAAGAAACCGAGACGTGGCTTCAGAGACTACATGAACACCGGCGCGAATGCAGGAAGCATCCGCCCCTACTTCGGAGTCGACCAAGCCGACACACAGAGGCTCCAGGAAATCTGCGACGAAGAGTTGGGCGACGCGCCACTTGATCTGGTTATCGATGACGCTTCGCACATGCTGGAGGAAACGAAAACATCCTTTAACTTCCTGTTTCCAAAGCTAAGGCCGGGCGGCCTGTATATCATTGAGGACTGGGGATGGGCACATGTGCCCGATGCCACCGGTGCCTTCGAAAAAATGGTTGGCGAGCGCGCGCCGCTTTCAAATCTTATCATAGAGATCATGCTGGCCAGCACCCGCAAGCCACTTCTGTTTCCTGAAATACGCGTATTTTCAACCTCCGTAATTATTCGCAGGGGCGAGTGCGATATTGATCCCGATTTCGACATTTCGCAGCTAGCCTTTTACTGGAATCACTGCATTGGTCGAACCAACTTCTTCGACCGGCAACGACTGGAGCTACTCCCCGACATCGGGAGAAAATAACAAGTAGTCTTTTGAACAGCTCATGCTGCAGAGTAACGGAAGGCAGCAGCACAGGGGGAGAACGCGATGGGGAGGCTGAACATTTCCACCGGATGGCTCACCGGCAAGTTGGGTCGCGCCGCTGTCCGTCTTCTGCAAAGAAAAGATAACTCTGTGCTGAGTGTAGCCCGCCTGCAGGCGTTTGAACGCCTGCTTCCAACTCTTCCGGTGGAAAAAGAACTTCTGAGGCTTCGGCATCTTTCCTTCCATGAGCGGAGCGCGGGCCTCACCGCCTGCGCTCGCAGTCCTCTTGCCCCGTCTGAAGCAACCTCAAAGCCGAGCGGACAACTCCGCACTACGAAAGTAGAAGATCTGAGCCTCGACCGCATTGCCCAGGACATCAACTCGCAAGGATGCGTGTGGGTAAAGGGTCTTTTGCCAGCACAATGTGCCGAA
The DNA here is from genome assembly GCF_039973015.1 of Parvibaculum sp. Taxonomy (GTDB): domain Bacteria; phylum Pseudomonadota; class Alphaproteobacteria; order Parvibaculales; family Parvibaculaceae; genus Parvibaculum. The sequence continues at coordinate 592,270 of NZ_JBDWLT010000008.1, forward strand.
TATTTGCGAAAAGCGATTGATCGCACTCTTGCTGACAAGCAAACGTATGACAAATCAAACACCCCCACACAATGGTACGCGCCGTTTTCCGACCTGCCAGACAAAGAGCAAAAGAAAGAACTCAATAAACAGCGCATAGCCATGGGGAACTACCCGACATCGATATTTGCTGCGGATTCTCCGAAGAACTTTTCCACTTGGATCGAGATCATACGGCGAACCGGCCTGACCGAATTAATTACGCAGTATATCGGTGAGCGGCCTGCGCTCTCCCTCAGCAAGACAGTTCTACGAAGGCAACCTCCCATGGAAAGATGTGGAGGCTGGCATCAAGATGGCGCCTTTCTTGGCGCGAATGTCAAAACTTTGAACGTCTGGCTGGCTCTTACAGATTGTGGAGAGAATGCCCCGGGCCTCGACATATTGCCGCGGCGTATCGGCTTGATGCCAACAGGCACCGATGGCGCCCACTTCAAGTGGTCCATCAGCGATGACCTCGTGCAGCAAACCTATCCCGGGGAGATTGTAAGGCCAAAATTCGAAGTGGGGGACGCCCTCATTTTCGATCAATTCTTTCTTCATCGCACAGCATCATCTGCCGAAATGACGAAGGACCGTTATGCGATCGAGAGCTGGTTCTTCAGCCCGGAGGCTTTTCCCGAGCGCTATTCCGGTTTTCTTGTTTGACGGTGCGCGCTGGCATACCCACCGCCGTCGCATTGGCACCGACATTCGCGAGCACCACTGCATTGGCGCCTATCTTGCAGTTCTGTCCGAGTGTAACAGGGCCCAGAACCTTGGCCCCGAGTCCAATCATAGCTCCGCTCTCAATTGTCGGCCCCTGATAGTTTCCCTCCAAGAGACCAATTGCCGCAAATGGCCGCACAACCACTTTCGAGTGAATGACGGTTAAACCGTCGATAACGACCTGACCATGTGGCAACAGCACGCCCGGGTGGATGATGACAGGATCGCCGATGCAAACCTGCGCGATCATCATGGACAACTTGTCCAGCAAGCGTGGAAGAACCGGAACACGTCTGCGCCTGAGAGAGGTTCGCAGGCGATATAAAAGGAGAGCGAAAAAGGCATCCGTCTCCCAGCAAAGAAACATCATCAGACGGATGTTCCGTATCGAAAACTCTCTGTCGCCAACGGGTATGCCCCTGTATGCGGCCTCAATCCGCATATCGGCGAGGACAGCCTCCCTGAACCCCGGCATTTCAGCTATTCGCAACCCGAGCTGCGCCAGTTGCTCTCTCCGATTCTGCTTGTACCGCGTCCACTCAGTCGATGTCATTCTGCTGTTCCAGATTTTCGCTTTGCTTGCCTTTTTCGAGCGGCCGGGCCGGAATCCCGACCACCGTGGTGTTTGCCGGTACGTTCTTCACGACAACGGCGTTGGCCCCAACACTGCAATTCCTGCCCAATGTGACAGGCCCGATCACGCGAGCTCCAGTGCCGATTGATGCGCCGCGTTCTATCGTCGGGCCTTGATAGTTTCCTTCTCTCAGTCCGATTGTGACGAACGGTCTTATTCGGACCTTGGACTGGATAATAGTGGCACCATCGATAACGACCTGACCATGGGGCAGGCGCAAACCAGGGTAGATGATGACCGGGTCGCCAATGCAGACCTGCGCAACCATCATTGAGAGCTTGTCCATAAGCCGCGGCAAAAAGGGTATTCGCCGTCGCATCATCGATACCCGGAGCCGGTAGAGAACCAGGGCAAGAAAAGCATCCGTTTCCCAGCAATAAACAATCGTCTTCCAGATCACACTCGCCGTGAAAGTTTCATTGTCGATCCGCTCATCCCAGGAGGAAGCGAGTACGCGAAGATCGGCAAGAACTGCCTTCCTGAAGCCCGGCATTTCAGCCAAACGCTCCCTGAGCATTGCACGACGAATGCGCTTCTTCAGTTTGGGATCAAGGCTTTTCTTCGTGTTGTCCGACAGCATTCTGCCTCACATCCCAACAAAACCCGTGCCTGCGACATCGGAATACGCCCCGTTTCGCTCATATCAGAGGCCCTCAGGAACAAGACGATCCGCCAGTCTCGCCCATATTCCAACCACAAAGCAAAAGGCCCGCGGGGAAACCCGCGGGCCTTCATGTTTGTCAGACGTTGAAGTCGCTTACGCGAATTCGAAGAGGCCCGCGGCGCCCGCTGAAATCGCGCCAGCGATTTCAGCTTTCTCCATATCTGAATGGGCGCCTTTGCTGGCTCTTCGTAATTCGCTTACGCGAATTCGAAGAGGCCCGCGGCGCCCATGCCACCACCGATGCACATGGTGACGACGCCGTATTTCACGTTCTGGCCAGCCTGCTTGCGGCGGCGGCCTTCGAGCAGAATGTGGCCGGTGCAGCGCGCGCCGGTCATGCCGAAGGGATGGCCGATGGCGATGGAGCCGCCATTGACGTTGTACTTCTCCGGGTCAATCTCGAGACGGTCGCGGCTGTAAAGGCACTGGCTCGCGAAGGCTTCGTTCAGCTCCCAAAGGTCGATGTCGTCGACCTTGAGGCCATGGCGCTCAAGCAGGCGCGGCACGGCGAAGACGGGACCGATACCCATTTCGTCGGGCTCGCAACCGGCAACCGCGAAGCCGCGGAAGACGCCGAGAATGTCGGAACCGGCCTTTTCGGCTTCCTTGCGCTCCATGAGCACGACGGCGGCGGCACCGTCCGAAAGCTGCGAGGCGTTGCCGGCGGTGACGTATCTGCCTTCCTTGACCTTCTGGCCGTTCTTGAAGACCGGCTTCAGCCCCTGAAGCGACTCGAGCGTCGTTTCCGGGCGATTGCATTCGTCCTTCTCGACCGTGTAGTCGACCAGCGATTCCTCGCCCGTCTCCTTGTTCACGACCTTCATCTTGGTCTTCATCGGGACGATTTCATCGTTGAAAATGCCGTTCTGCTGCGCAGCGGCGATGCGCTGCTGGCTGCGAAGCGCATATTCGTCCTGGTATTCGCGGGAGACGCCATAGCGCTCGGCCACGATTTCGGCGGTCTCGATCATCGCCATCCAGAGCTCGGGCTTTTCCTGCATGAGCTTTTCTTCGGTGAGGCGATTGAGGTTCTGACCGCCCATCTGCACCAGCGAGATCGACTCGACGCCCGCACCGATGGCGCAAGGGACACCTTCATTGACGATACGGCCGGCGGCCATGGCGACCGTCTGCAGACCCGAGGAGCAGAAACGGTTGACCGTCGTGCCCGACGTCGTGACGGGGCAGCCCGCCCAGATTGCCGCGAGGCGGCCGACATTCATGCCGGTCGCACCTTCCGGTGCGCCGCAGCCCATGAGGACGTCTTCGACCTGGGCGGGGTCGATCTTCGCGCGCTCGATGGCGTGCTTGATCGCGTGGCCGGCCATGGCCGCGCCGTGGGTGTTGTTGAAGCCGCCGCGGCCGGACTTGGCAAGGCCGGTGCGGGCGGTCGACACGATGACTGCTTCTCTGGACATGGACGGTCTCCCGAAGGGGTTAGCTGGCTTTATGAATAGGCCGGTTGGGTGTTGTGGCCGGTCCGGCGTTCGCCGCCTTTTGGCATGTTTCCGGCCAAGTTGAGGCGCACCATAAACGGCTGGCGACACCCTTCAAAGCGGAATCTCGGTCAAATTCCGTAGGGTTGAGGTAGCTGCTTTGTTGAGTTTTGAACAGCATGCCGATCAGAACGCGCGCTAATAGCGGATTTTGCGGGTGCCTCAATCTTGCCTTGAAAATTCCCCGTAACCGCCCCGGGTGAACCCGATGAGGGTCACATTCGTTGTCCATATTGAGAGTGTTGAAGGCGGGCTGCCTTGAGGTGCCTGCCGGGTCCATGAAGATGGAAGGGCAAGAAAATGAAACCGCTGACAGTCGTTGCCGCCCTCGGCCTGAGTACTGCGATCGCAACCGCGATGGTGGCGAACACAGCCTCGGCATCCGACCCGCTTCCCATGCCGCGTCCCGATATGACGGCGGCGGCGAGCGAGACCGGTATCGAAGAGCGCATGATCACCGTCAGCGCCATCGACCCTGCCGCGCCGCGCACACCGGGCTATGGCGTTAACGATAGCGAGCGTGTGGTTTACCCGATCTATTTTGCGGAAGGCTGGACCAGCACGAATGACGAGGCGGAAGTGGCGCTGCGCGCCGCCGCCGAAGAGATCACCTATCGCGGCCTCCAGGACATTACGGTCGCGCCCTCCGACGCGGCGATGATGTCCTCCGACATCTCGGCGCAGCGAGAAGCCGAAAAGCGCGTTCAGACGGTCGCCGACACGCTCGAAAAATATGGTGTGCCGGAACGCTGGATTGCCGTGGAACCCTATGCCCTGCCGGGCGTTTAACTCTCCGACAATACCTCTTCGCGGCGGCCTCCCCTCCCCCTCATAGCCGCCGCGTCGCACGAAAGGCCCGGTGCCGTCTCACCCTCATCCCCCACCGGGGGACGGCATCGGGTTCTTTACCTCCTCGCAGACTGAACTGACGGCCCGCTGCTCCCCCGGCGGGCCGTTTTCTTGTGTCCGGGGTCGCGAGAGTCTAGATAGGGCTCCATCTTCAGTTCCTTCTTCCCCCGGATGGTTGCCTCATGAGTTCAAGACAGGTCGATACGAGCGGCTTCGGCGCCTATGCCGGGCCGGTGCTCCGCAATGAAGCGGGCAGCTTCATCTTCGAGATCTCCGACCATCACCTGAACGGCGATGACAGGCTGCATGGCGGCATGATGATGACGCTCGCATCGGTGGTGCTCGGCGCAGTCGCGAAAGAGACAGCCGCCGGAAAATCGGAAGGCGCGACGGTGCGGCCCCTCTCGCTCAATTGCGACTTCGTGAGCGCGGGCGAGAAAGGCGATACAGTGGAGGGAAGCGCAGAGGTGACGCGCGCAACGCGCACCGTGCTTTTCATTTCCGGTGAACTGCGCGTGGGACCACGCATACTGATGACGGCGACGGGCGTCTACGCAATCAAGGGAACGGACGAGAAGTGAGAACGCCGATCCCCTCTCCGGTGACGGTCGAGCCGCCGCAGGGCTGGACGCTGTCGCTGCTGCACGATCCTTTCGAAGCCCATGTGGGACCGCTCTTCGAACGCGAGGAGGAGGGCGAACGCATCTTCGGCTTCTTCGCGGATGAGCGGCATCTCGACGACCAGGGCGCGGTGCATGAAGGCATGCTGATGACCTTCGCCGACGCCTTTCTCGGCAGTGCGGCGCATCGAGGCGCGGGCGGCAAAGGTTGCGTGACACTCAGCCTGCAGGCGAGCTTTCTGGCCGAAGCGAAGGCAGGCGACTTCATTGAATGCCGCACACACATCGACCGCACGACGCGCGCGATCATTTTCGTTTCCGCAAGGTTCAGCGTGGGCGATGAAGACGTGATGACGGCGACAAGCCTCTGGAAGGTGCTCGGCGAGCGCTGACCCTGACTTCCATTCACCGGCCATTCGCCGGAAATGACCGCTTGCACCGGCATAATGATCGCTTGCGCGAGGCTGGCGGAACCGCTTTTCTATGGCCCAAGAAACGGATCTGCATCCAAAGGGAGGCCGGACATGGCAATCAATTACGACAAGCTGATGAGCCTGAAAGCGGAAGGTCAGGAGTTCAGCTATGGCGACCGCGAGACGATGCTTTATGCGCTTGGCATCGGCTTCGGGCGCGACCCGCTGGACGAAAAGGAACTGCCTTTCGTCTATGAAAAAAATCTGAAGACCGTACCGACACTTGCGACCGTCGTCGCATGGGGCGCGGGCGCCATCGGCGACAGCGGCATCAACTACGCGATGGTGGTGCATGGCGAGCAGAAGCTGAAGCTCTACAAACCGCTTCCGATTGCCGCCAAGCTCAGCGCCGACAGCCGCATTCTCGGCGCGTGGGACAAGGGCGAAGGCAAGGGCGCGATCATCGTCACCGAAACCGACCTCAGCGAGAAGGGCGGCGACAAGCTCTGCACACTGACCTCCACGATTTTCGCGCGTGGCGATGGCGGCTTCGGGGGCCCACGCGAAGGCGCACCGCAACCGCACCAGCTTCCCGATCGCGAACCCGACATGAGTGTGGACGCGGAAACGAAGCCCGACCAGGCCCTGCTTTACCGTCTTTCGGGCGACCGCAACCCGCTGCACTCGGACCCGGAATTTGCGAAGGCCGTCGGTTTTCCCAAGCCGATCCTGCATGGTCTGTGTACGTATGGAACATGCTGCCGCGCGATCATCTCGGGCGCACTCGATTACGATCCGACGCAGATCACGGGCTTCGACGTGCGCTTCTCGGCCCCTGTTTTTCCGGGCGACACGGTGACCGTCGACATCTGGAAGGACAAGGGCGTGATCTCCTTCCGGGCCCGCGTGAAGGAGCGCGATGCCGTCGTCATCAACAATGGCAAGTGCGAACTGAAAAGCTGAGGCCGGGGATAAAGCGGCCCTTTTCGGCCTGACTGTCATCGAAACGTCACGATAACGTCACATATCGTTTCCGGGCTCTTTTTCGGGACGCTTTCCGGGGATATCCCGAAGCGCCCGGAAGCGGCGCGACCCGCCACTCCTGTTCGCGGATGAACAGGGGGCGGGGATAAAATCCGAGGCCGGGCGGGGATAACTCCGTCCGGCCTCTTTTCATGGACGGGAAAAAAGATGTCCCCGGTTTCGGACGATACTGAAAACGAGCCGGACCGCCCGGCGGATATCCCCGCTTCGCTGACGGTCAATCCTCCGTTTACGGAAGAAGCAAGACCCGGCGAAACGGGCGACCCGGAAGACCCGCTCTCGGCAATGGAGAGGCTGATCGCGGCAGGCGAGCGGACGGGTGCGCTTGCCCATGCGCGCGAAACCGCATCGGCGCGGGAGGCGGAGTGGTGGTCGGCGGGGCTCGTCGCCTCGCTCGCCCATTGCGTGATCGACCTTGGCGAGCCCGGCGAGGCCGCCACTCTCATCGAGGCGCTGCTGGAGGAGGGACGCGCGAGCGCAAGGGCGCTGACGGTACTCGCACGTGCACGCAGCCTCGAAGGACGGCACGCGGAGGCGCTCGAAGCCCTCAACGAGGCAAGCCATCTCGACGGGCGTTCGGCAGAGGTGCTGCTGGCGCTGGGCGCGGCGCGCATGGCGGCGGGAGATACGGCGCGCGCGATCGCCGAACTCGAACGGGTGTTGCGAATTTCGACAGGCGAGAACGCGCAGCAGGCGGACGAACGCGCGGAGGCGCATTTCCGGCTCGGCGAGGCATGGGCCTCGCTCGACGAACCGGAACGCGCGGCACGGCATTTCCGCTCGTCGCAGGGAGAGGATGCGAGCGACCGGCGCGGCGCGGGCATCCGGCTTGCCGAACTCGAAGCGCAACCCGCACCGACAAAGGCGAGTGCTGCCTATGTACGCGCGCTTTTTGACGGATATGCGCCGCGCTATGACGGGCACATGGTGGAGACGCTTGCCTATCGCGGGCCCGCCCTGCTGCGCGAGGCCGCGGACCGCGCGGGCGTTCCGGCGGGCGCGCCGCACGACGCCATCGACCTCGGCTGCGGCACCGGGCTTTCGGGCGCGGCCTTCAATGATATTTGCCGGACCATGCTCGGCGTCGACCTCTCCCCCCGCATGTGCGCGGCGGCGGAAGCGAGCGGCTTCTACAGCCGCGTCATCGCGGGCGAACTCGTCGCAACCCTCGATGCGGAGGCGGGCCCCTTCTCGCTCGCCATTGCCTGCGACACGGTGATCTATCTCGGCGACCTCGCGCCGCTCTTCACATCGCTTGCCGCGAAACTCGCCCAAGACGGATGGTTTGTCTTCTCGACCGAAAAGTCGGATGGCGTATCGGAAGAAGCGGCCTTGCGCGGCTTCGAGGTCGGACCTACGCGACGCTTCCGGCATACGGAGAGCTATCTGCGCTGGCTTGGCAGCCGCTTCGGTTTCGCACTGGTGTCGCTCGACACGGGCATGTTGCGAACGGAAAAGCGCGCGCCGGTGGAGAGTTTTGTCTGTGTGATGCGGAAGATGTGACGGCGGGTAAGACAGCCTGACTTACCTTTATTCTTATTATATCCGTGTACGAATCATGTTAGCGAGTTGAGTCCCTATTCCAGAAGGATGAGGACTATGGCTCACTACTTCGTAAACAACGAACCTCAGAATAACGGCGACCACGAGGTGCATGTTTCGACGTGTCACAAGTTGCCATCAAACCGCACCGCTCTCGGCGATCACGCTTCCTGCTCGACCGCCGTGGCCGCCGCGAAAAGCATCTATCCAACTGCAGATGGGTGCGCGATCTGCTCGTCAGCCTGCCACACACGCTGATCACCTTTGAGACGTGGATTGGGTCCGGTGATCCCGGCCTCCTCCGGGACAGGCAAGTGCCGGGATGACAGTTGAGGGTTTGGCCGGCGCAATGCGGTCCGGCTTACCCCTCCCCAAACGAACTTTCCCGGAAGGGGCCCTTTGCTCTCGTGTCTGCCGCCCCTGGATTGCTTCGTCGCTTTCGGCCCTTCGCTCCGCTCCGGGCGTTCGATGCTCGAAAAGGTCCACCGGACCTTTTCGTTCGCTGACGCGAACCGTCTCTCACTCTCGCAATGACGAGGCCAGGATGACGCTTCTGACTGGAGCGAGCTTGAGGAAGCGCGACGGAGCCCCCGCCCCGAAATTCGCGAAACGAATTTCGACCCTCCCCGAGGGGAGGGTGGATAGCAAACTCATGTCAGCAGCAAAAGAAAGGCCCGCATTCCGAAGAATGCGGGCCATAACGATGGCAAGCTCTGGGGGGGGTGAGCCTGCCGCCGGTACTTTCGTATAGTGCTATCCCTCAGAACATCGGCAGGGCGGAAACGGCGGAGAGCGCCAGAAGGCTCAGGCCGGTTGCGATATAGGCCAGCATGTCTTCGCTTGCGCGGCGCGAACGCTGAGGCCGGTCATTCTGCAGGGAGGTATCCGCGCGGCGCGAACGGCAGCGCGCCAGAATTGTCTCTACTTCGAGTTCATGGGCCGGAGCAGGCGCCGGGCGTCCATAGACGCGGCGGCCAAATGCGCCAGCAGGCGTCTTTCCGGGTTCAGCGATAAAGCCGCGTTCAAGCCGGTTATATCCAGAAGCGGTGGCGTTCATGCTGCTTACTCCAACTTGCCCCTGAAGGGCCGCCCCTTCGCAATAACGAGCATCGGGGGCCGTGGTTCCATGCAAGGGAGCTTGGTCCGGGCGTCACGCTCACTCAACGAGCTTTATGTTCGGATTTGTCGAAGACTGTGTGCGTCAGCGCTTTCACAGGGACAAAAAGGCCCGTATTCTGCGGCTTGATCAATCTTCCGCTCACCGACGAGGATGAGGATGATACGAACTGCCGCCGCGCTTTTTGCCCTTTCTGCTTTTTTCTTCGCGACGCCCGGCTTCGCACCGGAACCCGCCCATGCCGCCTGCACCGCAGAGGGGCTCATCAATACCTGCCTCGACGATGAAGGCATCAAGGCTGAGGATATGGGCGGCGGCGAAGAAGAAGCTTATGAGCGGCTCGACGGAGGCAGTTATGGCGGACGGCCCGACGACGCCGCAACCGGCAAGACCATCACCGTGGGCGGCACAACGGTGACGCTCAGCCAGTCGAAAGACGAGGACCAGCCCTGGCAGCCCTTCAACCGCCAATTTGCCGATGGCGAGAAAGCGGGGCCGGTGGAGGACCGCCCCCGCGAGAGCGGTAATCCGATGCAGTTCAAATGCTACGCGGATGGCTGCTACTGAAGGCGCCGCGAGAGCGGACAGGCGAACAAGCCGTGTTAAGGTTTCGCAAAAGCACTGACAGGCAGAAAAGCGTTACCCTCTCCATGCTCCACCCAGGTCCGACCGCACTCGCCCTGATGGCCTTCTTTCTGGCCGCGGCTTGCCCGCTGCCCGCCGTGGCGCAGGTCTGGGAGCCGGGCGACCCGCCGAGAGAGCGCTATGGCCTTCCCGCAGAGATGCAGGAGGTGCCGGATGTGCCGCCGGACACGGAAACGACAAAAGCCGGGCCACCGAAGACGGAACCAGCGCAGAGCGCACCGCTCACACCGGCCCCCGCGGCGCCCGCTGCTCGCGCCGCACCTGTTCCTGTTTCCCCCGCCCGCGCGCGCGCCGAGTCTGCGCCCGCAACGCCTGCACCCGCTGCTGCACCTGAACCTGCCGGGACACCCCGGACGGCAAATGCGGACCCGGACGACTTCCTGTGCACACGCGCGCCGGCAGGCAAGGCAGTGGCAGTGCCCGCGCCCTTCGACCGGTGGCTGGTGCGCGTCTGCTCGCCCCGGGGCCAGGCGCTCATGCCCGCGCCCGGAGAGGCCTGGGTCGTACATAACTCAGCCGATCCCGTTTCCATTCTCGCCATGCCGCCCGGCGCCGTGCCGCCGCCCACCGCGGGTGCCTTCGATGCGCGCTACGACATCCGTTTCGTAAGCCTTGCAGGCGGCAAGACGGCGGGAGAGCGAGAGGACCGGGCCGCCGCGCTTTTGCAAAGCGCGACGGGACAAGGGACATTGCCCGCTCATGACGCGATCTGGCAGCTCGACGCCGTAAGCAATGTAGGAGAGACGCGCTACAATCTTTTCTTTTACATAGCGGGCGAACGGCCCGCGCGCATCATCGCCTGCCTCGACCAGTGCAGACAGGCGCTCTATCTCGACGTGCTGAAAGGCGAGGAAGCGAAAGAAGTTCTCGCCCGGTAGCCGCGCGCGATTAATTGACACATAAAATGCCGATATATAGAAGCGGTTTCTCCCCGGCGGGGGCCGACATCGCAAGGGACGAGGAAACATGACCAAGGGATATGAATTCTACGGCGCGGAGGTGAGCTATTTCTCCGGCAAGGTGCGCGCCTATATGCGCTACAAGCGCATTCCCTTCTCCGAAATCACGCCGACGCGCGACATCTATCGCAATGTCATCATGGCGCGGGTCGGGTGGCCGGTGATCCCCGTCATCGTGACGCCGGAAGACGAGACCTGGCAGGACTCGAGCGAGATCATCGACAATTTCGAGGCCCGGTTTCCGGAAGCCTCCATCTACCCCGAGGGGCCGCGCCAGAAATTCGCGGCGCTCATGATCGAGCTGTGGGCGGATGAATGGCTGAAAATTCCGGCGATGCATTACCGCTGGACGAAGAACCGCGATTTCGCGATCAACGAATTCGGGCGGCTGTCGCGGCCGGATCTCGACGAGGCGGGCCAGCGCACGACGGGGGAGGAAACGGCGAAGCCTTTTGCCGGGGCGCTGCAATTTCTCGGCGCTACGCCGGAGACGGGACCGGCCATCGAAAAGAGCTATGAGAGCTTGCTCGGCGAACTCGATGCGCATTTCGCGAAGCATGATTTCCTCTTCGGCACTCGGCCTTCCATCGGCGATTTCGGCCTCTACGGACCGCTCTACGCGCATCAATATCGCGACCCGGCCTCGGGCGAGATCATGAAGGCGCTCGCGCCCCATGTCGTGAAATGGGTGCAGCGCATGTCGAAGCCGCCGCATCCGAAGGGCGGCGAATTTCCGGCGCATGACGAGGTGCCGGACACGCTAACGCCCGTCCTTGCACGGATCATGCGCGAATATCTGCCGGTGCTGCTGAAGACGGCCGACGCGCTGAAAGCCCATGTGGACGCACACCCCGAGCTTATCGCGGGCAAGGAGCCGCTGCCGCGCGCGCTGGGCACACATGAGTTCACGCTGGAAGGCACAACGGGGAGCCGCGCGATCTTCCCCTTCGACCTGTGGATGCTGCAAAGGCCGCTCGATTTTCTTGCGGCGTTGCGCGAAGAACAGCGCGAGGCCGTGATTTCCATGCTAGAAAAAGCGGGCGGGGAGCCGCTTGCCGATTTTCCGCCTTACCCGCGCCTGACCCGGCGCCAGTTCCGTCTTGTTGTCGAATGAGCGATCTGCCGGATGAGCAATAGCGGTTTTTTCTCACGCCTTTTCGGCCGGCGGCCAGCCGCGACCCACGAACCCGAGGCGGCGCCCGGCGCGCCGCCCGAATTTCCAAAGCCCACAGGAGTCCCCATGTCCAGCGAAGGTCTGCACGAAGCCAATCTTTCACCGCAAGCGCTCAATCTGCATCGCGCCATTGTGTCGCTGATGGAAGAGCTCGAAGCCGTCGACTGGTACAACCAGCGCGCGGAAGCCTGCACCGATCCCGAACTGACGAAGATCCTCGAACATAATCGCGACGAGGAGATCGAACATGCGGTAATGGTGCTCGAATGGCTGCGGCGCAACAATCCGCGCTTCGACAAGGAAATGAAAGAGCGCCTGTTCAAGGACGGCTCTATCGGCAAGGACTGATTGCGGCAGGGCAGGCGCGGCTAACGCACCTGCCCGCCATCGACCACCAGCACTTCGCCGGTGATGAAGGAAGCGCGGGGGCTGGCGAGGAATGCCGCGGCATCCGCGATTTCCTCGACCGTGCCGAAGCGGCGCAGCGCGACCTCGCGCCTGATCCAGCGTTCCCAGGCTTCCGGGCGCTCCTTCGTGTTCTTGTCCCAGACGCCACCCTCGAAGAGAATGTTGCCGGGCGCGATGGCGTTGACGCGGAGCCCCTCCTTGCCGGTGAACTTCGCGAGCTGGCGCGTGACATGGTTGATGCCCGCCTTCGAGGCGGCATAGGTGAGCGAAGTGCCCATCGCATCGACGCCCGCAATCGATGAAATCAGGATGAGGCTTGCGTGTTCGCGGGCTTCGCGCGGCCGCTTCAGGATGCGGCGCGCGGCCTCGCGGGCGAGATAGACGGAGCCGAAGAGGTTCTGCTTCATGTCGGCGTCCCAATCCTCGTCGGAGACATCGAAGCCGAGCGGCGCGCGCGACAGGCCGACATTCGCGATGGCGCAATGAAGGGGCCCGAGCTTCTCCTCCGCCGCATCGAGCGCGGCGGCGATCTCGGCGGACGCCGTCATGTCGCCCGCGACGGTGAACAGGTTTTCCGCTTTCACGCCTTCGGCAATCAGCGCCTTGCGCGCCTCGTCGAGCGATGTCTCTCCGCGCGCGGCCATGCCGACCTTCGCACCCTCGGCGGCGAAGACACGCGCCATGCCGAAGCCGATGCCGCGGCTCGCACCCGCGATGAAGACATGTTTGCCGGCAAGTTCGAGATTCATGGGTCCCCTCCCCTCTTCGTGTTTCCGACGAGGGTAGCGGCGATGACGCAACATGCAAGCGACGCCGGGAGAGGGCGTCAGAAACGGTCGCCCCGGATCACCATGACGTCCGACACGGTGACGATGCCGATATGGCGGCGGACCAGTTCGAAAACGGGTTCGAGAACCTCGTCGATCCTTTCTTCCGCCACGACGATGGCAACCGAAACCATCGCTCCGGCCGCGGACGGAAGTCCCTCGCGGCTCCAGGCGCCGTGATGACCCTTGCCGCCAAGAACGGGCGAGACCGTGTAACCCGTCACGTCCAGCCGGTCGAGAAGATCGGTCAGGCGCTTCTGCGCGGGCGCTTCCAGCAGGATTTCGATGCGCTTCTTGCGATGCATTTCCATCGGGTCACCTCATCCGGCGATACGCTGGGCGAGCGCCGCATAGAGCGGGATGCCGAGCGAGAGATTGAAGGGAAAGGTCACGCCCAGCGAAAGCGTGAGGTAGATAGCGGGGTTCGCTTCCGGCAGCGCAAGACGCATGGCGGCAGGCACCGCGATGTAGGAAGCCGATGCGGCAAGAGTGATGAAAAGGGCCGTGCCCCCGACCGAGAGGCCGAGCAGGACAGCGACAGGGGCGGCGAAGGCGGCAGAGACGAGCGGAAAATAGATTCCGTAGGCGATGAGCGCGGGCGACAGCTCGCGCGCGCCCTGGCGAAGGCCGCGCCCGGCGACGAGCCCCATGTCGAGCAGAAAGAGACACAAGATGCCCTTGAACGGGTCGACGATGAAGGGCGAGATCATGTCCATGCCGCGCTCGCCCGTGATCCAGCCGATGAAGAAAGCGCCGACGAGAATGACAATGGAACCGTTGGTCGCGACTTCACGCAGCAGCGTGCCCATGCTTTCGCCCGCTTGTTCCTTCGGTGCGGCACGGCGCGCGAGAAGAAGCGCCGCGACGATGGCCGGCGTTTCCATGACGGCGGCAACGGCGATCAGATAACCCTCATAGGCGAGACCCAGACCGCGCACGATTTCGGTCGCGGCAACGAAAGTGACGATGGATATCGAGCCGTAATGCGCGGCCACGGCGGCGGCATCCACCGCGCCGAGGCGCGTCGTCATGCGGATAAAAAAATATCCCGCAAGCGGGATGAAGAAGGAGAGGAGAATACCGGCCCCGATGGTCAGGGCCATGGACGGGTCGAGGCCGGATTTCGAGACTTCGGCCCCGCCCTTGAAACCGATGGCCAGCATCAGATAGAGGGCGAGAAGTTTTGCCGCCGCTTCCGGCACCGAGAGATCGGAGCGGATAAGGGCGGCGGCGACACCGAGCGCGAAGAAAAGCACCATCGGCGAAGCGAGGTTTTGCACCGCCAGGTCAAGGATCGACAAAGTCACCTCCTTAAAAAAGGCAGCCGGGAGGCTGCCTGGTCGAGGAAACGCAACGTCAGGCTGGCCACGCGCGGCTTTCATTGCGGGGCCTATCCATGCTGCCTAGACTTGCCAGAAAACATATACGGGAGGAAGCCGGAAATGGATTACACACAAATCAAAATCGAGAAGCGCGGCAACATCCTGCTTATCACCTTGAACCGGCCGGACAGGCTGAATGCCTGGACGCCGAAGATGGCCGAGGAGCAGGCGGACGCGATTCAAAAAGCGAATGATGACCCGGATATCGGCGCCATCGTAATGACGGGCGAGGGTCGCGGCTTCTGCGCGGGGGCGGATATCGAGGGCACATTCAAGACGCGGCTCGACGGGAAAGATCCCGGCAACGACACGGCGGGCGGCTCGGGCGGAATGCCTGCGGGCGTCGACTGGATCGAGCTTGTGCGTTCGTCAAAGCCGATGATCGCGGCTGTGAACGGACCGGCGGTCGGGATCGGCGTCACCATGATCCTGCCTTTCGACGTGATCGTTGCGTCGGAAGAAGCGAAGTTCGGCATGGTGTTCGTGAAGATGGGGATCGTGCCGGAACTTGCCTCGTCGCATTTCCTCGTCAGCCGGATGGGCTGGGGCCATGCGAACGAGATGATGCTGTCGGGCCGGCTCTACCTGGCGGCGGAGGCGCGCGAGAAAGGGCTCTGCGAATATGTGGTGCCGGGCGACAAACTTCTCGACAAGGCCTTCAGCATTGCGGCGCAGATCGCGGAGAACCCGTCGCGCCAGTTGCGCATGACGAAGGAGCTGCTGACGCAGAATGCCTGCACGACCGACCTCGCCGCCGCACAGAAGCGCGAAACCGACGCGCTGAAAATCTGCTGGACGACGCCGGAGCATCACGAGGCGGTGGACGCCTTCCTCAACAAGCGCAAGCCCGACTTCAAGAAGGCCGCGCAACAGGCGGCGGAATAAACCCATGACCAGATACGAGGTCGAGCGGATTCCCTTTCATCTGCACTGGCAGGAAAGCTCCCCCTTCAAGGAGACCTATGCGGGCGCGCTCGACACGATCGTCGTCGAAGGACAATATCTGAAGCCGAAAGGATCGACATCGAAGACGATCCTGATCTTCATGCACCCGACGGGCACGATGAACCTGTTGCCGATGCCGAATGCGCTGGCGGCCGCGGGCATTCCCTGCCTCGCCTGCGGAAGCCGCTATCCGCATAATGACAGCGCGCTCATCATGGAGAAGGTGCTGCTCGATCTCGGTCATTATGTACGCTACGCCAAGGAGAAGCTCGGCTACGAGAAGGTGGTGATGGCGGGATGGTCCGGGGGCGGATCGCTTTCGATGTTCTATCAAAGCCAGGCCGAGAAACCGACGATCACCGCAACACCCTGGGGCGACCCTGTGGACGTGGCCGGAGCGGGCCTCATCCCGGCAGACGCGGTGTTGCAGCTTGCGGCGCATGTGAGCCGGGCAATCACGCTGACCGAATGGCTCGACCCTTCGATCAGGAACGAACTCGACCCGGACGAGCGGGACGTGGAACTCGATCTCTACAACCCGGAAAACCCGAACCAGCCGCCCTATACGGACGACTATATTGCACGCTTTCGCGCGGCGCAGATTGCGCGCTCCGGCCGGATCGACGCCTGGGCGCGCGGCACGCTGGAGCGGCTGAAGCGCGAGGGACGCCCGCATGAAGAGCGCGCCTTTGTAGTGCATGGAACGATGGCGGACCCGCGCTGGCTCGACCTTTCCATCGACCCGAACGACCGGAAGGGCCCGAACTGGTGCTTCATGGGCGATCCGAAGACCGTCAACATGATGCCGGCGGGACTTGCGCGCTACTCATCGCTCAGGGCCTGGCTCTCGCAATGGCCCTACGGAGAGAGCCGGGCAAACGGGCCGAAATGCGCGGGCGACATATCCGTGCCCGTTCTCGTGATCGAGAACAGCGCCGATGATGGCTGTACGCCCTCCCATGCCGCCCGCATCTATGCAGGCGTGCAACATGACGACAAGGAACTTCGTGTCGTAAAAGGCGCAACACATTATTATATTGGCCAGCCGGACAAGATGACGGAAGCTGTGGCCATCGTGGCCAAGTGGCTCAAGAAGAAAAAACTACTGGATTGAACTTCATGAATGTTGTTGTGCGTGAGACGCCGGCGCGGCGAAACCTGCCGCTGCCGGAGGGGGCCATGTCGTATCTCGAATGGGGCTATGACGATCCCGGCAAGACACCGCTCCATTTTGCTCATGCCAATGGTTTCAACGCCCTTACCTATCAGCGCATTCTCGGCGCGCTCGGTGACGAATTCCATGTGCGCGCCTGGGATGCGCGCGGGCACGGGGCAACGACGCTGCCCGCCGACCCCGCGAACCACCGCAACTGGTATGTCTATCGCGACGACCTGATCGCCATGGCCGAGGACTTCGTCAAGGCGACGGGACAAAAGATCATCCTCGCCGGACATTCAATGGGCGGCACGGCAAGCATCATGGCGGCGGCAGCGCGCCCCGACCTCGTGCGCGGGCTCGTGCTGGCCGATCCGGTGATGATCCCGTCGGGTGCGCGTTATATCATGATGCTCTCGCAACGGCTCGGCATAGGCGGCAACCCGCTTGCCGACGGTGCGGAGCGGCGGCGCGCTGTCTTCGCGGACCGCAAAACGATCGTGGATCGCTATGCAGGACGCGGGGCCTTCCGCACCTGGCCGCGCGAATTCGTGGAAGATTATGTGGAAGGCGGTACGCGCATTCGCGAGGACGGACAGGTGGAGCTTCTTTGCGCGCCCGCATGGGAGGCGGCGAATTTCCGCGCGCAGGGACACAACATCACGCAAGCCGTGCGCAACCTGCATGTGCCTTTCGCGCTGCTTTATGCCGAGCATGGATCGACCTGCCGGGCACGCTATCCAATGCTTCTGAAGCGGCGCGACCCGAAGGCGCAGGTAACGCAGATCCGCGGCGCCACACATTTCCTGCCGATGGAATTTCCGAAACTCGTCATCGACGAGGTGCGCGCATTTCGGGACCGGCTGGAGCGCGAGGGGCGTTAGTTTTTCGCCGTACGCCCTTCAGACGCCGAGTCCTTCGATCACCAGAGATTCAAGGTTCGTGCGCATTTCATCGGGAATGGGGATCGCCTTGCGCGTGGTGAGGTCGAGCGCGATGGCGACAGCTTCCGCCGTGGCGACGGCCTCGCCGCTCTCCACATCGAAAAGCCAATGGCACCAGGTATAGGTCTTGGGGCCGACCTGCTTGAGCCCGCTGCGAAGCGTGAGCACATCGCCCGCGCGCGGATGACGGCGATAGACGAAGCGATATTCAAGCGCGGCGCCGCCGACGCTCGGCGTCTTCGAGCGATCCGCGCCGCTCGTCTGGGCGAGCAGATTCGGGATGCCGTCCGAGACGATGCCCATGAAATGACGGATGAGGAGGAAGCCCTGCCCGTCGCATTGCGCGGTTTCAACCTCGCCCTGCCATGTGCGGACCATGCCCATGCCATCGGCATCCTTCAGCTTCGGCGCCGGGCGCGGCTCGTAGATTTCGAGACCGCGTGGGGAACCATGCGCGGGAAGTTCGACGACGAGCTTCTTCGCGGTCTCCTTCGCCTTTGCGGGCAGCGGCTTCACCTCGCGCGTTTCCTCGTCCAGCAGTTCGACCTCGGCGATGAAGCTTGCGGCGGGCTCGCCCGAAACGGTGCTGACCATTTCCTCGTAAACACGAAGGCCGAAGTCGCGCACCTCCAGCACACCCGCGCGAAGGAAGAAAGGCGCGCCGGGGCGCTGCTCACGCAGGAAGCGGACATGATGATCGCGCACGAAAAGACGCGCGCCCTCGTTGCGCGCGTAGCGGGGGCCGAGACCGAGGGCGAGCGAAAGCGCGGCGAGCCCCTGCCCCGCCTTTTCGACATAGAACTGCACATTCATATGGCCCATCTGGTCGCATTCCCAGGTCTGGACGCTGGAACGCGCAACTTCGATCATCTCACTCATTCTTCTTTTCCGTTTTTCAAGTGACGAATTCAAAACTCAAAGGCGGGCGCGGATCGGCGCCGGCAGGGGAACGGCCTTGCGGCTTGCCTTGTCGAAAAGAAGGGCCGCACCTTCCGCCGCGCAGGCAGGCTCGCCCGTGTCGCCGCTGAAGAGCCAGTGGCGATAGCGCACCGTCTTGCCCTCGCCGGGCAAAATGGCCGTGCGCACGAAGAGCGTTTCGCCCGCGCGCAGCTCGCGCAGATAAGTGAGGCGCATTTCGACCGTCGCCGTGGCGAGGCCGCGGGCGGCCTGTTCGTGACGGCCGAGACCGGCATGGGCCCACATGTGCCCCTGCGCATCGGAAAAGCGCGCCATGTAGAAGCGCGCATTCATATGGGCGTTGGTATCGCATTCCCATGTGTTCACGACGGAGCGGTTCGTCTCGACCATGCCGAGCTCATCGGCACGGGCAAGCGAGACATCGCGTTCCACCGCCTCGCGCGGAATCGAACGGGGTTCAGCCTCCGGCGGCAATGCGACCTGCATTTCCCCGGCCCGTGCGCGCACATGATCCGGCCAGTTCGTGAGGCGGCGCGTTTCGAGATCGAGGCAGCCGGTATCGACCACATAGGTCGCGGCAAGCCTGCCATCCAACGCCTCCGACATTTCCTGATAGATGCGCATGGTCCTGTCGCGCATTTCGACGATGCCGGAGCGGATCACCACAAGGTCGCTCGCGCGGAGTTCGCGGTGAAAACGGATGTGATGTTCAAGCGCGACATAGCCGAGGCCCGAGGCGTCCTGATCGAGCGCGCCGTGGCCCAGCGCGACGCGCAGATTATAGGAGCTGTCGGAACTCTTCGAGATGTAGTGCTGGATGTTCATGTGGCCCATCTCGTCGCATTCCTGCAACGAGACGTAACCGCGATAGGTGTCGAGGAAGCCGGTCATTTGTGTCTGGGAAAGTGTAATGGCGGGTGGCGAAGCATAGGGGCCGGAACGCCGGTTGTCATGGCTCACGGGAGAGAGGCCAGGCGATGCCCCAGGAGGCTTTCGGCGGTGAAGCCGAGCGGCGCGAGGCGGCCCGAGGCGTCGAGCACACGAAGGCCGATCAGGAAGGCAGCGAGACAGAGGATCTCGCGATGCGCGGCCACGCCTTCAAGCCCCGTCGCGGCGCGAAGCGGCCCGCCCAATGCTTCGAGGATGGCAATGACGCGGCCCGTGACCGCACGGTCGAGGCCGGGCGGCACGCCCTCCGCCGAGATGAGCCTTCCCGCGAGGCGGAGATGGGGCGCATTTCCGGCGGCCGCGTTCAGCGCCTCCTGCGCGGCGGCTTCGAGTGCGGCCTGCGGAGAGGCCGCGCGCTCGGCGGCTTCGCGCATCCGCCTTGCCAGATGGCCGAGCTCTTCCGCCGCGAGGGCAATGGCGAGTTCGTCAATGCCTGCGAAATAGGAATAGACGGCACCCGGCGCATAGCCGGCTTCGGCGGCGACCGCACGGATGGTAAGCGCCTCGGGGCCGTGCCGGTCGCAGACGCGGCGCGCGGCGGCGAGGATCGATTTCCGCTTATGGTCACGAAGATCGGACCGGCGCCTTTCGGCGGGCTTTTGTTCGGCTGCGTTCATCAAGTTCCCGGTCTCTGCCCTGCCCCTCACCGGCCTCACTGCGGAGAATTGTTGAATATATATCAATTATTTGAACATTGTTCAATTGATTGATAGAAACAGGGGACCACGCCGGAAAGAGGAGGAATCAGTGACCTTTAACAAAGGGGTGCGCCAGACCCACCGCTGGCTGTCGATCGTCTTTACGCTGACCGTCATCGCGAACTTCGCCACGATGGCGGCGGTAGGGGAGCCGCCCATGTGGGTGGTCTATTCGCCCCTGCCTCCGCTTTTCCTGATGCTTGCAACCGGGCTCTGGATGTTCTTCATCCCTTACGCCGCCAGGGGACGCAGCGGGGCCTAACCCGCCACGCTCTTCAGGAAATCGTCCATGCGCTTGTTGGCGGCGGCGGCAAGCGCGCCGGGGAAGGCAATGAAACCGTGCGCCCCGCCGGGGAAGACGGCGAGTTCCGCCTCGTTGCCCGCCGCGATCCAGCGCGCATGCATGAAGAGGCTGTCGTCCATCAGCGCATCGCGGGTGCCGATGGTGAAGAGGGCGGGCGGCATATCATGCAGGCGCGCATAGAGCGGTGAAATATCAGGGTCGCGCCGGTCGAGATGCGGCGGCAGGAAGGCGTCGCCGAACTTCTCGATATCGATGGTGCGCAGGATCAGCCGCTCGTTGCCAAAGTCGCGCTGGCTCGGCGTCATCGACATATCGAAGGCCCCGAAGACGAGGTTCGCGCCCTTGAAATCCGTGAAACCGTGGCGGTCGCGCATGCGCAGGATGGTGACGGCGGAGAGATGCCCGCCCGCGGACTCACCGCCGATGGTGAGGATGTCCGTGCCGAATTCCGTCTTCGCGTTTTTCGCGAGCCAGACCGCTGCCGCCTCGCAATCATCCGCGCCCGCGGGATAAGGATTTTCGGGCGCGAGGCGATATTCGACGCTGACACAGGCGAGCCCCGTATTGTCGGCAATGCGCTCCAGCATGGGATCCTGCTGATCGGCGCCGCCGAGCACCCAGCCGCCGCCATGAATATGGAGGTAGACGCCTTTCGGGCTTCCTTCCGGCGCAATGACCCGGAGCGTCACCTTGCCCACCTTGCCGTCGATCTCGATTTCCCTCGCGCGTGGCGACTTCGGCGCAAGGGGGAACGCCCCCTCGCCGCGCGCTCGCTCATCGCGGAAGGCTTGCACGCCCGTCTCCCACCATTCGGGCATGTCCTTCATGGCGCCGATGATCAGGTCGTTGATGCCTTTCGTTTCCTCGGAGATGGCATCGGCGGTGAAAAGCTTCGGATCGAACGGATTGCTGCCTGACATGTTTTTCAGAGTCCTTCGTAGCGGATTTGTTTTTCGTTGAATGAAGTAGAGCGGAAATCGGCGAGACCGTCTACGAGACGCGCCAGCCCCAATGATCCGCGCCTGCATCCATGCGGGAGGTCACTTCGAGTTTCAGGCGGCGGTTGTGGACGGCGAGCGCGCCTTCGAAAAGTGCGTTCCAGGCATCGAAGCAGGCGGGGGTCACGCCCTCCTTGCCGTTCATCATGCGCCAGGAGCGTGTCTTCACCTCATTGCCCGCAGCTTCCGCCGCATCGCCGCCCGCATCGAGCAGCGTTGCAAGATACGCGGCGAAGGATTGCGGGTCATTCGCCCTGGTGCCGATGAAGGCGGCGGTCGCGTCGTAGCATTGCATGCCGATGAGGCGGCCGGTTTCCTGCCCAAGAGTGCGCGCTTCCTCTTCACCGAAGAGCGAGACGGCGGCGGGCAGGATCGAGCGGATATATTGCACGGCGTAATTGCGCTTCGCCTTCACCATGCGCTCTTGCGACCATTCGACATGGGGAAGCTTCGCGGGATCGACATCCGGTCCTTCCTCGTCGAAGCGAAAACGGAGACGCTCATCCTCGGCGAGCGGGCGATCCTCCTCGATAAAGTAACCCTCAAGACAGGGATCGACGCGGGTCGTGATCGAGGTGCAGACGAAGCCGAGATTGGGATTGCCGAGCGAGACGCCGACCTGCGAATGGAAGCCGCGCATGAAGGCGATGCTGACATCGTTCGGCACGGCGCAGATGGCCGCGCCATCCCAGATCCAGCGCGGCGGCAGATAGCGCACCCATGCCTTCTTGTCATTCTCGGGAATGAACTCGCATTTCACGCCGCCGACATGGTTTGCGAGATAGATATATTGCGCACAGGCGACGGCGGGCGGGAGCTTGTCGAGGCCGAGGCTTTTCCAGCCGGCGAGAAACTTCTCCAGATGCTGGGCACGGAAGGTGCGGAAATTCAGTTCGGTTCCCGCTTCCGCGCCCTTGAAGACGATGGCGCGCAAGATGAGCCCGGTCAGAAAGCGCTGATGAAGTTCCGCGCTCGCGCGCCAGGCATTGAGTTCCCGTTCCGTCGCCTTTACCGATGCTTTGACCATCCACCCCTCCCCTGTTTGTGCTTTTGGGGAGGGAGAATAGCGCTCAAACGGCGGCAGCGTAAGGCGGGGCGGGATCGTATTGCATGGCGAGCTGGGTGAGGCGGGCGTGGTCTTCACCATGCATCTGGCCGACGAGCCAGAGCGCCATGTCGATACCTGCCGAAACGCCTGCCGCGGTGACGACATTGCCGTCGCGGACGTAGCGGATGTTCTCAAGCACCGTGCCCGCCTCGCCGCGCTCGCGAAGAGCCGGGATGAAGCCCCAATGTGTCGTCACGCGCTTGCCCTTTGCCGGACCGGCGGCGGTGAGAAGCATTGCGCCGGTGCAGACGCTGGTCACCCATTCGCATGTCTCCGACGTCTTCGCGATCCAGGAAAGAAGGGCGGCGTTTTCGACTTCGCGGCGCGTACCCATGCCGCCGGGAACGAGAATGATGTCGAGGGGCCCCGCCTCCGCAATCGAGGCATGGGCTTCGACCGTCATGCCCTTGGCGCCCGTAACCGGTTTCCCCGTCTCGGTGATCAGCGTCACGCGGTCCGGGCGCTCGCGCCCCTCGCGGCCATGCATCTCGTTCGACATGGTGAAGACCTCATAGGGCCCGACGAAATCGAGTTCCTCGACGCCATCGAAAATCAGGATGCCGATGTTGCGGTTCTGTACGGTGGGAGCCATGACGTGCCTCAAAGAGATGGTTGAAGGAAACGGGGTTCTTTGGCGTTCATCTGCACTTCGAGCGCCGTTTCCTCGGCTGCGCGAATGATGTCGTGAATGTGCGCTGGCGCTTCGTCGGCCGAACCGTAGCTGAAGGGCGGATGAGGGTAGTATTCAATACCAAGCTGGATCGTCTTGGCGATTTCCTCTCCGGCGATCAGACGGGCGAGATAGAGAGCGCCGTCCATGCCCGCCGAGACGCCTGCCGTGGTCACAATCTTGCCGTCGCGGCGATAGCGATCGGTCACGACATGCGCGCCGAAAGAGGCGACCGACTCTCGAGCGTAGTAGTTCGTCGTCACCGTCTTTCCTTTCAGGATACCGGCGGCGGCGAGAATTTCCACGCCATTGCAGACACCGAACGTCCATGTGGAGCCTTCATGCAGGCGGCGGATGAAAGCGAGCGTCGCCTCATTGGTCATTTGCGGGCGGCCGCCCGGCCCGCCCGGCACATAGAGAATGTCCGTCGCTTCGACTTCGGAATAGTCGCGCCAGGCCGCCATGCCACCGGAGCGAAGATCATCCGCGATGATGGTTTTTCTTTCCGCGACGAACTCCACTTCGGCACCAGGCAGCCATCCGAGAACGGCATAGCCACCAACGGCGTCGAGCATTGTGAAGCCATCAAACAGAAGAATGGTTATGCGCATCGGCGTCGCTTTCCATTGAGGTTGGCAGGAGATCGCGGCGCGCGGTGCGAAAGCGCTCGCGGTAGCGGCCCGGCGTAACACCGAGATGGCGAATAAAAGCGCGGCGCATGCGCTCTGCGGCGCCGAAACCTGCTTCCGCCGAAACCGCGTCGAGCGAGGCGCCGTTATTGGCGAGGCGCCTGCAGGCTTCATCGAGGCGGGCGCGCTCCACGAATTGCGCGGGCGTGAACCCCGTCTCCGAAGCGAAATGGCGGGCAAAACTGCGCTCGCTCATGGCGGCGCGCGCGGCGAGCGCGGGCACCGACAAATCGGCCGCGGGATTTTCCACGATGAAGGTGCAGAGACTGGCGAGGCGCGGATGCTCCACGCGCTGCGCGGCGAGTTGCGCGGAGAATTGCGACTGCCCGCCGGGGCGCATCAAGTACATGACATGGTGGCGAGCGAGCGTGAGCGCAATTTCGCGGCCGAGGTCTTCCTCGATGAGAGCGAGCGCAAGGTCCATACCGGCCGTTACACCGGCAGAGGTCCATATCTTGCCGTCGCGAACATAGATCGCGTCCTCTTCCACCACGACCTTGGGGAAGCGCTTGCGCATGATGGGGGCGTAGGCCCAGTGGGTCGTCGCCCGGCGCCGGTCGAGAAGGCCTGCGGCGGCAAGGACGACAGAGCCGGTGCAGATGGAAACCACACGGCGGGCGCTGAAGGCTGCATTGCGGACAAAAGCAAGCAGGTGCTCGTTTTCCATCGCGGCGCGCGAGCCCTCACCCCCCGTCACCATGAATGTATCGAGGGAGGCGAACTCCGCCGGTGCCACATCGGCAATCGAGCGTTCGACACGGAAGACAAGACCGCAGGTCGTGGAAACAGGGCCGCGCTCCTCCGAGACCAGCTCCACCTCATAGGCGGGCGCGCCAGTCGCAGGGTTTATCGCGCTACTCAGAAGCTGGACGGGACCGGCGATGTCGAGCACCTGCGCCGCGTCATAGACGAGCATCATGACACGACGGGGGGCGCTGGCGGGGTTGCGGATGTTGCTGCCGGTTCTGGTCATGCAGGGAGATTAGGCTCACAGAGGCGTGGCTGAAATGACAAATTACCAGCATTTTCCGCCAATACTTTACGCAGGGGCGCCCGTGAGTGAATCAGCCTGCAAAATGGCTGAAATCAGGGGCTTTTTACATGAATGTCAGCGAAGTTTTTCAAATATTATGGTGTTTTTTCTTGTTGATTTATCATAAAACAATATAAGTGGGATAATTATATACAATATTGTCTTACGTCTATTGAGCGTGCCGGCGTTCCTGCCGAAGGTTGAATATCAGCTTGCGGTCCATACCGCCGAGCCCCGGCACAAGGGGCAAGCGGGGTGCCTTGGGAGAGGCGCCGGACGGCAGGGAGGGAACCCCAGCGCCCTTCGGGGCAATTCGACTTCTCAGGTTAAACCGGTGCATCGCGAAGCGGTGCGCCAGCGCTTATGCAGGACATCTGTTGCCTCTCAAGAGGCAGCCCGGGTGACGTCTGCCAGCCTGACCTCCCTTTTGAGCTGTTCGGAAACGCGCGTGACCCTCCGCATCTGCGGCGGGGGGCTGTGCAGGGTGAGGGCCGTTCCGGCAGGAACGGAAACCGGACAAGGAAAAGAAAGAATGAGATTCAGGAGAGGAAATTACGGGGTCGCTGCGCTTGTTGGCGCCGCAACTCTTGGCCTGGCAGCGACCGCCCAGCCAGCGAATGCCACGGAGTACAAGTTCGGAGATACGACGCTTTCAATCGACTCCATTGCCTCGGTTGGCGTGATCGTCAGGGCCTCGAAGCAGGACTGCATGTATATCTCCGTACTGAACGGCGGCTGTGCCGACGGCAAGGGACAGTCGGCAAACATCAATACAGATGACGGCAACGTCAATTTCGAACAGTGGGATGTCGTCTCCGCACCGGTGAAGATTGTTTCCGACTTCGAGCTCAAATGGGAGAACTGGGGCGCCTTCATGCGCCTGCGCGCCTATTACGATCACGCGATCTACGAGCATGCCGGACAGGACGGTACTGCGTATGGACGCCGGCCGCTCACGGACTCCTTGCGCAAGAACGATGCGCGCAACTCGGCGCGCGGCATCGACCTGCTCGACGCCTTCATCTACACGAACTTCGATCTCGGAAACCTGCCGACCTCCCTTCGCGTTGGCAAACAGGTCATCAACTGGGGCGAAAGCCTTGCGCTCCAGGGCGGTATGAACCAGTTCAATTCGATCGACGTTTCAGCTATCCGCACACCGGGCGCGGAAATACGCGAGGCTTTGCTGCCGGAAGAAAGCGTCTATGCAAATATTCTTCTCCCGGAAGGCCTCAGCTTCGAAGCCTATTACGCCTTCAACTGGCGCAACACGGAACTCGACGCGGTCGGCACCTTCTTCTCAAGCAACGACCTTTTCGGACCGGGCGGCGCTTATGTAAACACGGTCGTCCCCGAACAGCCCAACCCGGACGGCGCGGGCACGCTTCATCGCGTGGCAAGTGACGAGCCGGATGACCAGGGCCAATACGGCGCGAAGATCGGTTACTGGGCGGACTGGCTGAACCGGGGCACCGAAGTTGCTGCCTATTTCGTCAATTATCATTCGAAGCTGCCAATCCTCGAATACAGCAACGGGGCACCGCCCGCTATCGACGGCGCTGTCTGCGCACCGGCGCCAAGCTGCGGCCTGCCGGCACAGCAATACCGGGCGGCCTATCCAGAAGACATCAAATATGTCGGCGCAAGTTTTGCCACCACGGTGCTCGGCTCGACGCTCGCGGGCGAAACACTCTATTCATGGAACACGCCGTTCCAGATTTCGTCGGGTGAAATTCTTGGCGCGCACTGGGTCGAGAATGGAACGGGATTGCCCGTTTCGGTCGTTCCCTACGACAAGACGCCGGGCGCCTTTCCCAATGGCTATTTCCGAGAGGATGTGATCACCGGACAGCTTTCGACCATCACCGTTCTCAACCCGTCGGAACCGGTTGCGAGGGCGATCGACGCCGATCTGATCACCGTTCTCACGAACTGGGGCTTTCAGTATCTTCCCAACATCAGCGATGCCCGCGCATCGGTTCTCCATGGCGGTCGCGGGTCGGAGATCACGCATCCCAATCCAATCGTGCAAGGTGCTCTCTACAATCCGTTGCAGCCCGTGGTGAAGGCCGACACCTTCTCGCATGGCTATCGTTTGATTGCGATTGCCGATTACAACAACGTGCTCGGCACACCCTGGACGCTCTCACCGAGCATCCAGTGGGGGCAGGATTTCGGCACGGCTGCGGGGCCGATCGGACCTGGTTTCATGGAAGACCGGAAGACGATTACCCTCGGCGTCGGTGCGCGGCAGGGGCAGTGGAAAGCGAATGTGAGTTACACAAACTCCTTCGGCAACGAGTTCCAGAACTTCACGCAGGACCGCGACTTCATTTCGGCGAGCCTGTCCTACGCTTTCTGAGACCTCTTTCGCGAACAACAAGACAGGGGCGGGCCACAAACCCGCCCCTGTGCATGAGACAAGAACCACAACAAGCGGACGAGGTCCGCGAAGTCCTCTCGAACTTCACGACCGAAGTCAGCACCCCTCAACATCTTGAACGCGGCTCGCCCTTCGAGCCGCGTTTTCTTTTGCCCAAAAGAAAACGCCCCGTCTCTCGACGGGGCGCTTCCAATATCGCAAAAGACCGGCCGGTCAGGCGGCGGCCTTCTCCTTCGAAGGTGCGAAGCGGCCATAGAAGGTGTCGCCCTTCTCCGCCATATCGCGCAGCAGCTTGTTGGGCTTGAAGCGTTCGCCATATTTCTGGGCGAGCTTGTCGCAGGTTTCAACAAATTCCTTCGTGCCGACCATGTCGATGAGCGAGAGCGGCCCACCGGACCAGGGCGCATAGCCCCAGCCGAGGATCGCGCCGACATCCGCATCGCGGACGTCCGTCACGACGCCTTCCTCGAAACAGCGCGCCGCTTCGAGCGCCTGAATGTAGAGGAAGCGGTTTTTCAGCTCCTGCACCTCAAGCGTTTCCGGGTCGAGGCTCTTGCCGACGAGTTCGGCGAGGCCCGGCCAGAGTTTTTTCTTGCCGTCCTTGTTTTCCGGGGCGGGATAATCGTAGAAGCCCTTGCCCGCCTTCTTGCCGACGCGGCCAAGCTTCACGACCATTTCCTCAAGAAGCTGGTCGGCGGGACCGGAGACATATTTGTCGCCCAGATCCTTCTTCGTCTGCTCGCGCACCTTGTAGGCAAGGTCGAGCGCGACCTCGTCGTTCAGCGCGAGCGGCGCCATCGGCATGCCGGTCATCTTGCCGACATTCTCGATCATGGCGGGGGGCACGCCCTCGCCCAGCATCGCGATGCCTTCACCGACATAGGTGCCGAAGCAGCGCGACGTGTAGAAGCCGCGGCTGTCGTTAACGACGATGGGCGTTTTGCGAATCTGCTTCACATAGTCCATCGCCTTGGCGAGCGTCTCGTCGCTGGTCTTCTTGCCCATGATGATTTCGACAAGCTGCATCTTGTCGACGGGCGAGAAGAAATGGATACCGATGAAGTTGTCCGGTTTCGCGGACGCTTCGGCAAGGCCGGTGATCGGCAGGGTCGAGGTGTTGGAGCCGTAGATGCCACCTTCGGCGAGCATGGGCTCCGACTTCTTTGTGACTTCCGCCTTGATGTCGCGGCTTTCGAAGACAGCCTCGATGACGAGATCGGCACCCTTGAGGTCATCGTAATTCGTCGTCGGCTTGATGAGGCCGAGAAGCTTGTCCGCCTTTTCCTGCGTGGTCTTGCCGCGCTCGAGCGCCTTGGCGAGGAGCTTCTCGGAATAGGCCTTGCCCTTTTCGGCATTGGCCTGATCCGTGTCGAGGAGCACGACCTCCATACCGGCCTGAGCCGAGACGTAAGCGATGCCCGCGCCCATCATGCCCGCGCCGAGAATGCCGAGCTTCTTCACCTGGAAAGGAGCAACGCCCGCAGGGCGGCGCGCGCCCTTGGCGAGTTCCTGCATGGAGAGGAAGAGCGAACGGATCATCGCCTTGGAGCGCGGGTCCATCAGCAGCTTGGTGAAGTAGCGCGTCTCGATGCGGATACCCGCTTCCATCGGCACCTGCAGACCTTCATAGACGCAGGACATGATGTAGCGCTGCGCCGGGAAGTTGCCATGCGTCTGCTTGTGGAGCGTCGCATTGCCGATGGTGAAGACCTGCGAGCCGCCCTTCCCGTTCGGATCGCCGCCGGGCACCTTGTAGCCGGGCATATCCCAGGGCTGCACGGCGATCGGATAGACCTCGGGGCCCTTCTTGCCGAGCTTGATCTTGTCTTGCGCGAGACCTTCCTTGAGCCAGGCCTTTGCGGCGGCCACTTCCTCGCCGGGTTCGACGAGCTTGTGGCATATGCCGGCCTTCACGGCCTTTTCCGGCGTGAGAGCCGTGCCCTGAAGGATCAGAGGCAGGGCGGCCTGCGCGCCGATGAGACGCGGCAAACGCTGCGTGCCGCCGCCACCGGGGAGAAGGCCGACCTTCGCTTCCGGCAGACCGATCTGCGTCTTCGGTTTGTTGCCCACGACGCGGTAATGACAGGCGAGCGTGACTTCGAGACCGCCGCCGAGCGCCGTGCCATTGATCGCGGCGGCGACCGGCTTGCCGCAGGTTTCGAGCGAGCGCAGCAGCATGTTGAACTTGAGGTTGCCCTCATACATCGCCTTGACGCGATCTTCCTTCGAGCCTTCACCGGAACCGCCAGCCTGACCGCCCATCATGGAAAGGTCGGCACCGGCGCAGAAGGCATCCTTGCCGGAGGTGAGGACGGCGCCCTTGACCGCGTCGTCGCTCATGATCTTTTCGATGATCGACGCCATATCGCCCATCGAGCCCTGCGAGAGCACGTTCATCGAGCGGTTCGGCATGTCCCATGTAATGAGCGCGATACCGTCGCCATCGACTTCGAATTTGAAGTTTTCATAAGTGGTCATGTCTCTACCTCACACGCGTTCGATGATGGTGGCCGTGCCCATGCCCGCGCCGACGCAAAGCGTAACGAGCGCGGTGTTGAGATCGCGGCGTTCGAGCTCGTCGAGCACAGTGCCGAGGATCATGCCGCCGGTGGCACCCAGCGGATGACCCATGGCGATGGCGCCGCCATTCACGTTCATCTTGTCGTGCGGGATATCGAGCGCCTGCATCATACGGAGCACGACGGAGGCGAAGGCTTCGTTGAGTTCGTAGAGGTCGATGTCTTCCGGCTTCATGCCCGCCTTGGCGAGCGCCTTGCGCGACACATCGGCCGGACCCGTGAGCATGATGCAGGGTTCGGAGCCGATGGAGGCCATGGCACGAATGCGGGCGCGCGGCTTCAGGCCCATCGCCTTGCCGGTTTCGAGATTGCCGACGAGGACAGCCGAGGCGCCGTCGACGATGCCGGACGAATTGCCCGCGTGGTGGCAGTGGGTGATTTCTTCCACTTCGGGGTAGCGCTCCAGCGCCACGCCATCGAAAGCGAATTCGCCGAGCGAGGCAAAGGAAGGTGCGAGCGCGCCGAGCGACTGCATCGTCGCTTCGGGACGCATATGCTCGTCATGGTCGAGGATGGTGAGGCCATTGATGTCCTTCACCGGAATGACGGAGCCCTTGAAATAGCCCTTGTCCCAGGCATTCTTCGCGCGCTTCTGGCTTTCGACGGCATAGGCGTCGACGTCTGCCCGGGAGAAGCCGTATTTGGTGCAGATGAGGTCAGCGCCGATGCCCTGGGGCGTGAAGTAGGACTTGAAGGCAATGCCCGGATCGGTGGACCAGGAACCGCCCGATGCGCCCATGCCAACGCGAGACATGCTTTCGACGCCGCCGCCAATCGCCATGTCGGCTTCACCGGAAATGACCTTCGCAGCCGCCATGTTGGTTGCCTCGAGGCCCGAAGCACAGAAACGGTTGATCTGCACACCGGCCGTCGTCTGCGCATAGTCCGCGTTCAACACGGCGATGCGGGCGATGTCGCCGCCCTGCTCGCCGACAGGATCGACGCAGCCAAGCACAACGTCATCGACCTTCGAAGTGTCGAGGCCGTTGCGGTCGCGGATCGCCTTCAGCGTCTGCGTGGAAAGTTCGAGCGCCGTCACTTCGTGCAGCGCGCCATCCTTCTTGCCCTTGCCGCGGGGCGTGCGGACGGTGTCATAGACATAACAATCGGTCATTTCATGTCTCCCTGGGGGACGTTAAATCGGTTGGGGCCGTGCGTTGCGGCCGCCGTCTGCTCCGTTACTTGCGGCTCCTTCGACGAGGCGCCCCCTCCGTTTGAAGGAGGCGCTTCGCCGGGAACAGCTTCAGAGCGAGCGGGCAATGAGCATCTTCATGATCTCGTTGGTGCCGCCGTAGATCTTCTGGATGCGGGCGTTCGTGTAGAGCTTCGCGATGGGATATTCCATCATGTAGCCATAGCCGCCGAAGAACTGCAGGCAGGTATCGATGATTTCGTTTTCCTTCTGCGTGGTCCACCACTTGGCCATGGCCGCTGTGGTGGGATCGAGCTTGCCGTCGAGCAGCTTCACGGCGCAGTCGTCGGTGAAGACGCGGGCAATCGTCGCCTCGGTCTTGCACTCGGCCAGTTTGAACTGCGTGTTCTGGAAATCAAGGATGCGCTGGCCGAAAGCGGTACGCTCCTTCACATAGTCGGCCGTGTATTTCAGGGCCATTTCCATTGCGACACAGGCCTGCACGGCGATGATGAGGCGCTCCTGCGGCAATTGCTGCATGAGCTGGATGAAGCCCTTGCCTTCTTCCGCGCCGAGGAGATTCGAGGTCGGCACCTTCACTTCATCGAAGAAGAGCTCGGAGGTGTCCTGCGCCTTCTGTCCCATCTTCTTCAGATTGCGGCCACGGCGGAAACCTTCAACCTCTTCGGTTTCGACCATGATGAGCGAGGTGCCCTTGGCGCCTGCCGCCGGATCGGTCTTCGCCACGACACAGACGAGGTTCGCCTGCTGGCCGTTGGTGATGAAGGTCTTCTGGCCGTTCACGACGTACTGGTTGCCGACCTTCTTCGCCGTCGTCTTGACGCCCTGAAGGTCAGAGCCCGTACCCGGCTCGGTCATGGCGATGGCGCCGACAATCTCGCCCGACGCCATTTTCGGCAGCCACTTCTTCTTCTGCTCCTCGGTGCCGTAGGACTGAATGTAGTGAGCGACGATGCCCGAATGAACCGAGTTGCCGAAACCGGAAATGCCGGCGCGGCCCTGCTCTTCGGCAATGACCATCTCATGGCCGAAGTTACCGCCGCCGCCGCCATATTCCTCCTTGATCGACGCGCAGAGAATGCCGGCTTCACCTGCCTTCAGCCATGCTTCGCGATCCACATGGCCCTGCTCCTCCCAGCGCTCGACATGAGGCTGGAATTCCCTTTCATAGAACTTGGCGACTGCGCCCTGGAGGATCTGCAATTCCTCGTTAAGCCAAGGCGATTTGTATTCGGCATTCATTCGTCGTTCTCCCTGAGACGTCCCGTTCAGAACTCGTTTGCGGCCAACGCCATCATGGGAGCGGCACCGTGACGGATGCGCGCGAGATGCGTCGCCGTCTCCGGCACCACATGTTCCATGTAGTAGCGGCCGGTTTTTATTTTCGTTTCGTAATAGGCCTTGTCCCCGTCCTTTGCGGCGGGGAGCTTGTCATTCGCAACCTTCGCCATCATGGCCCACATGAAAGCAATGCCCGTCACCCCGAAAAGGTGCATGTAGGGCGTGGACCCGGCGCCGGCGTTGTCCGGGTTTTCGAGTGCGTTTTCCATGAACCACATGGTTGCGGCTTCGAGATCCTTGCGCGCGCCAGCCAGCGGCGCGACGAAAGGCTTCATCTTTTCGTCGCCCTCATTCGCCGCCACGAAATCATCCACGGCCTTGAAGAAGGCGAAGACACCGCGGCCGCCATTCTGCGCGAGCTTGCGGCCAACAAGGTCAAGCGCCTGCACGCCGTTGGCACCTTCATAGATCATGGCGATGCGGGCATCGCGCACGAACTGCTCCATGCCCCATTCCGCGATATAGCCGTGACCGCCATAGACCTGCTGCGCATCGACCGCATTCATGAAGCCGCGATCCGTGAAGTAGCCCTTCAGCACCGGCGTCAGCAAAGCCATCATGTCGTCGCCGAACTCGCGCGTCTTTTCGTCATCCGAGCGATGCGAGAGATCGCCATGCAGCGCCGTCCAGACGAGGAGCGCACGCGAGCCTTCGTTGAAGGCCTTGATGTCGAGCAACATACGGCGGATGTCGGGGTGAACGATCAGCGGATCGGCGGGCTTGTCCTCCGCTTTCGGACCAGTGAGCGAGCGGCCCTGCAGACGTTCGAGCGCATAGGTCACAGCATTCTGATAGGCCACTTCCGACTGCGAGAGGCCCTGAAGGCCAACGCCGAGGCGCGCTTCGTTCATCATCGTGAACATGGCACGAAGCCCCTTGTGCTCTTCGCCCACGAGCCAGCCGATCGCCTCATCATAGTTGAGGACACAGGTGGCATTGCCGTGAATACCCATCTTCTCTTCGAGCGACCCGCAGGAAACGCCATTGCGATCCCCAAGCGAGCCGTCGTCATTGACGAGAAATTTCGGCACGAGAAAGAGCGAAATGCCTTTCACGCCTTCCGGTGCCCCTTCGATGCGGGCAAGCACGAGATGAAGGATGTTGTCGGCAAGATCATGCTCGCCGGCCGAGATGAAAATCTTCTGACCGCTGATCTTGTAGGACCCATCGCCAACCGGCACGGCCTTCGAGCGCAGAAGGCCGAGGTCGGTTCCGCAATGGGGCTCGGTCAGGTTCATCGTGCCGGTCCATTCGCCGGTCACGAGCTTCGGCAGGTACTTGTCCTTCTGCTCCTGCGTACCGTGTTGTGACAGCGCGGAATAGGCACCGTGGGAGAGGCCCGGATACATGCCGAAGGCCATGTTCGCGGAGGACACCATCTCGTTGAAGATGACGCCGAGCGCATTGGGCAGGCCCTGACCGCCGTAATCCTTGTCGGCAACGAGCGCGGGCCAGCCGCCATCGACGAGCAGCTTGTATGCTTCCTTGAAGCCCTTGGGCGTCGTCACGACACCATTTTCAAGCTTGCAGCCCTCGCGGTCGCCGACCTGATTGAGCGGCAGCAAAACTTCCTCGGTCAGCTTCGCAGCTTCTTCGAGAATGGCGTCCACGAGGTCCGCCGGTGCGTCCTCAAACCCGGGCAGGCTCGCATATTGCGAGAAGTCCAGCAGCTCGTTCAGCAGAAAGCGATATTCGCGCAGCGGTGCTTTGTAGGTCGGCATGAGTGTCCTCTCCGGCAGGTAAGCTGCGCCCCTATTGCCAGGGGCGCGCGATTACCTCAGACGATAGCCTTTTCCGGCTTCTTCGTCTTTGCCGGACGGGCGGTCGATTTTGCCGCAGCCGCGCCGTTGCCTGCCGCCTTTACCTGCTCGACGATCTGCGCCTCGAGGCGAGCGCAGCTTTCCTCCAGCGTCCTGATCTGGAGGTCGATTTCGCGGCGCTGCTCATCAAGCTGGGCGATGCGCTTGCGAAACTTGCCGACCGCGACCCGGTTCTGTGTCTCACAACCGTCATGCTGATCGTAAAGGCTCAGGATTTCCTTGATCTCGGCCAAGGCGAGACCGACGTTCTTGCCGCGTACGATCAGCGTCAGGCGGGCGCGATCGCGCGGATGGTAGATGCGGGTCTGGCCACGGCGCTCGGGGCTCAACAGACCCTTGTCCTCATAGAAACGGATGGCGCGCGTGGTCAGGCCGAATTCCTCGGCAAGTTCCGTGATTGAAAAGGTGACGCCGTTCGCCATCTCGCCGCCATTGTGCCGGTGGGTTGTGCCGGAGGCCTCGTGAAGCTGCTGTTCCATGTTTCTCTCCCTGACTTCGGGCCGTGCGCCGCTGTCCTCCCGAATGGGACGCGGTGCCCTCCCGGGCGCTTCAAACTGGAATTTTTGGCCGTTTTCAGCCAGTTTTTAAAAGTAGACCGAAATCTAGTTGACGTTGACGTAAGCGTCAATGGCATCGCGAAAACTTTTTGGAGCGAGGGGCCCGCAATGGTCTAGTGGGCCCGAAAAGGGAAAAATAACGGAGAGCATGAAAATGAACCGCATCGCCGCCGCCGGATTTGCCTTTCTGGCCCTCGCCTTCCTTGCCGGATGCGCGACGCAGGGAAGCGGGACGCCCCAGAAGCCCAAAGAGGTCAACACAACGACGCTGCCCGCAGAGGCAAGCGCCGCGGCGCAGACCCATGCCGGGCTGAGCGCGGCGATCCTGCGGGCGGTGAACGCCTACCGCGCGGAGAAAGGGCTTGGACAACTTGCCGCCGACGCAAACCTGCAACGCATTGCAGCGGTCCATGCGGCGGACATGCAACTGCGCGGTTTCTTCGGTCACTTCAACCCGGAAGGCCAGGGGCCGCGCGAACGGATGATGGCGGTAGAGCCCGGCTTTACCGGACGCGTTGCCGAAAACATCGAAGTGGTGGAAGGGCCGAGCTATGGCGCGATGAGCGATACGGAACTCGCAAACTTCATGGTCAAGAAATGGATCGAAAGCCCGATGCACCGCAAGAACATCAAGGCACCCGAGATGACGGAGAGCGGCGTCGGCATAGCCCGGCAAGGCGACCGGATCATTGCCGCGCAGGTTTTCGGCGGCCCCTGAACCTTTCTCTGAATGGCATTGCGGGCGGACGGGCGCAGTGAGATGCTGCGGCGTTGTTTTCGGGGGCCCGGATCATGAAACGCAGAGACTTTCTCGGCGCTGCGGCAGGCGCAATCGCGCTGCCTGGCGTCGTCACGGCGGCGCGCGCGGCAGACGCCATTGAGTGGCGCATGGCAACCTGCTGGCCCAAGGGGGCGCCGGGCGTCGGCGTCAATGCGCAACGTCTTGCCGACAGGATCGGCGCGATGTCAGGCGGACGGTTGCGCGTGAAGCTCTATGGCGCGGATGAAATCGTGCCGCCCTTCGAGGTTTTCGATGCCGTCTCGCGGGGCGTTTGCGAGATGGGTCACGGAACGCCCTACTACTGGCAGGGCAAGAACCCGGCCTTCCACTACTTCACCGGCGTCCCTTTCGGGCTGACCGCGCCAGAGACCGCGGGCTGGCTTGCCCATGGCGGCGGCCAGGCACTCTGGGACGAGGCCTATGCGCCTTTCGGCGTTCTGCCCTTTTATGCCGGCTCCAGCGGCGTACAGGCGGGGGGCTGGTTCAAGCGCGAGATCAAGACGCTCGATGACCTGAAGGGGCTGAGTTTCCGCATCGCGGGGCTTGGCGGCGAGGTAATGCGCCGTCTCGGCACCACGGTCGTGCTGACGCCGCCCGGCGAGATATTCACCTCGATGAAGACCGGTACCATCGACGCCGCCGAATGGGTCGGCCCCTGGAATGACATCGCCTTCGGGCTCAACAAGGTGGCGAAATACTACTACCTGCCCGCCTTTCACGAGGCAGGGCCCTCGCTTGAACTCATGGTTTCGAAAGAGAAGTTCGAGACGCTGCCCGATGACCTCAAGGAGATCGTGCACGGTGCGGCGCTCGCCTCCGCCGCCGAAACGCTGGCCGACTTCACCTTTCACAATATCGAGGCTTTTGCCCAACTCGTCGCGGCGGGGGGCACGGAACTGCGAGAATGGCCCGAGCCGGTCGCGGCCGCCATGGCGGAGGCCTCGCAGGAGGTGCTGGCGGAACTTGCGGGATCAAGCGACCTCGCAGGGCGGATCGCCCTTTCCTATCGCGATTACCTCGCCAAGGCGCGGGAATGGTCGAAATGGAGCGATGCCGCCATGCTGAAGCTTCGCAACAGCCATCCGGCGGGCTGAACCTCCTCCCGCCTCAAGCGAAAAAATACCGGCATGGCACCAACTTAGCACCTCCGGTTAACGCCGTATTTACCGACCTTGCCGCTTTATTGTGCGTGCTGAAACAGCACGTCCCGGCACTTATTTGCGCGCCGAGGACGAGATCAGCGACCACAACAAGATTTTGGGTCAGTCCGTGTTTAGAAATACCAGATAGCGCGGTTTATACTGGCCCAAAGGGTTAACGGGCATAGTGATTCGGATGCGATCGGGGGTTCCATGGAGCGTCAAGGGTATTGAACCCGAGGCGCGGGAGGCTGCCAAGCAGGCAGCACGCCGGCAAGGCGTGACGCTCGGCGCGTGGCTGAACCAGATCATCATGGACACCGGCACCGACGAAGTTGGGCAACAGGACCCTGAGATGTCTCAATCCCGATACAGCCAGCCGCAGCAAAGCGCACCGCAAAACCGGATGCCGGAACCGCAGATCGATCTCGGCCCCGTCGCGGAAGCCGTGCGCGAACTCGTGCAGCGGGTGGACGGCAGCGAACGCCGCACGGCCGACATGACGCGCAAGCTTGAAGCTACCGTGGGCCAGCTTGCCGCCCGCCTCGACCAGTCGGAGCACGAGATGGAAGACAGGTATTCGGAGGCGCGCACGATCGATCCGCTGGAGCGCAAACTTCAACAGCTCGGTGAACGCATGGAGCGCGCAGAGCGCGGCAGAGGCGGACGCGGCGAAGACACCCGCGCCATCCAGACGCTTGAAAAGGCACTGAACTCCGTCGTCGACCACCTCGAAACATCAGAGCGGCGGACGGACGATACGCTTGCCGAAATCCGCCAGACGCTTTCCGCCCTTTCCGGGCGCATCGAGAATGCCGAACAGGAAACCGAGCGCGAGGAGGCCAAGCGCCGCGCGCAGGCCCTTGAAGGTACACTGACGCAACTCGCCACGCGCCTTGAAAAGATGGAGCAGGGCGTCAGCACCGTCGGACCGCAGGCCGTCGAAGCGGCCCTGAAGGCGATCGAGGAAAAATCGAACGCCGAGAGCCAGCGCAAGACGATCGAGAACCTGCAACAGAGCCTTGAGCGAATTGCGCAGCGTGTCGAACGCGCCGAACACAGCGCCGACGAAACCGCGAAAGCGCTCGAAACGACGCTGGAGACGACGGTCAGCACGCTCGTCAAGAAGCTTGAGGACATTGATCATTCGCGGCGCACGGAAATTCCCGATGCGCTTGCCGCGCGCCTCGAACAGATGACGCGCCGGCTCGAGCAGAACGAGCACATGACGATGGAAGCCGCGCAGGCCGTCGAAAAGGCGGTTGCGGGGATCGGCGAGAACCTCAGCGAGAGCGAAAGCCGCGACCGCGAAGCCCTCACGTCGTTGCAGACGACAATCGAGCGCATGACGAACCGCCTCAGCCATCTCGAAAAAGAAACCAAGGCCGTAAAGGCACGCACGACGCTGTCGCCGCAGATCAATGCCGGCGGACTCGCAGCGGGTTTTCCGCCGTCCGGCCCCGGTTTCGGCATACC
Organism: Parvibaculum sp.; assembly: GCF_039973015.1. Classification (GTDB taxonomy): domain Bacteria; phylum Pseudomonadota; class Alphaproteobacteria; order Parvibaculales; family Parvibaculaceae; genus Parvibaculum. Next base: position 630,431 of record NZ_JBDWLT010000008.1, read on the forward strand.
GAATTTCGACGCGCCGCCGATGATGGGTCCTGCCTATGGCAGCAATCTCGGCCCGGCCTTCGGACCGGGTGACTGGGACCGGCCGCAAACACATGCGCGCTCGGCCGATGCGTCACACGGCCATGATGCGCCGCGCCGCGAACCCGCACCGGCTGCCCCGCCGTTCGATGCCTATGACGCCGCGCCGCCCGCGCGCGCCGCCGCCCAGGATGATTTTCATTACGACGCGCATGACGATTACGAGGATGACGCGGAAGCACCGCCCTTCGCCGAAGAGCAGCAGGACAGCTATTACGCGGACCCGCATGACGAAATCGACGACGGCATAATTCCGCCCGATCCGCCCGAGCCCGTGCAGAACGCAGGACAGCGCGCGGCAAACGACTTTCTCGCCGCGGCGCGACGTGCCGCGCAGGCGGCTGCAGACGGCGGCGCGCGGCAGGAGCCTGCCTATAACGGCGCCCATACACCGGGATTCGCGGACTCTTCTGCGCGCTTTAGCGCCGAGAACAATGGCGAGGGCCGGCGCCGCAAGCTGGTGATCGGCGTGGCGGCGAGCTTCTTGCTGCTCGCCGTTCTCGCAGGCGCCTATGTGATGCTGCGCGGCGGTTCGACGCCGAGTGCGCCTGCCGTAACCCATGAGGGCAACGCGAGCGGCGGCGAAGCGGTGCCCGCGCCAAGCGTGCTCGGGGAAACACCTGCGGCAACGAAAAACCCGGAGGCCAGTCCGGAAGGCACCGGCGCCAGCGGCACCGCTTCGAGCGGAACTGCGGCGCCGGAAGCCAACGCCAAACCGGCGCCCCCCGAAGACGCCCTCGTTCCCGCACCGAAGAAGCCCGTCTCGAAGTCAACCGCGACACCGGCGGGCACGGCAACGCTGACGCCCGCAGCGCCGGCCACAGCGGCTCCCTCGACACCTGTCGAGACGGCGCCGGTCGAGCCCGCGAAAGTGACGCTGATGGACGCCGCAACAAAGGGCGACGCGGCCGCGCAATATGAAGTCGGCCTTCGCTACTCGAATGGCGAAGGCGTGACACAGGACATGGCCGAAGCCGCCAAATGGTTCGAGCGGGCAGCAAAGCAGGGACTGACCGTCGCCGAATACCGGCTTGCTGCGCAGTATGAAAAGGGACGCGGCGTAACGCAGAGCGACGCCAAGGCGCGCGAGTGGTACGAGAAGGCCGCGAAGGGCGGCAACGTGAAGGCAATGCATAATCTCGCCGTCATTCACGCGGAAGGGCGCGGCACGGCGCAGGACTTCACGACGGCGGCAAGCTGGTTTACCCAGGCCGCGAATTACGGCCTCGGCGACAGCCAGTACAACCTCGCGATCCTGAACGAACGCGGCCTTGGCGTAACCAAGAACCCGGTCGAAGCCTACAAGTGGCTGGATATCGCAGCGAAGGGCGGCGACAAGGGCGCGGCCGCAAAGCGCGACGCCATCGCCACCGAGTTGAGCCCCGAAGACCTTGCCCGCGCCAAAGTCGCCTCCGGCACGTGGAGCGCGAAGAAGCCCGAACCGCTTGCCAATGGCGACACCTCCTCGCTCAAGACCTGGGATGTCTCGTCGCTCGAAGGCGGCGCGGACGGCCCCGCGACACGCGCGGCCATCGCGCGGGCGCAGGACCGGCTCAACCGTCTCGGCTACGATGCGGGCTCGCCCGACGGGCTGATGGGCCCGCGCACAAGAGATGCGATACTCGAATACCAGCTTTCAGAAGGGCTGGAGACGACAGGGACGGTTACGCGCGAAACACTGGCGACGCTCGAAGCGACGCCGCACTGATCTTTCGCCAGAGCGCCAGGACCAGAGCGCTAGGAATCGGCGGGGGGACGTGCTACCCCAATCCGCATCCACCTTCCTTCTCAAGGCATTGCCGTCTTGAGTGTCTCTGGAAGCCGGAGCCGCGCGCGAGATGCAAATTTACCTGCCGATTGCCGAGTTGCCGGTCAGCATTCTGACCATTCTCGCCATGGGCGTTGCAGTCGGTTTTCTCTCCGGCATGTTCGGCATTGGCGGCGGCTTCCTGATGACCCCGCTTCTCATTTTTCTCGGCATTCCACCCGCCGTCGCCGTGGGCACACAGACGACGCAGGTCGTCGCCTCCTCGGTGACGGGGGCGCTTGCGCATTTTGCGCGCAAGTCCATCGACTTCAAAATGGGCGGCGTCCTTCTGCTGGGCGGCATCGCCGGTTCCGTGAGCGGGATCTACATCTTCAAGCTGCTGGCCGCCGTCGGCCAGATCGATCTCGCCATCTCCGTTATCTATGTTCTGTTTCTGAGCGTGATCGGCGCGATGATGATGGTGGAAAGCGTGCAGGCGATCCGCGCGGCGCGCGGCGGCGGAAGCGCCCCCAAGCGCAAGCATCACAGCTGGATCCACGGCCTGCCCTTCAAGGTGCGCTTTCGCCGCTCGAAACTCTACATCAGCGTGATCCCGCCCATTCTTGTCGGCTATTTCGTCGGTACGCTTTCCGCGATCATGGGCGTGGGCGGCGGCTTCATCATGATCCCGGCGATGATCTATCTCTTGCGGATGCCGACCAATGTCGTGATCGGCACATCCTTTTTCCAGATCGTCTTCGTCGCGGCGCTGACCGGCGTGATGCATTCGCTCGAAAACCAGGCGGTCGATATCGTGCTCGGCTTCCTGCTGGTGGTCGGCAGTGTGATCGGCGCGCAATATGGTGTACGCGCGGCAGAGAAGATGCCCGCCGAGCAGTTGCGTGCACTGCTTGCGGCAATCCTTCTCCTCATCGGCATGAGGCTCGGCTATGACCTTGTGAGCACACCGCCCGACCTCTACTCCGTGATCGAAGCGGAGCCGCAATCATGATGCGGCGTTGCGTGACAGCATTCATTGCACTTCTTTTCTTCGCGGCGCCCGCCCGTGCGGACCAGCTCGTCACCGACCTGTCGGAACACCAGATCGCGATCCGCTCCAACTTCACAGGCACCGAAATCCTTCTCTTCGGCGCGGTGGAAGCAGCCAGGCCCGGATCACGCGCGCTCAATCGCGATATCGTTGTCGTGGTGCAGGGGCCGGTGCGCCCGCTGACGGTGCGCCGCAAGGAACAGATGGCCGCAATCTGGGTGAACCATGACAGCGTGACCTATCCAAGCGTGCCCGGCTATTACGCCATCGCAAGCACGCGGCCGCTCGAAGTGACGGCAACACCCGAAACGCTGAAGGCGCTGCGCATCGGCATCGAGAACATCGACCCCGGTATGCCGACCGCGCGCGCCATCGACGGCACGCTGCAAATCCTGCCGCCGGACGAGGAGCGCGCCTTCTGGAAAGCGCTGATCCGCAACAAGCGGCGCGAAGGTCTTTATATAAATGTGCCGGGCGGTGTGACCTTTCTCGGCCAGACGCTTTTTCGCGCAACCGTCAAGATTCCGGCAAACGTACCCGTCGGCCTTTACACCGCGAAGGTCTTTTTGCTGCAGGAAGGCGAAGTCGTGGACACGATTTCATCGCCGCTCTATATCGACAAGCGAGGCGCCGAACGCTTTCTCTATCGGATGGCGCATCAGGACCCGCTGCTCTACGGCATGATTGCCGTGCTGGTTGCAGCATTCGCGGGCTGGCTCGCCTCCGCCGTCATGAGCCGCCGTTAGGGAGCCAGGCATGGAAGTCGGATATTTTGCAGCGGGTCTTGGCGGGCTCATCAGTTTTCTTTCGCCTTGCGTGTTGCCGCTGGTGCCGGCCTATCTCTGCTTCATCGCAGGCACCTCGCTCGAAGAGCTGACGCGCGAAGACGAGCAGGGAAAGCCGCTCGCCTCCGAAGGATTGACGCAGCGCGTGGCACTCGGCGCCATCGGCTTCGTGCTCGGCTTCACGACGATCTTCGTTGCGCTGGGCGCGAGCGCGAGCGCGATCAACCCGCTTATCCTTCAGCACAAAGAACTTCTGTCGCAGATCGCAGGCGCGGTCATCATCGTTTTCGGGCTTCACTATATGGGGCTCTTCCGCATCGCCTTTCTCAACCGCGAGGCGCGCTTCTACATCGCGGGGAACGGCGAAGGCGAACGAAGCCCGCTGATGCAATTCGCAAGCCCCTATCTGCTCGGGCTTGCTTTCGCATTTGGATGGACGCCATGCATTGGCCCCATTCTCGCAACGATCCTCACCATCGCAGCGGCACAGGAAAGCCTCAGCGCAGGCGTGACGCTGCTTACCGTCTATTCGCTCGGACTCGGCATTCCGTTTCTCGCGGCTGCATTCGCCGTACGCGGATTTTTGAGCTTCGCCTCGACGTTCCGCAAGCACATGCACAAGGTCGAAATCGCGGCGGGTGTGCTGCTGGCGATCACCGGCCTCATGATGCTGACAGGCACATTCGAGACGCTTGCGATCTTCCTCATCAACACGTTTCCGGTGCTCGCCACTTTCGGCTGAGCGGGCGGCCGAGCGGGGATAAGGCGACCTGTTTTGCCGCTGACCGTCATCGAAACGTCACCAAACCGTCACAAAGCAGTTCGGAGACGGTTCGAAGAAAATTTATGCCCGGATTTGAGGGCAGAGCTCGCAACCTGCCCCTCCCCAAAATTCGCGGGCGAATTTTGACCCTCCCGCAGGGGGAGGGTGAAAAAAATAATCCCCGCTTTTTGCGTCTCTCAAAAAAGCACCGGCGGGGTTTTGCGCCAAGTCAGAAAACCGGGGACAAGTTTTTTCGACTCAATCGGCTTCGAGGCGGCGCGCGGAAACGGGGATAACCGTCTTCGCGCCCATCATCCAGGCGTGAAAATCGAAACCGGGCAAAAGATCATCGTAAGCCGTATCGAGAACATTGAGGCCACCTGCATAGGCGCCGAAGGCCGGCATGATCATCCGGGTGCCATCCGATGCGAAACAGCGGCGGCGGAGACGGCGCCCCCGAACGCGAACCGCCGCACACGGATGAAGATGGCCCGCGACCTCGCCCGTCGACGGCGCGGCCTGCGGCTCGTGGCGGAAGGTGAGCGGACCAATGCGAAGCTCCTCCATCACCGCGCCGCCGAAGGCGCGAGGCGGAACCGGATCGTGATTGCCCGCGATCCAGATCCAATCGAGCGAGTACGAGAGACGCGAGAGGCGGGCCGCATCTTCCGGCGACATGCGATGCTCGGCTTCACGATCATGGAAGCTGTCGCCAAGGGCGACGAGGGTTTGCGGTTTCAGCTTCTCGGCAAGGGCTTCAAGGCGGGCGATGGTGGCGCGCGTATCATAGGGCGGGAGCGGCAGCCCACGCGCGGCGAAAGCTGAGCCTTTCTCGAAATGAAGATCGGCGACGACGAGCAGGCGCTCGTCGGCCAACCACGCCGCGCCTTCCGGCATGAGATCGAAGGCCTGCCCACAGACAAGGAGCGAGGGATGGGCGGTTGCTTGTATTTCTCTTTTCAGATCGAGCATTTTGCCGAGACGATAAGCCCATGGGTCCCGGCTTTCGCCGGGATGACAATTTTGTTTGTGGCCAAGTCCCAGCATGTGCAGCGACTGCCGGGCCTCATCTTTTATAGATCGAGTCGGCTTGCATCAAACAAGCCGCGTCGCCTCGGCAATCAGATCGTCCGCCGCTTCGGAGAGTAGCGCCTCATTTGCCTCACCGTCCACGCTGACCTTGCCGATGTCGAGAAGAACGGGGACGGCAAGCGGCGAGACCCGGTCGAGGCGCTTCAGGGTGATGCGGGTTTTCACGCGCTTCAGCATTTCCGCCACACGGCCGACATCGAGAAGGCCGGTTGCTGCGTCATTCCAGGTGGCGCGGAGCAGGATGTGGTCCGGCTCGTGCTCGCGCAGCACATTATATATGAGGTCGGAGGAGAAAGTGACCTGACGGCCCGTCTTCTCCAAGCCCGGATAGCGGCGCTCGATGAGACCGGAAATGATCGCGCAATCGCGGAAGGTGCGTTTCAGCAAGCTCGACTCGCCAAGCCATGCATCGAGATCGTCGCCCAGCATGTCTTCCGCGAAAAGTTCGCCAAGCGGCAGCTCGTGACGCTCATGCATCATACCCGGATCGCGCAGGCACCAGATGGCGAGCGCATATTCGGAGGCGACGAAACCCAAAGGCCGCGCGCCCGCACGATCGAGGCGGCGCGTGAGCAGCATGCCGAGCGTCTGATGCGCGAGGCGGCCCTCGAAGGGATAACAGACGAGGTAGAACTTGTCGCCGCGCGGGAAGGTTTCCACCAGCAGATTGTTCTCGGCCGGCAGGACGGAGCGCCATGCCTGTATTTCCAGCCATTCGCGCACGGGCGCGGGGAGCGCCGCCCATTGCTCGCGATGCGCGAGCATGGTGCGGACGCGGGCGGCGAGATAGGTCGAGAGCGGGAACTTGCCGCCATAATAGGACGGGATCATGGGCTCGGCGGCATTCGACTTCGTGACCAGCGCCTCCGTTTCGGCGAGGCCCTCGAAGCGAAGCACATGGCCCGCGAAAAGGAAGGTGTCGCCGGGCGAGAGCTGGTCGATGAAATATTCCTCGATCTCGCCGAGGTATCTTCCCCCCATCGCGCCTATGGGGCGGCGCCCTCCCCGCTTGATCATGCGGACCTTCAGCATCGGCGCCTCGACGATGGTGCCGACATTCATGCGATATTGCTGGATGACGGAAGGAGAGGCGGCGCGAAAGCGCATGTCGCCCTCGGCCTTCGCATTGGGCCGCAGACGCGCGAAGCGGTCGTAGTTTTTCAGCGCATAGCCGCCGGTCGAAACGAAGTCGACCACCTTGCCGAACGCCTCGCGCGTGAGTTCGCGGTATGGCGCGGCGGAGCGCACCTCCTCATAAAGCTCATCCGGGTCGAAGGGCGCTGAACAGGCGCAACCGAGAATGTGCTGCGCCAGAACATCGAGCGCGCCGGTACGCGAGACCATGCCGTCCTGCGCGCCTTCGATGGCGGCGGCGCGCGCGGCCTCGCATTCCAGCACCTCGAAACGGTTTGCAGGCACGAGGACGGCGCGCGAGGGATCGTCAAGGCGGTGGTTCGCGCGACCGATCCGCTGAAGAAGACGGCTCGCGCCTTTGGGCGCGCCCATGTTCACCACGAGATCGACCTCGCCCCAGTCGATGCCGAGGTCGAGGGTCGAGGTGCAGACGACAGCGCGGAGCGTACCCGCCGACATGGCGGCCTCGACCTTGCGGCGCGCCTCCGCCGAGAGAGAGCCGTGGTGAAGCGCGATGGGCAGCGTATCCTCGTTCAGCCGCCAGAGCTCCTGAAAGACGAATTCGGCCTGTGAGCGCGTGTTGACGAAAACGAGTGTCGTGCGGTTCGCGCGGATCGCCTCATAGACAGCGGGAAGCGCATGGCGGGCGGAATGTCCCGACCAGGGAATGCGGATTTCTTCATCGCCTTCATCCGCCGGTGTGAGCACCGAAATTTCCGGGAGCGCGCCGGGGGGCGCGACGACGATCTCGCTGAGATTTTCCGCGCCGGGGAGTTGGGGCATGAGATAGCGGCGCAGCGCATCGGGCTCGGCAACCGTGGCCGAGAGGCCGGTACGGCGAAGACCCGGCGCGAGCTTCGCGAGGCGCGCGAGACCGAGCGCGAGGAGATCGCCGCGCTTCGAATTCGCCAGCGCATGCAACTCGTCCAGCACGATGCAAGAGAGCGAGCCGAAGAAGACGCCTGCATCGGGATAGGACAGGAGAAGCGCGAGCTGCTCCGGCGTCGTCATCAAAATGTCGGGCGGTTCGCGGCGCTGGCGCTGGCGGCGGTTTTGCGGCGTGTCGCCGGTGCGGGTTTCGATGGAGATGTCGAGGCCCATTTCGGCGACGGGCATTTCGAGGTTGCGCTTCACATCGACGGCAAGGGCCTTGAGGGGCGATATATAGAGTGTGTGCAGGGCGCGTTTTTTCGGGGCCGGACGAGTGGCAAGACCGGCGAGGCTCGGAAGGAAGCCGGCCAGCGTCTTGCCAGCGCCTGTGGGCGCGATGAGGAGCGCGGACTTGCCCTGCGCCGCCAGCGCGAGAAGCGCGAGCTGATGGGCGCGCGGGTGCCAGCCGCGGGAGGCGAACCAGCGGGCGAAGACGGGAGGGAGCGCGTCGTCATACGCATCCGCGGCAAGGGAGGCTGGTCTGTTCATCGTGAGAGTGTAGAGCCCACCCTCCCCCTGTGGGAGGGTCGAAAAATTGAGCACAGCGAAAATTTTTCGGGGAGGGGTACTCCGTTGTCGGCGATTGGCTCGCCTTCCGTTTCCCTCGCTTACCCCTCCCCGAAATTCGCGTTGCGAATTTCGACCCTCCCACAGGGGGAGGGTGGACGTCGTGTTAACTGTCCCGAAAATGGCCCTTTTCTGTGGTTCAATTTAGAGGCGTGTCGTGGGAAACTCCCCTCTCCCGCCATCGTCACGGAGTTCCCCCCGATGCTCGACCAGTTGCCGTCCGCCATTCGCGAACAGTTCGACGTTCTGCTGCCGCAACTTCTCGCGGGCGGGGTGAACTTTCTCACCGCCATCATCATCCTGATCGCCGGCTTCTGGTTCGCCGGTCGTGTGCGCGTGTGGACCATGCAGGGGCTCGGGCGCTGGCCGACCATGGACGAGATGCTGCTGAACTTCTTCGGCACCATTGCGCGCTATCTCGTGCTCACCTTCACCATTCTTGCGGTGCTGGCGAAATTCGGCGTGCAGACGGCGAGCCTTATCGCCGTTCTCGGCGCGGCGGGCCTTGCCGTCGGCCTTGCGCTGCAGGGCACGCTTTCAAATGTTGCGGCGGGTGTGATGCTGCTGATCTTCCGGCCGTTCCGCGCGGGCCACTATGTGGAGGCGGGCGGCGTTGCCGGGACGGTGAAACAGCTTTCGCTCTTCACGACCGAGCTCGCCACACCCGACAATGTGCAGATCATCGTGCCGAACAGCCAGGTCTGGGGGCAGGCGATCACCAATTACACCTATCACCCGCAACGCCGCCTCGACATGACCTTCGGCATTTCCTACAGCGACAATATCGGCAAGGCGATGGAGATCATTCGCGGCGAGCTGGAGGCGGACGAGCGCTGCCTGAAGGAGCCGGAGCCCTTTATCGGCGTCATCAATCTTGGCGACAGCTCGGTCGATATCGTGACGCGCGTCTGGGTGAACAATGCGGACTACTGGCCGGCGAAATTCGACCTGACGCGGCGCGTGAAGGAACGCTTCGACGAGAACGGCATTACCATCCCCTTCCCGGTACGGACGGTTTACAATACCGCTGCGGCGGATTGAATTTGACGGCTGCGGGACCTCTTGCAGCCAAACAAGGATGAAAGCGACCATGAACCGTTTTTTCGGCGGACCCGTTCTGCCCACGATCTTCAAGCTCGCCGTCGCTTCCATCGCGGTTGGCGTTGTGCTCGCCGTGTTCGGCATCAAGCCGATAGACCTCTGGCGCGATTTCATCGACACGCTGGCGCGCATCTGGGAGATGGGTTTCGACGCCATCGACTGGTCGGTGCAATATCTGCTGCTCGGCGCGGTCGTCGTGATCCCGATCTTCGTCGCGGTGAGGCTGTGGAGCGTGCTGATGGCGCGCAGCGGGAAGGAATAGGTTTCCATTCCATCGTCATCGCGAGGAGGCCGGAAGGCCGACGAAGCGATCCAGGGCGGCAAGCTCAGCACAAGCGGCCCCTGGATTGCCGCGTCGCGGCTGCGCCGCGCCTCGCAATGACGAGTCAAGGGAACGCGTTCCCGCCTTCCCTTGCGTCAAACCGAAAGGCGAGACGGCGCGCGCATGACAAGCTAATCTCGCCCGCAAAACACATGCGGGAGGACGATATGGCGACGATGTTTCGCGACGGATTGCTCAAGGGCAAGCGCATTCTGGTAACGGGCGGCGGCACGGGCCTCGGCAAGGAAATGGCCGAGGACTATCTCAGGCTCGGCGCCGACATTTACATTTGCGGGCGGCGCAAACACGTTCTCGACGACACCGCAAAAGAACTCATGGACAAACATGGCGGCTCCGTGAAGACGCATAGCGTCGACATTCGCGTGGCGCCCGCCGTCGACGAGATGATCGAGGAAATCTGGGCCGATGGCCCGCTGACGGGCCTCGTCAACAATGCGGCGGGCAATTTCATCTCGCCGACAAAAGACCTTTCGACGCGCGGCTTCGATGCGATTGCAGGCATCGTTTTTCACGGCTCGTTCTACGTCACGCATTCGATCGGCACACGCTGGATCCGCGACAAGGTGCCGGGCAGCGTCATCTCGATCCTGACCACATGGGTGTGGAACGGCGGTCCCTTCACCGTGCCGAGCGCGATGTCGAAGGCGGGCGTCAACATCATGACGAAATCGCTCGCCGCCGAATGGGGGCCTTACGGCATTCGCCTCAACGCGATTGCGCCCGGGCCCTTCCCGACCGAAGGCGCATGGGCGCGGCTCTCGCCCGGCCAGTCGACGGACGGCGAAGGCTCGCGCGAGGGCATTCCGATGGGGCGCGTCGGCCAGATGGACGAACTGAAAAACCTCGCCACCTTCCTGATGGGCGATGGCTGCGACTATCTTACCGGGCAGTGCATCGCCATCGACGGTGCGGGCTTCTCGGGCAATGGCGGCAACTTCTCGCGGCTCTCGAAACTCTCGGACGAAGAGTGGGACAAGATGCGCGAGATGATCCGCGGCGCGAACGACAAGGACAAGGCGCAGCGGAGCGTCTGAGGCTTGGCGGCACCCGCAAACATCGTCATTGCGAACGACCATAGGGAGCGAAGCAATCCAGAGCGGCAAGCACCGAGCAAGCGGCCCCTGGATTGCTTCGTCGCGCTCGCGCGCTCCTCGCAATGACGCATTATTTTTCTACATCTCGATGACGACCTTGCCGACGGCCTTGCGTTCCTGAAGCACGCGCATGGCGTCGACCGCGCGCTCCAGCGGGAAGCGGGCGCAGATGTAAGGGTCGATCTTTCCTTCCGCCGCGAGCCTGTCGATGGCTTCGATGTTTGCCCTGCCCGCCTCCGGGTCGCGGCGGCCATATTCGCCAGCGCGGACGCCGACGACGGAGAAGCCCTTTATCAGCGGCATGTTGACGGAGACGGACGGGATGCGGCCGCTGGTGAAGCCGATGATGAGGAGGCGGCCGTTCCACGCGATGCAGCGCACGCTTTCGTCGAAGACGTCGCCGCCGACGGGATCGTAGATCACATCCGCGCCGCGCCCGTCCGTCAATTCTTTCACCTTTTCGCGGAAGCCTTGCGTGACGTTGATGACGTGGTCGGCACCGCGCTCTTTCACGATTTTCAGTTTTTCGTCCGACGCCGAAGTGGCGATGACCGTTGCGCCGAGAAGCTTTCCCATCTCGACAGCGGCGAGGCCGACGCCGCCTGTGGAGCCATGCACGAGAAGCGTCTCGCCCTTTTGCAGGTGGCCGCGGCAGACAAGCGCGACATAGGCCGTGAGGTAAGCGGCGGGATAGGCGGCGGCTTGCGCGAAATCCATTTTGCCGGGGATGGGACGGCAGGCCTCGGCGGAAGCATTCACCTCCTCCGCGAAGCCGCCGATGCGGAGACCGGCGACGACGCGGTCTCCAACCTTCAGCTTCGTGACGCCCTCGCCCAGCGCCTCGACGAGCCCCGCCCCTTCCATGCCCGGCGAAAAGGGAAGCTCCGGCTTGAACTGGTATTTGCCCTGCACCATCAGGATGTCGGGGAAGTTAATCGAGCAGGCCTTGAGGCGGAGACGGACTTCGCCGGGGCCGGGCGGCGGGAGCGTCACGTCCTCCAGCCGCAAAACACTTATGTCTTCCGATAGCTCATTCACACGCATGGCCCGCATGGCATTCTCCCCGTAACGCTTATGGCAAATACTTTTGCGGCGAATGATAGGGGCACGGCCCCAACTTCGCCATGCTCGGCGCTAGAATGCGGCGGACGCAGGGGAAGCCCGGAGGGAAAGACAAGCATGATGACCGGCATGGAAGATGCGCGATTCGGCGTGGCGCATCTCGACAGGATTGCGCTGCACTATGCGGAGATGGGGCCGGAGGACGGGCCGCTCGTCATTCTGCTGCATGGCTTTCCCGATAATTGCCTCGGCTGGCGCCACCAGATGCCGGACCTCGCGAAGGCGGGCTTTCGCGTGATCGCGCCGGACCAGCGCGGCTATGGCGTGAGCGGGAAGCCGCGCGGCGTCAAAGCCTATGACCTCGACGAACTGGCCGAAGACGTTGTCGCGCTCGGGCGCCATTTCGGCGAGGAAAAGCTGCGCGTGGTCGGACATGACTGGGGCGCGAGCGTGGCGTGGTGGCTCTGCTCGACGCGGCCGCAGAACATGGAAAAGGCGGCGATGATCAACGCGCCGCATCCCGCGATCTGGAAACATGCGATGTATACGGACAAGGTGCAGCGCAAGAAGAGCCGCTATGTGAAGATGTTCCGCTTACGCGGCATCCCTGAATGGATGATGCGGCGGAAGAATTATGCGGCGCTGATCGAGGCGCTGGAAGGATCGGCGCGGGAGGGCGCGTTCGACAAGGAAGAGTGGGCACACTATCGCCGCGCCTGGAGCGAGCCGAAGGCGCTGACCTCCATGATCCACTGGTATCGCGCGCTGCTGAAGAAGGAGCTTCCCGCCGAACCGCCGCGCATCGAGACGCCGGTGCTGCTGATCTGGGGTGAGAAGGACCAGTTCGGCGATGTGAGCCTTGCGAAGAAAAGCATCGCGCTTTGCGAGCGCGGCGGCACGCTTTTCTTCGCGGAAGGTACGCATTGGGTGCTGCGCGAGGAAGCGGCGAGCATCAACCCGATGCTCATCACTTTTCTCCGCTCCGATCAGGACGCATAACCGAGAGCCGAGGCCAGCGCGACGAGGCCGAGCACGATGAAAAGCCCGGCGGTCGCGAGCCGCATGACGCCGAGCGGCACACGCTTTGCCGCCGCCTCGCCGAACAGGACGACGGGCACATTCGCCGCCATCATGCCGAGCGTCGTGCCTAGGGTCACGAGAGCGACGGATTCATAGCGCGCGCCGAGCGCAACGGTCGCGATCTGCGTCTTGTCGCCCATCTCCACAAGGAAGAAGGCAACCGCAGTCGCTACGAGGGGACCGAAGCGGGACGCGGCTTTCGTTTCCTCCTCGGAAGGCGGCTCGTCGGGGATCAAGGCCCAGAGGCCCATAAGCAGGAAGGAAAGGCCGAGCACCCAGGCGAGTATCTCGGGCGTGAGCCAGCTCGCGACCAGCGTGCCCGCGAAAGCCGCAAGCGCGTGGTTCGCGATGGTGGCAACGAATATGCCCGCGATGACGGACCAGGGCGCACGGAAGCGCACGGCGAGGATGAGCGCGAGCAATTGTGTCTTGTCGCCGATTTCAGCAATGGCGACGGCACCCAGCGATACGAGAAAAGCTTCCACGAGAAGACTCCGCTGCCGGGCGCGACAACCAATGACCCAACGCGCCCGCCCGGCAAAAGGCAGCACGTGAGCCAAAGGTCTCGCCAGTTCAGCGGTGCTGAGCGCGGACGCCACGGAACGGGAAAGTTCCGAGTTTGTTGACGCCCGCCCCTCTCTGCCTGATGCGGCGGAGGGCGGCTACTCCCCTAAGGACGAGATGGAATTAGCATGGTGAAATTCGGCGGACAAGGGAGCAAAGCGTGAGAACGACTCGCAGATTTTCAGAGCGCGATCCCGAACCGCGACGCGATCCACACCGTTATCAGGTACAGGATGACGGTCAGCGCGCAACCCAGACCGAGCGCGGGCCAGAAGCCGATGCCGTGCCGCAGCAGCGCCGGAAAGACGAGAAACATCGGCAATGAGGGCAGCACATACCAGAAGGTCGCTTCGGCATGTGCGGCGATGCGCTCCACATCGCCCGTGTCACGCCAGAGCCAGACGATTCCGAGAACCGATATGAGCGGCAGCGATGCGACGAGCGCGCCGAAGGCGGGGCTGCGCTTCGCCGTTTCGGAGACGACCATTACCAGCACGCCCGAAAGCGCAGCCTTGACGATGGCGTAGAACATCAGCGGTCCCTGAGCGCGGCACCGACATCGCGCGCGATCCGCTCGCAGGCGGATTTCGCGGCGGGAATGACGCCGGTCATGGCGGTGAAGGCGTGAGGCAGGCTGTCTTCGCAATGAGCGGTGACGGAGACACCCGCGGATTTGAGCTTCTCCGCATAGGCCGCGCCCTGATCGCGCAAGGGATCGAAACCGGCGGTCACGACGATCGCGGGGGCGAGGCCGGAAAGATCCGGCTCGTTCATGGGCGAGACACGAACATCCGTGGCTTCGGCAGGGTCGTTCAGATAATGCGCGCCGAACCAGTCCATGATCTCGCGCGTCAAAGGATAGACATCGGCGCAGCTCTCCATCGAGCCGCCCTTCCAGCTCCAATCGGTCACCGGATAGATGAGGAGTTGCAGGGCGGGGGGCACGAAGCCTTCGCGCTTCGCGGTCTGTGCGACGACGGCAGAGAGATAGCCGCCCGCACTATCGCCGCCGACGCCGATGCGGCCGGGCGCCATGCGCAGGCGCTCGGCATTGTCGTTCGCCCAGCGATAAGCGGCGACGGCATCCTCAACCTGGGCGGGGAACTTGTGTTCCGGCGCGAGGCGATAGGCGACGTTCAGGACCGGGCAACCGGCAATGCCCGCGATCATGCTGCAAAAGACATGGCAGGTATCGAGGTCGCCGATGACGCATCCGCCGAAATGAAAGAAGACGAGACCGGGCAGCGGGGCTTGCGCGCCGGCAGGCAGGTAGAGGCGCGCATCCATCGGGCCGCCGGGACCGGGCACCTGTAGCTCGCTGACCTCAACGCCGGGATGCAGCTCGCCATCGAGAAGGGCAAGGCCGTCCTTCGTGCCTGCGCGCGCGGTGGCGGGATCGAGCGTGGTGATGGAGGGCTGGCGCGCACCCTGCGCGGCGAGGAATTGCGCGCGGGCGTCGAGAATGCGCCCGTCGATTGCGCGCGGCTTGCCGCCCGACATCTTGACGAGCAGGTTATCGGGCAGTTTCAGAAGTGTGCGGACGATGAATTTCTGAAGGCTCATTGTTGTTTTCTTTCCTTCGTTTTCCGCGAGGAGGCTATTTGCCGCCCTTGTGCGGCAGGGCGCCGAGACCGCCAAGAACAAGCGCGGTTGCGAAAGCGCATGCTTCCTCGGCGTTCATTTCCGGGCGGCGCAACATGCGGTCGCCAAGCTCCATCGCGATGCCAACGACCGCCGCCATGAGATATTCCGCGTCCACATCCGGCAATGTGCCGTTGCGAATGTCTTCCTCGATATATTCGCGGATTTCCTCGAAGCCCGCGATCATTTCCGGCGTGTCCATGCGCACACGAACGGTGTTCGGGTTGCGGCGGATCACCTGGAAGGTATCGCGGTCGGTGGCGAGATAATCGAAATAGGTGCGATAGGCGTTGCGGATGAAATCCTCGAAGGTGCGCGAACGAATACGCTCGGCACGCAGGCGCGGACGGATGCGGCGCATACCCTCGTCCATGAGCGCCTCGAAGACCTCTTCCTTGCTCTTGAAGTAGTTGTAGAAGGTGCCCGAGGCGAGCCCCGTCTTGCGGATGATGTCGCGCACGGAGGTGGCGCCATAGCCCATATCGGCAAAGACGACCTTCGCGGCTTCCAGAATGGCCTCGCGATTGTTCTGCTTCGTCTGTTCGCGCTTACCGAGTTTCCTCGCCGGTGCAGGCGCGTCTTCGAGATCGGTACTCACACGGCACCGCCTGCCCCTGACGGGGTTTTACTGTCGCTCATCTTCCCTCCGGGGACCGGGCCGGCGATGCTGCCCCGCTCCGCCGGCCGCGCCCTGATTCACACATCATATCCCAACCTACTCGAATGACGACAATCGTCAACTTTCGGGGGGTGGTTTCCGGGAGCCGAAAACCATTTTATTTCATATGGTTATCCCTATTCCGCCGCCTGCCCCAGCGCGGACGACGCCCGGGGCGGCACAGGAAGCGGACTGCCCGCCGCTTTCGCACGCTTCTCGCCCTTCTTCCACTCCTTTTTGAGGTCGTGGCAGTAGATGTTGAAATCTACCTGCATCTTGTGGCGCGGGCTGTCATAGAAATGACCGATGAAGCGGTGCTCGTCGGCCGCGATCACACGTTCCATTTCCTCTTTGGCGGGCAGCGCATAATCGCCCGCGAGATAGGCCGCGAGCCAGCGTGCCTGCTGCTCGGCGAAGTTGGTGAGCGTGGGAAGCGGCTGCGCCAGCGCCATGAAAAAGAGATTCGGGATGCCGGGCTTCATCACGCGCTTGAAGAGCGGCAGGTGATTGTCCTTCACCTCGATGAGCGATCTGTCGAGGAAGGGGAATTCCACATTGTAGCCCGTCGCATAGACGACGACATCGACATCCTCCGTCGAACCATCGGCGAAGCGGATCCTGCCGCCCTCGAAACGCTCGATATTGGGCTTCATCCTTATGTCGCCGCAGCCGACGCGGGTGAGAAATTCTCCCGATACGGAGGGATGCGCCTCAAGCGGCTTGTGGTCGGGCTTGGGGAGGCCGTAATCCTCCATATTGCCAACGGCGCGCTTCAGCGCCTTGGCCGCCAGCCAGCGCTGCAGGGGCAATGGCATCCAGTGCGGCGCGGAGGCCTTGTCGGCCACACGCCCGCCAATATATTTCGGGAAGATGTAGACGCCACGGCGCGCGGAGACCCAGAGGTTCTTCGCGATGGGGCGCTGGGAAAGCTCGGAGGCGATATCCATCGCGCTGTTGCCCATGCCGACGACGACGATGTTCTTGCCGCGCATGTCGGTGGGCTCGAAGGGCGTGAGATAGGAGTGCGCATGCATCTGCACGCCATCGAACTCGCCGGGGAAGGCGGGCGTGGGCCAGCGCGGGCTCCAGTGATGACCGTTGCAGACGAAGAGCGCGTCATAGACATGCGTTTGCGACGAAGGTCCGCCTGCGCCGGAGCGGTCTATCGTGACGCGCCAGAGACCTTCGGGTGTGCGCTCGCAATGCGTGACCGCCGTGTTGAAGCTGATCTTTTCGCGCAAGCCGAAATGATCCACATAGTCGTTGAAATATTGCAGCACCTGCGAGTGATGCGGGAAGTCCGGGAAATCGTCCGGGATCGGAAAATCGTCGAACTGCATCCGGTATTTCGAGGTGTCGATATGCAGCGACTCGTAGCAGGCCGACATGCCGTTCTTGTTCTTGTAGGCCCAGTTGCCGCCGATGGTGTCCGACATTTCGAAAATGTCGAAGGGGATGCCGCGATCCTGAAGCGCCTTGGCGGTGGAAAACCCGCTGCAGCCCGCACCGATAATGCAGGCTTTGGGCATGGCGCGCGGGGAACCCGGCGCGGTTTGTTCCGGCATGACTTCTGCTCCGATATGAAATTTCAATAGGGGAAAGCTACAGGACAGAACCGGGCAAGGTCCAGAATGCGCGGCGGGAGCGGCGCGAGCAGGCACGAAAAGTGCGGAGACGCAACGTAAGCTGCCTGTTGACTTCCCTCTCCCCCAAGGCGCAATTAGAACAGCGGACGGCGGACCCGAGAGGCAAGTGAATGAGTGACGCAGATTTTTCTCCCGAACACCTCAAAATAATGAAGGACGTGCTTGTCGAGCATGTGCCGCATGCCAAGGCCATCGGCCTCATGGTGGAAGACGCGAAGCGCGGCGAAGCCTGGCTTTCCGTTCCCTATGCGGAAAAGCTGATCGGCAACCCGGAGACGGGCGTCATTCACGGCGGCGTCATCACCTCCCTGCTCGACAATGCCTGCGGGATCGCGGTGCAGCTTGCGCTGCCCGAACGCATGTCCATTGCGACGCTCGATCTGCGCATCGACTACATGAAGCCCGCGACACCGAAGCTCGACCTCATGGCGCATACCCATTGCTACAAGGTGACGAAGAACATCGCCTTCGTGCGCGGCACGGCCTATCACACGGACGAGGAAGACCCGATCGCCACCTGCGTCGGCACTTTCATGCTGGCGGCGAACCGCGCACAGCCCATGCCCATGACACCGGAAGCAGCGGCGGAAGCCCTGAAGATTCTCGGACAGAAGAAGGAGAACGGTGCATGAGCGACGCAAAGACAGGTTTCGACGTCAATGCGCTGGTGCAGGCGATCCCCTATGCGCGCTTTCTCGGCATCACGGTCGACCAGCGCGGCAACGAGATCACGACGGTGCTGCACTTCTCGCAACAGCTTATCGGCAATCCGGTATTGCCAGCGCTTCACGGCGGCACAATCGGCGCCTTTCTCGAAACGACGGCGGTTGCGCAACTTGCCTTCGAGTTCGCCGGGGCGGGGAACGGCAAGGTCGTATTGCCCAAACCCATCGGGCTCACCATCGACTATCTGCGCTCGGGCAAGCCGGTGGATACCTATGGCCGCGCGGAAATCACCAAGCAGGGACGGCGCGTCGCGACGGTGCGCGCGGAAGCCTGGCAGGACGACCGCTCGCGGCCCATCGCGGCGGCGCATGGGCACTTCCTGTTGCAGGCGGTGGACGACGCCGCCGCATCGTGAGCCATCGCATGACGGCGGGGGCGGGAGCCGGAGCGCGGCCGAGGGTGACGCATCGCGCGGTGCTCGCCATCGCACTGCCCATCGTCATTTCAAATATCTCGACGCCGCTGCTGGGGCTCGCGGACACCGCCGTCATGGGGCGGATGGGCGATCCGAAATATATCGGCGCGGTGGCGCTCGGCGCGCTCATCTTCACCATGGTCTACTGGACCTTCGGCTTCTTGCGCATGGGAACAACGGGGCTGACCGCGCAGGCGGCGGGCGCGGAGGACGGCGAGGAAATCCGCGCGGCGCTGGGG
This sequence comes from Parvibaculum sp., assembly GCF_039973015.1. Classification (GTDB taxonomy): domain Bacteria; phylum Pseudomonadota; class Alphaproteobacteria; order Parvibaculales; family Parvibaculaceae; genus Parvibaculum. The sequence goes on from NZ_JBDWLT010000008.1 coordinate 649,147, forward strand.
CGCGCGCTGCTCATCGCGGGCGCCATCGGCGTGGGCCTCATCGCGCTGCAATGGCCGATCCGCGCCATCGCCTTCGGACTGCTCGACGGGGGCGAAGAGGTGGAGGCGCTCGCGCATGTCTATTACGACATCCGCATATGGAGCGCGCCTTTCGCGCTGGCCAATTATGCGCTGACGGGCTGGTTCATCGGGCTTGAGCGGGCGGGGCTCGCGCTTGTGCTTCAGGTGGTGCTCAATACGGTGAACATTGCGCTCGACGTGCTGTTCGCGCTGGGGCTCGGCTGGGGCGTCCAGGGCATCGCGGCGGGGACGCTGATCGCGGAAGTGACGGCGGCGCTTGCCGGGCTTGCCATTGCAAGCCGCGTGCTCAGGCTCCACCCGGGTGTGTGGACGCGCGCGCGGCTTCTCGACGCGGCGCGGCTGGCGCGCACCATCGCCGTCAATCGTGACATCATGATCCGCACCATCGTGCTGCTGCTCTCCTTCGCCTGGTTCACGGCGAAGAGCGCGGAGGCGGGGACGGTGACGCTCGCCGTCAATTCGATCCTGCTGCAATTCGTGACGGTGAGCGCCTTTTTCCTCGACGGCTTCGCGCTTTCCGCCGAGACGCTTGTGGGCAAGGCGACGGGCGCGCTCGACCGGATGTCCTTCGACCTTGCGGCAAAACTCTCGACGCTCTGGGCGGGAGGCATATCGCTTCTCCTCACGCTTGCGATCTTTGTCTTTGGCGGTGCGGCCATCGACTTTCTGACCATCGATGCGGAAGTGCGGGCGGGCGGGCGCATCTATCTTTTCTGGGCGGCGATGCTGCCGGTGCTTTCGGTCTGGTGCTACCAGCTCGACGGCATCTTTATCGGCGCGACGCGGAGCAGCGAAATGCGGAACGCGGCGCTCGCCTCCAGCGCGATGTTTCTCGTGCTGTGGTGGCTCTTCCTGCCCTATGGCAATCACGGGCTATGGGCGGCGCTGGCAGGCTTCAACCTGACGCGGGCGCTCTCGCTCGGTTTTTATTTTCCGCGGCTGAGGCGCGGGCTTGCCTGACGTCTAGAGGATGTCGAGCACGCTTTCGGGCGGGCGGCCGATCTTCGCCTTCGCGCCCGACACCACGATGGGGCGCTCGATCAGGATCGGGTTTTCCGTCATCGCGCGAATGAGCTTTTCATCCGTCAGGCCTTCATCGGCAAGGCCCAACTCCTTGTAGACAGTCTCGCCTTTGCGCATGAGATCGCGCGGCGCCATCTTCAGTTTCTTCAGAATGTCCTGAAGCTCCGCGGCGCTGGGCGGCGCCTTCAGGTAATCGACGATCAGCGGATCGAGACCGCGCTCTTCGAGAAGCGCAAGCGTGGCGCGCGACTTGGAGCAGCGCGGGTTGTGATAGATGGTGGGGCGTGGCATCGATTTCCTCCGAATATTAGAGCTTCACATCCGCGCCGACGGCATCTTTCAGATGCGCGAAACCGTCTGCCGCGAGATGCGCGGCGAGGTCGCGCTTGATGCGGGCGACAAGCGCGGGGCCATCATAGGTGAGCGCGGAATAAAGCTGTACGAGCGAAGCGCCCGCGCGGATCTTCAGATAGGCATCGTCGCCCGAACCGATGCCACCCACACCGACAATCGGAAGGCGGCCCTGCGTGAGGCGGTACATCTCGCGCAGCACTTCCGTCGACATGGTGAAAAGCGGTGCGCCGGAAAGGCCGCCCGTCTCATGCGCATGGAGACCGGAGACGAGCCCTTCGCGCGCAATCGTCGTGTTGGAAACGATGAGCCCGTCAAGGCCCTGTTCGAGAGCGACTTCCGCGATGTCGGCCAACTCCTCGTCAGCGAGGTCGGGCGCGATCTTGAGGAGAACGGGGGTCGGCCTGACACGCCTCGTGCGGCGCGCGGCGAGGACGCGCGAGACAAGTTCGGCAAGCTCGTCCTTGCCCTGAAGCGCGCGCAGGCCGGGCGTGTTGGGCGAGGAGATGTTGACCGTGAAATAGGAGGCGAGCCCGTCAAAGGCGCGAATGCCCTCTTCGTAGTCGGCGATGCGGTCCGCCGAATCCTTGTTCGCACCGATATTGACGCCGACGATGCCGGTGCGCGGGTATGCCCCCTTGCGGCGGGCGGCGAGGCGCTTGTGCAATGCCTCGTGGCCCTCATTGTTGAAGCCGAGGCGATTGATGACCGCGCGGTGGAGCGGCAAACGAAAGACGCGGGGGCGCGGATTGCCGGGCTGAGGCCGGGGGGTTACCGTGCCGGCTTCGGCAAACCCCATGCCCATCGCAAGCATGGCATCGGGCACTTCGCCGTTCTTGTCGAAGCCGGCGGCGATGCCGAGCGGGTTTTCGAAATGAAGGCCGAAAAGATCGATGGCGAGGGAAGCGGGATCGGGCTCATCCTGGCGGGGGCCTAATCCAAGCCGCAGCGCGCGGATCGTCAGGCGGTGCGCTGTCTCGGGATCGAGCAGGCTCATGAACGGGCGGGCGAGCGGAAAGAGGTCCATGCTCAGCCTTCCGCCTTGCCGGTGACGTGAGCCGGGAAAATGTGTTCGCCGTCCTCGTTCAGGGGCAGCGGATCGACGCCGCGGACGGCCTCAAGCGAGAGCACATCATAGAGATGGGGAAAGAGCGCACCGCCGCGCGATGGCTCCCATTTGAGCGCCTCGCCAAGCGCGCCCGTATCGACCGCAACAAGGAGCAGGCCCTTGCGGCCGGAGAAATGGCGCGAAGCCGTTTCCGCCGCCTGTTCCGCCGTCGAGAAATGGATGAAGCCGTCGTCGAGATCGACCGGGGAGCCGATGAAGCGGCCTTCCGCCTCGGCCGCGGCCCATTCATGTTCGCTCACGATCTTGTAGACGAGGCCGGCGGGCGGCGGCATGGCAGTCCTTTCTGGAAATCGGGCTGGAAGGCGGAAAGTCGCGGCACTTTAGCGAGGGCCCAAGCGGGCGACAAGACGGGCAGGAAGGCGTGGAGCCGGAGAGAGGGGCGCAAAGATGGGAATAAACTCCGCTTTTCGGCTGTGCCAAAGGGCGGAGCTTGTGGCATTCTCTGCTTCCCCGACGGAAGACAGGAATTCAATCAGCCTCATGCAGCAGTTCCATGCCCCGCTCACTCTCGCATAACCGCCTCTGGGCGGCGATCGACGCGCTGGCCGCGCGGCATGGGCTGACGGCCTCGGGCCTCGCCAAGGCGGCCGGGCTCGACCCCACGACCTTCAACAAGTCGAAGCGCGTGACAGCGGCGGGGCGGCCGCGCTGGCCGAACACGGAAAGCCTTGCGCGCGTGCTCGACGCGACGGGCTCGTCGCTCGACGCTTTCCTCTCGCTCGTCACCAATGACGAAAGCCCGGGGAGAGCGCAGAAAAATGTGCCCCTGATCGGCCTCGCGCAGGCCGGGCGCGGCGGCTATTTCGACGATGCAGGCTTTCCGGCAGGCGCTGGCTGGGAGGAGGTCGCCTTCCCCGACTTCAAGGACGAACACGCCTATGCGCTGGAGGTGAGCGGAGACAGCATGGAGCCCTTCTACCGCGAGGGCGACATCATCGTCGTTTCGCCCGCCGCCGACATAAGACGCGGCGACCGCGTGGTCGTGAAGACCACGAAGGACGAGGTGATGGTGAAGGTGCTGGCGCGGAAGACCGCAAACCGCCTGGAACTCAGATCGTTCAACCCGGCCTATGAAGACCGGGTGTTCGATATGCAGGATATCGTGTGGATGGCGCGGATCATCTGGGCGAGCCAGTGACCGGCACAGTCGTCCGCAAATGCAGGATCAGCGCGTACGGTTCCGCGAGGCGGGAGATGCCGGCGGTGCGCGGCGGCCCAGCCCTTCGCTGACGATGCGGGCAGCTTCCGCCTTGTCATTCTTCTCCAGGGCCTGCTGCAAATGCTCCGCCGAACGGCAGAGAATTTCCTCCAATGCATCGCCGGGCGGGCGGGCAAGCATATCCGCCAGCAATTCCGCCGCGCGGGCACGGTTTTCCACGCCATCGAAACCTGAAAGCTGGAAGGCATATTGCCAGGCGATGGAGACATTGCCGGGATCAAGTTCCAGCGCGCGTTCATAGGCCGCAATACCGGCGGCAAAGGATGCGCCGTAGACCGCCGCGCCGAGCAGCCCGCCTTCATAGACGATTTCGAGATGCCAGCCGCCCAGCGCGGCATGGGCCCAGGCGTTGCCCTCATCGAGAGCCAGCGCTTCGCCGATATGCGCGCGGGCCTGCGTGCCGAGGCCTTCGAAATGCGCCTTTACGCCGCCTTCGCTGCGCGCGACGAGACCGAGGGCGACGGCAATAGCGAGATGGGCTTCAGGCAAGGCCGGGTCGCGGGACAGGGCGCGGCGGCCATCGGCAAGCGCAATCTGAAAACGGCGCAGGCGCTCTTCGCCCTCCGCCATGAACTCGCCGCGCACCGCCTCCGCGCGGGACGCGAGCGCATCGCCCTTCGCAGTGCGGAGCTTTCGCGCGAGCACGGCAGCCGACGCGAAATTGCCTGCATTGAATTCGGATTGCGCCGCGGCAAGGTTCGGCTCCGCCGCATGAGCGGGCGAGAACGTAAAAAGCAAAACGAGAAACAGGGCAATCCCGCGCCCGAAACCACCCAACACCTTGCGCATACTCCCTGACCGGCCAGCACCGGCCGCGCGCCATGTTGGGTCATACAGCGGGCATGAGCAATGCCGAATGCCGGGCGGCACCGGCTTTGTCAGGATTTGGAGAGGTCTTCGCCTGCAAGGGCGCGGGCGATCAGCCTGCGCGTGTTTTCGATTCCGTAGAGCGCAACGAACGAGCCGAAGCGGGGCCCGCGCTCCTGACCGATCAGCACCTGATAAATCATCTGGAAGAAGGCAACGGAGACGCCGGGGCCACCTTCGGGGCTCTTCTTCGAATGATCCTGATAGCGCTCGATCTCACGCGCAACATCGAGAACGGCGTTCTGGATATCCGTGCTATCGGCGTCCGCCGCGAGCGTCTCCAGCTTCTCGGACAAGGTCTGAAGCGCCTCCGCCTCGACTTCGTCCGGCGCGCGAAAGACCTTTGCCGGCTTCACGAAATCATCGAAGTAGCGGATCGCATATGTCACGAGACGATCGAGCTCGGGATGGCTCTGCGGCGTTACATCCGGCGCGTGGCGCGAGATGAAGCCCCAAAGCACGTCCTTGTCATGCGCGTTGGAGGCGCTGACGAGATTGAGAAGCAGCGCAAAGGAAACCGGCAGTTCGATTGCCGGCGGATTGCCACCGTGAATATGCCAGACGGGATTACCCAGCCGCTCCTTCGTGTCCTGGCGCGGATAGGCCGCGAGGTGCTGGTAATACTCATCAACGGCGCGCGGGATGACGTCGAAATAGAGCTTTTTTGCCTGACGCGGACGCTGGAACATATAGAGCGCGAGACTTTCGGTCGGCGCATAGGTCAGCCACTCGTCGATGGTGAGCCCGTTGCCCTTGGACTTCGATATCTTCTCGCCGTTTTCATCGAGGAAAAGCTCGTAGACGAAGTGCTCGGGCGGGCGCCCGCCCAGCGCCTTGCAGATGGCATCATAGACGCCCATGTTCGGCCCGTGATCCTTGCCGAACATTTCGAAATCGACACCGAGTGCGGCCCAGCGGGCACCGAAATCCGGCTTCCACTGAAGCTTCACATGACCGCCGGTAACGGGCAGCGTGGTTTCTTCGCCATCCTCGTCATCGAAGGTGATGGTCGCGTCCTCGGCATTGACCTTCTTGATCGGCACATAGAGCACGCGCCCGGTCCTGGGCGAGATCGGCAGGAAGGGCGAATAGGTCGCGCGCCGTTCCGGCCCAAGCGTCGGCAGCATGATCGCCATGATTGCATCGTAACGCTCGGCAACGCGCTTGAGGATCGGGTCCAGGCGGCCTGACTTGTAGTAGTCGGTCGCGCTGGCGAATTCGTATTCGAAGCCGAAGGTATCAAGGAAACGCCGCAGCATCGCGTTGTTGTGATGTCCGAACGAAGGATATTCGTTCGTGAACGGGTCCGGGACCGACGTCAGCGGCATGTGCAGATAAGGTTCGAGGAAGCTGCGATCCGGCACGTTGTCCGGGATCTTGCGCATCCCGTCCATGTCGTCGGAGAAACAGAGAAGCCGCGTGGGAACGCCTGGCATCAGGCACTCGAAGGCGCGGCGCACCATTGTCGTGCGCGCAACTTCGCCAAACGTGCCGATATGGGGCAAGCCGGAGGGGCCGTAGCCGGTTTCAAAGAGGATCGTGCGCTCGCTGCCTTCCTTCTCCAGCCGCGCCACCAGTTTTCGCGCCTCCTCGAAGGGCCATGCCTTGCTGACACGGGCAGCTTCAAGAAGTTCGGACGGAGCTATGGCGGCGGGTTCGGAGGACATCTAATGTTCCTGGAGAAAGGCTTAATGCTTTGTCAAGCGGGCGGACCCTATGCTCTGCCCCTCCCCCAGTCAATGCGGCGCACCAGCCCGCATGAGGGACGCCAGGCAAGCCTTGAATGGCGAACGGACGTCCTTCCGGGAAGCCATGTTGTAGCGTTTAGTGGCAATACGCCCGGAGAACAAAACAGTGACGAACAGCCGTCCGGACAGCCCCGACGCGACCCGGGAACCGGCGCAGGAAGAAGCCCCGGCTGTCGGGCCAATCCGGCGCACCCTTCCCGTCGAAACCCGCATCGATGCGGAGCAGGTGAAACTGCTGTTGTCGCTTGGCGAGGCAAGCCGCTTCACCATCTTCGGCGGCCTCATCGTGGTCGGCGCAGCCTTTTACGAGACGGCGCCAATCTGGTCGATCGCCGTGGTCGCCTCGATCCAGCTCATTGCACAATTCCTGTTCGACCAGGTGCGCGCCGGCTTTCGCGCCGATCCCAACGCCACGCTCAACGCACGGAAATGGGCAGATCGCTACGCCCTCGTGACGATCATCAGCGGATCGACATGGGGTGTGGGCGCACTTCTCTGGCTGCCGGGCTCAAGCTTCGCCCATGAAATCTTCTACATGCTGGTGCTGGCCGTCCTCATCATGGCAACGGCGATCAGCCGAGCGAACCACCTTCCCGCCGTCATCGGCTACTCACTCTCCGCCGCACTTCCGGCCGCCGCGCTGTTGCTGTGGCGCGCGGACATGCTCTCCATTGCGACGGTGCTGCTGGCCGCGATGTTCTTTGCCACCGTTCTGGGCTGGACAAGGCGGATCAACGAAGGTTACCGCGACGCCTTCCGGCTGCGCTTCGAGAATGCAGACCTCGTGGAGCGCATGGCGCGCGCCCATGCCGCGACGGAGCAAAGACGGCGCGACGCCGAAGACGCAGAGACGCGGGCCCTTGCGGCCGCGCAGGCAAAACAGGAATTTCTCGACATCATCAGCCATGAGGTACGCGGACCGCTGGACGGACTTCGCAACATGGCAAAGTACCTCGCCGACGAGGCGACCACCGAAGCGCAGTTCAAGATTGCCGCCTCCATCGAGGAAACGAGCCAGCTTCTCCGGCGGCTCGTTGACGACATGCTCGATTTTTCGGAAATCGAGGCGCATTCGCTGGAGCTGAAGCCGCGCAGCTTCAACCCGGTGGAACTTGCGGCCGGCATTGTCCGCGTGACGCGGCATCAGGCCGTCGACCGGGGTCTTTCGCTCGAACTCGACGCCTCGCCCGAAACGCCAACGCAGATGAACGCCGACCCGGACCGCGTGCGGCAAGTGCTGATGAACCTCGTCAACAACGCGATCAAATTCACCTATCAGGGTGGCGTGGTGCTGCGGGTCGCGCCGCTGAAAGTGCCAAGCGGGGAAACGGTACTTCGTTTCTCGGTGACGGATACGGGCCCGGGACTTTCGCAAGACGCGCAGAAACGGCTTTTCGAAGCCTTCACGCAGGGCGCCGATGCCCGCGATTTCCGCTTTGCCGGAAAGGCGGCGGGGGCGGGTCTCGGCCTGCCGATCAGCGACCGGCTCATCCGCATGATGGGCGGGCATATCGGCGTCGACAGTACACCGGGACAAGGAAGCTCGTTCTGGTTCCTGCTGCCGCTCGAACCCGGCGAAGCCATCGACTATTTCGTTTCGCTGAGGGCGGAATCGCGGCCGGCGCGGGAAACGCGGCCCGAGCGGCTGATCGACCACGACCATCTCTATGCGCTCGAACTTCGCGTCGGCGGGCATCACATAACCGACCATCTGGTGGCGGGGCTCGACCGTATTCTCGAAATTCACCGCGAAATCGAACGGGCGCGGACGGTGCGGGACGATGATGCGCTGCGCCGCCATGCCGTCGACCTCAAGGCGGCGGCCTCGGATATCGGGCTGAGCGCCGTGGCGCGGGTGGCCTCCGACATCGAGACCGCCCTATCGCAGGGCGAGCCCGATGCGGCGCTCGGCGCGGTACCCCGCTTGCAGCAGAAGATCACCGCAACCTGGCGCGCGCTCGCCAAGGCCTATCCGAGCCTCGCGGCCTAGGAACTTCGACAGGCAACGAACCGGATTTCCATGCCCGGATAGAATTGCATTGCGACCCTATCCGGGCATGATCTCCTCCAATGCCTGAACATCTTCCCCCCGATTCGACCTTTCCGCGAGGAGAAGGCCCCTTCCTGCCCGAGGCGGCGGCCATCGTGCCCGCACGCGGGGCGGCGGGGGGCGCTGTTTGCGTCAGCGCGCAAGGCGAGATCGAGGAACTGACGAGCGAGCAAGCCCTGAAACGGATCGCAACCGAGCCCGTCATGCTCGTCCATGCGGGCTTCACGGCAAGGCGGATCGCCAGAGGCCGCAATTTCCGCGATCCGGGGCCGCAGGTTTTCGACCTGATGGAACTCTTCGCCTTCGTGCATCCCGCCCTTCCCTGCCTGCCGACAGTGGCCGGGCTTGCCCGTGCGCTCGGGCTCGATGCGGGCGAGAGCCCGGAAGACCATGCGCTGATGCTGCACCGCGCGGCGGCGCAGATGCTCACCGCCCTCCAGCAGCCCTCCTATCCCGACCGCCCCTCCGCAGCCCGCACCGCCTATCGGATGGCCGAAGGGGGCTGGGCCTGGGGGCCGGGCGTCGTCGCGGCGCTTCGCGATGCGCTGGACCGCGAGGGCAAGCCGCCCGGCGCACGCGGCTTCGACATATGGAACGAGTTGCCGGAATGGGAAGAGCGCGGCCCGCGCCCGCCTGCGGGCTCGATGCCGGTGAGCGAGGGAGAAGCAAGGGAGCGGCTTGCGCTTCTCGCGGGCGCAGATGCGGAAGCACGGCCGGGACAGGTGGCGTTCGCGGGTCTTGCCGCCCATGCCTTTGCGCCGCGCGAGGCGGCGGGTGCGCCCAATGTCGTGCTGGCGGAAGCGGGAACCGGCATCGGCAAGACGATCGGTTATATCGCGCCCGCAAGCCTGTGGGCCGAGCGCAACAAGGGTACGGTCTGGATATCGACCTATACGAAGAACCTGCAGCGCCAGCTCGACCAGGAGCTGACGCGGCTCTATCCCGACCCGGAAGAAAAGGCGGAGAAAGCCGTGATCCGCAAGGGCCGCGAGAACTATCTCTGCCTGCTCAATTTCGCGGAGACGGCGGACCGGGCGGCCATTGGCGGCGGGGCCGTCGCGGTCGGCCTTGTTGCCAGATGGGCGAAGGCAAGCCGTGACGGCGACATGGTGGGCGGCGATTTTCCGGCATGGCTCGCGGCGCGGCTCAGCCGCGCAACGGGACGCATCGGACTGACCGACCGGCGCGGCGAATGCGTCTATACGGCCTGCCCCTATTACAAGAAATGTTTCATTGAACGGGCGATCCGCAAGGCGCGGCGCGCGGAGATCGTGGTTGCCAACCATGCGCTCGTCATGCGGCAGGCGGCCCTCGATCAGGCGATGGGGCCGGTCGCGCAAGCGATGCCGAGGGATACGGAAACGGCGGGCAATGCGGAAGACGAAGAACCGAGCGGGCGCGAGGCGCGCTCGCGTTTCGTCTTCGATGAGGGGCACCATATTTTCGACGCGGCGGACAGCGCCTTTTCCGCTTCGCTTTCGGCGCTTGAAACGGCCGAGCTTCGGCGCTGGATCAGGGGAGCGGAAGGACAGCGCGGGCGGCGCGGGCGCGGGCTGGACGAGCGCGTGGGCGACCTTTTCGGCGAAGACAATCTCGCAGAAGAAGCACTGCAGGCGGCGCTGTCGGCGGCGGCGGCACTGCCGGGGCCCGGCTGGGGCACACGCCTCAACGAGGGGCAGCCGCGCGGCGCGGCGGAGACCTTTCTCGCGCTGGTGCGCCAGCAGGTGCATGCGCACACGGAAGATGCCGACACGCCCTTCTCTCTCGAAGCCGAAACGGCGCCTCCCGTCACCGGCCTGCCGGAAGCAGCGGCAGAGCTCGACAATGCGCTGAAGCGGCTTGCCGCACCGCTGCAACTCATCGCGGACCGATTACGCGCGAGGCTCGACGACGAGGCCGAGGATCTCGACACATCGACGCGTATCCGCATGGACGCGGCGGCGCGCGGGCTCGACCGGCGCGCCCGTCTCCTTCTGCCCGCATGGCGGAGCATGCTTTCGAGCCTGAATGCGACACCGCCGGACATGTTCGTCGACTGGTTCTCCATCGAGCGGATGTTCGGCCGGGAGGCCGATGTCGGCATGCACCGGCACTGGCGCGATCCGACCGTGCCTTTCGCGGGCGCGGTTCTCGAACCTGCGCATGGTGTTCTCATCACCTCGGCGACGCTGCGCGACGAACTGCCCGAGCCGGAAGAAGGCGAGGAAGACGCAGGCGGCGGATGGGAGAGCGCGGAAATTCGCACCGGCGCATCGCACCTCGCGCTGCCCGCGGAGCGCGCCTTCATGGCCTCGCCCTTCGACTATGAAAATCAGGCGCGCATTTTCGTGGTGCGCGATGTGAGCCGGAACGACATGAACCAGATCGCATCGGCCTATCGCGAACTCTTTCGCGCTGCAGGCGGCGGGGCGCTCGGCCTGTTCACCGCTATCCACCGGCTTCGTCAGGTGCATGAGCGGATCGTGACGCCGCTGGAAGAAGAAGGGCTGTCGCTTTATGCACAGCATATCGACGCGCTCGACACAGGCACGCTTGTCGATATTTTCCGTGCGGAGCGCAATGCATGCCTGCTCGGCACGGACGCCGTGCGCGACGGCGTGGACGTGCCCGGCGACTCGCTTCGGATGATCGTGTTCGACCGTGTGCCCTGGCCGCGCCCCGACATTCTGCACAAGGCGCGGCGCGAGCAATTCGGCAAGGCACGCTACGACGACATGATCACGCGGCTGAGGCTCAAACAGGCTTTTGGCCGCCTGATCCGGCGGGCGAGCGACCGCGGCGTTTTCATCGCGCTCGATTCACGCCTGCCGACGCGGCTGACCACCGGCTTTCCGCCGGGGGTCACCGTGCACCGCGTGGGGCTTGCCGAGGCCATCGCCGAGACCAGGCGCTTTCTCGGGACCGAAACGCCGCCGCTTGCACCCGCCAAAAGCAGCCCCTAAGCTCCCGCGAAATCGAGCAAGGAAGAAACATGTCCACGATCTCTCCCGAACATGCCCTGATCTACATCATGGTGACGATGAGCGCGGTGGACCGCGCCATGAGCGACAATGAGCTCAGGGATATCGGCACCATCGTGAAGACGCTGCCCGCCTTCCGCGATTTTCATGAGGAAAAGCTCATCCCGGCGGCGCGCGAATGCGCTTCGATCCTGCAGGAGGATGGCGGGCTCGACGCGGTGTTCGGTCTTGTGAAGGACGCGCTGCCTGTGCGGCTGCGCGAGACGGGCTATGCGCTCGCCGTCGAGATCGCCGCGGCGGATGAATTCGTCGGCGCGGAGGAATTGCGGCTGCTTCAATTGCTGCGCGATACGCTGGAGATCGACAAGCTTTTGGCGGCCGCCATCGAACGGGGCGCGCGCGCCAGACATATGCCGCTCTGAATATTCAGGATCGGCGGATCAATCGTAGGCTCCTGTTCCGGTTTCGCGAAGTTCGCTGTCTATCCGGTCGTAGAAAATGCGGGTGCAGTTCGACGGCCCGGCATATCTGTCCGTCTCGCGATGAATGAGAACGGGCATGCCCTCTTCCCAATTGTAGATGTCCACACCGCCTTCAGCCGCGCTCGACCGCCAGCGGCTGACGAGCTCCTGCGTATCGGGATCGAAATCGGGCGAGGCGATTTCATCGAGCGCCTCGTTGGCGGCGAAACGCTCGTCCTCCGGCTGCCAGAGCCAGTTGCGATAGAGGACGTTCGGACCTGCCGTTCCTTCGGCGATCAGACGCAGATCATGATAGCCGTCGAAATTGACGTCGATCAGTTCAAAGCCGTTATTCGGAATCATTTCAGCGGCGTGAGATCCGGCATCGGCAATGACCTGCGATGGCTCGATCTCTCCCTCATGACGAATTTCGACCTTGCCGATGACACGGTCGCCGAACTCGTCGAGATGCCAGAAGAGTCTGAAATAGAATTCAGGCAGGACAGGGCTGATGCGCCCGTGACAGACGATGGGTGCCTTGCCGTCCGTCGCGGAAGGCGAAACGCAGCTATAGGTGCCGAGGAAGGTTTCGTCGCCGCGTACATTATCGCGCATCGCGTCGGCACCGGCGGCGGCTTCGGCTGCGACGCCATCGAGATGCGCGCCTGCGTGAGGCGTCATTTCCTGCGCAAAAGCGGTTCCCGTCGCTGCCGCGAGAGACACCGTGCAAATGCAGAGACGAAGCCACCCACGCATTCCGCCGCCCTCTTCGTCCATCCTTCGTTTCACCATTCAGCCATTCTAGCGCATGAATGCGCCAGAAGGCCGTTTCTTGTGCGTTCTTTTTTCGCCGCCGCCTTTCCGGTCCCTTTTTCTGCCCCTTTTTATTCGGGGGCCGGCGCCGCTATAGTTCAGGTTCACGAAAACAAGGCAAACATGTCCGCTTTCCTTACGCTTCACGAGCCCACGCTCAGGCTCGCCGCCTTTGGCGGTGTGCTGGCCCTGATGGCGCTGCTTGAGGTCGCCCTGCCCCGGCGCGGACGGACCGGGCCAAGGCTGCACCGCTGGGTGACGAATGTGGCCCTGGCGGGAGCAGGCACACTCGTCTTGCGCATTGCCGTACCGCTGCTGGCGGTAGGTGTGGCAACGCTTGCGGAGCGGGAGGGCTTCGGCCTTTTCCATTGGGTGGGCACACCTGAAATTGCCGCCTTCGTGCTGTCCTTCTTTGCACTCGACCTGCTCGTCTATGCGCAGCATGTCGCCTTTCACAAATACGGGCTTCTCTGGCGGCTGCACCGCGTTCACCACGCGGATACGGATGTCGACGCAACGACGGGCATCCGCTTTCACCCGGTGGAGATACTCATCAGCATGGCGATCAAGATGGCGGCGGTGGCCCTTCTCGGCGCGCCTGCCGGGGCCGTGATCCTGTTCGAGGTGGTGCTGAACGCGGCGGCCATGTTCAATCATTCGAATTTAAGGATCGGGCCCAGCACCGACCGGTGGCTGCGCCGCATCATCGTGACACCGGACATGCACCGCGTTCACCACTCCATCCATCGTGACGAACATGACATGAATTTCGGGTTCAATCTTTCGTTCTGGGACCGGCTTTCCGGCACCTACCGGGCGGAACCGCGCGAGGGCCAGGAGAGCATGCGGCTCGGCCTTGCGGAATATCCAGCACCTGCGCCGCAGGGGCTTGGCTGGAGCCTGATGAATCCATTTTGGGGCAGCGCGAATCCAGACGATACTCCCCGCCGGGAGCGAACGATATGAAACGTCTTTGTTTTTTGCGCCATGCGAAGTCTGACTGGGGAGACCCGGCGAAGGACGATTTCGACCGCCCGCTGAATACACGCGGCGCGAAAGCCGCCGACTTCATGGCGGAATATATCGCAAGTTCGCCCTATCGCCCGGACGCCGTGCTCTGCTCGACCGCCGCACGCGCAACCGCAACCTGTTCCCCGCTCTGCAAGGCGCTCGGCAAGGACGTCCCCATTACCTATCGCGACGAACTTTATCACGCGATGCCCGACGCGATGCTCGAAGAAATACATCGCGCGTCCGACGATGCCGAAACGCTGCTTCTTGTCGGGCACAATCCGGGGCTCGTTCTGCTTGCGATGGCGCTGGCCGAAGACCCGGAAGACGAGACGGCGCTGCGCGTCGCGCATGGCGTGCCGACAGGGGGCTTCATTGTCTTCGAGTTCGACATCGACCGGTGGGCCGACATTGCGGAGGGCGAAGGCCGCACGGTCTTTTTCGGCCGGCCGCGCGACCTTATGGCGGCGGAAGCCGAGAACTGATCTTCCGGCAAATGCTCAGTAGATGCTGCCGGAAAAATAGCCGGAGCTGATACGCGCATAGGTGCCGTCGGCAATCAGCGCCGCGAGCGCGACGTTGAAATCGTCACGCAGTTTTTCATCCCCCTTACGCAGCACAATGGCGGCGCCCTTCCCGAAATAGGCGGCGTCTCCATAGGCCGGTCCGACAAGGCGGCAGCAAGCACCGTCCGGCGACGCGCTCCAGCGGAGCAGCATGTTCCTGTCGCCAAAAAGGAGATGGGCCTTGCCTTCGGCCAGCGCCTGCTGCGCCGCCTCGAGCGAGGGAAAGATTTCAAGCTTCGCATCGGGGAAGCGCATCGAGACATAGGCCTGATGAATTGAACCCGCCTGCACGGCAATGCTCCGGCCTGCGAGTGCGGAGGGCGTTGCCGCCAGAGGCACTGCATTCCGGCGCGCGGCGAAATGACCGGGCGTCGAATAATATCTGTCCGACAGGATGAGCCCCGGGCTGGAAGCCGGGCTTTCGCGGCCCGCGGCCGGGATCAGCATCGAGGCGATCACGGCATCGCCCTCGCCCGCTGCCAGCGCGGGCACGAGACGGTCCCAAGGCTTCGCCGCAAAGGTGCAATGAACCTCGATATTCTCGCAAAGGGCGCGGGCAAGTTCGACATCGAAGCCCGACAAAGCACCGCTGCCGTCCCGGTAATTGAAGGGCGGATAGGCCCCCTCGGTCAGAATAACGATTTCACGAGGCGGCTCGGGTTCGGCGCCGGCTTCAGGTTCCGCAGGCATACGGGCCGGGTTCGGAAGCGGGAGCTGCAGGGCCATCATCTGTTCGATGGTAAGCGGCGCGGAGGGTTCGGCAGGCGTCTCCGCCGGATTTGGTTCCGCCGGGCCTGTTACCGCCGGGCCCGGCTCGACAGGCGCCTCAGCGATGGCGCCCCGCTCCCCCTGCTCCAGCCAGGGCAAAGGCTCGCCCTCGTAGAGACGCGCAAGGGCACCCGCGAGCAGAACAATCGCTACCATGTTCACATAGAGAAGAAACCGCATCGGCCCCGCCCGCTTGATGCCGCCCGTCCCATACCATGCGGACAGACGTTTCATTATGACACAAGCCTGCCCTGCAATCCCGTTCCCGGAAGGGACAAGCCAGTGCTTTCCCCGAACGCAGCAAGGTTTATGCCCGCTGTCCCGGCTTCTGGGCCTTTGTGTCTATTAAAGTTAAAACCTCAACTTCCTAAACTTTAACCATAAAAGGGCGATCTCAGCGCGCGAATACAAGTCGTCGTGAGAAACGAGGGGGCCGGATATTGGATAAAAAGGCGAATGAAGCGCGCGCTTTACTGGGCGCGCAGGAGAAGGCCGCGCGGCCTCGCCGCCCCCCGAGACCGCGCCGCCAAAGCGAGCGACCCCTTTTTGGCGAACTGGCCGTCGAGGCGGGGTTCCTGCCTGCGGAAATGCTCGCGTCCGCGCTCGACAGACAGAAGCTCTGGGGCGGTTCGCTCGGCAAGGTACTGGTGAGCACAGGCGCCATGAGCTCGGCGGATGTCGCCCGGCTCTATGGCCGCCAGCGAGGGGTGCCCTGCGTCGACCTGTGGGACGAACCGCGCGACCCTGCCCTTGCCGACCCCGAGGCGCTTGATTTCTACCTCGAAGAGGATTGCATACCCTGGCAACGGCGCGCCGGGGAGACGATCTACATAGCCGGGAACCCGGACAAGGCCAGAGCGGCCATCGCCACGAGGGAGGGACGCCATCTCCCCGTCTTCGTCACCTCACAAAGCGGGCTGAGGCAAACTCTTGCCCGGGATTTCGCGGCCACGCTGACCGACCGGGCGATCTTCGGCCTGGTGCGGCAGATGCCGGAAAGTTCGGCGGCGCTGCGACTGACGCGAACGCAGGTTCGTATTCTGGCGGTGTGCGCCGTGCTTCTTCTCGCAATGCTGCCGGGCTTTGCCGCAACGATCCTCACCAGTGCCAACATCGCCCTCGGGCTCGTCTTTATCGCGCTGTCGGGGCTTCGCTACACATCGATTTTCGTGGGGCTGACCTCTCCCCCCAGCCGCGAAGAAATGGCCTATGAGAACCGGGGTGCGCCACAAGATACCGAACTTCCGGTCTATACGGTGATGGTGCCGCTGTTCCGCGAGGCGCGGGTTTTACCCATCCTCACCAAGGCGCTGCGAGACATCGACTATCCGGCGTCGAAGCTGGACATCAAGCTTATCTTCGAGGAAAGCGACCCCGAAACGCTTGCCGCAGCAAAGGCGCTGAAACTGCCGGACCATTTCGAGTTCATCGTGGTACCGGACAGCCTGCCGCGCACCAAGCCGAAGGCATGCAACTTCGCGCTGCCTTTCGCGCGCGGCGACTATCTCGTGATCTACGATGCCGAGGATTCGCCCGAGCCTCTGCAGCTCAAAAAGGCCGTTGCCGCATTCGGGGAGGGCGACGAAAAACTCGCCTGCGTTCAGGCGCAGCTCAATTACTACAACTGGAACGAGAACTGGCTGACGCGGCAATTCGCCATCGAATATGCGGCCTTTTTCGACTTGTTACTGCCCACCATGGTACGGCTCGGCATGCCGATACCTCTTGGCGGAACCTCGACGCATTTTCGCACAGCCTTGCTGCGCGAGGCGGGTGCCTGGGACCCGAACAATGTGACGGAGGATGCCGATCTCGGCCTGCGGCTCGCACTGCTTGGCTACCGCTGCGGTGTGATCCGTTCGACCACCCAGGAGGAGGCGAATTGCCGTCTGCCGAACTGGGTGCGGCAGCGCTCTCGCTGGATCAAGGGCTGGATGCAGACCTATCTGGTCCGGATGCGCCACCCGGTCCGCCTCTACCGGGCCATCGGCTTCAGGGGCTTTATGGGGTTTCAGCTCCTGATCGGCGGCTTCACCCTTTCGAGCCTCGTTCATCCGCTCTTCTACGTGGCGGTGGCGTTCGCGATTGCAAAGAACGGCACGCTCACCGATTTCAATCATGCCGGGCTTGCCGTCTTCAATGCGCTCGTCCTTGTATCGGGATATTCGCTATCCATCGCCGCGGGGATGGCGGCTGTCTCGGCGCGGGGGCTTTTCCGCTTTTGGGGCAAACGCTGATGATGCCCTTTTACTGGCTGCTTATTTCCATCGCCGCCTACAAAGCCCTTTGGCAGCTCATCACCAAACCGTTCCATTGGGAGAAGACCGAGCACGGCATCAGCAGCATGCTGGAAAGCCGTTTTACCGGAAGCGACGAAAAACTTGCTTCTGACGGGGTTCACTAACCAATCGCTAAAGACTTTGCCGGATATTGGCGCTCTACCCAGCAAAAAGCCGAGAGTCGTCAATGTCGCAAGAAGCGGAAAACAATCGCAAGGAAATCGGGCCCGAGGCCTATGCCCAGCTCGGTGTGCTGATCGTCGAGGACACGCTCTATATGGCGAACATGCTCCGTGGCATACTGAATGGACTTGGCGTACGGAACATCGTGAGCGCGCGAACCGGCGAGGATGCGCTGGCCGCCCTCATGCGCGGCAAGGTCGACATCGCGATCATGGACGACCTCGAACCGCCGCTCGACGGGCTCTCCGTGGTGCGCGCCGTGCGCACGGCAGAAGAAAGCAATCTCAACGATATCCCCGTGATCTATGTGACGACCCGGCGCGAACGCGGCTCCATCATCGAAGCGCGGGACGCGGGCGTGACGGAAATCCTGTCCAAACCCTTCTCCGCGCAGCAACTCATCGACCGGATCGAAACCGTGCTGACGCGGCCCCGCGCCACCGTTCGCTCCGCCGCCTTCACAGGGCCGGACCGCCGCCGCAGGGACGGCAAGGCGCCGGTCAAACGCCGCGAGAGCGACCGGGGCTGACCCTCAGGCGCCTGCGCCGCAGGCCATGCGATATTCATCCCGCAAGAGATTCTTCTGAACCTTGCCCATCGTGTTGCGAGGCAGGTCTTCGGTAAAGAAGGCTCGCTTGGGCACCTTGTAGTTTGCGAGCCTGTCCTTCAACCGCGCGAGGAGGTCCGCCTCGTCGATGAAATGGCCCTGACGCAAAACGACGACGGCCACGCCCGCTTCACCGAAATCCGGGTGGGGGACACCGACAATCGCCGATTCAAGCACTTCGGGCATATCGTCGACCAGCTCCTCGATTTCCTTCGGATAGACATTGAAACCGCCGGAGATAATGAGGTCTTTTGCACGGCCGACGAGATGCACATACCCCTCGGCATCGATCATCGCGACATCGCCCGTCTTGAACCAGCTTTCTTCCGTGAACTCCTCGGCCGATTTTTCCGGCATGCGCCAGTAGCCGCGAAAGACATTCGGTCCGCGCACCTGCAAACCGCCGACCTCCCCCGCCGCAAGCAGCGCGCCCTCATCGCTCATGACGCGCACCTCGACGCCCGGCAACGGAAAGCCGACCGTCCCGGGGCGCCGCTCGCCCTCATAGGGGTTCGAGGTATTCATGCCTGTTTCCGTCATGCCATAGCGCTCAAGGATCGCATGGCCGGTGCGGGCACGAAACTCCTCGAAGGTTTCGGCAAGCAGGGGCGCAGAACCCGAAGTGAAGAGACGCATATGAGAAACGGGCGCGCGGCAGAAATCATCGCCCGAGAGAAGACGCGTGTAGAAGGTCGGCACACCCATGAAGACGGTCGCGCGCGGCAATTCGCGGATCACGTCCTCGCGGTCGAACTTGCGCAGCCAGATCATCTTTGCGCCGGAAAGAAGCGCGCAATGACAGGCAACGAAAAGACCATGCGCGTGGAAGATCGGCAGTGCGTGAAGCAGCGTGTCCGCATCCGTGAAGCGCCATGCATCGCGGAGCGCAAGACCGTTTGCCGCAAGGTTGCCATGCGTGAGCATCGCGCCTTTCGGTTTGCCCGTCGTTCCAGAGGTGTAGAGGATCGCCGCGAGATCCTCGGCACGGCATTCGGCGGGTTCGACCTCTTCCGTCACTTCCGCCGCCGCGTCGATGAAACTTCCGCCCGCGTCGGGGTCGAGCGTCAAGAGATGAGATGTTTTGCGCCGCGCACATATGCCGCGCAACGCGGCTTCGACCGACGGATCGCAGATGACGAGCGCAGGCTCGGCATTGCCGATGAGGTAGTCCACTTCGTCCGCGCGATAGGCGATATTCATCGGCAGAAAGACAAACCCTCCGCGCAGGCAGGCAAGATAGGCGGCGAGCGCTTCAGGCGACTTTTCGACCTGGAGCGCGACACGGTCGCCGCGCACGAGCCCGAGACGCGAAAAGAAGGCGGCGTAGCGCGAGGCCGTCGCGAGGAGATCGGCGAAAGACCATATGCGCGGGCCGCGAGCGCGATCCGGCGCCTCGATTGCGGTCCGGGTTCGGTCTGCGGGAAGGGACGCTTCTATGAGCGTGTAGAGGGACGGGCTCATTTTTATGGTCTCGCTATTCTGGCCGGTTACCGACCTTATAGCGGAGCGGGCGCCTTATCGCACCTTTGAGGCCTCAGCCCGCCATATGCGTGTTCAGATAATGCATATGACGCTCGTATTGGCCGAGAAGATCCGCAATCACCTGCTCCTTGCTGAAACCCATGATGTCGTAGCGCTGGCCGCCTTCGCGCAGCGCCACTTCCGCGCGCCAGGTATGATCCGGTCCCTCCCGCTCGCCTTCGAGCGCGGTCATGGCGAAGCTCGGCACAGGAACGCTGCGAAGAGCAACGCCGTAGACAAAGGCGTCTTCACCATGCGTGACCGTGATGGTGACCTCGCGCTCGGCAACCTCGACTTCCGCCGACATGCCGCGCCCCCGGATCTCTTCCGCAACCTCCTTGAGGGCGGGCGCGACCGTATCGCGCAGGAAGGCGACAGCCCGTTCGCGCGTCGGGTTGTGCAATAGCACGGCGAGCCTGTGCTTCCAGGGAATTGCCGGATGCGCCGCCACCATACCAGGCGTGGCCTGGAGGCTCTGCTGGCGTTTCGTTTCACCGCGAAGCGCCTTGAAGAGACCGTAGCAAACGACAAGCAGGATCACCGCCAGCGGGAAGCCGCTTGCGATGGCGCCTGTTTGCAGCGCCGCGAGACCACCCGCAAGAAGAAGGATCGCAGCGACAAGCCCCTCTGTCAGCGCCCAGAACACACGCTGCCAGACGGGTGGCTCCGGCTCCCCGCCGGAGGTGATGATGTCGATGACGAGGCTGCCGGAATCCGACGACGTCACGAAGAAGGTGATGACGAGAAGCGTCGCGATAGTCATCGAAATGCCGGCGAAGGGAAGATGCCCGAGAAACTGGAAGAGGGCGACAGCGACATCCGCCTGCACGGCATCGACCATCTGCGCCGATCCATCAAGCTGCATGGAAAGCGCCGTGTTGCCGAAGATGGTGAACCAGAGAAAGGTGAAGCCCGACGGCACAAGCAGCACACCGATCACGAATTCGCGAATGGTTCGGCCGCGCGAGATGCGCGCGATGAACATGCCGACGAAGGGCGACCAGGAAATCCACCAGCCCCAATAGAAGAGGGTCCACCCGCCGATCCATTCATTCGGCTGATAGGCATAAAGCGTGAAGGTCTTGCCGATAATGTCGCTGATATAGGCGCCGGTGTTCTGCATCGTCGCCTGAAGGAGAAAGACCGTCGGCCCGACCAGAAGCACGAAAAGCATCAGCGTTACGGCAAGCGCGAGGTTGAGTTCGGAGAGGCGGCGGATACCGGCATTGATGCCGGAAACAACGGAAACCGTCGCGAGCAGGGTTATGCCCGCGATCAGCATGAGCTGCACGCTTATGTCCGGCTCAATGCCGAAGAGATAGTTGAGGCCGGCATTGACCTGCATGACGCCAAGGCCAAGCGAGGTTGCGACGCCGAACATGGTGCCGAATACAGCGAAGATATCGACGACATGGCCGATCCAGCCATGGATGCGGTCACCGATCAGCGGATAGAGAGCGGAGCGGACGGTAAGCGGCAGGCCGACACGGAAAGAGAAGTAGGCAAGCGCGAGGCCCATGACCGCATAGATCGCCCAGGCGTGAAGGCCCCAATGGAAAAAGGAAAGCTGCATCGCGTTGCGCGCTGCCTCCACCGTGCCGCCTTCTCCCACCGGCGGGGACGCGAAATGCAGCACAGGCTCTGCAACACCATAGAACATGATGCCGATGCCCATGCCTGCGCTGAACAGCATCGCAAACCAGGAGGTCGTTGAGAAGTCGGGTTCAGAATCGTCCGGTCCGAGCCTGATTGCGCCCATGGAGCTTGCGGCAATGCCAATGGCAAAGACGAGAAACGTCGCCACGGCCGCGACATAGAACCAGCCCATTTCATGCACGATCCATGACTGAATCGCGGCAAAGATGGTGGAAGCATCATCCGGATCGCGCACCGCGAAGAAAAGAGCCGCAAAAATGAGCCCCGCCGACCCGAGGAACACCGGCGTGTTCGCCTGAAAAAAACGCGGTCTTTTCTCGTCGCCCACCGCCATGCCGGAGCTCCCTTCGCTGATTGCGCGCGTGAAAAATGCGCCATGGCGGCGAAGGAGATCGCCGCACACCCGATCGGGGTTATGTGATTTGGCGGCAGCATTGCATAGCTGGCGCCGAGGGCCAACCCATGCACCCGTTTCGGGCCCGGCACCGAATTTCAGGCCGTTTCCCCCGAGCGCAAAGAAGGCTAGGCTTCACCCTGCCTTGCCGGGGGGCCAGCGCCGGGAGTATTTCAGATGCGTATCGTGCTTTTCACCGTGTTCGCGCTATCCATTGCGGGCTCCGCATGGGCGGCCGTCCTGACGCCACCACAGAGCGGATATAGCGCGACGCGCATCGTGAATGCCGGCGGAAACGAGATTTCCGGCAAGGTCTATGCGCAGGACCAGAACGAGCGCTGGGAAATGACCGTTCAGGGGATGCGTCAGATTTCAATCCTGCAACACAAATCGGGACGCGCCTATCTCTACATGCCGGACATGAACATGGCGATGAGCGTGAACACAGCCGACGCCGCGAAATACGGTGTGAGCGAGATATTCACAGGTATTGAAGCGGAAGAAGCGGGGACCGACGTCGTCAACGGCGAGCAGACAAAGCGTTACCGGATTGCGGCAAACGAGCAGAACCGGAACACTGAGACGATGGTCTGGCTCACCGATGACGGTATTCCGGTGAAGGTCGAGGGGAGCAGCCCGCAGGGCCCATTTTCGATGACGCTCGAAGATTTGAAACGCGGTCCGCAGGATGCGTCGCTCTTCAAGCTGCCTGATGGTGTCACGCCGATGACCATGCCCGCCGGGCTGCCGGACATGATCCAGAGCGGGCGCATGCCGGGTATGCCGCAATAAACATGCCCTGGAGGAACCGTTCAGGCGAGGATGACGCCCGCCGCGATCAAAAAGAACAGGAATGTGCCGAGCAGAAGCCCGAGCGCGCCCGCAGCGGCATGTCGCAGAACCAGCATCTTCCCCTCCTCGTCCCGTTCCGTGAGGATCGCCTTCTCCCATGAAGACTGCCTTAACGGGGAGGAAGCCGCATGATCCGTTTGGACCATGCGATGACACTTGTCGTGCGCCGGTCAGGGGCGCGATTGAGAAGCCGTCTGCGGCGGCGACTTTACAAGAGGAGGACTGGAGCGGGTGAAGGGAATCGAACCCTCGTCGTAAGCTTGGGAAGCTTCTGCTCTACCATTGAGCTACACCCGCCCGGCTCGAACTAGTTACGTTCTCGGCGGCGTTTCCGCAAGAGGCTACCAGCGGTTGCGGACCTCCTCGGCAAAGCCCAGGAGTTCCTTCACCTCGATCCGGCGTCCGTCGTCAAGGACGACCGTGCCGGAAAAACGGCCGAAAACCTGATGCTGGATCGAACGTATCAGCTTCAGGTCGACGGCGCTGTGGCGATCGATGATCGGCTCGAAACGCATTTCGAAGCGACCGTCATTGCTGGTGAAGGACCAGGGAGCGCCGTCGAATGTGTCTGGCGGGATATGGAAGGTCACCTCATCGAACTTGTGCGCCCTGCCCTCGAAAAAGATCATGTTCTCCGTAGCCGCCGAGGTGTCGCCGAAGCCATAGCCGATATTGAAGCCGACGGGCTTGCCATCCGCGAGGCCGGAAGCCGAGCCCCAGTACCAGACATTGTCATAGGTCCAGACGCCGCGACCCCAGTCCAGCACACCGAAGGCGGAAGACGGCTCGAACGCAAATTTCTCGCCGCCGACGGAGACGCTGCCGGTGACCGGCATGCAGTTGATCTTCTGGTTGTAATAGAAAGCGCGGGGCGCATTGGCGAAGGGCGTTGCGATCACCATGCGGTCCATGGGCGGCTGCTCAAGGAAGAGATCGGCCTTGAGGCCCCTGCCCTTGCCGAAATCCGGGCAATCGATGGAAAGACGGCGCCCGCCCGTCTCATGCCGGAACGCCATGCCGATTTTCGGATGGTGCTGGACGATGTCGCCTGCATCCGCGCTTTCCGGGAGCTTCATCCGGCCGCGCGGAAAGGGCGTGACGATGCTTTCCTCGGTTGCCTTCGGCTTTTCAAAATCGAGCCAGGTGACGCCGAGAAGGCCCATATAGCCATTGTCCGCAACCACGCAGGAAAGGCCATATTGCCCCGCCAGCGCACAGTAGTAGTCCCACTCCTTGATGCGATACCAGGGCGCGCCTATGGCGGCGCGGCTGTAGCGGCGCATTTCGCTGCGGGCCCATCCCTTTTCTATGAGATGGCCGTTTTCATCCAGAAGATCGCCTCTTGTCAGTTCCCGCTGCATCGCCGCTCCTTTTTTCCAGTGACGCGAGACTACCAATCCTCCCGGATTTGTGAATGGCGAAGGCGGCGCCCTGCGATTAGCTTCGGGGTCATGAACCACACAACATCTCTCAAATTCAGTCATCCCGATGTGACCGCCAAGGGTGAGCCGCGCGCTTCTGTATCCTTTCGGCGCCTTGAAACGCTCTGGATCAATACCGGTACGCTCTGCAACATCGAATGCGCGAATTGCTACATCCATTCGAGCCCGACGGAAGACCGGCTTACCTATTTTACAGCGGCGGATGCCGCGCAGCTTTACGACGAAGCAGCCGTGCTTGCCGCCGAAGATGGCGGACGATTGCCGGAAATCGGCTTCACAGGCGGCGAACCCTTCATGAACCCGGACATACTGGAGATGGGAGAAGATGCTCTCACGCGCGGGCATGAGGTGCTCATCCTCACCAATGCCATGCAGCCGATGATGCGGCCGAAGGTGAAGCAGGGACTGCTTGCGCTTCGAGACAAGTTCGGCGACGCGCTGAAATTTCGCGTGAGCCTCGATCATCACACGCGGGCCCTGCACGATGCGGAGCGCGGCGCGGGAAGTTTTGCGAAGGCGATGGAAGGCCTGTGCTGGCTTTCCACCAACGGCTTCTCTCTTTCCATTGCAGGACGCACCATCTCTGGAGAGCCTGAAGCAGAGGAGCGCGCGGGCTATGCGGCGCTTTTCGCGCGCGAGAATATTGAGATTGCGACCGCAGACCCTGCCACTCTCGTGCTCTTCCCGGAGATGGATGAAAAGGCGGACGTGCCGGAAATCACCACGGCCTGCTGGGACATTCTGCACAAGGATGCCGCGAGCATGATGTGCGCGACGAGCCGCATGGCGGTGAAGCGCAAGGGGGCACCGGCGCCTGCTATCGTCGCCTGTACGCTGCTCCCGGACGATCCGCAATTCGAGATGGGACGAACGATCCGCGAAAGCCTGATGCCGGTGAAGCTCAACCATCGCCATTGTGCGACGTTTTGTGTGCTCGGCGGCGCGAGCTGTTCAGCCTAGGAAAAGGCGAGCCAGAGCAACGGCAGGATGAGGGCGGTCACGATCCCGTTCAGGGCCATCGCAACGCCGGAGAACGTTCCCGAGACCTCATCTTCCTGAAAGGCGCGCGCTGTGCCTATGCCATGCGCGGCAACTCCCATCGCAAAGCCGCGCGCCCGCGCATCGCGAATACCGAAGGCGTTGAAGATCATCGCCCCGAAAACCGCGCCGATGATGCCTGTGACGATAACGAAGGCAGCGGCGAGAGACGGATAGCCGCCGATTGCATCGGCGATGCCCATCGCGATGGGCGTCGTCACGGATTTCGGCGCGAGGGAGCGGATCGTCTCGACGCTCGCCCCCATCGCATCTCCGATCAGCACGGCCGAGAGAACCGCGACCGCCGACCCGACGACGAGCGAGACGGCCATCGGGACCAGGGCGGAGCGGACGCGCGAAAAATTGCGATAGAGCGGAACGGCAAGTCCGACTGTTGCCGGACCCAGCAGCCAGATGAGCGCCTGCCCGCCTTGCTGATAGTCGCCGACCCAGATATCTGCGCCCCAGAGAAGACCGATAATCGGGGCCGACGCGAGAAGTACGGGGTTTGCGAGCGGCGAGCCGTGAAGCGCCTGCTGGATACGCAGCGCAAAGTAATAGAAGAAAAGCGTGACAAGAATCCAGAAGCCCGCCTCCAGAACGCGGTCCCAATAGATGAGCTGGATGCCGATATCGCTCATGCGCCGCCGCCTTTTTCGCGCATGAGCCGGGACACGAATTGAAAAGCGAAACCCGCCGCGATCATTGCGAGAAACGTGCTCGCGAAAAGCGCCGCAACGATGGGCCAGAGGTCGCCGGCAAGGAGGGCCGCGTAGCCGATCACGCCGACACCCGCCGGAATGTAGAAGAAATTGAGATGAGCGAGCAGAAACTCCGCGGTCTCTTTCAATGGCGCCGGCACACGGCGCAGCGCCACAAGCCCGGCGAGCAGAATCAGGATGCCGACAACCGTTCCCGGTACGGGCAGCGACAGCCCCCACACGATCAGGCGGCCCGCGATGTCACAAGCGACGAGCAGGGCAAAGGCGAGAGCGAGGCGGAAGAAACTGCGCATTACGGCGCTCAGCTCGCCCGGAAGTGCTTCGAAAGCTTGAGGCCCTGGCGCTGATAATTCGATCCGAGGCCCGAGCCGTAGAGAACGGAAGGCCGGTCCGTCAGGCGCTCCAGCACGAAGCGGCCAATGATCTGGCCGTGCTCGATGATGAAAGGCACGTCATGCGAGCGCACTTCAAGGACAATACGGCTGCCCGCCCCGCCCGCCTCGCGCGCGCCGAAGCCCGGATCGAAGAAGCCGGCATAGTGGACGCGAAATTCACCAACGAGCGGATTGTAAGGCACCATCTCGCCCGCATGTGTCGCGGGAATGTGCAACGCCTCGGTGGAGGCAAGAATATAGAATTCATCCGGGTCCAGAATAAGTCCCTTCCCGGGGCGGACATGCACGGGATCCCAGAAGTCGCGCACGTCATAGGCATCCACCTTGTCGATATCGACGACACCGGAATGGCGCTTTGCGCGGTAGCCGACAATTTCGTCTTCGGCTTCCGTTGCGAGATTGACGGTCAGCGCAATGCCGCCATCGATATCGGCCTCGCCATCGACGAGCTTCACCTCCTCGTGCAGGCGCTTCATTTCCGCATCGGTGCAGGTGTGCGTGCCACGACGGAACCTGATCTGTGCGAGGCGCGATCCGGGCCTGACCAGAATGGGGAAAGTGCGCGGGCTGATCTCGAGATAGAGGTGGCCCTTGTAGCCGGCGGCCACTTGGTCGAACTCGCTCGAAAAATCAGTGATGAGCCGCGTGAAGACATCCAGGCGTCCGGTCGAACTCTTCGGATTGGCGGAGGCGGAGGTCCGCTCCGACAATGCCAGCGCTTCAACGAGGGGCACGAGATAGACGCAGCCGGTTTCAAGCACCGCGCCTTCGGTGAGGTCGATCTTGTGGAGCATCAGCTCCTCGACACGCTCCATCACGCCGCTTTCCGGGCCCGGCAGGAAGGAGGCGCGGAGGCGGTAGGCAGTCGCACCGAGCCGGAGATCGAGGCTTGCGGGCTGAATCTGGCCCGGGTCGATTTCGTGCCCTCCCCAGATCTCCTTCTCGCGGATCAGCGTCTGGATGCCGTGCGAGGGCAGAATCCCCGTCGTATGCAACTGGCCGGGGCCAACGCGCCGCGGCTCGTCATCGTGATGGGGGAAGAGATCGTCCGCCGCTTTTGTCATGGAATCCGGGGCCCTGGGAGCGGCGAGGCCTTGCCCGCCTTGTCTTTTTCAGCCTCGTTTATAGTTGGCGCGGCGTGGCGGGGAAAGGCCTGCAAGGTGTCAGAACGCGAATCGAGCCTTGACGGGGGCACCCCCTCCCCCTTAAATGCGCCCGATCCCGTGGTGATTTGAGCCGACCGGCTTGCGGCCACGTTAAACAACTCGCTAAAAAGGTCGGGACGCGAGCCCCGATCCCACACGGTCGGGGTTTTTTTATGGGGTAGCCCAGATGAGCAAGACGACACGAGACGGCCGAACGCTGCGGCCCCGGACAGAAGCCGTTCATGGCGGCACGAACCGCACAGCTTTCGGCGAAACAAGCGAGGCCCTGTTCCTCACCTCGGGCTATGTCTACGATTCGATGGAGGCCGCCGAACGACGCTTCAAGAACGAGGAGCCGGGTTTCGTCTACAGCCGCTTCTCCAATCCGACAGTGCGGGCCTTCGAGGAACGCATGGCCGCACTTGAAGGTGCAGAAGATGCCCGCGCGACAGCGACAGGCATGGCGGCGGTTACCTCGGCCATGCTCTGCTATCTGAAGGCGGGCGACCATGTTCTTTCCTCGCGCGCCCTGTTCGGCTCCTGCCGCTACATCGTGGAAGACCTGTTGCCGCGCTTCGGGGTCACCTCGACGCTTGTCGACGGGCGCGACATCGACGCCTGGAAGAACGCCGTACAGCCAAACACCAAAATCCTCTTCCTTGAGACCCCATCCAACCCGACGCTTGAAATCATCGATATCAAGGCAGTTGCGGACATCGCCCATGCGGCGGGCGCCAAGCTCGTCATCGACAATGTCTTTGCCACGCCGACGCTGCAGCGGCCGATGGAACTGGGCGCGGATGTGGTCGTCTATTCGGCAACCAAGCACATAGACGGGCAAGGCCGTTGCCTCGGCGGCGTGGTTCTCGCCGATCAGCAGTTCATTTCGGACTATCTTGCGAATTTCCTGCGCCAGACCGGACCGAGCCTCAGCCCGTTCAACGCCTGGGTGATGCTGAAGAGCCTCGAAACACTCGACCTGCGTGTGCGCGAGCATGCGAGAAACGCAGAGGCCGTAGCCCGCTTCCTTGAAGGCCACAAGGGGATCGGGCGTGTCTTCTATCCGGGCCTGCCAAGCCATCCCCAGCACGATCTGGCCATGAGCCAGATGGAAGCGGGCGGCAATATCGTCGCCTTCGAGGTAAGGGGTGGCAAGGCTGGCGCCTTCCGCTTCTCCAATGCACTGCAGGTAGTGAAGATTTCGAACAATCTCGGCGACTCGAAAAGCCTCATTACACATCCCGCGACGACGACCCATCAAAGGCTTACCCCGGAAGTCCGCGAGGAGCTTGGCATCAGGGAAGGATTGTTGCGTCTTTCAGTGGGGCTGGAAGATTCCGCGGACCTCATCGAGGACATGGAACAGGCGCTCGCATAAAGCGTTAACCCTGTGCCCTGAAAACGCCGCTATTAACAGGAAGTTAGAGGGTGTCCGCTAGTGTCGGCATTCTGCGGGGGACGGGCTTTGCGGCGCTTGCCGGAAGGTCCATGCGGCACGTAACCCTGCAGGGCCTGGCCAGGAAGGCCTTGTCCCGCACCACCGACGCTCTCGCGCAAGGATCGCCCGATGTACAGCGCCATAACACGGTCCATCAATATTCTGGTCGAGCCGACCTATCTTGAGGACCAATCCGAGCCCGAGCAGGATTATTACGTCTGGGCATATCACGTCACGATTGAAAATCGTGGCCGTGAGACGGTGAAGTTGCGCGCGCGGTACTGGAAAATCACCGATGCCAGCGGCTATGTGCACGAGGTGCGCGGGCCCGGCGTGGTGGGCGAGCAGCCGGTGCTCAAGCCCGGCGAGAGGTATGAATATACGAGCGGCACACCGCTCGGCGAGCCCTCCGGCATCATGTTCGGGAATTACGAGATGGAAACGGACGAGGGCGAGACTTTCGAGGTCGATATCCCCGCCTTCTCGCTCGACAGCCCGCATGCCCTGCGAATGCTGCACTAGGATATTTCACACGCCTCGCATCCCGGCCTGCTCCGGTTTAGGATGATGTACGCTTTCAAAGCGTCCCCTCTTCCTGCCGGAACACAGATCTCATGGCCAAGCCGCAAATCTTCTCACCCAGAGAGATGATCGAAAAGCTCATCTCGTTCGACACGACGAGCCACCTCTCCAATCTCGAACTGATCGAATTCGTGGAGACCTACCTTGCGAGCCACGGCGTCTCATCCCGGCGCGTGATGAACGAGGAGGGGACCAAAGCCAATCTGTTCGCTACGCTTGGCGACGACACCCAGGCAGGCGGGATCGTCCTTTCGGGCCACACGGATGTCGTACCGGTGGAGGGGCAGGACTGGTCGAGCGATCCCTTCGGCGTTGTCGAGCGCGACGGCAAACTTTTCGGACGCGGCACCAGTGACATGAAGAGCTTCATCGCTCTCGCGCTTGCCTATGTTCCCGAATTCCTGAAGGACGGACCAAAGGTGCCGGTCCATCTTGCGCTTTCCTATGACGAGGAAGTGGGCTGCCTCGGCGTCCGCCCCATGATCGAAAGCATTGTGCGCAGCCTGCCGCGCCCTCAGGTCGTGATTGTCGGCGAGCCCTCCTCGATGAAGGTCGTCAACGCGCATAAAGGCATTCAGTCCTACAGCACGACCGTTACCGGTCTCGAATTCCATTCGAGCCAGACGCATCTCGGCGTCAGTGCCATCCAGTATGCCGTTGAACTGATCTCTTTCCTGATGAGGCTTGCGGAGGAAATGCGCGAGAACGGCGATCCCTCCAGCCGGTTCAGCCCGCCCTATACGACGATCAATATCGGCACCATCAAGGGCGGTACGGCCCTCAACATCATTCCGAAGAGCTGTTCCTTCGTCTGGGAGTATCGCCCCCTGCCCGACGCGTCCCCCTCGGAGATCATCGACCGTTTCAACGCCTTCGCGGAAGAGGATGTGCTGCCGCGCATGCGCAAGGTCTTTGCCGGCGCAAAAATCGAAACGATCACGCGCGCGCAATCGCCGGGACTGGCGGCACTTGACGGCGATCCGGGCGAGACGCTCGTCATGAAGCTCGCGCAGTGCAATTCGGCCGAAGCGGTCTCCTACAATACGGAAGCCGGGCTTTTTCAGCTTGCGGATATTCCGACCGTCATCTGCGGGCCGGGCGACATCGCACAGGCGCACAAGCCCGACGAGTTTGTCGAGCTCTCGCAGCTTGCGGAATGCGAAAAATTCATGAAGCGGCTCGTTGACCACGTCTCCGGGCGATCGATCTAAGCGCGGGATGAAGGCCCTGCGTTTTCCTTTTTTTTGCGCAGAGGGCTAGCGCAGTACCGGGCCCATGCTGCGTTCGACTTCGGCGGTAAGCGCGGCGTCGAATTGCCGGGCAAGGCTCTGCATCAAAGCCGCATAGGCCTCATCGCGCTCATTGAGGCTCGCGCTTTCCAGAATGGTGCGTTCCGCGGTGGCGTCTACATTGGCGGTCCATGATGCGGGGTTTCCTTCGGCGTCGGGCTTCTCGATGGTCAAGCGTGCCTTGAGGCGCGCCTTCAGCCGCGTGTCGAGCTGATCGCCGAAGACGCCGGTGAGACCGCCCTTCTTGTCGAGCTGCTCGGAGATCACTGTCCCATCCAGAATGGCGAGCGACGCCGTGCCCGAACCGCCCGTGGCGACGAGGCGCGCCTGCGCCCATGAGCGCGCAATCGTCTCGGGCGAGACATTGTGCAGATGCTCGACATAAGGAGCGCGCCCGGAAGAGGTGAAATGGCTGTCGACGGCGACAAAGGCAACCGGAATGCGGAAGGCAGGCCGTGCCTCGAAAGAAACGGATTGCGGCACATTTGCAGCGGGCGGATCGCCCGCACATGCCGCGAGCAGCGGCAGAAGAAACACGACTGAAAAGATGCGCAGGAAAAAAGAGTGCCGGCTTTCGGTACGAGTCAATTTCGTGCCTCTTTCAATTCAGCCCTTCCTTCAACTCGGCGGGCTCGAAAATGTAGACCTCGCTGCAGAATTCGCAGGTCACGGTAATGATACCTTCTTGCGCCATTTCGTCGATTTCATGACCGCCGAAAGAGCGTAGAACGGAACTCATGCGATCACGCGAGCAATGACAGGAAAACTCGACAGGAGAGGGGTCATAGGCACGTACACCATCCTCGTGGAACAAGCGGAAAAGAAGCCGGGTGGGCTCGATCTCGGGATCGAGCAATTCGTGATCTTCCACCGTGGCGAGCAGGATCGAGGCGCGGTTCCATGCCTCCTCCTCATCCGTATAGGGACGCTCGTCATCATCGCCCTCGCGGTAGCCGGTCAGGCCACCATCCCGCGCTATGTGCTGGATCATGATGGCGCCCGCGCGCCAGTTCTTTTCCGGCCCCGTTTCTTCGCGATGATAGAAAGGACCGGCAGCAAGGCGGATGCGGGTCGCCACCTGCTCCGAATTCGCAAAATATTCATGTGCGCTATGGCTGAGACCGTCTGGATGGAGCGCGACGATCCCCTGGTACGGCGCCATGTCCGGACCCTGATCGATCGTAAGCGCGAGATGTCCGCTCCCCATCAGATCGGCCGGCTCGGTGCGGCCCGCCTCGATTGCCTCGGCGACCCGCTCGGCGTTCATCATCGCATAACCGCGAATTTTCCCTGGCGCTTCATAGTCCGCGACAAGCATGCTGACCGGACCATCGCCCTGCGTCTGCAAGATGAAACGGCCGTCGAACTTCAGCGCGGAGCCGATCATGGCCGTCAACGCCAGCGCCTCACCGAGAAGCCGCGATACGGGTTCGGGATAGGCATGCGAAGTCAGCACACGGTCGACCAGCGGTCCGAGGCGGACGACCCGCCCGCGAATGCCCAGACCCTCGATCTGGAACGGCTGGACGAGATCGTCAATAGCGACACCGATTGAACTGCTCACGAAGACTCCCGGTTCTGCCCGCCAATATTACTGAAAGCACCAGGCGAGGACGCCCTTTTGCGCGTGCAGCCTGTTTTCCGCCTCGTCGAAGACCACGGAAGACGGACCATCGATCACATCCGCCGTCACCTCCTCGCCGCGATGCGCAGGCAGGCAGTGCATGAAGATCGCTTCCTTGCCCGCCGCCGTCATCAGACGCTCGTTCACCTGATAGGGTGCAAGAAGATTATGGCGGCGAGCGGCCGTCTCTTCACTGTCACCCATGGAGACCCAGGTATCCGCGTTGACGCAGTCCACATCCTTGACCGCTTCATACGGGTCGGTCGTCAGCACGACATTCGCCTTTCGGCTTTTTGCCCATGCAAGCGCTTCGGCACTCGGCGCCAGTTCCGGGGGGCATGCGAGCCGCAACTCGAAATCGAGCTGCGTCGCGGCATGAATCCAGGACGTTACCATGTTGTTGCCGTCGCCAACCCAGGCGATACGGCGCCCTGCAACCGGCCCCTTATGTTCCTCAAAGGTCATGACATCCGCCATCAATTGGCACGGATGGGAGCGATCTGTCAGGCCGTTGATAACCGGCACACTCGCGTATTCCGCAAGCTCCAGCAGATGCTTGTGGTCTGTCGTGCGGATCATGATCGCGTCGACATAGCGCGAGAGTACGCGTGCCGTGTCGGCGATGGTCTCGCCGCGCCCGAGCTGCGTATCGTTGCCATTCAACAGCAGCGTCTCGCCGCCAAGCTGGCGCATGGCGACATCGAAGGAAACGCGTGTGCGCGTCGAGGGCTTTTCGAAGATCATTGCGAGAAGCTTGCCCTTGAGCGGCTTGTCCGCGTCGGGCTCTGCATGCCCCAGACCGATGCGCGCGGATTTGCGCTGCCTGGAGCTTTCAAGAATCGTCCGAATATCCGCCGGCGAGACCTCATCGAGATCGAGAAAATGCCGAGTGCTCATGACTTTGCTCCCGAGGCGGAAGCTTCTTCCTCAAGGCCTGCGTCGATTTTCGCACAGGCATTGCCCAGCTTTTCGAGTGCCTCTTCGAGATGCTTCTCTTCAATGTTGAGTGGCGGCAGAAGGCGCACGACATTGTCGCCTGCGCCGACAGTCAGCATGTGTTCCGCGCGCAAGGCCGCAACCAGATCGGTATTCACAACCTTGCACTTGATGCCGAGCATCAGACCTTCGCCACGCACCCCCTCGATCACCCGTGGATATTGATCCGCGAGCATGGCGAGTTTCTGACGGAGTTTCAGGCCCAGCATGTTCACATGCGGAAGAAAATTCTCATCGAGCACCATCTCCATGACCGCACTCGCAACCGCCATCGCCAGCGGATTGCCGCCAAAGGTCGAGCCGTGCGTGCCCGCCGTCATGCCGCGCGCCGCCTCTTCCGTTGCCAGGCAAGCACCGACGGGAAAGCCGCCGCCCAACGCCTTTGCAATGGCCATGATGTCCGGCGCGATGCCCGCAAGTTCATGAGCGAAGAGCTTGCCAGTACGGCCAACGCCCGTCTGCACTTCGTCGAGGACAAGAAGGATGCCCGCCTCGTCGCAGAGCTCCCGGATATCTCGCAGCATCTCATTGGGGATCACGCGGATGCCGCCCTCGCCCTGGATCGGCTCGATCAGAATGCCTGCCGTCGCCGGACCAATCGCAGCCTTGAGGGCGTTCAAATCACCGAAGGGGACTTGCGGGAATCCGGGCATCGCCGGACCGAAGCCTTCGAGATATTTCTTCTGGCCGCCAGCCGCGATGGTCGCCAGTGTGCGTCCGTGGAAAGCACCTTCCATCGTGATGAGTTCGTAGCGCTCAGGCGCGCCGCCTGCGGCGTGGTATTTGCGCGCCATCTTGATCGCGCATTCGAGAGCTTCCGCCCCCGAATTGGTGAAGAAGACGGTGTCGGCAAATGTCGCTTCGACAAGCATGCGGGCGAGCTTTTCCTGGCCGGGAACGCGGTAGATGTTCGAGGTGTGCCAGACCTTCTGTGCCTGCTCCATCAAGGCAGCGATAAGCCGGGGATGGGCATGGCCGAAAGCGTTGACGGCGATGCCGGCACCGAAGTCGAGATAGCGCTCGCCCTTCGCAGTCACCAGGTAGGGGCCTTCGCCCCTTTCAAATTCAAGATCGGCCCGCGCATAGGTCGGCAGAACAGGCGTAATCACGGGAGTCAGTCCTTCTCATAAAATCCTGAGCAATGCTGTTCACGGAATGACGGAGAGAATGCCGCGGGGGTTTCCTTGCGGCGGCGGGGCTCCGACGGTCCGGCGAGACAGCAGTTTCCTGCAAGGCCCGGGCACTCGTCGCGCCCCGGCCACTTCGCTATCAGCCTCGTCGTTTCCCGCTCAGGATCATAACGATCACACCCTTTTGGCCCCTTTCGGGGGCTCCTCGCCGGTCCCTTGACCGGGCGCCCAATAGAAAATGCCGCCTGCAAGGGGCGGCAGTTCGAGAAGCAAAGGAGTATTAGGGCGAGGAACCAAGTCTGTCAATCACGCGCATACGCACCGATACAGGCCTTCTGAAGGCTGATTTTGGCCCTTCTCAGGCCTTCAGGCGATAGCCGGTACGAAAAAGCACGTGGCAGACCGTCCAGAGCAGCGCGTTGACGCCCACGACGATGGCGATGCCGGTCGCAATCGAACCGTCCGCATGGCCCGTAACGCCATAACGGAAGCCGTCGATCAGATAGAAAACCGGGTTCCACTTGGTCAGGTTGTGGGCAAAGTCGGGCAGCTGCGTCACCGAATAGAAGGTGCCCGACAGGAAAGTGAGCGGCAGAATGACGAAGTTCGTTACCGCCTGCAGATGGTCGAATTTTTCCGACCAGATGCCACCCAGCATCCCCAGCAACGACAGCATCAGCGATGCGCCTACCGCATAGAAGACAATCGCCCAGATATGGGCGGCCCCCATATGCACGAAGGGAAGCATGGCAAGCGTCGTGACGCAGCCACAGACGACACCGCGCGTGACACCAGCCATCGCAATGCCGACATTCAGCTCACCGGCCGAAAGCGGTGGCATCAGCACATCGACGATATTGCCCTGGATCTTGGAAATCAGGATCGAGGAAGAAGTGTTGGCGAAGGAATTCTGGATCATCGTCATCATGACAAGGCCCGGCGCCAGAAACTCGATGAAAGGGACACCATGCACATCGGGCCGGAACTTGCCGATGGCGAGCGCAAAAATCGCAAGATAGAGCAGCGTCGTAATGACCGGCGCCGCGACCGTCTGCGTCATCACCTTCCAGAAACGGCGAACCTCTTTCACATAGAGCGTCCAGACGCCCAGCCAGTTGACTGCACCGAAGCGGCGAGTGCCTTCCTGCGGATAGGGAGTGAAGCTCATGGACTGTCTCGTTGTTAGTTCGGCTTATTTCGGCGGGGTGCCGAGGCATACGCCAGAGTGGCGCGGCGGGCAATGAGGACGAGCCCGCCATCGATATACGGGCTTTCCCCATGTGAGGCCGCAAAAGCGCGGGTACAAGCGGGAAATGCCGCTGTTCTCCGCTCTTTTCTGTGGATAAGCCCCCTTCTGCCGTGCGCGCATGTTGCGATTTTGCCCCCGGATATTGTATATTCTTCGTTAATGCCTACGAAATCTAGTGGTGCCCGTGAGGTTCCACATGTGCCGGGTACATGGCTGGTTTCGTAGGTGATGCCGGAATCAGGCGGAATTCCGGGCATCCAACCGGGCCGGAGGAGGCCCCGAAGGGGAAGGTAAGATCATGTGGACCGATGAACGCGTGGAACTGCTGAAGAAGCTCTGGGCCGAAGGCCTGAGCGCCAGCCAGGTTGCCAAGCAACTCGGCGGCGTGACCCGCAATGCCGTGATTGGCAAGGTGCATCGCCTGGGCCTGTCCGGGCGCGCCATGCCGAGCCGTCCTGCCCGTGCGCGGCCTCAGGCACCCCGTACGCTTGTGCGCGGCCGTCCCGACCCGTTGACGGCGGAACCGCGCGAGGAGGAACAGGCGCAGAACCAGAGCGCACAGAAATCCGAATCCTCGCAGGCCGAAGAGCGCGGTCTCGAACCTGTGCAGCGTGCCACGGTGCTTACCCTCACAGAACATACCTGCAAATGGCCGATCGGTGATCCGGGACGTCCGGGTTTCCATTTCTGCGGTCGCGGCGCCGAGCACGGCGCCCCCTACTGCACAGAGCATGCGCGAATGGCCTATCAGCCTGCACAGGCAAGGCGGAATCGGGAGCGTGATCGCATGCGCAAGGAACGTCTGGTCAGCTAGAGCAGATCAATCAGGGTTTTCCGGGGGCGAGCCCGGGGGCACTCGAGGGGAAGGAACCGGCATCCACAGAATGTGGTTGCCGGTTTTCCTTTGCGTGAGGTCAGGACATAAACCCTTGCGGGTACCGTCAGCTGTGAAATTGTTCGTCCAGCGAATAGCCCGCCGAGCG
The DNA here is from genome assembly GCF_039973015.1 of Parvibaculum sp. Classification (GTDB taxonomy): domain Bacteria; phylum Pseudomonadota; class Alphaproteobacteria; order Parvibaculales; family Parvibaculaceae; genus Parvibaculum. The sequence continues at coordinate 685,719 of NZ_JBDWLT010000008.1, forward strand.
GACAGTACGGATCGGATCCTTCTCGCCCTTGATGCTGAGCGCCTTGCGAAGGCGCCCGACATGGACATCGACCGTGCGCGCCTCAACATAGACATCCGACCCCCAGACGGCATCAAGCAGCTGTTCGCGGCTGAAAACACGCCCCGGATACTGGATCAGGTGATCAAGGAGGCGATATTCCGTCGGCCCGAGGCGAACCTCACGGTCGCCGCGCCTCACACGATGCGCCGCCCTGTCGAGAACAATGTCGCCGAAGGTGACGAGATCCTCGGTGAGGGCGGGGCGTATGCGCCGCATCACCGCCCGGATACGGGCAAGGAGCTCCGTCATAGAGAAAGGCTTCGTTACGTAGTCATCTGCACCGATGTCGAGGCCACGGATTCGATCCGTTTCCTCGCCGCGAGCGGTAATCATGATGATCGGAACATTACGGGTCTCTGCCCGGCCGCGAAGGCGCCGGCAAAGCTCTATGCCGGAGAGACCGGGTAACATCCAGTCCAACAGGATGAGATCCGGTGTCGTTTCGCGAATCATCAAATCCGCCTCCTCGCCGTCCGCAGCGGCGAGAACCTTGTAGCCTTCCTTGTCGAGATTGTACTGAAGGAGCGTCAGCAGCGCCTCTTCGTCCTCGACGATCATAACGGTCGGTTTCATTCTGCGATCGAATTGACTGCGATCGGACGGTGCCGCTTCCGTATCGCCGGCAACGGTCCGAATCTTTTCCAAGCTCTCTACTGAAGCCTGACCTTGTTCGCCGCGACGGGCAAGCGTTATTCCCATGGCGAAGGTGCCTCCTCTAACTACCGGTCTCTACCGCTGTCGTGCTGGTCGTGTCGCTCTTCGGGCGCTCGTCGCTCACCCATTCGCCGGTGACGAGATAGCTGACCGTCTCGGCGATATTCGTCGCATGGTCGCCGATCCGTTCGATGTTTTTCGCAACAAAAAGAAGATGCGTGGAGACCCCGATCGTCCGAGGGTCCTCCATCATGTAGGTAAGAAGTTCGCGAAAGACGGAGTTGTACATCGCGTCGATTTCCTCGTCGTCGCGCCATACCTCCATCGCGGCCTGTGCCTCCCGGCTCGAATAGGCATCGAGCACATGCTTGAGCTGGCGCTGGGCAAGACGGCCCATTCGGGAAATGCCCTGAATAAGGCGGTTCGCACCTTCGAAATCGCTTTGAAGAACGATGGCGCGCTTCGCAATGTTCTTTGCAAGGTCGCCGATACGCTCCAGGTCGATCGAAATCTTGATCGCCGCAATCGCCTCACGCAGATCCGTGGCCATGGGCTGGCGCAGCGCGATCATGCGAATGGCGTGCGCCTCGATTTCCGCCTCCAGCAAATCGATACGCTGATCCTCGAGGATCGTGCGCTCGGCAAGTTGCGTGTCGCGTCGAACGACTGCTTCGATGGCCGCGGAGAGCTGGGCTTCGGTGAGCCCGCCCATCTGGGCAATATTCGCAGAGAGCGTATCGAGCTCTTCCTGGAAGGATTTAACCGTATGCTGGGTCACACCCAAATCTCCTTTTGCTCGCATGGGAGCGGTCAGCCGAAGCGGCCGGTGATGTAATCCTGTGTGCGTTTGTCGGTCGGATTGGTGAACATCTTTTCCGTCTCGTCGACCTCGATCAGATTGCCGAGATGGAAGAATGCCGCCTTCTGCGACACGCGCGCCGCCTGCTGCATGGAATGCGTCACGATGACGATGGTGTAATGCTGCCTGAGTTCGTCGATCAGCTCTTCGACCTTGGCCGTTGCGATCGGATCGAGAGCCGAACAAGGCTCGTCCATCAGGATGACATCGGGATTAACCGCGATGGCACGGGCGATACAAAGCCGCTGTTGCTGACCGCCCGAAAGGCCCGTACCGGGCTCATTCAGACGGTCCTTGACCTCTTTCCAGAGACCCGCGCGGGAGAGACTCGTCTCGACGATCTCATCCATCGCCGAACCGTTCTTCGCCACGCCGTGAATACGAGGCCCATAGGCGATGTTATCATAGATCGACTTTGGAAATGGGTTCGGCTTCTGGAACACCATCCCCACCCGCGCGCGCAGAAGCACCGGGTCTATCTTCGGGTCATAGATGTTCGCCCCGTCGATCTCGATGGTGCCCGTCACGCTGCAGATGTCGATCGTATCGTTCATCCTGTTGATGCAACGCAGGAAAGTGGACTTGCCGCACCCCGAAGGCCCGATGAATGCCATGACCTGACGCGCGGGAATATCGATTGAGACGTCGAAGAGCGCCTGCTTTTCACCGTAGAAGACCGAGACGTTGGTCGCCGCGATCTTGGTTTCATGTCCGGCTTGCGCGGACGCGGCCGCTTTTGCCAGCGCTCCCGCTTCTTCGGCTGTCTTGTTCATAATCATTCCTGACACTTCAGTGGCATCCAGGGTTGTCATGTCACCACCTTCTTTCAAAACGTTTGCGCATGTAAATCGCGATTGCGTTCATGCAAACAAGGAACCCAAGCAGAACGATGATGGCCGCCGAGGTGCGCGAGGTAAAACCTCGCTCCGGGCTGTCGGCCCAGATGTAAATCTGGGTCGGCAAGGCGGTCGAGGGATTGAACATGCTGTCCGGGGCGGCCGTGATGAACGCGTTCATGCCGATCAGAAGCAACGGGGCTGTCTCACCAAGCGCCTGAGCCAGGCCGATGATCGTGCCCGTCAGAATGCCGGGCATGGCGAGCGGCAGAACATGGTGGCCGACCGTCTGCATCTTCGAAGCGCCAACACCGATGGCCGCTTCGCGGATCGAGGGGGGAACAGCCTTCAGCGCGGCGCGCGTGGCAATGATAATCGTCGGCAGCGTCATCAGCGAGAGGACGAGACCGCCAACAATGGGAGCAGAGCGCGGCATGCCAAAGAAGTTGAGAAACACAGCAAGACCGAGAAGACCGAACACGATGGAAGGAACGGCCGCCAGGTTGTTGATATTGACCTCGATGATATCGGTGAAGCGGTTCTTCGGCGCAAATTCCTCAAGGTAGACAGCAGCGGCAATGCCGACGGGGAAGCTTACGATGAAGCATATGAGCAGCGCATAGAAGGAGCCGATGAGCGCACCCCACAATCCGGCGAGTTCCGGGAAGCGGCTATCGGCATTGAAGATCATGCCCCAGTTGAGCGGCGCGGAAATGCGACCCTGTTCGACGAGGCGATCATACCAGCCGATCTGCGTATCGCTGACGCGACGGTAGTCGGGCGGCAGATCGCGGTCGATGACGCCCTTGTGGAGCTGGTCGCCGATATCCGAAAGCGGAAAGGTGACTTCGAATGTGCGTCCGATCAGGGAAGGATCGGCCACCACCTTGTCGCGAAGCGCATATTGTCCGCCATTGCTGAAGAGCTGACGCAACTCTCTCAACTCGCGCGGCGCATCGACATCAGGAAAAATGCGGGCGATCGATTCGTTCAGTATCTTCTGATAGCTGCCGCCGCGCGGATCCGTCGGGTCGACCGCCCCTTCCGGCACCACCACTTCAAGCGTCACCATGGTCTGCGTTACGGCAGGTGCCGCGGTGATCGCGATGGTACCGACCAATGTCGCCAGCATTGCGAGAGCGAATACAATCGCTGCGATGCCGTAGGCACGGAGACGCTTGTCGGCAGCATGCCGCCGCCTCAGCTTAGCATCCGGCTCATACCAGACGCCGCGTTTCGGTTCGCCCGGTCTTGCGGTCGTATCACTCATAGCGTTCCCGATAGCGCTTGACGACCTGGAGCGCGACGATATTGAGCGCCAGGGTCGAGATGAAAAGAACAAGCCCGAGGCCGAAGGCGGCGAGCGTTTTTGGACTGTCGAATTCTGTATCGCCGATCAGAAGCGTAACGATCTGCACGGTAACCGTGGTTACGCCTTCGAGCGGATTTGCGGTCAGGGTGGCCGTGAGCCCGGCGGCCATCACGACGATCATGGTCTCGCCAATAGCGCGGCTTGTCGCAAGCAGAACGCCACCGACGATGCCGGGGAGTGCCGCCGGCAGCAACACCTGGCGAATTGTCTCCGCCTTGGTCGCGCCGAGCGCATAAGCACCGTCACGCATCGACTGAGGTACCGCGGAAATCGCATCGTCCGAAAATGAAGAGATGAACGGGATCAACATGATGCCCATGACCCCGCCAGCGGCGAGCGCGCTGTTCGAGGCGACATCCAGACCCATGGACATGCCGAACTCGCGAATAAAGGGCGCCACCGTCAGCACCGCGAAGAAGCCGTAAACGATGGTCGGAATGCCGGCAAGAACCTCCAGAAGCGGCTTCACCGCGGAGCGAATTCGCTTGTCGGCATATTCAACAAGATAGATCGCCGAGAAAAGGCCGACCGGCAACGCAACAAACATCGCGATGGCGCTGATGAAGATCGTGCCCCAGAACACCGGTACCGCGCCGAATGCGCCTTCGGCCGCGATCTGATCGGACCGCATCGCCATTTGCGGGCTCCATTCCATTCCGAAGAGGAAGGAGAAAACGGGCACGCGTGCAAAAAAGGCGAGGCTCTCAATGACGAGAGAGAGAATGATTCCGAGCGTGGTGAGAATGGCAATGATGGAAGACAGGATCAGCAGGCCTCGAAGAATCCCATCCACACGATTACGAGCGCGAAACTCCGGCGAAAGACGCGCGCGGGCAAAGGCTATACCCGCCACCGCGGCGGAGAGGCCGCAGACGACGAGTGCATATCCCGCTGTGTTTTGGAAGGTTTTGTATGTCTCGGCCGCTTCTATGATCGCCTGTTCCGGCGTACCGAAAACGCGTCCTGCCGCGACATTCTTGATTTCGCCCAGCATCAGCGAGATGCGCGCGGGCGAAACACCGTCGGTCAGGTGACCGGGCAGGCTCGCGATGAGCAACTGGTCGACAACGCTGCCTTGCGCCGCCTGCCAGACGAGAATGAGAAGGAGAGCCGGAAGACCACACCAGAGTGCCACATAGTACCCGTGATAGGGCGGGATCGAGTGAAGTGCGTTACCGGAAGCCTTGAGACCGGAAGCATTGGCCCGGCCAAGCAAGTAACCGAGCAGGGCGAGCACAAGGATCGTTATGAAAAGCATCGTTACAGACATGAATCTCGCCCTGAAGGGATGAATCCCGACGCTCTGGAAGAAGAGCCACCCGGCGCCCCAGGCGCCGGGTGGTATTGATCGTTATTTCGGTGCGGACATGTCCGCGCCTTTGAGGGCGGCGTTGCGAACTTTTTCGCGATCTTCGGCCGAGAGGGGGATGAGACCACGCTCGGAGAGATAACCACCATCACCCATCGAGTCTTCGCTGACATACTCGGCAACGAATTCGTCGAGACCGGGGATCACACCGCGATGCGCGTTCTTCACGTAGAAGAACAGCGGACGCGAGACCTTGTAGGAACCGTCCGCGATCGTTTCGGTCGCGGGCGCAACACCTTCGACCTTCACGGCCTGAAGCTTGTCCTGGTTCTCGTAGAGGAAGGAGTAACCGAAGATACCGTAGGCATTCGAGTCCGCATCGAGACGCTGAACGATCAGGTTGTCGTTTTCACCGGCTTCGATGAACGGACCGTCGGTGCGCATCGGGCTGCAGGCCTTCTTCATGTCGGCCTTTTCCATCGCCTTGACGACATCAAACTCCTTGCAGCCTTCACGCATCACGAGTTCGACGAAGGCGTCGCGCGTGCCCGACGTAGGCGGCGGGCCGAAGACCGTGATTTCGGTGTCGGGAAGAGAGCTGTCGATGTCGCTCCACTTCTTGTTGGGGTTCGGCACGAACTTGCCGTCAACCACCACGTCCTTCGCGAGGGCGAGGTAAAGCTGCTTCTTCGTCAGATCGAGCGCCTTGCCCTTGCGGGAGACGGCGATGGAGAGACCGTCATAACCGATGAGAACTTCGGTGACGCTCTTCACGCCGTTTGCCTGGCAAGCCTCGTATTCGGACTTCTTCATGGCGCGCGACGCGCCCGTAAGGTCCGGATGCTCGGCGCCGATGCCACCGCAGAAGATCTTCATGCCGCCGCCGGTACCCGTGGATTCGACGACCGGAGCGGGGCTACCCGTCTCGTTGGCAAACTGTTCGGACACGGCCTGTGTGTAGGGGAACACGGTCGAGGAGCCGACAATCGAAATCTGGTCGCGGGCGTGCGCAACGCCGGCCACCGAAAAAGCAGCGACGGCAACCGTCGCGGCCATCGTCAGGGATTTGAGTTTCACGTTCATTCTCCAGTCATGTGATGCCGGGCACCGGGCAACCACAGTCAGCCCCCCTGTGCGCCCGAGCCTTGTGTGAATTCGCCAAGTGAATTCCAGTGGCTGTTAACCCTCAGGCCGGCGCACGCTATCGAGCCGTCGCAAAAGGTTTACGACGGTTTCGTGACACTTTTACGAATGTCAGAAAATTTAGATTTTACGATTGAGGCACGACCGGGAGCAGCACCGAAAAGGCAGCTCCATGTCCGAGCTCGCTCTCAATGGAGAGTGTGCCCTCATGGCGGTTCACGATGTGCTTGACGATGGCAAGGCCAAGACCTGTGCCACCGCGAGCACGGCTGGCCGCGGCGTCGACACGATAAAAGCGCTCGGTGAGCCGCGGGATGTGCTCTTTTGCGATGCCTGGCCCATGGTCGCGCACAGTGAGGCGCACAACGGGTTTGCCGCCCTTTTCGTCAGGGCTCAGCGAGATATCGATACGCTTGCCCGCGCGGCCATAGCGCAGCGCATTGTCTGCAAGGTTCTGCACAACTTGAGCGAGTTCATCGCGGTCACCGAGCACCTTTGGAAGCGAGGCCGGCGCCGTGACTCCGATCGCCACATCATACTGATCGGCAAGCGGCTTCAGCCCATCCGCAATGTCGTTTGCAACCCCGATGAGATCGACCGCATCGGAAGGCCGCACATGCTCGCGCAACTCGATGCGCGACAGAGACAGCAGGTCCTCGATCAGACGGCGCATGCGTGTTGCCTGATCCGCCATGATCGCGAGAAACTTGTCGCGCGCCTCGGGATCTTCTTTCGCGTGACCGCGCAGGGTGTCGATAAAACCGGAGAGCGAAGCAAGCGGAGTCTTCAACTCATGGCTTGCAAAGGCTACAAAGTCCGCCCGCATGGCCTCTATCCGTCGCGACTCCGTGACATCGCGGAGCAGTACAAGGACATATTTGGAGGCTGGAGCGACGCCCTGAACGGAGGAAACGAAAGCGCTGTAATTGCGCTGCACGGGAACGGGCACCGCATATTCGATGGTCCGCGTTTCGCCATCCCCGATGACACCGTTGACCGCTTCGACAAGCGGTGCGCTGCGCAGAACCGTCACGACATGACGGCCGAACGCGCCCTTTCCGACCAGCATTTCTCCGGCGCCGTTCGCATAGATGACACGCCCCGAACCGTCTACAACAAGAACCGGATCGGGCAAACGATCGAGAAGCGCAACAGCCGCACCGCCGCCCAGCGCAGCGGCACTTTCATCGTTGCGCGAAAGGCCAATGCGGATCGGCGCCGTCTCGCCCACGGCCATGAACCGCGCGCCCGAAATGCCCGCCAGGAAAAAGAAACTCAGAATGGCTGCGACGGGATGAAGCGCACCCGTCACCCCCAAGGAAAGAAAGAGGATAGCAGACGAAACAACGAAAGTGCGCGTCCCCGTCCACCGGGCCGCGAAATCTCTCAGATGCGCCCTGCCCCGCGAGAACCTTGATCCGCCTTCTTCCGTTGCCGCCATTCTCTACTACCGTCAGACCTCGAAGCCCCAACTCATATCATCGTGGTAACACTTGAACACGGATTTCGCGACGACAATACGATGAACCGCTTGCGAGGCCCGGGAAAGATCCAGCGGACGACAAAACAACGCGTTACGCTACGTGACATTCATGTGAATTTGCATAGGCTAGCGCCAAATCGAACAGCGCAAGGACGAGGGCGGCAATGACGACGATCAGCGGCAAACTGGCGGTGGTGACAGGTGCGGCAAGCGGCATCGGACGAGGCACGGCACTCGAACTCGCGAGACGAGGTGCGCGGCTGGCGATCTCCGATCTCGACCGGGCCGGCCTTGCCGAAACGGCGAAACGGATCGAGGCCGCCGGCGGCAAGGTCTCGACTTATCTCGTGGACGTGGCTGACCGCGATGCCGTTTACGCTTTCGCGCAGGAAGTGGAATCGCTGGGTGGTGCGGACATCGTCGTCAACAATGCCGGCGTGGCGCAGATCGCGCGCGTGGACGACCTCTCCTACGAAGACTTCGAATGGGTGATGAATATCGACTTCTGGGGCATGGTCTATGGCACCAAGGCCTTCCTGCCGCAAATCCAGAAGAAGGGCGAAGGACACATTGTCAATGTGTCGAGCATTTTCGGCATCGTCTCCGTGCCGAGCCAGGCCGCCTACAACTCCGCGAAGTTTGCCATACGCGGCTTCACGGAAGCACTGCGACATGAAATGAAGGGTACACGGATCAAGGTTTCCTGTGTGCATCCGGGTGGCATCAAGACGAACATCGTGCGCAATGCGCGCTTCCTGCAAAGCACGCAAGCGACGGAGCGCGAAGAAGCAGCATCGGGTTTCGACAAGCTTGCGATGACGACGCCTGAGAAAGCCGGGAAGACGATCGTCAACGGCATCGCCAAAGACAAGCCCCGCATCCTCATCGGTATCGACGCAAAAATCATCGATCTGCTGCAACGCCTGCTGCCGGCGTCCTACGGAAAAATCATGTTCCGGCGCGAGGTTGGGCCGCTTTCGGGTGCAGCTGGAACGGACCCCGCAAAGGCCTGATTTTACATCGTCTTCTTACGGAGCAATGGCCGAAACTTGTGCCCGGGTGCGGGGACAAGAAAGGCTCACCGTCACCAAAACGTCACCGAACCGTCACAAAAGACTCACTTGTCCCCGGGGCCGGGGATAAAGCGCACACAACAAGGATGCGCGCCTCACCCTGGCAGGTCGCGCGCGAGAACGCGGCGGGCTGCTTTTTCGAAAACAGGATCGAGATAGGGCACCAGCACATCGAAGAGCTGGTTTGCGCCTGCCGCCACGTCGGAGGGCGTAACGGCTTCCTTGCCTGAAATCTGAAGGAAGCGAATCCAGTTCATCCAGATGAGCCAGGTATTGAGAGCGACGGAGCGCAGACCATCGCGGCCACGCGGTCGCGACATGCTGCCATCCTTCACGAGCTGACCGGCGATGCTTTCCAGTTCGCCAATAGCCCACTCCTGGAGTGCGCGATAGCTGCGCGCAAGCTCCTCGTCGCGACGCAACAAGCCGAGCAAGCCGCCGAAGAAAAACCGGTAGCGCCAGGCGAGGTCGAAACTTCGCAGATAGAAAGCGGCGAACCGTGCAGGCCGGATAGGCGGGCCCACATCTTCCACAAGGACAGCCCGGAACTCCGCCTGCAACGTCTCGAAGAGGACGCGGACGATCTCCTCCCGGTTTCGGAAGTGATAGTAGAGATTGCCCGGACTGATGCCGAGCTCGGCGGCGATGCGCGTGGTGTTGGCAGCCTCCGCCCCCTCCTCGTTCATGAGGGTGAGGGCGTACTCAAGAATGCGGTCGCGATTGCTCATGCATTTTCATACCGCGTTCACACCGCGCCCTCCAGACACGGCACAGACTTGACAGAGATGAAAATTAGAGGGATTAGTCTATTTAGAGGAAACACTCTAATCGGGGGCGGCCATGCTGGCGCGCGACGGAACGGAGGAGGCAGCAGGAAACGCCGCGAACCGGATGACCGTGCGGCAGATGGGCTTTGCCTATCCGCAGACAATGAGCGGCCACTGGAACGCGAAGCGGCCCGAATTCTCGCAGATCGTCAACGCGGCCTCGCTGGCCATGCCCTATCTCGAACCCTACCTCATCCGCACCATGCGCCTGGCGCGAGCGCAGATCCGCGACGAGGCCTTGCGGCGCGAGCTCGACTCCTATGTGAGCCAGGAGGCATCGCATTACCGCCAGCACCGCAAGTTCAACGAGGAGCTGAAGGCGCGCGGCTACCGGTCCATCGAGAAGCTGGAAGCGAAGATCGACGCGTCCTACAAGCGGATCGAAGCAAGCGGCAGCCTCGCCTCGAATCTCGCCTATGCGGAGGGATTCGAATCCATGGCACTCGCCATCGGCGAAATGCTGATCGAGGACCGCGACTTCCTGTTCGGCGAGAGCGAGAGCGGCGTTGCCTCGCTGGTGCTGTGGCATTTCGTGGAAGAGATCGAACACAAGAATGTCGCCTATGACGTGTTCGAACATGTGGCAGGCAACTACTTCCGGCGCGTGGGCGGCTTCCTTCATGCGGCAACACATATTTTTCTGCTGACGCGCGCGGGCTACCGCGAACTGCTGAAGGAAGACGGGCTGTGGCGGAACCTGCGCTCGCGGCTCGCGCTGGCGCGGCTGCTCATTCGCATCTTCTGGAAACTCACACCGAAGCTCGTGCGCATTCTGGTGCCCGGCTACAGCCCGAGGCAAGTGGCCGACCCTGCATGGGCGCTCGCCTGGGCGCGGCTTTTCACGAAAGACGGCGAGGCCGCGGGGCGGCTCGACACGACGCGCCTCGACCAGCGCGAGCCTGTGCCGCATGCCGCGAGAACAACAGCCTGACGGGAGGGGGATGGCGATGAGTGCTGAAAATTCCGGGAATGTTTCCAAAAATATTCCGGGGAGCGGAACGATGAGCGAGCGCATGCGCGCGCTGCTTCTGCTCAACGGAGTGGCGCTGATCGCGCTCGCCGTTCTGATCGGCTGGGTCTGGTTCTTTGCGCTGCTCGGGCGGATCGTGCTGTGGCCTCTGCCCATCGATATCGAGGTGTCGATCCCCAACGACGCGCGCGGCTGGCGCATGGCGCATATGGAAGGGATCACGCAAGGGCTGATGCTGATGGCGCTCGGGCTCGGCGGGCGCTTCATGGCGCTCAGCAAAAAGCAATTCACCTGGTTCTTCTGGTCGGCGCTGGTGACGGCGTGGCTTTTCACCGTGCCTGCCGCCTTCAACGCGGTCTTCGGCACACGCGGCCTTGCCTTTGGCGGCGGGCCCTTCAAGCCGGGGCTCGCGAACGACATCATTTATCTGTTCGGCTGGCCGCCCGTTCTCGCCGTGCACATCATGCTGGCGCTCGCACTGCTGGGGCTGTGGCGGCACATGAAGATTTCGCGACACCAGGCCTAGCGGCTTGCAATCAACGGCGCACTCCTCCATATCGTTTCGAGACGCGGAGGTTCGCAATTCGCAAGCCTCAAGGGCACGGGAGCCGGATGTACGTTCCCGCCGCCCGATCCGCGTCGCCCTCTTCGCTTTTTATACCCGCTCCTTCCCCAAGAGCGCGTGACGCCCTCCCGCCAGCGGAGGGCGTTTTCGTTTGTGTACGGATCAATATCCGCAGAATCTGCGGAGCGAAACCCGCCCTGCCCTTCGCATGGCTCAGGGCCTTCGCCGCCCCCGCCCCAAACGGCCTTCAGCCGTTCGACCCTCCCCGAGGGGAGGGTGGGCTGAGAGGCTGAACTGCCCGCCGTTTGGCGGGCGGGGCGGTTCACGGTAATCTGGGCCCCAAGCGACGGAATGAAGAAGGACAAGCCCCATAATGACTGACAGCGCCAGCTCGCAGATCGGCCCGGCCTCGCATAATTATTTTTCGCAGCGGCTGCGGCTTCACTATGTGGATTGGGGCAATGAGGGCAAACCGCCCATGCTGATGATCCATGGCGGGCGCGACCATTGCCGGAACTGGGACTGGACGGCAGAGGCGCTTCGCGACCGCTACCACATCATCGCGCCGGACCTGCGCGGGCATGGCGACAGCCAATGGATGGTCGGCAGCTCCTATGAGATCAACGACTATGTCTATGACATTGCGCAGCTCATTCACCAGAAGGGGCTGGCGCCGCTGACCATCGTGGCGCACTCGATGGGAGGCGCCATCGCGCTTCGCTATACGGGGCTTTACCCGGAGAATGTGAAAAAGCTCGTCGTGATCGAGGGGCTGGGGCCCTCACCCAAGATGCTCGCCGACCGCAAAAAGGTGAGCGACGAACAGCGCATCCGCAACTGGATCGACGAGGTCCGCCGCCTCTCCTCGCGCCAGCCGCGCCGCTATGACAGTATCGAGGAAGCCTACAAGCGCATGCAGGGCGAGAACCCGCATCTCTCGCCGGAACGCGCGCGGCACCTCACCGTGCATGGCGTGAACCAGAACGAGGACGGCACCTATAGCTGGAAGTTCGACAATTATGTGCGCGCCTTTCCGCCGGGCGGCTTCGACCAGGAGCTGACGACAGAACTGTGGAGCCGCATCACCTGCCCGACGCTGCTCATTCGCGGCACGGAAAGCTGGGCGAGCGACCCTGTGGAAGACGGGCGGGCCAGGCATTTCAAGAATGCGAAGGTCGTGAATGTCGAAGGCGCGGGGCATTGGGTGCAGCATGACAAGCTGGACGAGTTCCTTGGCCTGCTGGACGGATTTCTGGGGGAGTGAGCGAAGCGATGCATCGCGGCTTTGTCGCGTTACGCTCGATCAACCCAATGATGTCACCCCGGCGAAAGCCGGGGCCCATTGGTTCTCTCAGCAAGAGCGGTTTGCCCTTCGGTTGTCGATACGCGCGCAATACTTCTCGCGCGCTGCGGCAAGAGGCTCTGCGAGTGGGTCCCGGCTTTCGCCGGGATGACACTTTTACTTTTGGCAGGGACCGGATTTTCGGAGCGAGGTTGAAATGAGTGAAACGGTCCATCGCGGCTCGTGCAATTGCGGCGCGGTCCGCATCGAGATCGAGGGGCCGCTCAGGGTCTTCGGCTTTTGCCACTGCACGACCTGCCGCAAGGCGAGCGGCACGGCCTTCACGGCAAATTCATCCGTGCGCAGAGAACGGGTGCGCTTCCTCGACGGCGAGGCGGCGATTGCGCGCTACGAGTCGAGCCCCGGCACGTTTCGCTGCTTCTGCTCGAAATGCGGCTCGCCCGTCTACAAGGAATCGGCGGCGAAGCCCGGCGTCATCCGCATCCGGCTCGGCATTCTCGATACGCCGGTGGGCGCGAAGCCCAAAGCCCATGCCTTCTGGGGCGAGCGGGCCGACTGGTACGACGATCCAGGCAGCATGCCCGTTTACGAGACATGGGCGCCGGTGCTGAAGGACGAGGTGGAGGAATAGGGCGGCGTCAGTTCCGCGAGGCGGCCCGCAGCGCGGCGAGGGTTTCTTCCGAGACCGGGGCCTGGAGCGCACCCGCGACGCCATCAAACAGGCTTTCGACGAAGAAGCGCCGCGCGGGCTCGTTCGTCATCGCGTCGGCGCGGCGCGTCCAGAGCGCGAGCGAGGTCAGCACCATCTCGATCATGAGGCGCTGGCGCTGGACCGCGACCTCGGGCACGAGATCGCCAAGGGCGGCGACGATGAGCGCATTGGCGCGGGAGATGCCCTGAAAGCCGCTTTTGAGGGCGACGGTCGGCAGGTCGAAATCGGGATCGTTCAGCACCTGGGCGGCGAAGCGGACGAAGCGGATGCCCTCCTCCGTGTCGAGAAGTTCGGTCAGGGGCTCGAAGGTCACGCGGATGACGGCCTTGAGGTCTTGCGTGCCGCGCGCCGCGACCAGCGCCTCGACGCGGGCCGCGCGCACGGCGTCGATGGCGGCGACACGATGGTCGAGGATCGCCTGCACGAGGCGCTGCTTGGAGCCGAAATGATAATGGAGCGCGGATTCGTTGCGCTGGCCGGCGGCGGCGTTGATTTCCTTCAGGGTCACGGCATGAAGGCCGCGCTCGCCGAAGAGACGCTCGGCCGCCTGCATCAGGCGGAGGCGCGTGTCGCCGCGCTTGCCGGCCGGGGCCGGGGGAGATTCAAGGTCACTCATACCGCCAGCGTAATGAACTGCATTATGGGTGGCAAGGGGGGAAGGTTTTCTGCCTATACGCCGGAAATGGCAACACGAGGATTGTCGACCTGAAGCGGAAATCGCTTTCCGTCTGAAATAGACCGCCGATCATCTGATCGACACTCACGAAGCACAGGAAGAATCCCATGCCATTTTACAATCTTCGTATCGTTCCGACGCATGAAACACTAAGCGAGATATGTGCAGACGATACCGAGGCACTTATCTGCTTCGAAAAATCTCTGGGTATCGAACTCACATTCGACGGAGATGGTCCAACAGACTTTCTAATGGCAGTGAGGCAGAAGTCTCTCGGCTGGGTCGTTCCACGGATTCCGGTTTGGCGTAGAGGGCCACGATGCTCTGCATCAGACGACAAACAACTGGCCTTTCCTTTCTAGCCCTCACCCCAACCGCACCCTCCGCAGCCGCAGCGCATTTGCGATGACGGAGACGGAGGAGAGCGACATGGCCGCCGCCGCGAAGACGGGGCTCAAGAGCAGGCCGAAGACGGGATAGAGGATGCCCGCCGCGATGGGGACGCCCGCCGCATTGTAGACGAAGGCGAAGAAAAGGTTCTGCCGGATATTGCGCATGGTGGCGCGGGAGAGCTCGCGGGCGCGCAGTATCCCTAAGAGGTCGCCCTTTACCAGCGTGACGCCCGCGGATTCCATCGCGACATCGGTGCCCGAGCCCATGGCGATGCCGACATCGGCGCTCGCGAGCGCCGGGGCATCGTTCACGCCATCGCCCGCCATCGCGACGATGCGGCCTTCGCGTTGCAGGCGCTTCACGACTTCGGACTTCTGCTCCGGCAGGACTTCGGCCTCGACTTCATCCAGCCCCAACTCCCTTGCGACGGCTTCAGCCGTGGCGCGGCCATCGCCCGTGAGCATGACGATGCGAAGCCCTTCGGCGCGGAGGCGGGAGAGGGCTTCCGCACTCGTCTTCTTCACCGGGTCGGCGACGGCGATGAGGCCCGCCAGCTTGCCGCCGATGCCGACAAAGACGGTGGTGGCGCCCTCACCCCGCAGCTCGTTTGAGCGCGCTTCGAGGGGCGCAACATCGATGCCGAGCCCGTCGAACAGGTTGCGGTTGCCGAGCGCGACATTTTTGTCCCCGACGCGGCCCGTGACGCCCTTGCCGGAGGGGGCGTCGAAATCCTCCGCCTGCTGAAGGCTCAGGCCCTCCGCCTTTGCGCCCGCGACGATGGCGGAAGCCAGCGGATGCTCGCTGCCATTTTCGAGGCTTGCGGCGAGGGAGAGCAGCTCTTCACGCGAGATGCCTTCAACGGGCACGACCTCGCGGAGCTTCGGCTTTCCTTCCGTGATGGTGCCGGTCTTGTCGATGACCAGCGTGTCGACCTTCTCGAAACGCTCCAGCGCCTCCGCATTGCGGATGAGGACGCCGAGGCCCGCGCCGCGCCCCGTCGCCACCATGATGGAGACGGGCGTTGCGAGGCCGAGCGCACAGGGACAGGCGATGATGAGAACGGAAACGGCGGCGACGAGCGCATGGGCGAAGGCGGGCTCCGGCCCCCAGAGGCTCCAGGCCGCGAAGGCGAGCACGGCGACGGCGATGACGGCGGGGACGAAATATCCGGCGACCTTGTCGGCCAGGCCCTGAATG
The DNA here is from genome assembly GCF_039973015.1 of Parvibaculum sp. Lineage (GTDB taxonomy): Bacteria > Pseudomonadota > Alphaproteobacteria > Parvibaculales > Parvibaculaceae > Parvibaculum. Next base: position 701,172 of record NZ_JBDWLT010000008.1, read on the forward strand.
GGCGCGCGGGAGCGACCGGCCTCGGCCACCAGTGCGACGATGCGGGCAAGGACCGTATCCTCGCCGATGCCCTCGGCGCGCATGACGAAGGAGCCCTGCCCGTTCAACGTGCCGCCGATGGCGCGGGCGCCGGGCTCTTTCTCGACGGGTACGCTTTCGCCGGTGACCATGGATTCGTCGACCGCGCTGCGGCCTTCCACGATCTCGCCATCGACGGGGACGCGCTCGCCGGGGCGGACGCGGAGACGGTCGCCCTTCTCGACTTCCTCCAGCGGCACTTCCTCGTCGCCCGCATCGGTAACGCGGCGGGCTGTGCGCGGCGCCAGATCGAGCAGCGCGCGCAGCGCATCGCCCGTGCGCTCGCGGGCGCGCAGCTCCAGCACCTGACCGAGCAGCACGAGGACGATGATGACGGCGGCGGCCTCGAAATAGAGCGGCACGGAGCCGTCATGCATACGGAAGGCGGCGGGGAAGAGGCCGGGCGCGAGAGCGGCGACCAGCGAATAGGCGTAGGCCGCGCCGGTGCCTATGGCGATGAGGGTGAACATGTTGAGGTTCATGGAGCGGAGGGAAGCGAGCCCACGCGCGAAGAAGGGCGCGCCCGCCCAGAGGACGACGGGGGTGGCGAGCGCCAGTTGCAGGAAGGCGGCGGCGCGGGGCCCGAGCGGCAGGTCGAGGCCGAAAAGATGGCCGCCCATTTCCATGAGGAAAAGGGGAAGCGCGAAGACGAGCCCCACGAGGAAGCGGCGCGTCATATCCTTCAGTTCCTCGTTTTCCGGCTTTTCGCGCGAAACGGTCACCGGCTCCAGCGCCATGCCGCAAATCGGGCAGGAGCCGGGGCCGTCCTGCACCACTTCCGGGTGCATGGGGCAGGTATATTTGCTGCCGGGCGCGGCGGGGGCGGCAGGCGTGGAGGGTGCGGCGTGGCCGGAACAGCAGCTTGCCGGCTCATTTTCGTGTTCATTTCGGGGGCCGTGCATGACTTCGCCTCTTTCCGCTCTAGATCGCTGGACTGGAGGTGAATATGGGGCTTCCATCAACTGGAAGGTCAAGACCCGGCAGCATGCTTGACGCTGGGGGACGGGGCTGGCACTTGGAATGGTCCCCGCCTGGAGGCCATCTGCCTCCCTGCTGCGTTTTCGGGGCTTTTTTTGAGGTTTTGCGTTCTTGTCCGCCGCGCTGAAACAACTGGCACTTCTGATTGCGCTCACGCTGGCGGCGGCCGCCGCCGCGCATGCGGAGGAAGAAACGCAGAAGAGCGAGGCGGAGGACGGCTATTCCTGGGAGCGCCCCGAGGACGGCATCGAGTTCTCGACGCGGATCGCGGGGCGGCGCATTCCCGACTATGTGCGCGACCTGATGGAGAACGCGCAGAGCCTCGCCCCGGACGCGGATGATGGCGTGCCGCCGCCCGCGACGCTGGCGCAGCTTCGCCGCCGGGCGGAAGAAGACGCGGACGAGATGAAAGAGGTGCTGCGCTCCGAGGCCTATTACAATGGCAGCGTGAGTTCCTCCGTGCGGCAGGGCGAAGGCGGCGGCTTCGAGGTCGTCTATCTCGTGGTGATGGGGCCGCGCACCATGATCCGCAACTTCACCATGCAATATAGCGGGCACCCTGATGGCGGGCCGGGGCTTGTGGAGAGCGCAAGCGAACTTGGCCTGCAACCGGACCGCGCGGCAACGGCGGGGCGCGTCATCGATTTCACGCAGAAGGCGATCGCGCATCTGCATAATAACGGCTACCCGGATGCGAAGCTCGACCGGCGGCGCGTGATCGTGGACCTGTCGGCGAGCCTTGCCGACATCACGCTCTACATCACGGCGCGCGAACGCTATGTGTTCGGCCCTGCGCTTGTGAGCAATGAAGGCGGGCGGACAGACCCGGACTATGTGCGCGGGCTGACGGCGTTCAAGGCGGGCGATGTCTATGACCGCTCGAAGGTGGATGCGACGAGCGAGGCGCTGCGCAAGACGAACCTCTTTGCCGGCATCGGCATTTCTTCCGCCGGGCCGGAAGACGGCGCGCTGCCGCAACGGATCGAGCTGACCGAGCGCGAGGCGCGGACCGTACGGCTCGGCGTCAAATGGTCGTCGAGCGAGGGCGCGGGCGTGAGCGGAAGCTGGGAGCACCGCAATCTCTTCGGCCGGGCGGAGACGCTGACGCTGGCGCTGTCGATCGCGCAGATCGAACAATCGGCGACGGCGGATTTTCGCAAGCCGCGTTTTCTGCGCGAAGACCAGAGCCTGCTCGCGAGCTTCGAGATCGCACATGAGGACAGCGACGCCTACAAGGAAGACCGCATCAAGACGGGCGTGTCGCTCGAACGGGTGCTGACGCCGGAATGGACCGGCTCGCTCGGCCTCACCTTCCAGCTTTCCGAAACGGAAGACTCCAACGGGCGCATCAGCTACCAGCTTTTCGGCGTACCCGTGACGCTCAAATACGACACGGCGGATGACCTGCTCGATCCGAAGGAAGGCATTCGCGCGACGCTTCAGGGTACGCCCTATTTCGGCGCCAGCGACGAGGAGCCGACCACCTTCACCAAGCTCGAAGCGACGGGATCGACCTATTTGACGCCGGTGGAGGAACTGACCTTCGCCTTTCGCGGGCGCTACGGGATGATCGCGGCGGGGGACACGGCGGATGTGCCGGGCTCGACACGCTTCTATTCGGGCGGCGGCGGCTCCGTGCGCGGCTATGGCTATCAGATGGCGGGGCCGCTCGACGCCAGCAACGACCCCACGGGCGGGCGCTCCGTGCTCGAAGCCAATGTGGAAGCGCGCTACCGCGCCTTCGAGGATATCGGCGTCGTCGCCTTCGTGGATGGCGGCCAGGCCTATGACAACCTCACGCCTTCCCTCGGCGATCCGCTGCTCTGGGGCGCAGGCCTGGGGCTGCGTTACTACACACCGATCGGCCCTGTCCGTCTCGATGTGGCCGTGCCGCTGAACCGGCGCGACAATGTGGACGACGCATTCCAGATCTATGTTTCGCTGGGGCAGGCTTTCTGATGGCGGAGACACAGACATATCTGCGGCGGAAAGGGAGCGCCCGGCGGATCGCGGGCGGGCTCATGGCCGTGGTGCTGGGGCTTGCGGGTGTCCTGCTCGCCCTGATCGCCATCGGCACCGGGCTTCTCAACATCGCGCCGCTGCGCCACGCGCTGCTGCATTATGCGCTCGATGCGGCGAACACCGGCGAGACCGTCATTGCCGTCGAGGATATTGGCGGGAGCTGGCCCGCGCGGCTGCATCTCGAAGGGCTGACGGCGGGCGATGGCGAGGGCACATGGCTGACGCTCGACGAAGCGGTGCTTGAGTGGCGGCCGCTCGCGCTCTGGCAAGGCCAGATCCATGTGACGCGGCTCGACGTGACCGGGCTCGACGTGGCGCGGCTGCCCGAAGGCGAAGCGACGGAAACGAGCGAGACGGAGAGCGGCTTCTCCCTCCCCTCGCTGCCGGTGGAAATCCGCATCGACCGTTTCGAGACGAGAGATATTTCGCTCGGCAGGCCGGTGATCGGCGAGGCCGTTGCCTTCAATGCGTCGGGCGGCCTTGCGCTGACGCGGGGCGGCAGCGAACTTGCGCTGCGCGCGGAACGCATAGACGCCACGCCCGGACGGATCGACGCGGAAGTGAGCTATGTGAACGGGCCGGAGCGCGGCAAGCTAAAGCTCGACCTTGCGGATGGCGGCGCGGGCAAGCCGGGCATCGCGGCGGCGCTTACCGGCATGAGCGAATTCAACCAGGTGACGCTCCACGCCGAGGGACAAAGCCTTGCAGGCCTGATGACCGGGCGCCTCACGCTCGATGCGGGGAAGGCACTCACGCTCGCCGCCAAGGCGCATGGCGGCATGGCGGAAAACACGAACCTCACTTTCACGGCAGATGCGGAAGGACGGCTCGTGGCGGAGAATCTTTCCTTTGCCGATGCGCGCGCGGCGCATGTCGAAGGCAAGATATCGGCGAAGGATTCCGGCAGCTATCGCCTGGAAATGCTGCGCGTGGATGCGGGCGACCTCAGCGTCACCGGTTCCGGCATGGCGGATGCGCTGGCGGGCGGGCGCTGGGGCATCGAGGCGGAAGGCACGGCGACGGGCCTTGGCAAGATTGCGGGGCTCGACAATGAGCGCCTGCTGGAAACGGCGGGCTGGCGCCTCACTGGCGACACCGATACCGGCTTTACGCAGATCGCGATTGCCGATGCGCAGATGTTGACGGAAGCAGGTGTCGCGACCTTCACGGGGGAGGTGACGAATGACGATAACGGCTTCGGCGTCAGCGGCGAAGGCCATGCCGATATCACCGACCTCCGCCCCCTTGGCGAGATCGCCGGACAAAGGATGGAGGGCACGGGCACACTCGACGTTTCCTCCTTCCGCTATGGCGAGGACGGTGGCGCCGCGGACTTCACGCTGGAGACAAGCGCCATCGAAACGGGCGATGCGAGCCTCGACGCACTTCTCGCCGAGGGTGTGAGCGGCAGTGCGCAGTTCGCCTTCGGCGCGGATGGCGGCTTCTCGGCCAAGGGCGTGTCGCTGAATGCGGCGCAGGGCTTTACCGCGACAGGCAACTTCTCCCTTGGCGCGGATGGCGCGCTGGCGGGCGAGGCAAAGATTGCGGCCAATGAAATCGGCGCCATCGCGGCAGGCGCCGCAACGGGCGCGCTCGATGCGAGTGCGGCGCTTTCGGGCACGATGGATGCGCCGGGACTTGCGCTCGATGCGCGCCTCACCAAAGGCACGCTTGGCGGCATGGATGCGCGCGAGGCAAAACTGACGGCCGAGATCGCGCAAGGCAAAGGCCCTGTCTCCTTCCGGCTTCAGGGCGCGGACGGCACGGCGACGCTCGCCACGCAACTTGCGATGCCCGAAGAAGGCGGCGCGCGCTTCGAGGCCATCGAGGCCAATCTTTTCGGGGCAGAGCTCGACGGCGAGGTTGCCATTTCGGATGAAGGTCTCGCCTCCGGCAAGCTCAGCGGCAAGCGCGTGGCGCTCAGCCCCATCGGCAAGCTTGCAGGCGTCGCGCTTGAAGGGCGGGCCGATATCGAGATCGGCCTCGACGCACCGGACGGCAAGCAGGGCGTTCATGCCCTGCTCTCTTCGCGCAAGATCGACATGGAGCTGACCGACAGCATCACGCTCGACCGCGTGGAGGCGGAAGCGACGGTGAGCGACGCGCTGGGCAACGGCTCACTCGACGCCTATTTTTCCGCTGAGGGCGGCGGCAGCGGCAATACGCGCTTCACGCAGATCAAGGCGAGTGCGAAGGGGCCCTTCGACAAGCTCGCGATTTCGGCAGGCATTTATGGCGAGCGGCTGACCGTGGAAGCGCAACCCGTTGCGCTCAAGCTGGACGCGCTTTACGCGCCTTCGGGTCTGACGCTTCAGACATTCGACGCGACGGTGGGCGAGGCGGAAGCAACACTTGCCGCGCCCGCAACCATCGAGATGACGGGCGGCATGACGCGGCTCAAGACGCTCGACGCCGCTTTCACCGGGCCGCAGGGCGCGGGCCGCCTCACCGCCTCGATGACACTGCGCGCCCGCAGCGCCGATATCGACGCGACCATCGAGAAGCTGCCGGTCGAACTCATCGTACCCTTTCTGCCGATGGAGGCGCTGGGCGGCACGATCTCCGGCAAGGCCGATCTCGACACAGGCCGCGAACGCGGCGAGGCACGCCTCTCCTTCGACGAGGTGGTGCTGACGGAAGCAGGCAGCGACCGCCTCCCCGCCTTCAGCGCAACCGTGGATGCAGGCTGGGCGAAGCGGCGGCTCAATATTTCCGCGCAGGCGCAGGGCGTATCCGAAGAACCCTTCATGCTCTCAGGTTCGCTGCCGCTGATCCGCGACCCGCAAGGCGCTTTCCCGACGCTGCCGGAACGCGGCAGCGTCGATGCGCGTCTCGACTGGCACGGGCCGATGGCTTCGCTGATGGCGCTGGCGGACCTGCCCGGCCAGCGGCTGACAGGCGACACCGAAACCTCGGTAACGGTGGAGGGCGATATCTCCTCGCCGGTCGTTTCGGGACGCGCGACACTGCGCGACGGCACATTCGAGAATTTCGAAACGGGCACAACGATGCGCGATCTCGACGTAACGGTGGAAGGCGAACGGAGCGAGCGGCTGCGCTTCACGATGACGGCGCGCGACACCGGGCAAGGCCGGATCGAGGCGGAGGGCATAGTATCGCTTGCGGGAGATGCGAACCCGGCGGTCGACATGCGCGCGACGCTCGACAACATGGAGATGGTGCGGCGGCGCGACCTCATTCTCGGCATGGACGGAACGCTGACCCTGACCGGACCGGCGCTGCCTGCGAGCATGGAAGAACCGCTGCGCCTCGAAGGCGAACTCACCACGACGAATGCGCGCTTCAACATTCCCGACCAGATTGGCGGCGGCGTGCCGCATATCGATGTGATCGAGATACAGGGGCCGGACGAGGAAATTACCGAAGAAGCGCAGGAGGCACCACCGCTGCCGATGCTGCTCGACGTGACGCTGAAGATCGGCAATCCGCCCGCGCAGGTTTCGGGGCGCGGCGTCAGCTCGCTCTGGACGGGATCGGTGACAGCGACGGGGCTTGCCGAAGACCCGGCGCTCAACGGCGTTCTGGTGGCGCAGCGCGGCACGCTCGATTTCGCGGGCAAGACCTTCACCCTGTCGCGCGGAAGCGTGAATTTTGCGGGCGAGAAGCCCATCGACCCGCTCATCGACATTGCGCTCGACTATTCGCGCAGCGATTTCAGCGCGACGGTCGAGGTGACCGGACGCGGCTCATCGCCGGACATCGAGCTGAGTTCGGCGCCTTCGCGGCCACGCGACGAGATCATTTCGCGCATCCTGTTCGGAAAGAATGTGGGCGAGCTTTCCGCCTTCGAAGCGGCGCAGCTTGCAAACACGGCGGCGGAGCTATCGGGCAGCGGCATTGGCGGCTTCGGCATACTGAGCCAGATCCAGAACGAACTGGGGCTCGACGTGTTGCGCGTCGACACCGGCGCGTCCGGCGGCACCACCGTCTCGGCGGGCAAATATGTCCGCGAGGGGGTTTATGTGGGCGTGGAACAGGGCGCGCTTGCCAGCGATAGCGGCGTGAAGGTCGAGGTGGACGTGACCGACAATATCAGCGTCGAGACGAAGATCGGCAATGACGCGTCGAGCGATGTCGGCGTGAACTGGAAGTGGGACTATTGAGGCCGGGCGGAAGACCTAGCGGCCGAAGTCACTCGTCGGCGTGACGCCATCGGTCGTAATTGCGCCGGAGGTGAAGTCCTGGATGCGGTCGAGCTGATCCCTGTTGCGCATCTTTTCCTCGCGCTGCTGCCGCTCATATTCCTCGGCATACATTTCAGCGTCGTGGTTTTCGGGCGTATCGAATTCCTCATCCGCATCGGAACGATAGTTCACGGGCGGCGAGTCCACGGGGTCGGCGGTTTCGTAACGGATGTCGCCGGCAGGGGCCATCTCGTTGACCTCCTGCCCGGACATTTCATCGGCGGCGGCCGGAACTACAGCAAGGCCGAACGCAAGAGCCGCGATGGCGGCAGAGATTTTCATTCCACGCATTTTCAACTCCATCTCCCGCCACCACAGGGCCCCGAGGGGTCCAACCAGACATAAGCATACAGGAACCCCGGGGAAAGGGGTATGGCGAGATTCAGGGCGCCTCGGACACCTTCACGACAAGCTTGCCGATGTTTTCGCCATCGAAAAGACGGTTAACGGCGACGGGTGCATTTTCAAGGCCATCCACGATGGTTTCGCGGTGCTTGAGCTTGCCCTCGACCACCCATTGCGCGAGCTGCATCGCGCCTTCGGCGAATTTTTCCATGAAATCGACGACGATGAAGCCGCGAACCTCGATGCGGCGCATGAGGATGGGCGAGAAGTCACCGCGCATGGCCGGGTCGCCGGTGTTGTAACCGGAGATCATGCCGCAAAGGGGCATGCGGCTGAAAAGGTTCATCCGTGTCATGACGGCTTCCATGATCTCGCCGCCGACATTCTCGAAATTGACGTCGATGCCGTCCGGCGTTGCGGCTTCGAGCTGGGCGCGCCAGTCCGCCGCCTTGTAGTCGACGGCGGCATCGAAGCCGAGATCCTCGATGATGTGGCGGCACTTGTCCGGCCCGCCCGCGATACCGACGGCGCGGCAGCCCTTGATCTTCGCGATCTGGCCGACGACCGAGCCGACGGCACCGGCGGCCGCGGAGACGAGGACAGTGTCGCCGGGCTTCGGGCGGCCAAGCTCCAGCAGGCCGAAATAGGCGGTGAGGCCCGTCATGCCGCAGGCGCCGAGCATGACCGGAAGATCGACCGGGAGACCCGTGGGCAACACGCTCATGGCGCGCATGCCTTCATCGGCGATGCAGTAATCCTGCCAGCCGGTGAGGCCGCTCACATGATCGCCTTCCTTGTAGCGCGACGAATTCGACTTCACGACGACGCCGACACCGCCGCCGCGCATGACCTCGCCGATTTCGACGGGCGGCATGTACTGGTCCATGTCGCTCATCCAGATGCGGTTGGTCGGGTCGAGGCTGAGATAGAGGACACGCACAAGCGCCTCGCCGGGGCCGGGCTCGGGCATAGGCTCTTCCACGAAATCGAAATTCGATTTCTCGATGCGGCCCGTGGGGCGCGTCTTGAGGCGGAACTGGCGGTTGAGATCGTTCTTCATGGTGTGCCTCCCGGGCATTGCGGTAGCGGATGTCTATCTGTGGGGATGCCGCTCAGGGCATCACGATTTCGAACCAGAAATCGAAACGGTCGAGGAATGAGAGAAGCGCCGCGAAGGGCGCCGCATCGCCATCGACTGCAACATTCTCGTCGGGTAGCGCGATTTCGCCGATGACGAGGCTCGCAAGCGCACCACGCGTGAGCGAGACGGTGGGTGCGTCCTTTGCCTCGCGGCCGGGATAGTGATGGAAGACCGCGTTCTCCACCGTGACGAGGAAGCGCTCGCCCGTATCCGTGAAGCGGATATTGACGGCGATTTCGCTGGCGCCCGCGCGCTCGCCATTGAGGCGGACGGAAAGCGAGTCGAGCAATTGTTCGGCGGGGAGCGAACGGAGCTGACCGGCGGCGCCCTGACGCGGTGTATCCGATGGCGGGCGCGGATTGCGAAGCTCCATCGCGGCAGTGAGATAGAAGGCGCGCCAGGGACCGGACTCCGCCTGATAGCCGAGCTGTTCGAGCGCATCGGCCTGAAGATTGCGCGCATCGGCATTGGACGGGTCGGCGAAGACGAGATGGTTCACGAGTTCGGCAACCCAGCGATAGTCGCCTTTCGCGAAAGCCGCGCGTGCCTTTTCGATCAGTGCATCGGCGCCGCCCGCAAGCTCGACATAACGCTTGCCCGCCTCGACGGGCGGATGCTTGTGGAGGTTTGCGGGGTTGCCGTCGAACCAGCCGAGATAACGCTGATAGACGGCCTTGGCGTTGTGGTTCAGCGTGCCGTAATAGCCGCGCGTGTACCACTCGGCGGCGAGCGTCGGCGGGAGCGCGAGCTTCTCGGCGATTTCGAGCGGCGTGTCCCCGTGGTTCGCCATGCGCAGCGTCTGGTCATGGACATATTTGTAGAGGTCGCGCTGCTTCTTCAGGAAAGCGGCGGCGGCATCCGAGCCCCAGCGCGGCCAGTGATGGCTTGCAAAGAGAACATCCGTCTGACCTGCGAAAAGCTCGATGGCCTCGTCGATGTACCAGCTCCACGCCTTTGCATCGCGGACCTGCGCACCGCGCGGGGTGTAGATGTTGTGGAGGTGGCAGGAGCAGTTCTCCGCCATGCAGAGCGCCTTGAACTGCGGAAAGTAGAAATTCATTTCAGCGGGCGCTTCGGTGCCGGGCGTGACCTGGAAGACGATCTCGATACCGTCGACCGTCATGCGTGTGCCGGTTTCTGAAATATTCACCGTCGGCGGCACGAGACTCACCTGCCCCATCGACACGGTCTTGCCGAGGCCTGCATCGACATGGCCCTTCGCGTTGCGCGGAAGAAGCGCGCCATACATGTAAGTGGCGCGGCGGCCCATCGCGTTGCCCGCGAGCACGTTCTCGCTGACCGCCTCTTCGAGGAAACCTTCGGGCGCGATGATCTGGAGGCCGTTTGCTATGTCCTCATCGGAGAGGACGCCCTTGATGCCGCCATAGTGATCGACGTGGCTGTGGGTGTAGATGACGCCCACGACCGGCTTGTCGCCCCTGTGCTCGCGCATCAAGGCAAGCGCGGCGGCGGCCGGCTCGGCAGAGATCAGCGGGTCGATGACGAGGTAGCCGGTATCACCCTCGATGAAGGTGATGTTGGAGAGGTCGAAGTTGCGGACCTGATAGATGCCTTTCGTGACCTCGAAAAGGCCGTGAATGGAGTTCAGCTTCGCCTGACGCCAGAGGCTTGGGTTCACCGTATCGGGGCAATCGCATCCCTCGCCCTCGAAAGCGAAGGTGCTCATGTCCCAGACGGCGTTGCCCGCCGCGTTGACGATTTTTCCGTCGGGGATGGTGCCGATGAAACCCTGTCTCACCAGTTCAAAATCGGCGCCGGTATCGGCGGGGAGTTCCTTCGCGAAATCCGCGAGCGCGCGCTTCGTCGCTTCCGTGGCGTCTTTCGGCTGTTCCATGTCCTGCCCTCCCGGCTCTTGTTCGGCTGTTGCGGGAGAGTATATCGCGCGGGCGGCTTGACCAAGCGCACTCAGCCTGAGAGGGACGGCATCCCGAAATCGGAGAGAAGATAAAGAATGTCGATCTCGTCGCCTGTTCGGCTGAGCGGTGCGAGAAGCAGCTCGAAGGTAATGAAACTTCTGTCTTCATGAAGTACCTGCCCCGTCGCGCGCAAGGGGACGCCCGCCTCGACCATGGTGCGGGCCGCGCCATGCCAGCGCTCGAGAATTTCCGGCGGCAGAACGGTATGCAGTTCTTTTTTGTGGATCTGCCCGAAGACTTCCTCGAATTTCGCTCCGGCGAGACGGGGAAAGATACTGAAGACGCCATCTTGCGTCCGTATCTCGAAAAGCGAGAGGAAAGGAAGAAGCGAAACGATTTCCTCCGGGCGGATATCGGCAAGAAGCGGCATCTGCCGGCCCTCCGCCTGCTTGTTCCAATAGGCAAGGCCGTCAGCCAGCGCAGACGAACTGAATTCAAGCTCCGCATCCAGCGCAATGGGCGGCAATTCGATCGGTGCCGGTCTAGCGCCTCCAGAAACTGGCACTCCTACCCCCTCCTGCTTCCTTCCCTATGCAAAGCCTATATGGCGCAGCTGCACGGCAAAAGACAAATTTCAGGAAGGGCCGTAGCGGTGGATTACGCCTGTTCGTCTCGCCAGAGCAAAGCCTCCGTCACCTCTTCAAGACGGCGGCAGCCGGTGAGTGCCATGGCGACCTCAAGTTCGGCGCGCAGCATGTGGAGGAGATGGGCGACACCGGGCGCACCCGCAGCGGCAAGCGCGTGAATGACCGGACGGCCGATCATGACAGCTTTCGCACCGAGGGCGAGCGCCTTCAGAACATCCGTACCGCGGCGGATGCCGCCATCCATCAGCACGGGGACGCGGCCAGCAACGGCACGGACGACAGCGGGCAGCGCATCGATGGTGGCGGGAAGAGTGTCGAGCGTACGGCCGCCGTGATTGGATACGACAATACCGGCAGCGCCCGCCTCGACGGCGCGGGCGGCGTCGGCAGGATGAAGAATGCCTTTCAGGAGCACAGGGAGGCGTGTATTCGACAAGAGCCAGGCGATTTCCGCCCAGCCGGGCGCGGCGGTGGCGAGCGGCGAAGAGAAAATGGCGCTCTCGCCCGGGGCGGCGATGTGCGGCGGAAGCTGCGTCATGCCTTCAAGGTTCACAGGTGCAACGGAGGAAGGACGCACAAAGCCCGCGCGCTGCTCGTCATTGCGCAGGCCGCTGACCGGCGCATCCACGGTGACGACAAGCGCGCGGTAGCCCGCTTCTTCCGCGCGCCGGATCAAGGCCAGCGTGAATTCGCGGTCGGGCAGAATATGGAGCTGGAACCAGAGCGGACCGGGAGCGGCGGCCGCGATATCCTCGACCCTTGTACTCGCCTCCATGCTCACCACCATAGCGCCGCCCAGCGCGGAGGCTGCCATCGCCGTCGCGATCTCGCCATCGGGATGAGCGAGCTTCTGCAAGGCGACCGGCGCGACGAGAAGCGGATGGGCAAGCCGGGTGCCGAAGAGTTCCACGCCGGTATGGCCGCCCTCCAGTTCCGCGAGTACGCGCGGCGCGAGACGCAGACGGCGAAAGGCGGCGAGATTTTCCGTCAGGGTCAGGCCGTCCGCGGCCGCACCATTCAGATAGGCCCAGGCGCCCTCCTCTATCCGCTCACGCGCGGCCGCTTCGTAGTCAGCGGCGCAGACAATCGAAGGCGGAATGCGTTCCAGCGGCGGCTTCAGAAAATGGTTCATGGGAAGGCCGTCATGTGTTCGACCATTCGCGCAGCAGATTGTGATAGACGGCCATGAGCTTCGGCGCGGCATCGCTTTCGGAATTGTCCCGCCGCACATCTGCGATTGCACCGTCGAGTTCCCAGAGAAGAGCGCGGCGGCTGTCTTCGCGGACGAGGCTCTGCACCCAGAAGAAAGAAGCGAGGCGCACACCCTTCGTGACCGGCGTGACGCGATGCAGGCTGGTGCCCGGATAGAGGACCATGTGCCCGGCGGGCAGCTTCACCGTGTGGCTGCCATAGGTGTCCTCGACAACGAGTTCGCCGCCTTCGTATTCATCCGGCTCGCTGAAAAAAAGCGTGGCCGAAATGTCGGAGCGAATGCGGTGCGGTGTGCCGGGCACGGAGAAGATCGCGTTGTCGACATGATTGCCGTAGGTGCCCCCATCTTCATAGCGGTTGAAACGGGGCGGCAAGACCTTGAGCGGCAAGGCGGCGGCCAGGAAGCGGTCGTTCCTGCCGAGACAATCGAGGATGAGATCGCCAAGCTCGCGTACAAGCGGATCGCCGGGTGCAAGCTGCCTGTTCGCCTTGACGCGGGCCGCGAGGTCTCCCGCCGTTTCGCGCCCGTCCTGCCAGTCCGCCTTTTCCAGCGCCTCTCGGCAATGGCGCAGCTGATCCGGCGTCAGAAAATCGGGGATGGTGATCATCATGGGCGGGGCGCTCCCTGGTCCGCTTTCTCACATGTATAGAAGAGAGGAAGGCCTCGGGCCAGTTTCGAGGCGGACAAGAAAAAGTCCCGGCCGCGCGGGCCGGGACCGATTTTCGCAAGAGACCTGCATTCCCGAAAGAACCGGGCTTCTCCTCAGAAGGTGAAGCTGGTGGTGACGGTGAAGGTCCGGGGATTGCCGAGCATCACGCGACGGCCATTCCAGTTGGATGTCGAGACATAGGTCTTGTCGGCGATATTTTCGACGTTGAGACGGACTGCGACATTCTCCGTCACTTCGTAGGAAACCATCGCGTCGAAGACGGTATAGGCCGGCAGTTTGCCATATGTGCCGTTGGCGACGATGCGGAGCGCATCGTCCGGGCGGCCGAGCCAGGACGAGCCCACATATCGCGCACCACCACCCAGCGTCAGACCGACGGGGAAGCGATAGGTCATCCAGAGATTCGCCGTCACATTGGGCGTGAAGGCAAGTTCATCGCCATCCGATGTCGTGGCCGTGCCGTAATCGCCCGCGCGGTTACCCGCCGGGTCCAGGGGATCGAGGATGATGGAATCGATCAGCGCGGGATTGTCGAGCTGACGCTCGCTATCCATCAGAAGCAGCCCGCCATAGACGTTCCATTCCGGCGTGATCTGGCCCGCCGCGCCCAGTTCCAGACCCTGGACGACCTGATCCTGATAGCCGATCAAGGTGCCGCGCGGCGCAATCGGCACATCCTGCTTTTCCGTGTGGAAGAGCGAGGCCGTGAGCGAGAGCCTTTCGTCCAGCACATCCCACTTCGCGCCGACTTCATAGTTGACGGAGGTGACGGGGCCAACGCCGGGCACGAAGCCCGGAAAGGCATTGCCGCCCGTGCGCGAGATATCCGGGTTGGAGAGGAACGAGGTGTGCGGATCCTCGGCCATGCCCGCCGACACGTAGAAGCTGCCATTGGGGGCGGGCTTGTAGACGACCCCGACCTTGCCGCCGAAAAGCGTTTCGCTTTCCTCATAACGCGAGAAGCCGCCAATGCTTGCGTCGGAGGCGCTGACCTCCGCATCGTAGCGTTCGGCGCGCGCACCGCCCGTCACCTGCCATTGCGGGCTGAACTCGACCGTGTCGTAGACATAGGCCGCCACCGTCTTCACCTCGACCTCGTTCGTCGAGGCGGGCACGAAGGGCAAGGCTCCGGCGCGGTAGGGGTCCGGGTCATAGGCGCTGGTCGCACCGGCGACACCGTTGAAACGGCCGGCGGAGGACTCTTCCTTCGTCAGATCGATACCGGCGGAGAGGTGGTGCTTCAGCGATCCTGTCGCGAATTCATAAGACAGATTGGTGAGGTTCGAGAGCGTCTTGTTCTCGCGGTCGTAGAACAGCGTCTGCGTGTCGATCACGCCGCCGCCCGCATTGCCCGTCGGCGTCGTGAAGCGGGACTGCCGGTCCACGACCGAATAGCGCGTCTGGTTGCCGAGCGTCACGGCGGAGGAGAGGTCGTATTCGAAGCTGGCGAGGAACACATCGCTCGTCACATCGTCGAAGTCCGATGCAAGACCATAGAAGTTGTCGCGAGAAATGCCTGCCAGCGCGGGATCGAAGGCGGCCTGAGCATCCGGCGAGCCGGTTTCCGCAAATGCCGCGCCGGGCAGGCCCCAATCGGGGATGTCGTTGCGCTCGACATGCTCATAGGAAAAGACGGTGCGGAATTCCTCGCCAAGGCCGAAAGCAATGGAGGGCGCGAAGCCCCAGGCGTTCGCCTCCGCCATCTCGCGGCCCGGCACACCGCTATCCTCGATCAGCGCGTTGATGCGAACCGCGGTGCTGTCATCGATCTTCCGATTGACGTCGACGGTCGCGCGGCGGCGATCCTCGCTGTCATATTCATCGAAGCCATAGCTCACGTCGGCATTGGTGAAATCGCGAAGACCGGGCGTCTTGGTGACGATATTGACGTAGCCCCCGGCGCTGCCACGGCCATTATCCGCGGCCGGGCCCTTGAACACCTCGACATCCTCGATGTTGAAGGCGTCACGCGTATAGCTGCCGCTGTCACGCGAACCGTCGATGAAAATGTCGCCGCTCGCGTCGAAACCGCGGAGCTGGAAATTATTGGCGCTGGTGGCGAAACCGTTTTCACCGGCATTGAAGGAGATGCCGGGCGTATTGCGCAGAATTTCAGTCAGGTTGCGCGCGCCCTGCTCCTTGATGACCTGCTGAGGAATGACGTTCACCGTCTGCGGCGTGTCGAGAAGCGGCGCGGTCTGCTTGGCGGAGGAAAGGTGATCGGTCGTGTAGGCGTCGTCAGCCCCCCAAACCTCAAGCGGCGCCGTCACGACGGGCGCGACCGCTTCCTGCTCATCTGTCCCGGCCGTCTCCTGGGCGGCGGCCTGCGCCGGCACGAAGGCCGTAAGCGATACGGAAATGCCTGCGGCAAGCGCGAGCCGCGAGGCGGATGAAAGCAGGACAGTTTCATTCTTCATTGGTCTGGAAGCCCCCTTGGAATACAGAATGCAGTCTGAAGCGCGATGATAATGCGAACCGTTCCTAGCAGAGGGGTGGCGGAGTTCCATTCATATTTCTGTCTTATTGCGTATCATTCTTAAGTGTAGCATATGGGCCACACTCAAAGAGCAGGCCTGCTGCCGTACTCTGCGGCAACACGGCAAAACCGGCAGCGGGGCATTTTGTCTTATTGATAATTACTCGCAGATGTGGCCTATGGGGCCGCGAGGGAGGAGAGAGGTTTTCTGTCCGCCCCCTCCCGCCCCTCCCGCCCCCGGCGGGCCAGTTCAGGCGGAGCGGGAGCGCAGATCGCAGTGGCATGCCGACGGCGCCCAGATGAAAATGGTGACGATATGACTTACGATTTGGCGTTCGACCGGCTTGCGCCCCGGCTTGTCAGCTTCCTTGGCGCGGGCCTTGTCTGCCTGATGCTTGCGGGGCCCCTGCAGGCACAGGAAGCGCCGGCAAGCGGCATGGAGAGCGAAAGCACGACCGGCACGGCGCCCCTTGCCGATGAGGCCATCGGTATGGTCGAGGATGGCGCGCTCACGGAAGGTGCGGGCGAGGAGGGCTTCGCCATGACCGAGGCGGACGCAGAAGCGGAGCTTGCACTGCCGCACGATCTTTCGCCCTGGGGCATGTTCATGCAGGCGGACATCGTGGTGAAGGTCGTGATGATCGGCCTCGTCTTCGCCTCCTTCGTCACCTGGACGATCTGGTTTGCGAAGCGGATGGAGATTTCCGGTGCGCGCCGCCGCGCGAAGGCGGCGTTCCAGACGCTCGCCTCCGCCTCCTCGCTCGATGAAGCAAGCACCCGCCTTGCCAGGTCGAAAGGGCCGGTGATACTGCTCGCCGACGCCGCGATGCAGGAGGTGCAGGCCTCCGGCGACACCCCCGAGAAGGAAGGCGTGAAGGAGCGCATCGCATGGCGCTTCCAGCGCATCGAGGCGAATGCCGCGCGCGAAATCGGCATCGGCACGGGCGTCCTCGCGACCATCGGCGCGACGGCCCCCTTCGTCGGATTGTTCGGCACGGTCTGGGGCATCATGAACAGCTTCATCGGCATCGCGCAGACACAAACGACGAACCTCGCCGTCGTCGCGCCGGGCATTGCCGAAGCGCTGCTCGCGACGGGGCTCGGCCTTGTCGCCGCCATTCCCGCCGTTGTGATCTATAATTCTTTCTCGCGCTCCATCGCGGGCTATCGGGCGCTCGTTGCCGACAGCTCGGCGGAACTGCTGCGCCTCGTGAGCCGCGACCTTGACCTCGGCCGCCGCTCACGGCTGACCAAAGCGGCGGATTGATCCCATGGCCGTCCGTCTCGATCATGGCGACGACGATCTCGCCGAAGTGCATGAAATCAACGTCACGCCGTTCATCGACGTGATCCTGGTACTGCTGATCGTCTTCATGATCGCGGCACCGCTGGCGACGGTCGATGTGCCGGTGGATCTGCCATCGGCCAATGCCGAACCGCAGCCACGCCCCACGGAACCGCTCTATCTCTCAGTGAAAGCCGACCTCAGCCTGCTGATCGGTGACGAAGTGGTGGCAAAAGACGGGCTGCGCGCGGCCCTTGAGGAGCAGACGAGCGGCGACCGGGAACAGCGCATCTTCCTGCGCGCGGACAAGTCGGTCGATTACGGCGACCTCATGGAGGTGATGAATGGCCTGCGCAGCGCGGGCTATCTGAAGATCGCCCTTGTCAGCCTGGATTCCGCGGACGCGCCATGAGCATTGCCGGCCCCGAGGGGACCGATATTTCCTCTGGCGGAGCGGCGAGCCCGCCGGGCGAGGCCGGGTATACCGGTGTTGCTCCCGCGTGGCGCGGCGGCGCCATTTTCGCCATCGTCATTCATGCGGCTGTCGCCGGCGGCTTCGTTGCCTGGCAGTTCGGGCAGACGCCTCCCCCCGAAACGGCGGCAGCCATCACCATCGACCTTGCGCCGATGGTGAGTGCACCGCCCTTACCGGAGGTGAGCGCACCGGAAGGTCCGCAGGAAGAGGAAACGCCGCCCGAAGAGATCATCGAGCCGACGCCGCTGCCGGAACCGCCGCTGCCGCGCGAGGCCCTTCCCGAGCCCGAGAAAAAACCCGAGAAGAAGCCGGAAAAGAAGCCGATGAAAAAGGTCGTGAAGGAAACGACGGCGCCGCGCGCCCAGCCCCTGCCCGCGGCGAAGGAACTGGCCGCGCCCGTGAAGGCGGCGCCAAGCGCAGCGGAAGCGCGCGCCATGCCGACCTATGAACAGGCGCTGCTCGCACATCTCGAACGCTACAAGCGGTATCCCCGTTCGGCGCAGAGACGAGGACAGGAAGGCATCGTCTATGTGCGCTTCAAGATCGACAGGCAGGGCAAGCTGCTCTCGCACAGCCTTGAACGGACATCCGGCAGCTCGCAGCTCGACCGGGGCGGGATCGACACGGTAACGCGGGCCGACCCCTTTCCGCCGGTGCCGAAGGATATTTCACGCGACCCCTTCGAGGTGGTCGTGCCGATCCGCTTCAACATCGACCGTTGAGTACGCTCAATGTACCCCGCCACGGGCAACCTCACGACAGGATGAGACCGCCATCGACGATGAGCGTCTGGCCGTAGATATAGGAAGAGAGCGGCGAGGCGAGGAACAGCGCGGCACCTGCCATGTCTTCCGGCTTGCCGAGGCGGCCTGCCGGAATGCCGCGGATTGCCATTTCCCGGCGCTTCGGATCTTCCGTCGTCACTTTCGTGAGCTTCGTATCGACAAGGCCCGGCGCAATGCCATTCACGCGGATGCCATCGCTTGCCCATGCTTCGCCAAGCGTGCGCGTGAGGCCGACAGCGCCGGTCTTCGATGCGTTGTAGGCGGGGTTGCCGCGTGTCGCATGAAAGCCAGCGGTGGAACTGACCGTGATGAGCGAGCCTTTCGCGGCGGCCAGCATGTCGTGAAACTTGATGGCGCAGGCCATGAGACTGTTCAGGTTGACGTCCACGACCTTCTGGAAGCCATCCATTTTGAACTCGCCGCGCTTGTAGATGACAGTACCCTGGCAAAGCACGAGTACATCGAGCGAGGAGAAGGGCGGCGCATAGGCCTCGATCGCGTCGAAATCGGTGACGTCCATCTGCGCGTAGTGGAGGCCCGTCATGTCGGAGCCTTCGGTGCCCTCATAGTCCTTTGCGCTGACGCGCGTACCCCAGATGTGAGCTTCGGCGCCGCGCTCGCGAAAGGCATGGGCGATGCCGTTGCCGATACCGCTGGAGCCGCCGACGACGAGTATGCGCTTACCCGTGAAATCCATATCCTTCATCGCACTTCCCTCTCTCATTTTTCAGATTTTGTTTCAGCCAATCCAGCGAAGCGCCCGCTCGAAGAGGCCGACCGTGCTCGCATGGAGCTTGTCACCCGTTTCCTTCGGCGCCTTGCCTTCACAGGCGCGGGCATGTGTTCCCTCTAGGATGATGCCGAGCTTGTAGCAGGCGAGCACGCCGTACCATTCGATATTGCCCATGTCGCGCGAGGTGCGCGGGCGGTAATGCGCGACGAGTTCGTCCGCAGACGGAAAACCATCCCATGGACGGACGCCGACCGCACCCGCCGCGGGCCCGTCACCTTGCGGCCATGTAGCGAGAAGCCAGCCGAGATCGAGCAGCGGATCGCCGATGGTGGTGAGCTCCCAGTCGACGATGGCGGCGAGTTCCGGCCCGTCATGGCGGTACATGACGTTGGCGAGATGATAGTCGCCATGAATGATGCCGGGCTGGAAGGTGGAAGGACGATTATCCTCCAGCCATTTTGCGACCTTCGCGACACCCGGAATGCGCTGCGGTCCCGGCCATGACGGAAATTCGCGGTAGCTTTCGAGCTGGCCCTGCCAACGCGCAACCTGGCGCTTCAGGTAATTGTCCGGCTTGCCAAAACCGTCGAGCCCGGCCTTCTCGTAATCGATGGCGCCGAGCGCGGCGATGCCCTCGACCAGCGACAGCCCCATACGATGGCGAATGGCGGGATCGTTGCCGTGAAGCTCAGGGAGTGCGACCGTCGGATTGAAGCCGTCGACCGGTTCCATCAAGTAGAAAGCGGCGCCGATCACATCCTCTTCGGGACAAGCAGCGATGAGGCCCGGATGCGGCACATCGCTTCGCGCAAGTGCGGCCAGCATACGCGCCTCGCGGCGCATGGTTTCGTTTGAATTCTTGCGCAGATGCGGTGGCGGGCGGCGGAGCACATAAGGGCGGCCATTACGCGTGAAGCGGAGCAGAATGTTCTGCGTACCGCCGCCGAGAAGCGTTACGTCCTCAAGCGGACCGGAACCCAGTTCCTCGCCGTCCATCCAACGCGCGAGCGCGCCGAGATCGACCGGAATTTCTTTGGTCATTGCCTGTCACCTCCCCGGCATCGGCCGACCCGGATTTATCACAGGCGAATATGCTTCTCCACTGCGATAGAGGCCTGTGTGCGGATGCGCGCGGGAACGCTACGGAAAGGGGCGCGCGGAGAGACCGCGCCCGAGAAAAAGCAGCGCCGGTTGCGCAATGAATGCTTCGTAACGCTTGCGAATGATCACTTCGGCTTCCAACATCAGCAAAACAAATAAAGGAAATAGAAGAAAGAGGGAGGCCGCAATCATGTCGAAGAATTACGACCTCATCATCGTGGGTGGCGGCATAGGCGGATCGGCACTGGCCACGACCGTGGCAAAGGCGGGGCGCAACGTGCTGCTGCTCGAAAAAAGCGCCGTCTATGAAGATCATGTGCGCGGCGAGTGGATCGCGCCCTGGGGTGTCGCGGAGACGAAGCGGCTCGACTTCTACGATACGCTGGTGGCGGCAGGCGGACATCACGTCGCGCGGCATGTGACCTATGACGAGACGCGTGCGCCGGAAGAAGCGGACGCGATGCCGCTGCCGCTCGACATGTTCGTTCCCGATGTTCCGGGGCCGCTCTGCATCGGCCACCCAAAGCATTGCCAGACATTGTTCAACGAGGCGGTGCGCGCGGGCGCGACGGCGCTGCGCGGCGTCAACGTAACGAAGATCGAGACGGGAAAGAACCCGCGCATTGCGTATGAGCATGAAGGCGAGGCGCATGAAGCAACGGCGCGGCTCATCGCGGGGGCGGACGGGCGCGCCTCCGCGGTCCGCGCGGCATGCGCCATCGAACTTCACCAGGACAAGCCGCATCACATGTTCGGCGGGTTGCTCGTCGAAGGCGCGGATGGATGGGACGCCACGAAACAGGCAATCGGTACGGAAGGCGATTTTGCCTTTCTCGCCTTTCCGCAGGGTGATGGCCGCGTGCGCGTCTATGGCAGCTATTCGCTCAATGAGCGGCGGCGCTTCGCAGGGGAAGACGGACCACGCGCCTTTCTCGAAGCCTTTCGCATGAACTGCGCGCCCGACAACAAGTATCTTGCCGAGGCCAGACCCGCCGGGCCACTGCTCAGCTATTTCAACAATGATTCATGGACGGACGAGCCCTTCACAGAGGGCGCCGTGCTGATCGGCGATGCGGCGGGCTGGAACGACCCGATCAACGGGCTCGGTCTTTCGATCACCTATCGCGACGTGCGCATCGTGAGCGACCTCCTGAAGAAGAGTGACGAGTGGAGCCCTGCCCTCTTACAGCCTTACGCGGAAGAACGCTTTGAGCGGATGAGGCGCCTGCGTTTCGCAGGTCAATTACAGGCATCGCTCGATGCGGAGTTCGGCGAGGAAGCGCGCGAGCGCCGCCGGAACTATCACGAGCGGTCAGCGGCCGACCCGGCCATCGGCTCTCATGCCTTCGCGATCATGGCAGGACCGGAAACACTGCCGCCCGAAATGTTCACCGAAGAGCATCGCGCGCGAGTGCTCGGACTGGCGGCAGAGGAGAATGCATGATGAGCGTCGACATCGAAGACTTCAATGCACGCTGGCTTGCCAAATGGACCGAGAAAGATGTGCCGGGCCTTTTGCAATTCTATTCGGCGGATACGGTCTATCGCGATCCGCAGGTGCCGGACGGGCTCAAAGGCGAGGAGGCGCTCGGCGCCTATCTCAAGCAGCTTTTCGCGAACACGCCGCCCATGCATTACGAGCCGCATGAAACATGGAAGACGGCGAACGGCTTCTGCGGGCGCTGGTACTGCACAATTTCCGCGCCGGACGGCACGAAGAGCCTGATGCGCGGTTTCGACCTTGTCGTTCTTGAAGGCGACCGCATCAAGCTCAACGAAGTCTATGTGCATAATGTGACGAAGATACCCGACTGAGATCGGGACATAAGAACAAGGGAGAGAAGCATGGGAGAGACGCTCGACCTGCCGATACTGCCGTCGGCGGAAATCACGGCCGACTGGATGACCGCCGCGCTGCGCAAGGCTGGACACAATGTGACCGTTGCCGCGCTCACGGGAAAGCGCGTGGGCACAGGCCAAGTGGGTGAAAGCGTTCGCTTCACGCTCGACTATCAGGGCGACGCTGGCAATGCGCCACGCACGGTCGTTGGCA
Source organism: Parvibaculum sp. (assembly GCF_039973015.1). Classification (GTDB taxonomy): domain Bacteria; phylum Pseudomonadota; class Alphaproteobacteria; order Parvibaculales; family Parvibaculaceae; genus Parvibaculum. The sequence continues at coordinate 723,256 of NZ_JBDWLT010000008.1, forward strand.
AGTTTCCCTCGTCCGATCCTGAAAGCCGGGCGACCGGCGTCAATTTCGGCAATTATATTCGCGAGGTGAACTTCTATCGCGAACTCGCCGACAGCGCGGGCGTGACGACGCCCGTCTGCCTTCATGCGGATGTCGAGCCGGAGACGAGCAACTTCGTGTTGCTGATGGAAGACCTCTCGCCCGCCGTTCCCGGCGACCAGATAAAGGGAACGACGGTGGCGGAAGCCGCGCTCGTGCTCGAAGAAGCGGCGAAGTTCCATGCCTCGCACTGGAATGACGACCGGATGGACGAAATTCCCTGGCTCTTCGAGACGAAGGCGTCGCCCAAGCGCACGCAGCCGGACCTCATCAACCAACTCTGGCAGGGTTTCCGCGAACGCTATGGCGACCGCATTCCTGCCGATTGCGTGGAAATCGGCGAGGCGATCACCCGGAACTACGAGTTCTTCAAGGACGGCTATCAGGGGCCGAAATGCCTCACCCATAACGACTTCCGGCCGGACAACATGATGTTCGGCACGGCGGAAGGCGGCTATCCCGTCGCCGTCGTCGACTGGCAATCAGTGGGCTATGGCTGCTGTATGGCGGACGTGTCGTATTTTCTGAGCGGCGCGCTGAAGCGGGAGGAGCGGATCGCGCATGGAAGTGAATTGCTGCGCACCTATCATCGCAGACTTGGTGAACTTGGCGTCACCGGCTACGCCTTCGAGGAGATGATGAAGCATTACGCGCTTTACAGCTTCTCGCTTTTCAACATGGCCTTTACCGCCTCGATGATCGTCGAGCGGACGGAGCGCGGCGACAACATGTTCTTCCAGATGCTGCGCGGCGGGGCGGACCATGCTCTCGATACGGGGGCGATGGATCTGCTGCCGAAATAGGCGGGTTTTCTGAACGCCACGGGCCAATTTCGTGGTAGTACGCGACAATCCCTACAAAGGAGCCAAGCTGTAGCTCCGGCCGATCAATATTCCGCGATATTGCGGGCTATTCTTCGGTGCGCTCTACCCCCAGTTCGGCAAAGAACTTCCTCAACCAAAGCTCCCCGAACTCATCATTCATGTGGTTCACGTCTTCCTCCGGATGCGGATCGTCATCAATTGCATTGCCGACGGCCAGTCTCCTTGAGCCTATGGTGTATTTCAGGTCCGTCGCGTTTCCGTTGACAATCGTTTCGGCAGGCTGGGAAATCATGTGCACATTCATTGGTGCAAACATGGTCTCGTTAAGAAGCGCCATTCCTTTTGTGTAAGAATCAAGATTCTGATTTTCAGATATTCTTTCTTCCGCACTCAATGGCCTGTGCCCAATGTAGACGGGTATATCCGACAGACGGCGGATCATGGTTGCCAGTCTGAAGTGGAGCCTCCCCCGCACGAGATCTTCCATCACCCGCCGTATGCACTGAGCGGAATAAAAATTCTCAAGGGGGAAAAAGAACGGCTGGCCCTGAACTCCATAAATGAGAACCACATCGTGCTTCGTGGGGTCGAAACCAGTGTGACCTCTGGATATGAATTTGATGGAATTCAACACTTTCTTGTCCGTGGGCACAATTCTGCGTCCGCGAACCTTAAGGTGTCCAAGACCTCCACCCTTGGCTCCAAAGAAGACAATTTCGACCGAAGCATATTCTTCAGAGATTCGATCCCAAGCCCGCTTCAAACTTCCGATATGACTGTTCCCAATAACAGCCAGCCTCATGAGCGCCTCCCGAATGCGTCGAGTAATTCCTCTTCGCAAACTTCATCCGCGCGCTTTTCTTTTGCCGGTTTCTGCCGCTTTCGCGCCCTCCCCTTCTGGTTTTTCCCGATTTTTTCTTCGAAGGCATCGAAGAAGTGGCTCATGACGAAGTCCACACCGAAGGCCGTGACATTTCGCTGATTGGGTTCGAAAAAAGATCCCCGGAAGGTCGGGCTATTTATGATTTCGAAGGAGGGAAAATAGTCCACGAAGTCGCGCTCCGCTGCGATGTCCCCTGCCACCGCGCGCAACACCGATTTAGAATAGGTGGTTGCAACAAGCACATGTTTTCCAGAGCAGGTCGCCGTAAGCGGGACGGGGGAAACCGTCAGCAGGAATTTCAGATCCGGGTTCACCTGCCGCATCATTTCGATCGACGCCACGAGGTTTTCACGAATGACCGGGAACGACTGGTTCTCGAACAGATGCCGAGACTCGTCGAACTCACCAGCGACCGTACCCGGGCACATAGGGTATTCGTATCCGCCCGTCGCGTTGACCCAACTCTCAGTCAAACCCAGCGTAAAAACGAAACACTTCGACCTCTTGATGCATTCGCAAAAAGCATCAATTGCGACTTGCCGGGACTTTTCCATTTCATCGCGGGACTCAAACCCGTCCCGTTCGACGGCGGGCCGGAACGGGTCGTAGTATCTGCCCGAGGCCTCCCAGCATTCGTCCGGTGGCGCTTTTCCCTCGAGCGCCCATGACGTCCACTGCCTGAGAAGCGACGTCGTATATATATTGCCGGTGCGGCAGGAGAAAACTTCGTAGTTGAACTCCTGCGCGCTTCCGGGTTTCATTCCCAGCGGAGAATGTTCCGTTATCAACCAGTTGAAGTCTCGCGCCTTGAGCGCCTTTCCAATGTGCTGCGCGAAGCAGGAGCCAAATGTCGCGACCGGCATCTTCGGCCTCAATGCAAACTTTGGCTGCCAGAGTTCGTCGATCTGGAACATCGAACGGTCGGCAATAGCCGGCCGCCAGAATGCCTTATCCGGAAGTCTTTCATAGGGATTCATAGCCCGCTCCATCCGCTCCCCGGTCATCGCGGATCACGGTACCCCCCGGAACGCAAAGAAGAAAGCCGCCAGGCACACAAGCACCCAGCGGCTTTTCGAACTCGTCATCACATGCAGCTTATGCCGCGAGGAGTCCTTCGAGGCGCTTGCGGATGATGGTCTCGGCTTCCGACATCAGCCGGTCAATCAGCTCCTTGCAGGTCGGGATGTCGTGGATGAGGCCGGCGACCATGCCGCAGCTCCATGCGCCCGCATCCATGTCGCCTTCCTGCATGACGCGCGGATAGACGCCGCCCACCAATTCGCGAATGTCCTCAATGCCGAGGCTCGCACCCTTCTCGCGCTCGATCTCGACGATCTTCTCGACCGCCGGATTGGTCAGGACGCGCTCCGTATTGCGCAGCGGGCGCATGATGAGGCGGGTGTCGAGTTCGCTTGCGGCGATGAGCGCCTTCTTCACATTTTCATGAACGGGCGCTTCCTTCGTGGCGATGAAGCGCGTGCCCATGTTGATGCCGTCGGCGCCGAGAGCGAGGGCCGCAACAAGCTGCGAGGCCGTGCCCATGCCGCCGGAAGCGACGAAGGGGATTTTCAGCTCTTCGGCCGCGCGAGGCAGCAGGATCATGTTGGGAATATCGTCCTCTCCCGGATGACCACCGCATTCGAAACCGTCAACGCTCACCGCATCGCAGCCGATGCGCTCGGCCTTCAGCGAATGGCGAACGGAGGTGCATTTATGGATGACCTTGATGCCGCCTTCCTTGAGCGCGGGCATATAGGCCTCGGGGCTGCGGCCCGCCGTTTCCACAACCTTCACGCCGCCTTCGATGATCGCCTGGATATATTCAGGGTAAGGCGGATTGGTGAAGCCCGGCAGGAAGGTGAGGTTCACGCCGAATGGCTTGTCCGTCATATCGTTGCACTTCGCGATTTCCTTCGCGAGGGCTTCCGGCGTCGGCTGGGTGAGACCGGTGATGATGCCAAGGCCGCCCGCATTCGAAACGGCGGCGGCCATCTCCGCGAGGCCGACGAAATGCATGCCACCCTGGATGACAGGATGCTGGATGCCGAAAAGTTCCGTGATGCGCGTCTTCATGTAGGACGTCTCCCGAGTGTCTGTTCTTGCCGGCCCGCGGCGCGGCTGCATGTTCCTGCCCGGCAGGATAGCCTTATCGGCGGGCTTTCGGAACTCACTCCGGGGGGAAAGCCCGTTCAGATGCGAACAGCCGGTTGAGCCTTTGCTGACGGGAAAGGTCAGGCATCCTCAAGCTCTAGCTCGCGCGCCGGTGCGGCAAGCGGCGGTGCATCATGGATGAATCCGTAGCGGACGGCTGTGGTTTCGAGCGGCAGAAACAGAAACACTCATGCAGCATCTCGACCTTGCAATGCTCAGCGCATAGGTCACTTCAGGGATGCCGATGGTGGCCGAGCCCGATGCCAGATATCGGCGCAGTTGATGTTCTGATCTTTAGCTCGCCTCAAGACTCGTCTTCGCATCCTTGCAGCAATTGCATTTGAAATTGGCCGCGGCAGCCGGCGTCGCCCGTCCAATTAATTGACGCATAAAGCGTCAAATTACCCCTCCTCACACATAGATTTCGGGTTGCGATTTCAGGCTGCGGCCTTTCGCGAAGCAAAGCAAATGCCCGAAAAGGTCATGACCAGCTCGCTTGACGCTACATTCTTGTGTCATTAATCATGTCAAAAGTCCAAAGGAACAGGGGGGACGTGCCTTGAAGAAGTGGCAGATTTACTCGCTCGCAGCCGCCGTCATCGTCGCGGGGCTTGCGGGCACAGCCTATGCCTTCCGCAAGGATATCGTTCTCTATGCGGTGGCGACACGCGCGCGCGACGCAACGAATGTGGCGCCCAACCGCGAGATCATCTGGGAGAAGGGGCCCGAGGCGGCTAGCGTCCCGGCAGGCAAACGCCCGCCCAACATCGTCGTCATCCTCGCCGATGATCTCGGCTTCAACGATATCAGCTATTTCGGCGGCGGCCTCATCGAGACGCCGAACATCGACGCGCTTGCGAAAACCGGCGCAAATTTTTCTCATGCCTATGCAGGCACGGCTGCCTGCGCGCCATCGCGCGCGATGATCATGACCGGGCGCTACGGCACACGCACCGGGTTCGAATTCACGCCGACACCGCCCGGCATGACGACGATCGTCGACCTGTTCTACAATGACGGCACGCGCCCGCACGAGATGATCTTCGACAAGCAAGCGGCGGAGAATGCACCGCCCTTCAGGGAACAAGGCTTGCCGGGGTCCGAGATCACACTGGCCGAAGCATTGAAGCCGCAGGGCTATCACACAATGCATATCGGCAAGTGGCACCTCGGAAATTCACCGGAGTTCATTCCCAATGCCCAGGGCTTCGATGAAAGCGTGATGCTGGAAAGCGGGCTCTTTCTGCCCGAAGACAGCCCCGTTGTGGTCAACGCAAAACTTCCTTTCGACCCGTTCGACCAGTTTCTCTGGGCGCGTATGCAATATGCCACGTCCTACAATGGTGGTGAATGGTTCGAGCCGGAAGGATATCTCACCGACTTTTATACGGATGAAGCGGTGAAGGCGATTGAAGCGAACCGCAACCGGCCTTTCTTCCTCTATCTTGCCCATTGGGCTGTACACACGCCCCTGCAAGCCTCCAGGGCGGATTACGACGCGCTTTCGGAAATCGAGAATGAGCGCGAGCGGGTCTATGCGGCAATGATCCGTGCGCTGGACCGCAGCGTCGGCCGCGTGATGGAGGCGTTAAAGCAAAACGGCCTTGAGGAAAACACCATCGTTATCTTCTCCAGCGACAATGGAGGACCGGGCTATATCGGTATTCCAGACGTGAACAAGCCCTATCGCGGCTGGAAGCTCACCTATTTCGAGGGTGGTATTCGTGTGCCCTTCTTCGTGCGGTGGCCGGGCAAGATCGAACCGGGCACGGAACAGGACATGCCGGTCGCGCATCTCGACATCTTCCCGACGCTAGTCGCTGCCGCCGGTGCGCCACTGCCGGCCGACCGCGTGATCGACGGCATCGACATCCTGCCTTATGCGACAGACACCGCGAGCGAGCCCGCACCTGAGCGCCCGATCTTCTGGCGCGACGGGCACTACCATGCCGTGCGCATGAACGGCTGGAAGCTTCAGTACCTCGCACGTCCGGACAAGGTCTGGCTCTTCAACCTGAACGAAGACCCAACCGAACAGCACAATCTCGCAAAAGAAAATCCGGAGAAAGTAGCGGAACTGAAAGCGTTGATCGAAGCGCATGACGCAACGCAGCGCGAGCCTCTTTTTCCCGCTGTCGCGGAAATGCCGGTCACGATCGACAAGACGCTTGAAGAGGAGACGACGCCGGAAGACGAATATATCTACTGGCCGGGCTGACGGGGGAGGCGATCGGCAAACTGGACAGTTGCAGCGCCCTCAGACGGGGCACAGGTGGCGGTCATGCGACCTTGCGCGTTTCACATTCATTTCAATGTTGAACGATGCAGGCCAAGCGGCGACACTGACGCCGACGGCCGGTGCGCGCCAGGGATGCGAGACAGATGGAACTCATTCTGCATATTGGCGACGGCAAGTGCGGAACCTCGTCGGTCCAGTCCAGCCTTTTCGACGCGCGAGACGCACTGCGCGGAGCGGGCATACTCTATCATCCCGTCACACGGATAAACGGTCATTTTCATTACCGTCTGCTCTGGGGTGCCTCCACGAGAGGCAATGACTCCAACAGAACAGGCAAGGTGAAGAAAAACCGGGCGGAGACTACCCGCCTGATCGAGGAAGCGAGGCCCCGCTTCCTGCTCCTGTCCGCAGAATCTTTTTTCTATGCGCCGCCCCGCATCGTTCTCGACCTTTTTTCAGGCATGCCGCAGCCGGTCGAGAAGATTCACGTCATTGGCTATATCCGCAATCCAGTCGAACATTTTCTGTCGTTGCTTCAACAGAAGCTGAAAGGTTCGCACAAGCTTCTGAACCCGGAAAAGTACAAGCGCAATTTCCTCGCTGCGCTCGATCGCTGGCAAAAGCAGCCTGATGTGAACAGCCTGACGGTCCGAAATTTCGACCGGCGATATCTGAGCGGCGGATCGGTGGTTTCCGACTTTCAGAACGTCATTCGTGACATCACGAACATCCCGATCGACCTTGCCGATCGCGTGGAAAATTCAACGCTTTCCGCAGAACAGATGATCGTGCTGCACGAGCTCAGAAAAGATCGCCTTGCAGATTTCGATGGAAAATTTCATCCCTTGTCGCACAGCTTGATCGGCTTCTTCCGCGACCTGAACCGGCATGAAGGTTTGATCGGCACGAAGCCGGGGCTCCGACGCAGCGTCGAAGATATCCTCCACGAGAAGCATCATGAAGATGCGGTGGAGATCGAGGCGAGATTTCCAGAGACCCTCTTCACATCGTCCTGCCGGCTCAAGCCGCGCACGGGAGACATTCTCCCCGATTATCCGGGTGGCTTCTCGGACATCAGAAACATCATTTCAGGGTTTGACGAGGGCATTGCCGAGGCGTTGCGCACCGTCGTCCCGGGGGCCAGCGCCGCGAACCACGACATCTGGGCGGCCAGAGCGGAGCGCAATCTGGAGGCGCTGAAGGTGAGCGGGGAAGCGATAGAGCTTTTCAGAAAATATGCCGGAAAGCTTCACGCCGAAGTTCACCCGTGAGGGAACGGCGAGAGAGGCTGCGAAACACGACCGATCCGATTGTGAAGACTATCGTGCACTTCAGGATGTGCATTGATTGTTCTTTGTCCGGCACCGAAACGGCGGAACGTGTTTCCGTTCATTGGCATAGAGCGTCGAAGCCCCTCACCTCTCCGGCCTCGTCCATATCCAGCTTCCCCCAATCAGTGCTGCCGCCACCGGCGCCAGCGACCAGGGCAGCGGCGCGAACAGGAGCGCGATGGCAATGCTGATCGCGAAGGCGGCGAGTGCCGCCTGTTTGCCCTTCCGTGAAATCGCACCCCGTTCCCGCCACAGCCGGATGTGAACGCCGAATCTTGGATGATCCAGAAGCCGCTGCTCCAGCGCCTCGTTGCTGCGCGCAAAACAGAACGCGGCAAGAATGAGAAACGGCACCGTCGGCAGGAGCGGCAGAACCGCACCTATTCCACCCAGCCCGAGCGCGATGAATCCGGCAATCAGATACAGTGTTCTGGACAACGGAAACTCCGCATGACGGCGGTCCGCACGGAGAAACGGCACACCCGTTCGAACTCTTTTTCATGGAGAAGGTGCCCATTCCCGGAGAAATGGTGCGCATAGACGAAGAAAGTGCGAACGAGCTTTTCAACACGCTGGCCGACTGGAACGCTCAACTTGAGGCTCGCGCGGCGTCTCTTCCCGATGAGCCAGAGCCGCCAGAACCTCATTAAGTCCGTATACAACGAGAAGGAAACAGCGTTGTGCTGTTTGAAACAACGTTATAGTCTAAAAACACACAATAATTTTGGTAATTTAATGCACCGCGATGGACACTCAGGCTAAGCAAAAATTTTCTATCTCTGCGCGGTATTTAGGCCCGGTCTTCTCCCTCGATGGAGAGGTCACCAAGCATGACCAGAATCTGATATTTGCCCGCAACGGCACGGGTAAATCATTTCTGTCACGAGCATTTCGATATCTGGATTTGCACAGCGATGATCGCGAGATCGATGAAGCAGCCGGTTGCCTCGTCTCTGATGAATCTCCCGACGGTAAGGGCGAGTTCACGTTCAGGCGCGGAACACAAATCTTAGGTTCTCTACGGCTAGAGAAAAACGAGGCGGTCGCTACAGCATCAGTGTCAGATGCGATCTTCCACGTCTTTTCAGAAGACTTTGTCCAGGAGGAGCTACGAGAGAAGCGCTATACCTTAGATGGCGATATCGAGAATCAAATCGCGGTAGATAGTGAGAACATTAAGCTCGATGAAGCGAAGAAGGCTCTGCTTAAAGCACAGACAGATGAGCGGCAGGCGGCCAAGGAACTCCAAGACGATTACGAAAAGAAGAAGGTTTCCGAACTCCATGAGAAGGCAGGAATTAACAAGCGTCTGACTGAGTACCGGAATCTGGACTTGGAGGCATTGGTAGTACGCTTTCCGGAGAAGCCGGGGTTACCAGAACGCAGCTTCGCGGAAATTCTAAAAGACCTAGATAGGTTGAAATCACTTCCGTCTGAGCCTGACTACCCGGAAGCGGTCGGCTCTCTTTCGACCAATGACGTTGATATTGAGGCAATTCGCAAAGCGCTGCAGAAGGTGACATCACCATCGAGCGTTTCCGAAACGATTAAGCAGAAGATCGAGACGCATCACAACTTCTACGAAACCGGCCTAAAGATTATTCATGACGAAGGGCGCTCGACTTGCCCGTTTTGCGAACAGGGAATTGGCGTCCCGGACGCTAAAGTTATCATCGACACTTACGTTGAGTATTTTTCCAATGAGGAGGAAAAGCACAAGTCAGAGCTTCGGGCGTTTTACAAAGGTCTTAAGACCAAAGAAGATGAAGTGTCTCACCTCGAAACTCGAATTTCTCGGCAAATAGCGCGATACGACGCGCTGAAGCACTACATTCCATCGAAGAAAGAAACTACATTGGAAACTGGCGAGCAAGAACTCGCCAAGACGCGTGAGACGATCACCGCTTACAAAAGGGTGATAGAGGAAAAAGCCAAAGCACTCGCCACCGCGTTTGATCTTCCAGATAACGACCTTGCCTCCTGCGCCGAAGCTCTCACCAAAATCATTAACGAGAATAATCAAAAGGCGGCAGCTCTAGCTTCGGCCGTAGGGAAGACGGATGACGAACGGAAGGGATTGCAGCGCGCCGCGTGCCAAGTGTTCGACGTTGAATTCGCAATTGAGCATTGGAAAGACATCGAAGCGCTTAAGGCGTTGCAGGAGATAGTTAAGGAGAAAGCTCTTGAACTAGCAGCGCTTGAGAAAGAGAGCCCCTCCACAGAGGCTCGCGCGCGCGTCGCAGACACATTTGAAATCCTGCTTCGCGATTTCTTCGCTGATAAGTACGTGTTTGACAGAGACACTTTTGTATTGAAACGCGGCACTCACGAAATGACACGCGGACCTCATCGCACACTAAGTGACGGCGAAAAGACTGCCATTGCGTTTTGCTACTTCGTTGCATGCACGCATCGCAAAGTAGAAAGCGCCGGAGATTATAAAAAGCTTTTTCTCGTGTTTGATGACCCCGTTACATCGATGTCGTACGACTACGTGTTTGCGATTGCCCAGACACTCAAAAACCTGAGCATCTCGGCTCAGGGGGAGATTTCCATCAATCCTGGACTTATTGCTAACAACCAATGTGCTCGACCGGAAATTCTAATTCTGACGCATAGCAGCTATTTCTTTAACCTCTCCATCGCAAACAGAGTTGTGAAGGAAGACGCCGCGTTTGCTCTGCACACCGACAAACTTGAACACAAGATTTCTCGCTTAGACAAGTATGTAGCACCGTTTCAGCACCAACTGAGGGACGTCTGTGAAGTCGCAGACGGCAAAGATCCAGACCACGGAACTGGTAATGCGGTTAGGTCTGTTCTGGAAGCTGTTGGTCGGTTTTGTCGTCCAGACAAGACAAAGAGCCTAACCGATTTCATTACCTTCTTAGCGGGCGATGGGGGCTTCACTCTTAAAAGCGTGCTGATCAACAACCTTTGCCACGGTACGTATTACGATGAGACGCCCTCTCCCGATGATCTGCGTTTGGCATGTCAGGAGACGCTTCAGGTTGTAGAAAAGTACGCCGAAGGGCAGCTCGAACTCGTTCGGAACGCCGCTTAAATCGAAGCACTATATCGACGTGATGGCTTTTAACGTGCCTTCGCACTGATCGCGGCCAAAAGCCGCTTTCCCCCAATTTGCCTAACTAAAGGCCGCATTCTGTCCCGACGGATAGATGCGGCCTTTTCCATTTCGAAAGATCGATGCCTGAGAGAACCCCGAAGCCCCCGCCCTTCTCACTGCGCCTGACGCCCGAGGAGCGTTCGCGGCTGGAGGAGCTGGCCGGGAACGAGCCGCTCGGGGCATACATCAAACGCAAGGTCTTCGACGGCAACGGCATCGGCGCGAAGCGCGCCCGCTCCCGCCTACGCAGGCCGCTCAAGGACGAGCAGAAGCTCGCTCAGGTGCTGGCGATGCTCGGCCAGTCCCGCATCGCCAATAACCTGAACCAGCTCGCAAAAGCCGCAAACATCGGCACGCTGCCCGTGCTGCCGGATACCGAGCAGGAAATCCGCAAAGCCTGCGCCGATGTCGCCCTGATGCGGCGCGAGCTGCTGCTGGCGCTCGGTCACCGCAGCGATACAGAGCCTTCGCCATGATCCTGAAAGCCTCACAACGCGGCGGCGCAAAACAGCTCGGGCTGCATCTCCTCAAAACCGAAGAAAACGAGCATGTCGAGATACACGACATTCGCGGTTTCATGGCTAATGACGTCATCGGCGCGCTGCGCGAAGCGGAAGCTATCGCCAAGGGGACGAAGTGCAGGCAATACCTGTTCTCGGTTTCCCTGAACCCGCCCCAAAACGAGCGCGTCCCTATCGGCACCTTCGATAGTGCGCTTGACGCCATCGAAGAGAAGAACGGTCTGGACGGCCAGCCGCGCGTGGTCGTTTTTCATGAGAAGGAAGGGCGGCGTCATGCGCATGCGGTGTGGAGCCGGATTGATCCTGAGACGATGACGGCCAAGCCGATGTCGTTCTATAAGAGCAAGCTGCGGGATACTTCCCGTCAGCTCTATCTCGAAAACGGCTGGCAGATGCCGCGCGGTCTGATCGATCCCAAGGACCGCGATCCGCGCAATTTCTCGCTCGATGAATGGCAGCAGGCCAAGCGCGTCGGCCGGAACGCGGGCGAGCTGAAAGAACTCATTCAGGAAGCCTGGGCGACTTCGGATTCCGCCCGCAGCTTTTCGCATGCTCTTGAAGAGCGCGGGCTCTATCTCGCGCGCGGCGATAGTCGCGGCCATGTCGCCGTGACCTTCGAAGGCGGGGTGGTTTCCATCTCGCGTGCCACCGGCAGGAAGTCCAAGGAGCTGCAAGCCCGTCTCGGGAAGCCCGACGATCTGCGCAGCGTTGAAGAGGCGCGCAAGCGGGTCGCCGAAGACATTCTGCCGCGCGTAAAGACGCATATGGATCAGGCCCGCGCCAAGTCGCGCGCCGAACTTGCCGAACTCGACGCCCGCCGCGCCGCGATGGCGAAATCGCATGCGGACGAGCGGACAAGGCTCGATGCCGGTCAGAAAGCACGCTCTGAAGCCGAAGCCCGTATGCGGGCGGAGCGTTTCCGCAAAGGTGTGGCGGGTGTATGGGATCGCCTAACGGGCAAGCGCGCTCAACGCGAAAAACAGAACGAGTTTGAAGCCCTATGGGCGCTGCGCCGCGATCAGGACCAGCGCCAGATGACGGTCGATGCACAACTGCGCGAGCGCGGCGGGCTTCAGGATGAAATCAAGAGCACCCGCGCCCGGCATGCGCAAGCCCTGCGCGCCCTGCACTTCGATGCCGCGAACTATCGCCTCATGGAGCGCGGTCAGGAACCGAAAGCCAAGGCCGCATTTGAGCGCTTGGCTGCGCCGCGCGTAAAGGAAGCCAAGGGCCCGGAAAGGCCGCGCCTCGACCAACCGCAAGAGCGGAAGGCGGAACGGCCAAGCCGTGCGCCCTCCACTGAGGACCGGCTGCGCAGACTGCGCGAGCGGAAAAGAAAAGGACCGTCACGTGACGGTCCCGATCTTGAGAGATAACGCAAGGCCGGTACAGCGGAAGGTGCCGCCGCTTACGCGGCGACTCCTTCCTTGTTTTCTGCGGGAGCCTGAAAACCGTGCAGGAAATCGGCGGCGCGCTGCGCATGCGCTGCGGCGCTGAAGATCGCGCGCTTGTCTTCTTTCAGAACCTTGAGCCAGCTTTGGATATAGGCTGCGTGATCGGCCCTCGTCTCCGGTGTCAATTCAAGATCGGCGCACAGAAATGCCGCGCCGAGTTCGGCCACAAGCTCCTCGCGGGCATAGCCTTCATCGCCCCAGCGCTTGCGCCCGAAATCGCGGTCGAGGCGCTTGGGGTGCTTCGTCCAGTGGGTCAGCTCATGTGCCAGCGTCGCATAGTAAGCCTCGGGGCTGCGGAAGGTTTCAAAGTGCGGCATCTGCACATGATCGCTGCCGCCGCTGTAATGGGCTGAGTTTCCGCCGTGGCGAATGTCTGCGCCTACTCCCGAGAAAAACGCCTCGGCATGCTGAATGCGCTGCGCCGGATCAATCACAGGCTCGGGCTTTGCATAGTAGTGCTCGGGCAGCCCTTCGATCTGCTCGACATTGAAAACCGTGTATCCCTTCATAAAGGGGATTTTCCGCTCCTCCTCGCTGCCGTCCTCGCCCTCCTCGGTCGTGGTGATGGTGTTCGCATAGACAACAAGATTGCCTTGCTCGCCCTTCCTCACATGGGCGTCAAGCTCCTTGGCCTGCCGATAAGTCATCCAGTACGGCGAAAGAAAACCCGCTTCGATGGCCGCGCCCCAGAGCATCAGAATATTGATGCCGCTATAGGCAAGCCCGTTGTGGCGTAACGGCTTGATGATCCTGCCGTCCATGTTGCCCGCGCTCCACGGCTTCAGCCATGTCAGTTCGCCCTGCTCCAGATCGGCAATGATCTTGTTGGTGACCCTTTCATAAACATCGGTTTTCATTGGCTTGCCCTTCCCTTGGATAGCCGGTTGCACATGCAACCGGACTAGGCCCGCGCCAATGAGCGGGGGGACGGCCGTCAAGACCGAAAGGCATGGAGGGGGTGCGGGCGCAGGCGAAGCCGAGCCACGGCCCATGACTTTCGCCCGAAGGCAAAGCGAAGGGCTTGGTCTTGACGGAGGACGGGGCCGCAGGCCCCAAAGGGAAAAAGGAAGCCAGCCCTTCAGGGCTGTCCGAAGCTGCGCAAGGGATCGAAGCCGGAAGGCCGAGACCGACGAAGGCGGGCTCGGTTCACGAGAGCCCGGTCCGGCGAAGCCGGATGCGTCAACCTACATTTGTATCGTGCCAGCCTAATTCCTGTTCTTCTTCGGCTTGGGAGGTAAAAACTGTACATTGGCCAAGACCATATGAAACATACTAAACAAGATTCGATCCGCATCGGGACGCGCGACATGGATAGGAAACAATGGCGACAGACCTTGCCGATCTTGTCGATAGTCCTCGTGAAGCGCTCGATATCGAGTTAAAGAGCTGGCTCGACCTAAGCGATAACGTCAATAAGGCCAACATCGCCCGCCATATCGCCGCCTTGTGCAATCACGGCGGCGGGTATCTGGTATTCGGATTCAGGGATGACTTTTCAGTTGCCCCCGACCGTCCTGCGTCGTTGGATGTGTACAATCACGATACGTTCAACGCGATCATTAAGCGCTACCTGCTTCCTGCGTTTGAATGCCATGTGCTCAAGGTCACAAGCAGCGCAGGACCTGAATATCCGGTGGTCCACGTTCCCGGACACGAAGCCACGCCTGTTTGCACCGTACGAGACGGCCCGCAGGATGGGAACGGCAAGCCCCAGGGCCTCCGTTCCGGGACGTATTACATTCGTGCGCCGGGGCCTGAAAGCGCACCGATCACGTCACCGCAGCAATGGACGGCACTCATTCGCCGCTGCACGCTCAACGACCGGGAAACGCTGCTGCGCGAGATGTCGCATGTCCTCCAAGACAAACCGGCAGGTATTCCGGGTACTGAAGAACGGCTATCCGCCTGGGACAAGGCGAATAGAGAGCGGTTCGACACACTCCTGAAAGCGGCGCAGGATTTTAACTGGCCCGTGCCGCTTGCCAGCAACCATTACCGGCTGAGCTACCTTATCCGGCACGAAGACCAGAGCATTCCAATCAATCGCCTGCGGCCGCTTCTCGAAGAGATCAATAACGAGGTACGGGATACGGTCTGGACCGGGTGGAGCATGTTCTACCCATTCACCCGTCCGGAAATTGCCTCCAAGGTGCACCCGGAAAACCCTGATGGGACCGGGGATGACCTGCTGGAAACAAACCTGATTGGCAACGGCCAGTTCGATACCAGCATGCCGGACTTTTGGCGCGTAGCACCGGATGGCCGTGCCACATTGGTTCGCGGTTACCGGGAAGATGTGAGATCGGAAGAACCGGGGGCGTGGTTGTCGCCCGAAACCGTATTGAGGGAAACAGCCGAGTTTGTTCGGCACGCACGAGCATTTGCCCGCCATTTTCCGACAGCCTCAACGATCAGATTTCAGTGCACGTGGACCGGGTTGAAAGACAGAGAAATTAAGGATTTCGATCCGGCCATTTACTGGTCGTCAGGCAGGATCGCCACTGCGGACAAGCGCACAACAAGCGGCGAATGGCCGGTCATCAAACTCAATACGGACTGGCATCACATTGTTGCGGAGCTTGGTTGCCCGATCCTCACCTTGTTCGGCTTAGACTTCTGCTCGACTGAATTTGTCGCAGGTATGGCTCCGCGTTTCAAAAAATTATGATGCCGCTTGACCATATGTGAGGGATCGAAGACGGATATCTTCGTCGCTGTAGGAGGGCTTTCATTGTCGTTGGACTCGTGAGCAAGGCACGACCTTATTGCGATTGTTTGCGTACGTTGAACGCAATCTTTGTAACCGGATCGTCCCCCGATTTGTCAGCGGGAAGTTTGAGCCGCACCAAGTGTTCCAATAGAACGGATTCCAGTGCGCTTACGATACGCCACGCTGTAAATAGCTCATCATGCATGGCCTCCAGATCGGCGAGCATCTGATCTCTTCCCTCGTCGGTCTGGATGTGGAAATTGTGTCGTTCATAAAAACCGTGCATCAAGCGGTTGCGCGTATGAAGTGCGCTTTCAAGTATTGCGATTGTCTCATCATCGATATCAACGACCGAGCGCACCTTTCGCAAGAGCTGGCCCAGTGTATTCTTTTCAATAGATTGAAGTACCTTCCGGCCTGCTTCAGGATCAGGCACTGTATGCCAGCTCTTCCCAAGGCCCGTAGCGGCGAGCAGTACGGTGCCGAGAGATGTTTCAAAAAGCTGGGCGGCCTCTGCCGTTATCCCGAATTTCGCATAAAGCTCATCGCGTGTTGCCATGCTTCAGGAGTTCCCCCTCAGCCGAAACTCGGCAATAAGCGCCGGGCGGCGCGCCAGCAGCATTTCGAGATGGCTCTCCGGCCACATATCTATACGGGGTGAATGGCCGGACTGGTTCTGTTTCTCGATCAATGCCACCGCATCCGAAGTGAACCGCCCTGAAGTGGCAATGATCACATAATCGACGGTCGGTGGCTCCCAGAGCTTAACTTTTTCCTTGAGGGCCGCAATTTCATCGGCGGAGATGCTTTTGTTTGTCCAATGTTTGCACTGAATGATGACGCGCTGGCGCATAGTGCCGGAAAGGGCATCTTCATACACTCGGGACACTGACAGATCACGTCCCCGGTCCGGGGCGTTGGTACGCATCAACCATTGCGGATCTTTGTAAACCGTTTCCCCAGCGATGATGTTGAAGATCAGCCGCTCAAAAGTCTCTGCATCCAGTTGTTCCCATGAAAGCCGGGTTGTAACCGGACCTTCAGGTGCTGACGCCGCCAGCGCGCCCAGATCGTCGACTTCGGTCTGTATTGGCTCATTTTCTGTATAGAGCTGTTCAGTGAGAACCGGGCGTACAGTGGGCCAGTCGTGATTGATAATGTCGTGAACATCGCAATTCTCCCAAAATCCGAGATGGCGCCGTAAATCATTCCACCTTGGAGGGCGTTGGAATGCGCTCCCGAGAAGCGTATCGACTTCTTCAACCGCCTTATGTAGCGGTTCGTATTCTTCATCGTAGTTCTCTGCGCCTGCATCCACTTTCGATTTCAGGGAGGCGACCTGTTCGTCGACAATAGAGACAAGTTGCAGAACGCGCCGCCTAATGAGCGTCAAACGTTTGTGCGTAAGACGGTACGCGTATTCGTCGAGAAGTTCGGCGGCGGAAGCGATTTCGTTCTCGACGGCAACAAAGGCCCCAGGCTCTCCGACCTCATGCGCATCGATGCGCATAAGCTGTACTTCGTTCGAGTCGTAGATGCGTATATCCGTCTTCCAGCCGTCGATTCTGGGCAACACCTCCCAGATCGCATAAGCATCCCTGGCATGGTTCGGATTGTCGGACGCGGTCTTTAAGAGGCGGCGGACTTTTTCGAGATTGGCTTCTGTAATTTCGAATTGCCGAAGAGCTTTGTCGAGGGATAGCTGCGTCATTGCAAATCCTAAGCGGGAACGTATTTGTTCACATGCACCTCTTTTTCCCGCTCACGCATGTAGTAGGCGTCATAACGCGCCTGCATGCGCAAGAGTGTGTCCATCTTTACGCCAAACGCTTTCTCGATGCGCAGCGCCATTTCCGGCGAAAGCGATGCTTTCTCGTTCAATAAGTTCGACAACGCTGGGCGGCCGACACGCAGCACCTCAGCCGCGGCCGTGACGGAAAGATCATCCGGCAATACCGAACGCTTGATAAATCCGCCTGGATGCGGCGGCTTCATACCTATTTTAATCGCCATATCTCGTACTCCTTCTACGCTTTAATGGTAATCCTCATAATCCACATCAAATATTTCATTTTCTTCGGCATCGTGTTTGAACGTGATCCGCCAGTTCGCCGTTACGTGAACGCTGTAGGTGTCCGCACGATCGCCGCTTAGTTGATGCGGCTTGTATTTCTGGAGAGCTAAAACCTCGTCGATGTCCTCGATGTCGATGAGGAACGCTATTATGTCGGCAATCTTCGCCACATAGTCGGGCGGCAACCCTCTGGCGTTGTTCTTCTCAACGAAATTGCGCAACCCTTTGTGTCGGATGTTCCTGATCTCCATATTTTAGATATATCATACCGTATTGCGTAGCGCAACAAGATACGCTATGATCTGCGACAAAAGGACAGGAAACTATGGCGAAGAAAAGTAGCAAAACGACAAAGACAAAAGCCAAACCGCCGCCTGACGACGATTGCGTCGTCCCAACGAGAGTTCCGCCAGAGATCGCGACGAACTATGTCGTGGGAAGCGATCCGCATGCCGAACAAGACATTGCCGACTACGTCGCGGTTCAGGCACGTGGCGAAACGATCACCCATGTTGAAAAAATACGGACCGAATATGTCTGCGGTAAAGCCTATGAAATCTGGGATGTTGCAACGGATGAAAATCAGTGGTGGGTCATAACGAACCTTACAAATCTCTACTCAAAAGAATACTTCCCCAGCTTGGATTTCACATTGTCATTTCATATTGGGCTTATGCACCGGCTTATCGAACGTCAGGAAAAAGAGTCAGGGCGGGAGAATGCAGTCCCGTTTGATGAAATTTACCGCCGACGAGAACAGGCCGAAGATCTTCTGGACGAATCTGTAGAAGCCGAAGAATTTCAGGCTGTCGGTATGCAGCTTAGAGAGTGCTTGATCTCACTTGTGCTAGCTGTGCGACGACATGCCGAATTTCCTGAGCGTGAGGACAACCCAAAAGCCGCAGACTTTATCGGGTGGGTGCAGGCCCTTGTGAACCATCTTTGCCCCGGAGCATCCAACAAAGAACTGCGGCACTATGTTAACTCAGGTGCAAAAGAGACTTGGCAGCTCGTGAACTGGCTTACGCATTCCAGGTCGGCGAACCAAGCAGCCGCATCGATAGCACTGCATGGATTCGATACCGTGATCGGGAACCTTATCCAGCTTTTGGTTCGCGATAGGACGGATCATACGGAAACCTGCCCCAAATGCTCGTCCCGCAATATCCGATCCTACTATGACGCCCATATCCAACCTGACGGCGATTACTATTCCGTGTGCGGGGCTTGCAGTTGGTCGAACCATCCTGAGGTGGCCCCTGAGATACAGGGGCAATAGAGGCATCCAATCGGCGGAAGGTTGGCCCATGTTTCCAAAGAGCACGGGCAGGCTCTTGGTCGTATCCAAACGCGATAGTTTGGTCGAGGGTGTCGGGTCGCGAAAGACCTGACCGGCATCCAATCCGCGTAGGGTTGGTCTCCATGAAATGGTCTGGGGGTCTAGGGGGCAGGAACGCCCACAAGTCGATGGGTGCAGGGAGAGCGAAGTCTCCCGCGAGTGATTGACCGGAGATACGGTCTACTGGCTCTGGAATGGGGTCGATCCCCTGGAAGAGCCACAAGCCGAAGGGATGCAACGGGAACGCGCAGCGGGTTCCCTTGCCAAGATAGCGGTGTAGTACACCGCACATCTTGCGGAACGCACCATCAGGTGCACAGCTCGCGGAACGCACCATCAGGTGCACAGCTCGCGGAACGCACCATCAGGTGCACAGCTCGCGGAACGCACCATCAGGTGCACAGCTCGCGGAACGCACCATCAGGTGCACA
>NZ_JBDWLT010000009.1:0-322500 GCF_039973015.1 Parvibaculum sp.
ACCGATCTCGCAGCCCTCTCCGATAGCCGCTTCAACCTCCTCCTCGCCCTCTACAACAACACGCCCCGCAAATGCCTTGACTTCCGCACCCCCGCCGAACTCTTCTCGGAGAAACTGTTGCACTTCAAATGTGAATCCACACCCCGGCTTTCGCCGGGGTGACACTGAATGTGAATTGAAGATCATCGCAGCCGAACGTCACTCCGCCACATACTCCGCATCGGGCTTCTGCCGCTCATGCGCGAAGAGCAGCGCCTTCTTCAAATCCGCGAAATCCGTCGCCACGCAATCGCTGTTGCGCACGATCATGCCGAAATCGGCAAGCGTCATGCCTTCCTCTTCCACCAGCGACACGAATTGCGGGCAGACCATGCCCCAGCGCCACCATGTCGTGCCCTCGCGCCGCATCAGCGCGTAGAGGTTGCCCTCTGTTTGGTCTTCCTCACGGATCATGACGGCATAAAGCTCCGGGCCGATTTCCTTCATCAGTCCGGTGAAGACCTTGTTCTCCTCACCGCTGCGCAAGATGTAGCGGCCGCTCTCCACCGTCACGACCGCCGTCTCCGGCGCGTCATCCGTCCGCACGCCCTTTTCGTCCAGCGCATGGACGGTGAAGCGAGCGCCGTCGGCAACGGGAAAGTCGGCGTCGCCGGGCAAGATCAGGTCGCCATCGGAGACGAGGCAGCCGGCGAGAAGCAGAGGCAGAACGAGCAAGGCGGTCAGACGGCGGATCATGGTGGCATCCTCATATGGTCTGCCGCAGTATAACAAAAACCCGGCCGCCATGTGGCGTGCCGGGTTCCGTTGGAGGGATGAGGATGTGCCGGGGCAACTCAATGCGGCCGGGGCCTCAACCAATGTTCAAGCCGTGTTGCCGCAAGACGTTTGGGAGGTGCGGCGTGGGGGAAGCCTAAAGCCGATGCTGTGAACGGAAGGTGAAGACACACAACCATTCCGCACCCGGACGGTTTACGTCTCCTTCACCATGATCTCGCGGATATTGATTTCCGGCTCTGTCTCCGCGAGCCGCCGCGCGGCGTCCATGAACTCGTGGCAATAGCTTTGCGCGAAATGAAAGTCGACCGCCGCCGGTCCTTCCATTCCTCATAGAAGAAGAACCGTCCGCGCTCCAGCCGGTCCTCGAAACAGCCATAGGTGATGTTGCCCGGCTCCTCGCGCGACAGGCGCACCTGGCGCTCCGCCACCCTGCCGAATTCGGCGCGATTTTCTTCCGGCACACGCGCGCTGCCCGTTATCACGATCATTCAGATCCTCCATCCCTTGCGGGCAGCATAGCATCTGCCCGCAAAGCCGGTATCATGATCCGTAGACGGACATACATGCGGGGAGGGAAGCCGGCCCGTGCCGGTCTTTGGGGGAGCGGCACGGGCCGTGGCGTCGGCTCTTGAGGGATGCTGACGCCGGGAGGAACGGCGGGCGAGAGGGGGGACCAGCGCCCGCCTGTCATGACAAACGGGCGGGGACTTCTTTTCCGGCGCGGCATGGTGCAATTTTTTGCGGTGCCCCCGATTTCTTCAAATGGGGATATCCAGAGCGGGTATCCGGCGGACTTGTCCTCGCCCCCTGTGAACATCTCCGGCATATGTGACGGTTCAGTGACGTTTCAATGACGGTCGCCCCGATTTATCCTCGGCCCGGGCTTGACTTTATCCTTCATTTCGATAATTATCGAAATATGGAAATGGAAACCGCCGTCACAGCCCTCTCCGCCCTCGCGCAGGAAACGCGCCTCGCGATTTTTCGCGCCCTTGTCCGCGCCCATGCGCCGGGCGAGGGGGAGGGCGGTCTCGCGGCAGGTGAGATCGCGGCGGCGCTCGATGTGGCGCCGGCCACTTTGTCCTTTCATCTCAAGGAGTTACTTCACGCCGGGCTGATCGATCAGCGCCGTGAGGGCCGCTCCCTCATCTACAAGGCGGACCTCACCGCCATGCTCGGCCTTACCGCCTATCTGCTCGAAGATTGCTGCCAGGGCGCCTGCGGGACTTTATCCCCCTGCGCCCCGGGCAGTGCCATCATGCCCGAAAAGGAGTGTGTCTGATGAAGCGTCTGCATGTGAGTTTTGGAACCCAAGACCTTGAAAAGTCAGTGCTTTTTTATTCGACGCTGTTCGGCGCGGAACCGTCCGTCCGTCGTCCCGGCTATGCGAAATGGATGCTCGACGATCCCCGCGTGAACTTCGTCGTCGAGTCGCTTTCCGGCGAAAAGGGTTTTTCGCATGCGGGCATCCAGGTCGACGAGCAGGAAGAGCTCGCGCCGATCTTCGAGCGGCTGAAGGAAGCGGAAGCTCCCTACCTTCCTGAAGGTGTCACAACCTGCTGCTATCACAAGTCGGAAAAGAGCTGGACGGCAGATCCGGACGGTGTGCGCTGGGAGGCCTTCTACACCATGCACCAGATGGAAGACTTCGGCACCGGGCCCGAGCTTGAAACGCCCGGTGTCACGGCGGAAGACAAGTCCATCCGCGGTTGTTGCTAATTCATCCTTTTACGGAGTAATGCGCCATGAGCGGCGACGGCGATTCCTACAACGTACTCTTTCTCTGCACTGGCAATTCGGCGCGCAGCATCATGGCGGAAGCCTATATGAACTCGTTGCCCGCGCAACGCTTCAAGGCCTATAGCGCAGGCAGCCATCCCGGCGGCACGGTCAATCCGCATGCTCTCGACGTGTTGCGCACGGCTGGCCTGTCCGTCGATGGTCTGCGCTCGAAATCCTGGGATGAATTTGCGGTTCCCGGCGCGCCTCACATGGATTTCGTCTTTACCGTCTGCGACAACGCGGCGGGCGAAGTCTGCCCGATATGGCCGGGCCAGCCGATGACGGCGCATTGGCCTTTCTCCGATCCGGCGGGTTTCGAGGGAAGCGATACGGAAAAGCGCGCCTTCTTTCTCGATGTCTTTCGCCAGATCCGCGCGCGCATCGACATCTTCACGAACCTGCCGCTTCGTTCGCTGGACAAGCTTGCGCTCCAGCGCCGCATCGATGAACTCGGCCGCGATCCGGCAAAGGCAAGCTGATGACGGACGCATCTCCGCGCCGCCTCGGTTTTCTCGACCGCTGGCTGACGCTCTGGATCTTTCTCGCGATGGCGCTCGGCACGGCGCTGGGCAGTTTTTGGCCGGCGCTGCCTGCCGCGCTTGAAGGGTTTTCCGTTGGCTCGACGAACCTTCCCATAGCGGCCGGCCTTCTCCTCATGATGTATCCGCCGCTCGCGCGTGTGCGTTACGAGGAACTGCCGCGTATCTTCGAGGACCGCAAGGTGCTGTTGCTGTCGCTCGTGCAGAACTGGCTGATCGGGCCGTTTCTCATGTTCGGCCTTGCCGTTCTCTTCCTCCATGACGAGCCGGCCTATATGACGGGCCTGATCCTTATCGGGCTTGCGCGCTGTATCGCGATGGTCATCGTCTGGAACCAGCTTGCGCGCGGCAGCAATGAATATGTGGCTGCGCTCGTTGCCTTCAACAGTGTGTTCCAGCTCATCTTCTTCAGCGTTTATGCGTGGTTTTTTCTTGCCGTGCTGCCGCCTTTCTTCGGCCTTGAGGGGCAGATTATCGACGTGAGTTTCTGGGTTGTTGCAGGCGCGGTGCTGCTCTATCTCGGTGTGCCCTTTGCGGCGGGTTATCTCACGCGCCGCTTTCTCCGGCCTCGTATCGGTGCCGAGCGGTACGACAATGGTTTCGTGCCGCGCATCGCACCGCTCACGCTTATCGCGCTGCTCTTCACCATCGGCGTCATGTTTGCACTGAAGGGCGAAGCGGTTCTCGCGCTCCCTCTCGATGCGCTTCGGATCGCCGTGCCGCTCGCGCTCTATTTCCTCATCATGTTCCTGGTGAGCTTTGCAATGAGCCGTCTGCTCGGTGCGGATTATCCGCGCACCGTGTCGCTTTCCTTCACGGCGGCGAGCAATAATTTCGAGCTTGCCATCGCGGTTGCGATCGCTGCCTTCGGTATCTCCTCGTCCGTTGCCTTCGCGACCGTTATCGGGCCGCTGGTCGAGGTGCCGGTGCTGATCGCGCTGGTCAGCGTTGCGCTCTGGCTTCGCACGCGCTGGTTCGGTGCTTCCTCGCCGCAGCCCGCCGAATAAGAAAAGGCCCGCATCTTGCGATGCGGGCCTGATCGTTCCCGAAGCAGTTAAGGAAGATTATTCCTTCGTCTGCTCCGCCGGGGCGGCAGTTTCTTCGCCCGGCGTTTCTTCCATCGGCGTGGCTTCTTCACCGCTCATGTCGTCGGCGGCGTCTTCCATCGCCTCGCCTGCATCTTCCATGGCTTCGCCGGTCGCATCCGCTGCGTCTTCGGCTGCTTCCTCGGTTGCTTCCATGGCGTCGCTGGCGGCTTCTTCCGTCGCATCCATCGCGTCGCTTGCCGCGTCGCCGGTGGCGTCCATTGCGTCGGATGCGGCTTCGCCGGTCTGATCCATGGTGTCTTCCATGGTCGCATCTTCCGGATTCATCATCCGGTATCCGATCACCAGAACCACCGCGATCACGATGATGGCGATAGCGGTTTTCATGAAATTGGACATGATATTTTCCTCTTGGCGGTCGTTTCGCCTTGTTTTCACCCCGGCCGCTGAGAAGCGGCCCTCTCAGGCCCCCCGTTCGTTCTCTCCCACAGATTAGTCAGGCGCCTGGACCGATGTTAGTGATGATTTGGGGCAAATTGCCACCGCGAAACGGCGAATTATTGGAAATCTTTTATTCGTGTTGATACGGAGTCACGCTCAAAAAGGGGCAAAATGGCCGCTACGTAAGGTGCGTAGCCCGGCTCCACAGGGCCCTTGCCGTTTCTTCACACGCTGGGCTAAGTAAGCCTGTCAAATATCAAGCTGAACAGGGAGACGCGGCCCGCGCAAGCGGCGCGCGGGACGACAAGGATGGCCAGAGAGCTCACACATTTCATTGGCGGCGCGCATGTTCAGGGCAAGAGCGGGCGCTTGCTCGATGTCACCAATCCGAATACAGGCGAAATAATCGCGCATACGCCGCTTGCGAGTGCCGCAGAGCTTCGCAGCGCCGTCGATGTGGCGGCGAAGGCATTTCCGGGCTGGGCAGCGACCAATCCGCAGCGCCGCGCCCGTGTCATGTTCGAGTTCAAGCGTCTGCTCGAAGCCAATATGGACGAACTTGCCGAGATGCTTTCCTCCGAGCACGGAAAAGTAATCGCGGATTCGAAGGGCGACGTCCAGCGTGGCCTCGAAGTGATCGAGTTCGCCTGCGGTATTCCGCACCTGATGAAAGGTGAGTATACGGAAGGTGCCGGCCCTGGTATCGACATGTATTCAATGCGCCAGCCGCTCGGCGTCGTCGCCGGCATCACGCCGTTCAACTTCCCCGCAATGATCCCGATGTGGATGTTCGGCGTAGCCATTGCCTGCGGCAACACCTTCATCTGCAAGCCGTCCGAGAAAGATCCGTCGGTGCCGACCCGACTTGCCGAACTCTTCATGGAAGCAGGCGCGCCTGCCGGTGTCCTCAATGTCGTGAATGGCGACAAGGAAGCAGTCGATACGATCCTTACCGATCCGACGATCCAGGCGGTAAGCTTCGTCGGCTCGTCCGACATCGCGCAATATGTCTATGCAACGGGTGCTGCAAATGGCAAGCGCGTGCAGGCGATGGGCGGCGCGAAGAACCACGCCATCATAATGCCCGATGCCGACATGGATCAGGTCGTGAACGACCTTATCGGTGCGGGTTACGGCTCGGCGGGCGAACGCTGCATGGCGATCTCCGTTGCCGTGCCGGTCGGCGAGGATACGGCCGAGCGTCTTGTCGAAAAGCTTGTGCCACGTGTGCAGTCGCTCAAGGTCGGACCGTCCAACGCTGCGGACAGCGATTACGGCCCCGTCGTCACCAAGGCGCATCTCGATAAGGTGAGTTCCTATATCGACATGGGCGTGAAGGAGGGCGCGAAGCTGCTGGTCGATGGACGCGGCTTCAAGCTTCAAGGCTATGAAAACGGCTTCTTCCTCGGCGGCTCGCTGTTCGATCATGTGACGCCGGATATGCAGAGCTACAAGGACGAGATATTCGGCCCCGTTCTGCAGGTCGTGCGCGCAAAAGATTTCGAGGAGGCGGCTTTGCTGCCAACGAAGCATCAGTATGGCAACGGGGTTGCGATCTATACCCGCGACGGCGATGCGGCCCGCACCTTCGCATCCAATGTTCAGGTCGGCATGGTCGGCATCAACGTACCGATCCCCGTGCCGCTTGCCTACCACACCTTCGGCGGCTGGAAGCGTTCGGCCTTCGGTGACACCAACCAGCACGGGCCGGAAGGCGTGAAGTTCTGGACGCGCATCAAGACTGTTACCTCGCGCTGGCCGGGTGGCGGCGTCAAGGAAGGTTCATCCTTTGTCATTCCGACGATGAAATGAGCGGCCCTAACATGATTTTCTGAAATGGCGCTTCCTTCGGGAGGCGCCATTCCTATATGAGCCCCAACCCCTCGATTGGCGGAGTAGCGACATGAGCGGCGAAACATTCGATCTCGATGCCTATTTCGCGCGTATCGGCTATGAGGGCCCGCGCGTGTCGACGCTTGAAACGCTGAAAGCGCTTCATCACGCCCAAGCCCTTGCTATCCCCTTCGAGAATCTCGATGTGCTGGCGAAGCGGCAGATCAATCTCGACCTCGCTTCGCTTCAGAAGAAGCTCGTGACGGAAAAGCGCGGCGGCTATTGCTTCGAAGTGAACGCGCTTTTCGCGGCCGCGTTGCGCGAGCTCGGCTTCGATGTCACCACACTGATCGGCCGCGTACGCTGGATGTCGCCGGAAGAGGTCGATACCGCCCGCTCGCACATGCTTATGCGGGTAGAGCTGCCGGAGGGGAGCTACCTCGCCGATGTCGGTTTCGGTGGCCTTACCATGACGGGACCGATCCGCTTCGAAACAGGGATTGAACAGGAAACGCCGCATGAGCCGCGCCGTCTTCTCGATCATGAAGACGGGCTTGAACTCCAGGCGAAGGTCGCAGGCGAGTGGATGCCGATCTACCGCTTCACACTCGAGCCGCATCGCCACACCGATTACGAGGTTGCGAGCTGGTACACTTCCACCCATCCCTCCTCGATATTCGTGCAATTCCTGATCGCTGGTCTTCCGCAGGAAGGAAAGTGGCTCTCGCTCTTCAACCGCGAGTTCAAGATACGCAACCTTGATGGTACAGCCGAGACGCGTGTGCTTGATAGCGCGGATGAAATTGCCGAAGTGCTTGAAAGCTATTTCGGGATTTCACTTTCGGAGGAGGACAAGGCGCTCGCCATAGAGCCTTTTCTCGATCAATGGCGGGCCATGGCGGGCGGCTAGACGCCGGGTTCGAAGCGCCATTTACGTGTGATGGCAGGTGCAAGATCGATGTTGTTCTTCACCGCGAACAGAAGAATGTGACCGAGTACGTCCGCCATTTCGTTCGCAAGTTCCTCGCGTAGTTCGGTTTCGCTCAGTCCGCGCTTCCGCCCCCGGTCCGTCAGTTTCATCCAGACCTGCGTCAGCTCGCCCAGCTCCTCCTGAAGTTTGAGGATGAACCAGTCGTCGTTTCGCGTTATGCCGTTTGCAGCAGCATATCGCTGCGATGCTTCTTCGAACTGTCCGGCGAGTCTCACCAGATGCTGCATGCGGATACCTCCCTTGGCCGGCGAGTGCGGATGATGGCCGAGTCGCTGTGTTCGTGCAATGTTCTCCAAACGGTCGGCAGGTCATGAGTTCAGGTCCGCTAGTCCCTTATCGCGAGAAGATTGCCCGCGGCGACATCGCCGAGGATGCGGCGCAGGCGCATGCCGCGGAACGCCTGCAGCACCTTGCGGACGATCTGGCCGAGTGGAAGCCCGGCAAGAAGGCAGGGCCCTTCGCCGCGTTCGGTTTCGGCAAGCCGGTGACGCCGCCCGAAGGTCTCTACATCTGGGGCGGGGTCGGGCGCGGCAAGTCGATGCTGATGGATCTCTTTTTCGAGACGGTGGAAATCGGGCCGAAGCGTCGCGTCCATTTCCACGCCTTCATGCAGGAGACGCATGAACGTATCTTCGACTGGCGGCAGAAGGAGAAGGACGGAAAGGTCAAGGGCTCGGATCCCATTCCCCCCGTGGCCGAGATGGTCGCAGGGGAAGCGGCTCTTCTCTGCTTCGACGAGTTTCAGGTTCACGACATCGCCGATGCCTCTATCCTCGGGCGCCTCTTTTCGCAGCTTTTCGAGCGCGGTGTCGTCGTGGTGGCGACGTCGAACCGAGCGCCGGATGGACTCTATGAAGGCGGGCTCAACCGGCACCGCTTCCTGCCCTTTATCGACCTTGTGAAGACGAAGATGGATGTGCTGCATCTGGACAGCGCGACGGACTATCGTCTCGACCGCATCAAGGGTTTGCCCACCTATTACACGCCGCTTGGACCGCAAGCCGATGCGGCGCTCGACGATGCCTTCGAGAAGCTCACGGACTCGACCCATGGCGAACCGATGACATTGTCGCTGAAGAGCCGTGCGGTGGAGGTGCCAGAGGCTCGGCATGGTGTGGCGCGCTTTTCCTTCGCCGACCTTTGCGCGCGGCCACTCGGCGCTGCCGACTATCTCAAGATCGCGCAATGCTTTCACACCGTCATCATACGCGACGTGCCGGTGATGGGGCCGGAGCGGCGCAACGAGGCGAAGCGTTTCGTGACGCTGATCGATGCGCTTTATGAGGCGAAGGTGAAGCTCATTCTATCGGCAGATGCGCCACCCCTCTCACTCTATGAGCAGGGTGACGGTGCGTTCGAATTCGAGCGCACCGTGTCGCGGCTGATGGAAATGCAGAGCGCGGATTATATCGAGCTCAGAAGTGCCGACTGAGGACCTTTTCAAAGACCCGTATAAGGAGAGCGCGAAGGGCGAAGGCCAAGGCTTGCGGCGGGCTTGTTCGTGAGGTTCGAGACATCGGCGAATTTTCGCGCGGACGCGTCGGGAGCCATGTCGAGCCGATAGTTCCAGGACTGACCGAAAGTCGCCGACATCATGCCGAACGAGATCGTCTGTTTCGGTTCGGCGCGCGATGTTTCCCGTGCTATTTCGAGGGAGAAATCGCGGGCGGCCCGACGGTCCACGGGCGCAAAACCAAGCACCATCGGGTCCAGGTCGGCGGCGGCAACGGTCGTCTCCTTTACCTTGCCATCGCCGTTCCGCAGGAGGGCAATGACGCCTCCGAAGTCACCCTTCGTTGCCGTGGAGCCTCGCTCCTCGCAGAAGGACCGGCCTTCGCGCAGGGCGGCTTCGAGAAAACGGCAATCCTTGCCTGTGAGCGCGGAAAGGGCATGTTCGCCCAGATCACGGCCGGTCATGATGGAAGAGGAAATGCCGGCGATGGTGAGAACCTCGCCGATGGTCAGTGCGCCGATCGCCGGCGCGGCGCAACCCGACAACGCGAGAAGACCCAAACCGGCCAGCGCGGCGCGTATCGCGTTCGGAAATCTCGTGAAATTATTGCAACGGATCGTCTGCGTCATTACGCACGCCCCCAAACCAGCCGGTCCCGACGGGGTGAAAATTTCACGCCTGCCGGGACTTCGGCGCGGATCCCCCGGACCCTGCGCCAGCCCGCGCTGCGCACCCCTGAACATCGCGGATCAACCTTTACGTTGAGTAAAAATCATGGGCTTCGGCGTGCATCTGTGTCAATACGAGACGGGTTTCTTGGTTAATATCCTGACCGCGAAGAACAAGGCCTTTTCCATGCCTACGTTGCGGAACACGCGGATTCACGCTACTAGGCTGCGAGATTAACCACGGCGCACGCATATCGGAGGCTTTTCAAACCATGGCGCGCAAGAAAATCGCACTCATCGGCGGCGGCCAGATTGGCGGCACGCTGGCTCATCTCGCTGCTCTCAAGGAGCTCGGCGACGTTGTCATCTTCGATATCGCGGAAGGTCTGCCCCAGGGCAAGGCGCTCGATCTCGCGCAGTCCGGTCCGGTCGAGGGTTACAACTCAGCTCTGTCCGGCACCAACAGCTACAAGGACATCAAGGGTGCTGACGTCGTGATCGTCACCGCCGGTGTTCCGCGCAAGCCCGGCATGAGCCGTGACGACCTGCTCGGCATCAACCTCAAGGTGATGGCGCAGGTCGGCGAAGGCATCGCGAAATACGCGCCCAACGCCTTTGTCATTTGCATCACCAATCCGCTCGACGCCATGGTCTGGGCGCTGCGTCAGTTCTCCGGCCTGCCCCACAACAAGGTTGTCGGCATGGCGGGTGTGCTCGACAGTGCGCGTTTCAGCTATTTCCTCTCGGAGGAGTTCAAGGTTTCGGTCGAGGACGTTACGGCTTTCGTGCTCGGCGGACATGGCGACACGATGGTACCGCTCGCCCGTTATTCGACCGTCGGCGGCATTCCGCTGCCCGATCTTGTAAAGATGGGTTGGACCACGAAGGACAAGCTCGACAAGATCATCCAGCGTACGCGCGATGGCGGTGCCGAGATCGTCGGCCTTCTCAAGACGGGTTCGGCTTTCTATGCGCCGGCGACCTCCGCCATCGACATGGCCGAGGCTTATCTCAAGGACAAGAAACGCGTTCTGCCCTGCGCCGCTTACCTGAATGGCGAGTTCGGCGTGAAGGACATGTATGTCGGTGTGCCGGTGGTGATCGGTGCGGGCGGCGTCGAGCGTATCGTCGAGATCGACCTCAACGCTTCCGAAAAGAAGCAGTTCATGGGTTCGGTCAATGCCGTGAAGGGCCTGGTGGACGCCTGCAAGAAGATCGATCCGGCCGTGGCTTCCGGGAAATCCCCCAAGGGCAAGGCTCCCAAGGGCAAGGCTCCCAAGGCCAAGGCGTCGAAAGCGGGCGCCAAGAAGAAGTAAATTTCGTTTCAGGCGGGAGACGAAGGGCAGGTTTTCGGACCTGCCCTTTTTATTGACACTTTCCATGTCAATATATCTTGCTTGAGGGCGGAGGGATCCCTATCTAATGTTTCTCATTAGTTAGATGACGGGGAGGCTTCTGAATGAAAAAGCGGGTGATTGTTACGGGGTTCGGCCTGCTGATGGCGGCGGTCGTGATGACCGGTTTCCTGGTGGTCTGGTTCTCGGCCTCGGCGCAAGACGCGATCATGAAGCGCGTGGTGGCCTCGAATGTCGGCGGCAACGAAGCCGTGCTCGATGAAGATGCGCTCCATGTGGTGCTTTGCGGGACGGGTTCGCCCATGCCCGATCCCGATCGCGCGCAGGCTTGCGCCATCGTTTACGCGGGCGGCAAGGTCTTTTTGGTCGATTCAGGTCTGGGGGGCTGGGACAGGCTGGCCCGGTTCCAACTTCCCGTCGGTGGCCTCACGGGCATCCTGATCACTCATTTTCATTCCGACCATATCAGCGGCATCCCCGATATCGCGCTCAACAGCTGGGCATCCGGCAGGCACGAGGCGCTGGCACTTTACGGGCCTCCGGGTATCGAGACGGTGGCGCAGGGCTTCGACCTCGCCTATTCGCTCGATGACGGTTACCGGATTGCCCATCATGGTCCTGAATTCTTCTCCGAGGAGGGGGCGAACTATCAGCCCGTTGTCGTCAACGTTCCAGACCGCGATACGAGCGTGACCGTTTTCGAGGAGGACGGCGTGAAGATCACGGCCTTTCGTGTCAGTCACGAGCCCGTGGATCCCGCCTATGGCTACCGGGTCGACTACAAAGGGCGCTCCGTCATCTTCAGCGGCGACACGAAAAAGGATGCGAATATCGCGAAATTTGGCCAGGGAGCGGATGTGCTGATTCACGAGGCACTTGCCGCTCATATGGTAGGACTGCTTGAAGACGGACTCGAGCATAGCGGGGATCGCCGCGCCAAGGTCATGCATGACATTCCAGACTATCACGCCACCCCGGTTCAGGCCGCCGAGGCCGCAAACGAAGCCGGGGTGAAGCTTCTCGTCTACACGCATATCGTTCCGCGGTTGCCCAATGCCCTTGCCGAACGGGTCTTTCTGCGCGGCGTTGACGGCGTTAGGAGCGATGGCGTGACAATCGGTTATGACGGGCTCTATCTGGAGCTTCCGGCTGAATCGGAAAAGATCATCGAGCACGATCTGCGGTGACGCTGCGTCACGAACCGGGGGCACGCGGGCGGCGCTGCGGTAACTGCATTTCCGGCAAGAAGTAAAGTTGCGGGCGCTGGCGCTCCGCCACTTATCTGCCGGTTGCGCCCGCTCTCTCGGGTGGTATAACTCCGAGCCATCCGACATACCTATCGGTCGATTTTTTCCTTCTGGCGACGCGGGTTCCCGCGCCGCTCTCCAGCCGGACGGTTTTTCATGAATATTCACGAATACCAGGCCAAGGCCGTGCTCGCGAAGTACGGCGTGCCGGTGCCCCGCGGGCATGCGGCGTTCACTCCCGAAGAAGCGGTGGCGAAGGCCAAGGAACTGGGCGGGCCTGTTTGGGTCGTCAAGGCGCAGATTCATGCGGGCGGCCGCGGCAAGGCCGGCGGAGTCAAGGTGGTGAAGTCGGTCGAGGATGTAGAGAAGGAAGCAAAGCGCCTTCTCGGTTCCACGCTCGTCACGCACCAGACGGGCCCCGAAGGCAAGGAAGTGCATCGCCTCTACATCGAGGAAGGTTCCTCGATCGAACGCGAGCTCTACCTTTCCGTGCTTGTCGATCGAGCGACCTCGCGTATCTCTTTCATCGTTTCGACTGAAGGCGGCATGGATATCGAGGAAGTCGCGGCAAAGACGCCCGAAAAGATCCTCAGCTTCTCGATTGATCCTGCCTCGGGCATCAGCAGCTTCCATGGCCGCAAGGTGGCCTATGCGCTGGGTCTCGAAGGCGATCAGGTGAAGAAGGGCGTTGCCCTCATTGAAAAGCTCTACAAGGCCTTCGTCACCGAAGACATGAGCATGCTCGAGATCAATCCGCTCGTCGTCACGGGCGAGGGCGACGTGGTCTGCCTCGATGCGAAGGTGAACTTCGACTCGAATGCGCTCTACCGTCACAAGGACATCGTCGAGCTGCGCGACCTGACGGAAGAGGATCCGGCGGAAGTCGAGGCGTCCAAATACGACCTCAACTACATCAAGCTTGACGGCAAAATCGGCTGCATGGTGAACGGCGCCGGCCTTGCCATGGCGACGATGGACATCATCAAGCTCTACGGCTCCGAGCCTGCGAACTTCCTTGATGTTGGCGGCGGCGCAACCAAGGAAAAGGTGACGGCCGCTTTCAAGATCATTCTCTCCGATCCGAGCGTTGAAGGCATTCTCGTCAATATCTTCGGCGGCATCATGCGCTGCGATATCATTGCGGAGGGAGTTGTTGCCGCCGCGAAGGAAGTGTCGCTCGGCGTGCCGCTCGTGGTTCGCCTGGAAGGCACGAATGTCGACCTTGGCAAGAAGATCATGGCGGAATCGGGCCTGCCCATCATTTCCGCCGACAACCTCGCCGATGCGGCCGAGAAGATCGTCAAAGCCGTGAAGGAGGCCGCATAATGTCCGTTCTCGTCGACAAGAACACCAAGGTCATCTGTCAGGGCTTTACCGGCAATCAGGGTACGTTCCATTCAGAACAGGCGATTGCCTACGGCACGAAGATGGTTGGCGGCGTGAGCCCCGGCAAGGGCGGCACCAAGCATCTCGATCTCCCCGTTTTCAACACGGTTGCCGAAGCGGTCGAGAAGACGGGTGCGACGGCGTCCGCCATCTACGTGCCGCCGCCCTTCGCGGCTGACGCAATCCTCGAAGCCATCGATGCCGGTATCGAGCTTGCCGTCTGCATCACCGAGGGCATTCCGGTCCTCGACATGGTCAAGGTGAAGCGTGCGCTTTCGGGTTCGAAGACGCGCCTCGTCGGTCCGAACTGCCCCGGCGTCATCACACCGGGCCAGTGCAAGATCGGTATCATGCCCGGTCACATTCACAAGCCGGGCTCCGTCGGCATTGTCTCGCGCTCGGGTACGCTCACCTATGAGGCCGTTGCCCAGACAACGGCGGCGGGTCTTGGCCAGACGACCTGCATCGGTATTGGTGGCGACCCCGTCAATGGTACGAACTTCATCGATTGCCTCGAGATGTTCCTCGGTGACCCCGACACGAAGTCGATCATCATGATTGGTGAAATTGGCGGTACCGCTGAAGAAGAGGCTGCCGAGTTCCTCAAGGCTTCCAAGGTGAAGAAGCCGGTCGTTGGCTTCATCGCCGGCGTCACGGCTCCTCCGGGCCGCCGCATGGGGCATGCGGGCGCGATCATCTCGGGCGGCAAGGGTGGCGCGGAAGACAAGATGGAGGCCATGCGTTCGGCCGGCATCACTGTCGCGGCCTCTCCTTCGGCGCTCGGCACGACGCTTGTCGAGGTTCTTGGCAAGTAATAGGACCGATATCCGGGCTATTCGAGCGGGGTGTCCGAGGTTTCGGACGCCCCGTTTCGCTTTTTACGGCTTTCTTCATCGTTTTCGAGGCATTTGAGGCTGTTTGGCGCTTCGCCAGTGTTAATCTGTCACGAAGCGCCTATATTCCTTCGGTGGATAAATGATTTGCCCCTGTATCTGGGGTGTTTCCAAAGTGTGCCTTCACGGCAAATCCTGTTTGACGGCGCGTTGCCTCTATGGCAATTTTCTGGCATGAAACTCACCGACTGGCTCGAATCCAATAGTCTCACGGCAAGCGCCTTTGCCGAACAGCTCGGTGTGTCCGTTTCCACGGTCACACGCTGTATGAACGGCCAGCGCCGTCCCGAATGGCAGACGCTCGATGCGATCTACAAGGCTACGGGCGGTCAGGTGACCCCGAACGATTTTCTGTCCGACGACACGGCTCTTCAGGGCGCGGTTCAGGCCGCGCCGCAGCCAAATGGACCCGACACCATGAGCAAGAATGGCGAGAACGACCGCATGGAGCGGACGTCCTTCCTCTATGGCGCCAATGCGCCCTTCGTGGAAGAGCTTTATGCGCGTTATCAGGAGAGTCCCTCTTCGGTCGATCCCGAATGGCGAACCTTCTTTGAGGGGCTGGGCGATGCGCCGGAGGATGTGTTGAAGGAAGCGAAAGGCGCTTCCTGGCAGCGCACTGATTGGCCGATCCCTGCCAATGGCGAACTGGTGAGCGCGCTTGACGGAAATTGGGGCTCGGCAATGACCGAGGCGGGCAAGGTTCGAGGCAAGATCGAAGAGCGCCGTCCCGCCGCCAGCGAAGACGAAATTCGGGCGGCGACGCTCGATTCCGTCCGTGCCCTGATGATGATCCGCGCTTATCGCATTCGCGGTCACCTCGACGCCGATATCGATCCGCTCGCGCTTCGTCCGAAGTCGCAGCATCCAGAGCTTCAGCCCGAAAGTTATGGTTTCGGTCCCGACGATCTCGACCGGCCGATCTTCATCGACCATGTGCTTGGCCTTGAGACGGCCACCGTGCGCGAGATGCTCGATATTCTGCGCCGTACCTACTGCGGTACGCTCGCCGTCGAGTTCATGCATATCGGGGACCCGGAAGAGAAGGCCTGGATTCAGGAACGTATCGAAGGGCCGGACAAGGAAATTGCCTTCACCGACATGGGCCGGTCGGCCATTCTGGACAAGCTGATCGCGGCAGAAGGCTTCGAGAAGTTCTGCGGCGTGAAGTATGTCGGCACCAAGCGGTTTGGTCTCGATGGCGCGGAATCGATCATCCCTGCGCTCGAACAGGTCATCAAGCGCGGCGGCGCGCTTGGCGTGAAGGAAATCGTTTTCGGCATGGCCCATCGCGGCCGCCTCAACGTTCTTACCAATGTGATGTCGAAGCCCTACCGCGCGGTCTTTCATGAATTCAAGGGCGGTTCGTCTACGCCCGAAGACGTCGACGGTTCGGGCGACGTGAAGTATCACCTCGGTGCATCGTCGGACCGTGAGTTCGACGGCAACAAGGTGCACCTCTCGCTCACCGCCAACCCGTCGCATCTCGAAATCGTCGATCCCGTCGTGCTCGGCAAGGCACGCGCGAAGCAGGATCAGCATCATGACCGCCAGCGCGGTACTGTGATCCCGCTTCTCATTCACGGCGACGCCGCCTTTGCCGGCCAAGGCATTGTTGCCGAATGTCTCGGCCTTTCCGACCTCAAGGGGCATCGCACTGGCGGTTCGATTCATTTCATCGTGAACAACCAGATCGGCTTCACCACGAGCCCGATCAACAGCCGCTCTTCGCCTTATCCGTCGGATGTCGCGAAGATGGTGCAGGCTCCGATCTTTCATGTGAATGGCGACGACCCCGAAGCCGTGGTTCACGCCGCAAAGATTGCCACCGAATTCCGTCAGCGCTTCAACAAGCCTGTCGTCATCGACATGTTCTGCTATCGCCGCTTCGGCCACAATGAAGGCGACGATCCGAGCATGACGCAGCCCTTGATGTACGAGAAGATCAAGGGGCATCCGACGACGCTCCAGATCTATTCGAAGCGTCTTGTTGAAGGCGGCCTCATGTCGGCCGAAGAGGTTGAGGAGCGTGGCGCTGCCTTTCGCGCGCAGCTTGAGGAAGACTTCGAGGCCGTATCGACTTTCCGTCCCAACAAGGCGGACTGGCTCGATGGGCGCTGGTCCGGCCTCAGCAAGGCCGAAGGCGAGGCGCGCCGCGGCGAGACGGCGGTCGAAACCAGGAAGCTCAAGGAGATCGGGCTCAAGATTACCGAGGTGCCCGGTGATTTCCACATTCACAAGACCATCCAGCGCTTCATGGACAATCGCCGCAAGGCGGTTGAAACGGGCGAGAATATCGACTGGTCGACGGCGGAAGCGCTTGCGTTCGGGTCGCTGCTCGACGAAGGCATCAAGGTACGTCTGTCTGGTCAGGATTCCGAGCGCGGTACCTTCGTACAGCGCCATTCCGTGCTGAACGACCAGAAGAGCGAAGACCGCTATGTGCCGCTCAACAATATTTCAGCCGAACAGGCGGAATACGAAGTCATCAACTCGATGCTCTCGGAAGCCGCTGTGCTCGGCTTTGAGTATGGCTACAGCCTCGCCGAGCCCAATGCGCTGGTTCTCTGGGAGGCGCAGTTCGGCGATTTCGCGAACGGTGCACAGGTCGTGATCGACCAGTTCATTTCATCGGGTGAGCGCAAGTGGCTGCGCATGTCGGGTCTTGTGATGCTGTTGCCGCACGGCTATGAGGGTCAGGGTCCGGAGCATTCTTCCGCGCGTCTTGAGCGCTATCTGCAGATGTGCGCGGAAGACAACATGCAGGTTGCGAACTGCACGACGCCGATGAACTATTTCCACATTCTGCGCCGTCAGATGCACCGCAATTTCCGCAAGCCGCTCATCCTGATGACGCCGAAGTCCCTGCTGCGCCACAAGCGCGCCGTGTCGACCCTCAAGGAATTCGGCCCGGGCTC
Organism: Parvibaculum sp.; assembly: GCF_039973015.1. Taxonomy (GTDB): domain Bacteria; phylum Pseudomonadota; class Alphaproteobacteria; order Parvibaculales; family Parvibaculaceae; genus Parvibaculum. The sequence continues at coordinate 17,330 of NZ_JBDWLT010000009.1, forward strand.
GTCCTTCCACCGCGTGTTGTGGGACGATGCGGAGATGCTGCCGGACCAGAAGATCAAGCTTGTCGCCGATAAGGAGATCAAGCGCGTCGTTCTTTGTTCGGGCAAGGTTTATTACGATCTTTATGAGGAACGCGAACGGCGAGGCATTACCGATGTTTATCTCATGCGCGTCGAGCAGCTATATCCGTTCCCTGCGAAGTCGCTGATGACGGAGCTTTCGCGCTTCCCGGATGCCGAATTCGTGTGGTGTCAGGAAGAGCCCAAGAATATGGGCGCGTGGTATTTCATCGAACCCAATATCGAATGGGTGCTCGAACATCTCGGTACGCGTTATCGCCGCGCTTCCTATGCGGGGCGCGCGGCTTCGGCCTCGACGGCGACGGGTCTCATGAGCAAGCACAACCAGGAACTCAATCAGCTTCTTTCGGAGGCGCTCCGGATCGATTGATCCCCGCCCCGTAGAACGTTCGGAAAGGTGAACCCCAATGGCGACGGAAATTCGTGTGCCCACGCTTGGCGAGTCGGTGACTGAAGCCACCGTCGCGCAATGGTACAAGAAGCCGGGCGACAGCGTCGCGGCGGACGAACCGCTTGTCGAGCTGGAAACCGACAAGGTGACGGTGGAAGTTCCGGCGCCTTCGGCGGGTGTGCTTTCTGAAATCATCGCCAAGGACGGCGAGACAGTCGAGGTTGGTGCACTGCTTGGCCAGATCGGCGAAGGTAAGGGCGCGGCTCCCGCTCCGAAGAAGGAAGAGCCCAAGAAGAGTGAAGCGAAGGCAGAAGCCAGACCCGAGCCCAAAAAGGAAGAACCGACGCAGGCAGAAGCCAAGGGCCCGTCGAAGCCTGCCGATGCCGAACCCTCTCCCGCCGTGCGCCGTGTGGCTGCCGAGAACGATCTCGATGTGTCGAAGGTCGAGGGAACGGGCAAGGGCGGCCGCGTGACGAAGGCAGATGCTGAAGAGGCCGCTTCTTCCGCGAAGGCCCCGTCTCAGGCGAAAGCACCGGAAGCACCTGTCCGTGCGCCAGCACCCGCCGATCAAGGGGCGCGTGAAGAGCGCGTGAAGATGACGCGGCTGCGCAAGACCATCGCGACGCGCCTCAAGGAAGCGCAGAACACGGCGGCGATGCTCACCACCTTCAACGAGGTGGACATGACGAATGTCATGGCGCTCCGCTCGCAGTACAAGGATCTCTTCGAGAAGAAGCATGGCGTGCGCGTCGGCTTCATGGGCTTCTTCGTGAAGGCCTGCATCCATGCGCTGCAAGAGCTTCCGGCGGTCAATGCGGAGATCGACGGCGAGGAACTTGTCTACAAGAACTACTACAATATCGGCGTTGCGGTCGGCACGGAGCGCGGTCTCGTCGTGCCCGTCGTTCGCGAAGCCCAGGATCTGTCGATCGCCGATATCGAAAAGACGATCAACGATTTTGGACGCCGCGCGCGCGACGGGGCTCTCAAGCTCGATGAGCTGCAGGGCGGCACCTTCACGATCTCGAATGGCGGCGTTTATGGCTCGCTCATGTCGACGCCGATTCTCAATGCCCCGCAATCCGGCATTCTCGGCATGCACAAGATCCAGGAGCGGCCGATGGTCGTCGACGGGAAGATCGAAATCCGTCCGATGATGTATCTCGCGCTTTCCTACGATCACCGCATCGTCGACGGCAAGGAAGCGGTCACTTTCCTTGTGCGCGTGAAGGAATCGCTGGAAGACCCGCAGCGCCTGCTGCTCGACCTCTGAGGTATATCAATGGCTGATGCATTCGACCTTGTAGTGATTGGCGCGGGCCCCGGCGGCTATGAATGCGCGATCAAGGCGGCGCAGCTCGGCCTCAAGGTCGCTTGCGTCGAAAAGCGCGACCGTCTTGGTGGAACCTGCCTCAATATCGGCTGTATTCCCTCCAAGGCATTGCTTCATGCCTCCGAGCTTTTCCACGAAGCAGGAACAAGCTTCGCGGATATGGGCATTGAGGTTTCAAAGCCGAAGCTCAATCTAAAGCACATGCTTGCCTTCAAGGATGAGGCCATCGACGGCAACACCAAGGGCATCGAGTTCCTCTTCAAGAAGAACAAGGTCGAATGGGTGAAGGGTGAAGGCGAGATCGCCGGCCCCGGCAAGGTGAAAGTCGGTGATCGCACGCTGGAAGCAAAGAACGTCGTCATCGCCACAGGCTCCGATGTCGCGAAACTTCCGGGTGTCGAAATAGACGAGAAGACGGTCGTCTCCTCTACCGGCGCGCTTGAGCTTGGCAAGGTGCCGGGCAAGCTCGTCGTTGTCGGCGGTGGTGTGATCGGTCTCGAACTCGGCTCCGTCTGGCGACGTCTCGGGGCGGAAGTCACCGTAGTCGAATTCCTCGACAATATCCTGCCGGGCATGGATGGCGAGGTTGTCAAGAATTTCACCCGCACGCTCAAGAAGCAGGGCTTCACCTTCAAACTCGGCACGAAGGTGACAAAGGTCGAGAAACAGAAGTCCGGCCTCAAGGTGAGTGTCGAGCCGGCCAAGGGTGGCGAAGCGGAAGTTCTCGATGCCGATGTCGTTCTCGTCGCTATCGGGCGCGTCGCTTACACGGAAGGTCTCGGGCTCGACAAGGCAGGCGTTGCGACCGACAAGCGTGGGCGTCTCGAGGTCGATAAAAACCTCAAGACGAATGTCGACGGTATTTACGCGATCGGCGATTGCATTGCCGGGCCGATGCTCGCTCACAAGGCGATGGAAGAGGGCGTCGCCCTGGCGGAGCGCCTTGCGGGCCATTACGGCGCGGTGAACTACGATGTCATTCCGGGTGTCGTTTACACCTCGCCGGAGGTTGCCTCCGTCGGTAAGACGGAAGAGCAGCTCAAGGAAGCGGGCATCGAATATAATGCCGGCAAGTTCCCCTTCACGGCAAACGGCCGCGCCAAGGCGAACAAGACGACCGAGGGCTTCGTCAAGATTCTCGCCGATAAGAAGACCGACCGTGTGCTCGGCGTTCACATCATCGGCGTGAATGGCGGCGAGATGATCGCGGAAGCCGTCATCGCAATGGAACTCTCGGCAAGCTCCGAGGACATCGCGCGCATCTGCTTTGCTCATCCGACCATGTCGGAAGCGGTCAAGGAGGCGGCGCTGGCCGTCACCGGCGTTCCAATCCACATGTGAGCTTCAGCGTCTCAGACGGGTTTCAGCGGCGAAGGTGTGCCGTCAGGCAGTTCCACAAGGATGCTGTCGCCTGGTTTCACATTGCCACCGGCAATCACGATTCCCATCACGCCTGCCTTCCGAATGACGTTTCCCTCCGTATCCCGGTCCAGAACGGCATTCATGAGACCGGGAGCGATGCCATTGAGCTGAAGGCAGGGATTGCGCAATCCGGTCACCTCGATGATCGCACGTTCACCGATCCTCAGTTTCGTGCCGGCCGGAAGCGCAAGAAGGTCGAGACCTCGCGTCGTGATGTTTTCGCCCATGCGTCCGGGCTCGACCTCGAACCCCGCGCCCGTGAGTTCGTCGAGAAGCTCGGCGTGGATCAGGTGAACCTGCCGGAGATTGGGCTGCGATGGATCGCGCGATACGCGCGAGCGGTGTTTCACCGTCTCGCCCATATGCGCATCGCCCTGGATGCCCAAGCCTTCGACCAGTTCGATGCGCGCCGTGTTGGCTTTTCGCATGGTGTGCGTGGCGCTGACGCTTACGGCGATGACGGAACCTTGCATCGAATTACCTTCGGCGTTTGGCCTTGTCGTAGACGTCAAGCAGCCGTGCGGAATCGACTTCCGTATACATCTGCGTGGTCGAAAGGCTCGAATGGCCGAGCAGCTCCTGGATCGCGCGCAGGTCGCCACCTCCAGCCAGAAGATGCGTTGCAAAGCTGTGGCGCAGCGCATGGGGCGTCGCTGTGTCGGGCAGGCCGAGTCTCAGCCGAAGTGTCTGCATTGCCTCGCGGACCTGGCGCTGGCCGAGCCGCTTGCCCCTTGCGCTCACAAACAAGGGGTCGACGGCGGTGAGGCCGAAAGGGCAAAGCGCGAGATATCGCTCAACCGCTTCGCGCGCGGCGGGCAGCACGGGAATGATGCGCTCCTTGTTGCCCTTGCCGGTGATGCGGATCGTGTCCTTCAGCGGCGCCGCATTGCGATCCAGCGCCAGCGCCTCCGACACGCGAAGTCCGCAACCATAGAGAAGCGTAAGAACAGCCGCGTCACGCAGCCCCTTCCATGCTTCGCCTGGCAGGACGCCCGCTTCCTCGATCATTGCGTCTGCCCCCGACACCGACAGGGGCTTTGGCAATGCGTGCGGCAGTTTCGGCGAGCGCAAGGTCGTGGCGGATGCGTTGGAAAGCACGTTCGAGCGGTCGAGAAAACGGAAGAAGGAGCGGATACTTGAAATCATGCGCGCGACGGAACGGCTTTGCAGACCTTCATTGCGGCGGTGGCTGACAAAGGCGCGGAAGTCGCGTGTCTGGAGTGCGGCGAGCGCATCGAGGCTGGCGGGGCCGCCCAGATGGTCGACAAGGAATTCGAAGAAGCGCGTGATGTCGCGATGGTAGTTCACGAGCGTCGCTTCGCTCATGCGGCGCTCGCCCATCAAGTGAGCATACCAGTTTCGGATTTCAGCCCGCGCGTCTTCCGAGGCAGGGACGGTCCTTGCGGCGTCGTCCGGCGAGGGTGCGCCGGTGCTCAGGCGGGCGGCAGGTCGAGCCATTGGCGCACACCGCGCTCGACGACATTGGCGAGGAATTCGAGGAGGTCCACGGCCTGGTCGGGATGGAACTGCTCGGGATCGAAGCCGCCCAGCGCGAGGAGGCCGGGCGGTGAGGCGGGCGAGAAATCGAGCCGCACCAGCGCTTCGGAATGCACATCTTCGGCGAGGTTACCGTAAAGGCCGCGGCTGCCGCGTACATGCGAAGCGAGACGGCAGCGTTCGCCGAAACCGAGAATGCGGTCGACGCCGCCGGGTTCCAGTACGCGGACACCGCGAATGCCGATGCCGGAGACACCGTTCGCCGTTTCGATGCAGACGGCGGAGGCGCGGATGCCGAGTACGCGAGCGAGGCCGTCGGGTGCCGTAACATATTCGATCAGGTGTTCGAAGGAGCGTGCGTCGAGCAGCCTCAGCGTCGCGGCGTGGACCTGTTCGCGCGCGATGCTGTTCAGCGATGTCGCTTCGAGAAGGTCCGACTGGATGTCGCGCAGCATGCGTACCTGATTTTGCAGGCGGCCAATCATGAAGTGCTGCATATCGAGCACGTTGCGGCCTGTCGATTGCGACGGAGGCACCAGCGCCGAAATGAGATCGGGGTCGTTGGCGAGCAGCTCCGGGTGCTGGCGCAAATAGGTCTTCACATCCTCGGCGGAGAGCGAGGCTTCCGCCTCGTCGATCCGCTTCGCTCCGGTAATGTCGTTTTGCTGGCTCATACTCTCAGCATCCCCCGAAATACGTTTCTAAAGTATTTGCCCTACAGAATTTTCTGTCCGGTTTTCTTCCAGTCCGACATGAACATTTCGAGCCCCTTGTCGGTCAGGGGGTGGGTGGCGAGCCCCTTCAGAACGGCCGGCGGTACGGTCGCAACATCCGCACCGGCAAGCGCGGCGTCCTTCACATGGTTCGCATTGCGAATCGAGGCTGCGAGGATTTCTGTCTCCAGGGCAGGATAGTTGTCGTAGATTTCCCGGATTTCGTGAATGAGTTCCATGCCGTCGAGATTGATATCGTCGAGGCGGCCAATGAAGGGCGAAATGAAGGTCGCGCCCGCCTTTGCCGCCAGCAGTGCCTGGTTCGCGGAGAAGCACAGCGTTACATTGACCATCGTGCCTTCGCCGGTCAGCACCTTGCAGGTCTTGAGGCCGTCCCATGTGAGCGGCACCTTGACGGCGATGTTCTTCGCGATTTTCGCGAGTTTGCGGCCCTCGGCGATCATCGTCTCCGAATCGAGCGCGGTCACTTCCGCGCTGACCGGGCCATCCACCACACCGCAGATTTCCTCGACGACTTCGAGAAAGTTGCGGCCGGATTTGGCGATGAGCGAGGGGTTGGTGGTCACGCCGTCGAGCATGCCGGTCTCGGCAAGTTCACGGATGTCGGCGATATCGGCGGTGTCGACGAAGAATTTCATGGTTGCTTGATCTTTGCGGCCGGTCGGTGGGTAAGGCTTTATGACCGCAGTGTAGTCGAGAGCGGTCTCGAAGGCTTCCTTCTTTTGCCGCCGCCTGCGTCTGCGCGCAAGGCCTCCTCGTGGTACTTGCTTTACGGCGCGTTACAGTGTCGTGTCGATTTTGAACCTTCTCCCTCCGGCAATTCGAATGGCTTCCGAAATATCCACAGAAGAACAGATCGTTTCGGGAACCGTCAGCGTTCTGCTGCCCCTCGCCTTGCCGCGACCCTATGACTACAAGGTGCCGCCCGGCATGAAGGTGCGGCCGGGCGATTATGTGATCGTGCCTCTGGGCCCGCAGGAACTTCTCGGCGTTGTCTGGGGCGAGGGCACGGGGGAGGTCGGCCACAACAGATTAAGGCCCGTTGCGGAGGTGCTCGATGCGCCGCCCATGCCGGAAGTGTTGCGCCGCCTGGTCGACTGGGTAGCGAGCTATACGGTGTCCCCGCCGGGTTCGGTTTTGCGTCTCGCCATTCGCGCGCCCGGTGCGCTCGAACCGCAGCGTATGCGCACGGCCTACCGGCTCGGCGATGAGCGTCCGTCCCGGATGACGCCCGCGCGTATCCGGGCGGTGGAAGTGGCGGAGGACGGTTTCGCGCGTACGGTGCGCGAACTGGCGGAAGAAGCGGGCGTATCGGACGGCGTGGTGCGCGGCCTTGTCGATGCGGGCGCGCTGGTGCCGGTGGATGTTCCGACGGAAGCGCCGTTTCCCGAGCCCAACCTCGATGCGCGGGGTGTCGATCTCTCGGACGAACAGGCCGAAGCCGCGGCCGCGCTGCGCAGTCATGTCGAGGCCGACAGGTTTTCCGCCATATTGCTCGATGGAGTGACGGGCTCGGGCAAAACGGAAGTTTATTTCGAGGCGGTCGCCGCTGCCTTGCGGCAGAATCGGCAGGTGCTGATCCTCCTTCCTGAAATCGCGCTCACCAGTCAGTTCCTCGAACGCTTTGAGCGGCGCTTCGGCTGCCGTCCTGCGGAGTGGCACTCGGATCTTTCGACGCGCGAGCGCCGCCGCGTCTGGCGCGGTGTCGCGGAAGGCCGCGCCTCCGTCGTTGTCGGTGCGCGCTCGGCGCTTTTTCTGCCTTTCCCCGATCTCGGTCTCATCGTTGTCGACGAGGAACACGACGCCGCCTTCAAGCAGGAAGACGGTGTTGCCTATCATGCGCGTGACATGGCGGTTGTGCGCGCATCGCTCGGCAAGGTGCCGATTGTTCTCAGCTCGGCGACGCCTTCGCTCGAAACGGCGGTCAATGCGGAGCAGGGACGCTACGCGCAGCTGCGCCTCGAAGCGCGACATGGCGCCGCTCGATTGCCGGATGTCACGGCCATTGACATGCGCGCCGATCCGCCGGAACGCGGACGCTGGCTTTCGCCCGTCCTCGTGCGCGAGATTGCAAAGGCGCTCGAAGCGGGCGAGCAGTCGATGCTTTTTCTCAATCGCAGAGGCTATGCCCCGCTCACGCTTTGCCGAACCTGCGGGCATCGCATTGAATGCCCGCAATGTTCTGCATGGCTCGTCGAGCATCGTTTTCGCCGCGAACTTGCCTGTCATCATTGCGGCTATTCGGCGCCGGTGCCGAAGGCGTGCCCGTCCTGCGGAGCGGAAGATTCGCTTGTTGCCTGCGGGCCGGGGGTCGAGCGTATCGCGGAGGAGGTGGCGGAGCTTTTTCCGGAGGCGCGCGTCGCCATCGTCTCCAGCGACAATCTGCGCGGACCTGCCGCGCACCGGGAGGTATTCAGGGCCATCGAGGAGCGCGAGGTCGATATCGTCATCGGCACGCAAATCGTTGCCAAGGGTCATCACTTTCCCTGGCTCACGCTGGTGGGCGTGGTCGACGCCGATCTCGGGCTTGAAAATGGCGATCTGCGCGCAGGCGAGCGGACATTCCAGCTCCTGCAGCAGGTGGCAGGGCGGGCCGGCCGGGCAGAGCGGCCGGGCCGGGTCTTCCTGCAATCCTTCATGCCCGAGCATGGGGTCATGCGGGCGCTTGTCTCGGGCCGCCGCGACGAGTTCCTCGCCCGCGAAGCCTCTGCCCGGGAGCGGGTGGGGCTGCCGCCCTTCGGGCGGCTCGTCGGCGTAATTGTTTCGGCGCCCGAGAGCGGCCTGGCCCAGAGAATCGCCCGGGAAATGTCCCGAAGGGTGCCCCGGACGGACGATGTTTCGGTGCTGGGGCCCGCGCCCGCGCCCCTTGCACTCCTTCGCGGCCGCACCCGGCTTCGCTTCCTCGTCAAGGCAGGCCGTAACGTCAATATCCAGAATTTCATCCATGCCTGGCTCGATGGCATGAAGATACCGAATGCGGTCCGCGTCTCGGTCGATGTGGATCCCTACAGCTTTATGTGAGCCTGATGCGGGCGATGCAGGGCCGGGGGCGACGCGGACGTTGGGGAAGGGGGTATTCGGGCCCGGCAAGACGGCCCAAAATGCCGCAGGTGCGCCCATTTCGCAGGCCAGCATGTTGCTCCTGCGCGGGCCATGTGTTACCTAACGCGCGGCCTCGGGGGTGGACTCTTTTCGAGCATCTGCCGAGGCCGGAATTTGCTAATGATTTCAAATAATTGGCGCGAGGCCTTCCGGGCCGCCGCGCTGGTCCCCACGAAAAGCACAGGCGAGCACCGCACGTGTCATCTCATCATCCCGTCTCTGGCGTGGCCGGCCGTTATGCGACGGCACTTTTCGAGCTTGCGGAAGTGCAGGGCGCGCTGGACGCAGTGGCTGCCGATCTCGGCAACATCGAGTCCATGCTCAACGAGAGCGAGGATCTGACTCGTCTCGTCCGCAGCCCCGTGTTCAGCGCCGACGAGCAGGGGCGCGCTTTTGGCGCGGTGCTTGAAAAGGCGGGAATTTCCCGTCTGGTGCAGAATTTCGTCGGACTCGTCATTCAAAATCGCCGTCTTTTCGCGCTTTCCGGGATGATCTCGGCCTACAACGCCATTCTGGCGGCCAAGCGCGGTGAAATGACGGCCGATGTTACCTCTGCGCATTCGCTCGGCGATGCGCAGGTCGAAAGCCTGAAGGCGGCACTCAAATCCGCCACGGGCCGCGATGTCAGAATCAATACCAAGGTCGATGCGGAGCTCCTGGGCGGGCTCGTCGTCAAGGTGGGTAGCCGGATGATCGATTCCTCGCTGCGCACCAAACTCAATTCTCTGAAGATTGCCATGAAAGAGGCTTCCTGATGGACATTCAGGCCGCGGAAATTTCCGCCATCCTCAAGCAGCAGATCAAGGATTTCGGCGCAGATGCGCAGGTATCCGAGATCGGCCAGGTGCTTTCCGTCGGTGACGGTATCGCGCGCGTTTACGGTCTCGACAATGTCGAAGCCGGTGAAATGGTCGAGTTCCCGGGCGGTGTCCGCGGCATGGCCCTGAACCTCGAAGAAGACAATGTCGGCGTCGTGATTTTCGGTTCCGACCGGAACATCAAGGAAGGCGACACGGTCAAGCGCACGGGCGCCATCGTGGACGTTCCCGTCGGCAAGGGCCTTCTGGGCCGCGTCGTCGACCCGCTTGGCAATCCCATCGACGGCAAGGGTCCGATCGAGGGCGTCGAGCGCCGTCGCGTGGACGTGAAGGCGCCGGGCATCATTCCCCGGAAATCGGTTCATGAGCCGATGCAGACGGGCCTCAAGGCCATCGACGCGCTCATCCCGATCGGCCGCGGCCAGCGCGAGCTCATCATCGGTGACCGCCAGACCGGCAAGACCGCTATTGCCATCGACGCGATCCTGAACCAGAAGCCGCTCAATCAGGGCGACGACGAAAACCAGAAGCTCTACTGTATCTATGTCGCCATCGGCCAGAAGCGGTCGACGGTTGCGCAGATCGCGAAGACGCTGGAAGAAAACGGCGCGCTCGAATATTCGATCATCGTCGCCGCCACCGCGTCGGACCCCGCGCCGCTGCAGTTCTTGGCGCCTTTCGCCGGTTGCACGATGGGCGAATATTTCCGCGATAACGGCATGCACGGCCTCGTCGTCTATGATGACCTTTCGAAGCAGGCCGTTGCCTATCGTCAGATGTCGCTTCTCCTTCGCCGTCCGCCGGGACGCGAAGCCTATCCGGGCGACGTTTTCTACCTTCACTCCCGTCTGCTTGAGCGCGCTGCCAAGCTCAATGACGAGAACGGCAACGGGTCGCTGACCGCGCTTCCGATCATCGAGACGCAGGCCAATGACGTGTCGGCCTACATCCCGACCAATGTGATCTCGATTACGGACGGCCAGATCTTCCTTGAAACGGACCTCTTCTATCAGGGCATCCGTCCGGCCGTGAACGTCGGTCTGTCGGTCAGCCGCGTGGGTTCGGCCGCGCAGATCAAGGCGATGAAGCAGGTTGCAGGCAAGATCAAGGGCGAGCTCGCGCAGTACCGCGAAATGGCTGCCTTCGCCCAGTTCGGTTCGGATCTCGATGCTGCCACTCAGCGTCTCCTCAATCGCGGTTCGCGACTGACGGAGCTTCTGAAGCAGGGTCAGTTCTCGCCGCTCAAGATCGAAGAGCAGGTCGTCGTGATTTATGCCGGTGTGAACGGCTATCTCGACAAGCTTCCGATTGGCGATGTCGGCCGCTTCGAGGAAGAGTTCCTGCGCAGCATCCGCACGAAGAACGAGGACATTCTCGACGCGATCCGCAACGAGAAGCAGCTCTCTTCGGAAACCGAAGCCAAGCTCAAGTCGGCCGTCGAGGCGTTCTCCAAGGCATTTGCCTGACCGGAACGAAGCGAGACTGCAAGACCACGCACAGGTAAAGGCGAATGGCGAGCCTCAAGGACCTAAGAAACCGCATCTCTAGCGTTAAAGCGACGCAGAAGATCACGAAGGCGATGCAAATGGTCGCCGCTGCGAAGCTGCGCCGTGCGCAGGAAGCGGCGGAAGCCGCGCGGCCCTATGCAGAGCGCATGGATCGTGTTCTGGCGAACCTTTCGTCGGGCATGATCGGCCGCTCGGACGCACCGGCGCTTCTCGCGGGCACCGGCAACGATCAGGTTCATCTCGTGATCGTTGCAACGGCCGATCGTGGTCTTTGCGGTGGTTTCAACTCTTCGATCGCGCGCCTCGCGCGTCAGAACATCAACAGGCTGATCGGCGAAGGCAAGACGGTGAAGATCGTCACTGTCGGTCGCAAGGGCCGCGATGCACTGAAGCGCGACTTCGGCGACAAGATCGTGAAATCCTATGAGTTCACGGGCATTCGCCAGATCGGCTTTGCGCAGGCTGACGATATCGCCAAGACCGTGCTCGAGCTTTTCGAGGGCGGCGAGTTCGACGTTGCCACGCTCTTCTATTCAAAGTTCGTCAATGTCGTCAGCCAGGTTCCCACGGCGCAGCAGATTATCCCCGCCAGCGTCCCCGATGCGGGCGAAGGCGGCGTGGATCTCGGTGGCGCAGTGTATGAATACGAGCCCGACGAGACGGAAATTCTCGAAGAGCTTTTGCCGCGTAACCTCTCGGTCCAGATTTTCAGAGCGCTTCTCGAGAATGTGGCCGGCGAGTTCGGTGCCAAGATGTCTGCGATGGACAGCGCCACGCGTAACGCGGGTGACATGATCAAGCAGCTGAACATCACCTATAACCGTTCGCGGCAGGCGATGATCACCAAGGAACTGATCGAAATCATTTCCGGCGCGGAAGCGCTTTAGGTAAGGGTGGAGATGCCCCCGGCGGGGTGCGAGGCCTGAAAGGCAGCACTTGGCAGTATCTGGGGGTAGGATGAAAGAGGCAGAAGCCGCGCAGGGCTGGCGAAGCCGACTGCTCGGAAGAGTAAGAAAGTTCATGGCGCGTATCCTTCCGGGGCGGGCCATGAAAGTGAAGGCGCTCCCGGCGCCGTCAGCGGCTGGCGAGGCTCCCGAATGGGAGGGCCCATCGCTGGATCTGTCGCCGGAGACCGAAGAGTTGGGTGACGGGCTGGCCCCGTCGGATACAGGCAATGGGGATGCGGTGAGCCGCGTCCCGGCACGCGAAGCAGGGATAGACAGTATGAGCAACGCAGTCGGCAAGATCGTCCAGGTTATTGGCGCCGTTGTGGACGTCTCGTTCGACGACCAGCTGCCGGCGATCATGAATGCGCTTGAAACCGATAATAACGGCCAGCGCCTCGTTCTCGAAGTGGCACAGCATCTCGGCGAGAACACGGTGCGCACCATCGCGATGGACACGACCGAGGGGCTGACCCGCGGTCATGAGGTCCGCGACACGGGCGCTGCGATCTCGGTGCCGGTCGGCGAGGGTACGCTTGGCCGTATCATCAACGTCATTGGCGAGCCGGTGGACGAAGCTGGCCCCGTGAAGCATGAGGCGCGCCGCGAAATCCATCAGGATGCGCCCTCCTTCGTCGAGCAGTCGACCGAAGCGCAGATGCTTGTCACCGGCATCAAGGTCGTCGACCTGCTCGCGCCTTACGCGCGCGGCGGCAAGATCGGCCTGTTCGGCGGCGCCGGCGTGGGCAAGACGGTTCTCATTCAGGAACTGATCAACAACATCGCGAAGGCGCATGGCGGTTATTCGGTGTTTGCCGGTGTGGGCGAACGTACGCGCGAAGGCAACGACCTCTATCACGAGATGATCGAGTCGGGCGTGAACAAGGATCCGCACGAAAACAATGGCGATACGACGGGCTCCAAGTGCGCCCTCGTGTTCGGTCAGATGAACGAGCCGCCCGGGGCCCGTGCGCGCGTCGCACTGACGGGTCTCACCGTCGCCGAACATTTCCGCGACAAGGGCCAGGACGTGCTGTTCTTCGTGGACAACATCTTCCGCTTCACGCAGGCAGGCTCGGAAGTGTCGGCCCTTCTCGGCCGTATTCCTTCGGCTGTGGGCTATCAGCCGACGCTGGCCACCGACATGGGCACGCTGCAGGAACGCATCACCACCACGACGAAGGGCTCGATCACATCGGTGCAGGCCATTTATGTGCCCGCCGACGACTTGACCGACCCCGCGCCTGCGACTTCCTTCGCGCATCTTGACGCGACGACGGTGTTGAACCGCGCGATTTCCGAAAAGGGCATCTACCCGGCTGTGGACCCGCTCGACTCGACGAGCCGTATTCTCGAGCCGCGTGTTGTTGGCCAGGAGCATTACGACACGGCGCGTCAGGTGCAGGAAATCCTGCAGCGCTACAAGTCGCTCCAGGACATCATCGCCATTCTCGGCATGGACGAACTGTCGGAAGAAGACAAGCTGGTTGTGGCGCGCGCGCGCAAGATCGAACGCTTCCTGTCGCAGCCCTTCTTTGTGGCCGAAGTGTTCACCGGTACGCCCGGTGTGCTGGTTGACGTGAAGGATACGATCAAGGGCTTCAAGGGTCTGTGCAACGGCGATTACGATCATCTGCCGGAAGCCGCCTTCTACATGGTCGGCACGATCGAAGATGCGATCGCGAAGGCCGAGCGCCTCGCGAAGGAAGCCGCGTAAGGCGTCTACCGGACAAGGTGAAAGCAGATGGCTGAGAAGCTGAGTTTCGACCTCGTATCGCCCGAGCGGCTGCTCATCTCCGAGCAGGTCGACCTCGTAACCGTGCCCGGCACGGAAGGCGATATGGGCATCATGGGCGGCCATGCGCCGGTCATGTCGACGCTCCGTCCCGGTGTGATCGGTGTCGAGACGGAAGGGCAGCCGGAACGGCGCTATTTCGTGCGGGGTGGATTCGTCGAGGTGACGCCCGCTGGACTGACGGTGCTGGCCGAGCATACGGTGCCGCTGGACGAGCTCGATGCGGCGGCGCTTGAACTCGAGATCGAGAATGCGGGACAGGACGTGGCGGACGCGAAGACCGATGCCAAGCGCCAGGTTGCGCAGGAAAAGCTCGATCATCTGAAGCAGCTTCGTCAGTCGCTCTGACGCTTTTCTGCGATCGAAACCCGCAAGGGCGGCCTCCGGAACCCGGAGCGCCGCCCTTTCGTTTCGAGGAGGGAGAGAAGGCGGCTGCGGCAATCGGCCTTGGCTCAGGCCTTAAATGCGGGCACTCATGCCGCTATATTGATACCGTAATATGACGATCTCCGGCGGAGAGCCGGCGAGGAGCGAGGCAGGGTTTCATGAACCGTCACTGGACACTCGAGGATATCAGGTGGCAGGACTTCGATGCGTCGAAGGTCGATCCCGATATTCTGCGCGCGGTGAAGGCGGCAGCGATGGTCGAGTTCAACGCGCCGGATTATGTGACCTATCTTTGCAACGTCTTTTCGGATCGCCCCGACGTCAAGGAAACGATCCATAAGTGGGGCGAAGAGGAAGTTCAGCACGGGCAGGCGCTTGCGCGTTGGGCCGAGCTTGCCGATCCGGCATTCAGTTTCGACGAGGCTTTCGCGCGGTTCCGGGAGGGCTATTCGATCCCGACCGATGCCATTGAGAGCGTACGCGGCAGTCGGGGCGGCGAGCTGATCGCGCGCTGTGTCGTGGAAAGCGGCACCTCGTCCTACTACACGGCGATCAAGGATGCGACGGACGAGCCGGTGCTGAAGCAGATTGCGAGCAATATCGCGGCTGATGAGTTCCGTCACTACAAGCTTTTCTACGATCAGTTCAACGCTCTCGGCGAAACGCCGCCCTCCGTTCTGGATCGCGTTCGCGTCGCGGTGGGCCGTGTGTCGGAAGCCGATGACGACGAACTGGCCTGCGCCTATTACGCGGCGAATACGCCGGGCGACGGGAGCGTTCCCTACAAGCGCGAGACCTTCGCCAAGGCCTATGAGAAGCGTGCTCTCGGCCTTTATCGCCGTCAGCATGTGGAGCGGCTTATCTCGATGGTGGGGAAGGCGGCAGGTCTGAAGCCGCACGGCCTTCTCATGCGCGCCGTCGCATCGCTTGCGTGGCGCTACTGGCAGTTCCGCAACTGGCAGCTCGCGCGCGCCGCGATCTGATCGAGGACAAGGGTCTTCAGTTGCCGGGCAGTGCCAGCGGCCCGAGTTCGCGCACGATCTGTTCGTAGACGCTTCGCTTGAAGGGAACGATCAGCTCGACCAGCTCGGAAACGGGGAGCCAGGCCCATTCGCTGAATTCCTGATGCGCGTCGGCGGCAATGTCGATGTCGCTGTCTTCGCCCGTGAAGCGCATGGCAAACCACTTCTGCTTCTGCCCGCGATATTTGCCCTTGAGCGCAATGCCGACGAGGTGGGGCGGCAGGTCGTAGGTGAGCCAGTCCGAGGTTTCGCCGATGATCCGCGCCTTTGCGGTGCCGGTCTCTTCCTGCAATTCGCGGATGGCGGCTTCTTCGGGACTTTCGCCTTCGTCGATACCGCCTTGCGGCATCTGCCAGGTCAGCGGGCTGCCGGTATCGACTTCCTGAATGCGGTTTCCCGTCCAGACGAGCCCGTCGCGATTGATGAGCATGACGCCGACACAAGGCCGGTAAGGAAGCGTCTCGGGGGACACGGGTACTCCATCCTGTTTGTGGCGAGGCATGTCGTCTCCGCTCAATCGAGTGCCAGTGCCGTCGCCGGCACGAGCGTGAAGCCGTCCTTCTTCAGCGCGGCGGTCCATTGTGCCAGTGCATCGACGGTCACCGGGAAGCCGGACGCCACGCCGAGGGCAGCGCCGGATTGTTGCGAGGCTTCTTCGAGCATGTCGAGTGACGTTGCGATGACTTCCGGGTTCTGTACCGGATCGACGATGCGGGTCGCCTGAACGGCGGGAAGGCCAATGTCCTGCGCGAGGGTGGGCGCAAGGCTTCTCGCCGAGGCGCCGTTGTCGATATAGAGAAGACCGCGCGCTTCAAGCGCCGCCAGCACCGGCTTCAGCGCGGAGGGCGAGGTGGTGAAACGCGCGCCCTGATAGTTCATCACGCCCGCATAGCCGGTAAAGCGGCTCATCAGCCATTCGAGGCGCGACACATTTTCCCGCCCGTCGGCGCTGGTCAGCAAGGTGTGCGGACCAGGGTCGTTCTGCGGATATCCGAATGGTTCCATCGGCAGTTCGAGCAAGACCTCGTGTCCCGCATCGCGCGCCTTCTCGATCCATTGCTGGAGGTTCGAACCATAGGGCGCGAAGGAAAGGGTGACCTCCGGCGGCAAGACCTCGATTGCGTGGGCGGTTGCGCTTTCGCTGATGCCCATGCCGCTCACGACAAGCGCGATGCGGCGTGTCGCGGGCGTATCTGGAGGTACGGGCCGCGCATAGACCCGGGCAGGCCGGCGGCCGTCCCGGCCGATCTTCGGCAGCGAGCCTTCCGTCGTCTTTTCCAGCAGTGCGGGATCGGGAACGGGGGAGAGGACAATCGCTACGGAGGCAGATATGCCTTCTTGCGCTCCATTGCCCGATACGCTTTCCGCGCCCACGATCCGCACCTCGGTGGCGATGTCTTCGTCCACACCCTTGTCGAGGTTCTCTGCCGCTTCAAGCAACGCACGTTCTTCGGGGGTCAAGGTTTCGGGGCCTGCGGGCACTGCAGGCAATTCGGGAGGCACTTCCGTTTTCGCGGTTACGTCCGGTTCTTCGGCGCCGTTCTCCTGCTCCGCAGGCAGGGCGGGTTCCTCGGGCGCCAGTGCGACGTGAACCACGGGCTCGCCCGCGAAGCGGCTGTCGGAAAGGAATAGCCAGGCGGTCACACCGCCATAGATAGCCGCCACAGCGATTGCAGCGCCCGCCAGGAGACGGAGGTGACGGTTGCCATCGTCTGCAGGTTCGCTGCCGATCGAACCGGAAGAGCCGCTTGCCGCTGTCTTCACCACCATGCTCGCAATTCATCTCCGGCGGTGCGCTCAGCGCCTCAATTGGCCATGGCGCTGGCGGTCGTCCTGCCGGCACCGAGATAGGCCGCATCCTTGCGCGCGCCGTTCAGCAGATCGATCGCATAGAGGAGCTGCTTGTCCTCGCTCTTGTCCTTCGGCACGAAGCTGTCGGAGCCGGCCATTTCGTCGCCTTCTTCGGCGGCGAGGTGGCCGGGCAGCGCGGATTCACCCGTCAGCGTCGAGCGCTTCTTCTCCTCGGGTTCCGTCTGCGAGACCACGATGTCGGGGTCGATGCCTTTCGCCTGGATAGAGCGGCCGGACGGCGTGTAGTAGCGCGCGGTCGTCAGGCGCAGCGCGCCGTCGGAGCCAAGCGGGATGATCGTCTGGACGGAGCCCTTGCCGAAGGAGCGTGTGCCGAGAATGGTTGCCCGGCGATGGTCCTGCAATGCGCCCGCGACGATTTCGGAGGCACTTGCCGAGCCGCCGTTCAGGAGCACGATGATGGGCTTGCCGTCGGTGATGTCGCCACCGCGCGCGTTGTGGCGCTGCGTATCTTCGGGGTGGCGTCCACGCGTCGAAACGATTTCGCCGCCATCGATGAAGTCGTCGCTTACGGCGATGGCCTGATCGAGCAGTCCGCCCGGATTGTTGCGAAGGTCGACAATGTAGCCCTTGAGGCGGGAAGTCCCGATCTGCTTGCGCAGGCTGTCGATCGCGTCTTCAAGGAGATCGGCTGTCTGTTCATTGAAGGAGGTGACGCGGATATAACCGATGTCACCTTCGCGATTATACTTCACCGATTTGATCGTGATGATGTCGCGGGTGAGCTTCACATCGAAAGGCTCATCCTTGCCCTTGCGCACCACGGTCAGCACCACGTCGGTGTTGACGGCGCCACGCATCTTGTCCACTGCGTCGGAGAGCGTCAGGCCGAGGATCTGCGTGCCATCGATATGGGTGATGTAGTCGTTGGGGCGGAGGCCCGCGCGGCTCGCCGGTGTGTCGTCGATCGGCGTCACCACTTTCACAACGCCGTTTTCCATCGTGACTTCAATGCCGAGACCGCCGAATTCGCCACGCGTCTGCACTTGCATGTCGCGGAAGGTCTTGGGCGTCATGTAGCTCGAATGCGGATCGAGCGAGGTGAGCATGCCGTTGATGGCATTCTCGACGAGCTTTGCGTCGTCGGTCGGTTCGACATAATCGGCGCGTACGCGCTCGAAGACATCGCCGAAGAGATTGAGCTGACGATAGGTATTGGAATCGCTCGCATGAGCTGGCGTGTCGAGGAAGCCCTGCTTCACGCCGGTAATGGCGGCGAAAGACAGAAGCGTACCGACCGCGAAACCGGCGAAGACGGACTTGTTCATTTAACCACGTGCCTTCTTGTCACTCATGAGCAGCCAGGGTCCCGGATCGATGGGGTCGCCGTCTTTCCGGAACTCGATATAGAGCGCCGGTCCGCGGCCCGTCTCGTCCCGCGCTGCCAACCTGTCTTGTGCTGCCGGATCATCCCGGGCAGGCGGTGGGCCCATCATGCCGACCGGCTCGCCAGCAAGGATATTTTGACCCACTGTACAGTCAATTCTCGTCATGCCCGCCAACAATACATGGTAGCCCTCTCCGACCGAAATGATCAAGAGTTGGCCGTAGTGCCTGAACGGTCCCGCATATGAGACTTTGCCGTCAAATGGGGCAACAATTTGGGCATCGGCACGGGTTGCTATGGTTATTCCCTGCGTCATGGCGCCGCCCTCCCGGCTGCCATAGTCGCGGATGACGGTTCCCGTCACCGGCGGGCGTATAAGGCCGCGGGCATCGGAAAAGCGCCGCGAGGAGGGCATGGAGGGCGGTGCCGAGGGCGGACGAAGGATCGCCACCTGGCGCGGCTCCCGGGGCTGTGCGATTGGCGAGGTCTCTTCGTTTCGGGCGGGCTGCCGTGCCGGCTCCTCAACGGGGCCGGGGCGTGGCTCGGGGCGCGTTGCGGGCAGGCGCTCGGCGGCGCGTGACTCAAGGCGGGCAATCAGGTCCGAAAGGTCCGTCGCCTGGCGCGAGAGGCGCGCGGCGCGCTGCTCCTCGCTTTCAGCCTGCCGGGCAAATTTCTGCTGCACGGCGAGCTTCTGGTCGAGAAGCGCCTGTAATTCGCGGCGCTCCTTGCCGAGGGAGGCTTCGGCGCCTGACAGCACATCCCGTTCGGTCACGATTTCGTCGCGCAGGGCCGCAAGCTGTTCCAGCCGGTCGCGGAGTTCCTCCGCCTCTGCCTGAAGTTCGGGCACCAGCGTACCGAGAAGGAGGGCGCTGCGGATGGAGGCAAGTGCATCGTCAGGCCGGACGGCAAGGGCAGGCGGCGGGTGCCGGTCGAGCCGGGTCAGCGCGGCGAGGAGGTCTGCCATTTCCCCGCGGCGCCTTTCGAGCTGCGCCGTCAGCACGGCCTCCGCACCCTTGAGGCCCTGCAAGCGGTCCTCGGATGCCGTCACGTCCGCTTCATGCTCCTGCACGCGCGCGGCCGTCGAAATCAGTTTCTTTCTGATCTCTTCCGCCTCGGCGCGCGCGGCATCGGCTTGCGCCTTGAGCTCTTTCTGGCGCTCGAGGCTGGTACCGATTTCCTTCTGGAGTTTTTCGAGTTCGCCCGGTTCCGCGGTCTCGGCGGACAGCGGCGAGATCGCGGGCGCGGTCAGCGCGACGGCGACGAGCAGCGGGGCGAGCGCCCTATGCAGGATGTCACGCACTGACCCTGTCGGCCCGTTCGGCCATCAGCGAGAAGCCCGACATGGTGTCCGGCGGGTCGATGCCCAGGAGATCGAGGATGGTCGGGGCAACATCGGCGAGGGTGCCGACGGAGGGAAGTGCGCCCCCGGAACCGCCAACCATGACGAAGGGAACCTGCGCCACGGTGGTTTGTGTGCAGGGGCCGCCCGTTTCCGGGCCGGTCATCTGTTCTGCCTTGCCGTAGGTGCCGCAGAGGATCAGTGTGCCGCCCCGTTTGCCGATCTGGGCCGCGATCTTGCCGAGATATTTGTCGATCGCCTCGACCGCTCCAATGGTGGCGCGCAGGTTCCCTGTCCGTCCGACAATCGCGGCATTGCAGAAATTCGCCGTGATGATGTCATGCTCGCGCGTCTTGAGAGCCGAAAGCAGCTCGCCGGTAAGTGCGGCGGCTGCGAGTTCCGGTTTTTTTACGGCCTGGGCGAGCGGCGGTGTGTCTGTCACCAGGACATTCTCGCCCGGAAAGAGCTTTGCCGCGCCGCCTCGCGCGAAGTTCCAGAGGTTTGCCTCCGCCACGCTTTCCGTGAGCGTGAGCTGCTTCAGGCCAGCTTGCGAAATGGTTTCCGCGAGACTGTCGCCAAAACTCATTGCTTCGAAAAGAGGTTCGGCATTCACGCCGGCTGGCGGTGTCAGCCGGACGAGGGAATAGACGCCGCTCAGCGGCATCGCCTTCTGGGAAAGCCCGGTGCTGACGGGGTCGGTCAGCGCGCCGAGCAGCGCATGGCCATGATCCGGCTGCAGGTTGACGAGGAGAAGCGCGTCGTCCGGGCGGACGCCGCGGAAGGAAGAGACGAGGGCAGGCGGAATGCGGTCGTCGTTCAGCCCCTTGCGGTAGCATTCGTCGAGATAGGCCGTTGGATATTCTGTATACGGTGCTTCGGCTTCGGCAAGCGCGCGCCAGAGCTTTGCGGTTGCCGCCGGGTCGGAGAGTTCGTCGAAGCCGTAGCTGCGGCCAAAGACGCTGCCGAGTTCCGCATGTTCAGCGCCTGCAATGTCGTCGAGAAATTCGCGCAAATGCTCGATGCCGCCCTGCGGGTCGGTGTCGATGCCGTCCATCACGCCGTGGACCCAGACTTTCACGCCTTCATGGCTGAGAAGGGCCGCGAGCACGGCGAGGTGGTTCTGGTGTCCGGCGATGCCCGAAGGTGTCATCGCGCCGATGAGGTGGACTGCGCCGCCCAGAGGCCGCACGCGCGAGACGATCTGCTTGAGCACGGGATGGGCCGCGATGCCGCCCGGCCCATGATCGGCGAAGATGCGGTTGATGTGCGCCAGCGGCGGTTCCACGGGGCGGCCCGCGCCAAGCGTTGCGTAGGCCGCCTGTGCATGGCCGGGTTTTCCTGCCGCAAGACCGACCGCCACGCCCGATGCGTCGAGAACCGCGCGAGGTGAGGTTGCGGCAAGCCGGTCATAGATCGGCGTCCGCGCCAGCGCGACCGCGTTTCCCTCGCGCTCCGCCCGGACGCCCCAGCCATCGAGCAAGGCAAGGACAATTGGTCGAACGCCGTTCATTTCAGCCCTGAAAAATGAAGTAATGGCGAACCCGGAGGCTCGAATCGCCGCGTCATCCGCAGCCAATTGCGAAACCTAGTGCAACTGGGATGGGGTGTCTACTTGCGGACAAATAGCGTGTATCACGCACGATGATAGGGGTGGCCCGACAATATTGTAACGGCACGATAGAGTTGTTCGGCCAGCATCACGCGGGCGAGCATGTGGGGCCAGGTCATCGCGCCGAAGGCCATGATGTGTGCGGCGTTCCCGCGGAGCGAGGGGGCGAGCCCGTTTGCGCCACCGATCACGAAAGCGATGTCGCTGGTGCCTGTGTCGCGCCAGTTGCCGAGGCGCTTTGCGAAGGCTTCGCTTGTTTCGACACGCCCGCGTTCATCGAGCGCGACGATCAGCGCCCCTTTCGGCATGGCGCCGCTCAGGAGTGCCGCCTCTCGTTCCATGAGTTCCGCGCCTTCGTGGCGGCGCTTTTCCTCCACCTCCGCAACGGGCAGTGCCGTGATGCCGATACCGCGACCGGCGGCATCGAGGCGCGACAGATAATCGTCGAGAAGGTGTTTCTCAGGGCCGGTCTTCAGCCTGCCCACGGCACATATCTGGACGCGCATAAATCCCCGTCCGGCATCGCGCCGGCCAATAGTACGCGGGAGAGAAGCGCTAAGCTTCGCTGAGGGGTCTATCGCCTCAGACGGCCAGCTGGTCCGCCGGTATGTCGGCCGACCACATCTTCTCCAGTCTGTAGAATTCGCGCACTTCGGGGCGGAAGACATGGATCACCACGTCGCCACCGTCGATGAGCACCCAGTCGCCTTGTTTCATTCCTTCGACCTGCGACGTGCCGAACCCGGCTTCCTTCAGGCGGCGAACGAGATGATCGGCTACGGCGCCGACATGGCGCTGCGACCGTCCGCTCGCGACCACCATATGGTCCGCGATGGGTGTCTTTCCGGTCAGATCGATGGAAACCACATCTTCGGCCTTGTCTTCTTCCAGGCTCTCGAGAACGAGAGCGAGCATTTCAGAAGACTCGCCGGTATCGGCCGCAGGCTTTTTCGTGGAAGCCGCCGCCTGTTTCACAGCCCCGGCGGGCTTTGCCGCACCGGGTTTTTGCTGGACCTTGAGGTCCGTTGATTGTCTGCTCAGGAACACGCTCCTTGGTTTCGCAAACAGTTACATCTAGCCGGATATATCAAGCGAGATACACCAGCTTGTGCCGCAGGCCTTGCATTGCCCGCAACACATAGAGAATAAGCCTCGCAAGACCTCAATTCAATGACGGGATTTTGACGGCAAGGTGACGTTCCATGCTGTGCTCAGGCCCAGCCGCCGGCCTGCCGGATTTGCGTTGCGGACTGGCCGGTTTCGGGGCCGGACAGGAAAACGAGGGCCGGCGCCGCCATCGCGGGCAGCAGGGCTGCATCGGCTGTATCGAGGGTGCATTCGCGCAGCATCGTGGCGACCGGCGAGAGGCGCGCCTTCAGCGTATAGCCGGGCCTCGGATAGACGGCGATGGGAACCATTTCCGTAATGCCGCGCCAGTTTCGCCATTTTGGAAATTGCAGCATGTTGTCGGCGCCCATCAGCCAGACGAAATTTACATCGGCGAAGCGGTCGGCCAGCGCCGCCAGCGTGTCGGCGGTGTAGCGCGTACCGAGCTCTTTCTCGATACCGCTCACCACGATCCGCGGATCGCGCGCCATCTTTTGCGCCGAGGCGAAGCGGTCCTCATAGGGCGCCATGTCCTTTTCGGGCTTAAGCGGATTGCCGGGCGAAACGAGCCACCACACACGGTCGAGGCCGAGTGTCCGCAGGCACATGCGTGTTATGTGGAGATGGCCTTCATGCGCGGGGTTGAACGAGCCGCCCAGCAGGCCGACTTTCAGTCCCGGTGCGAGAGACGGACTGCGCACCTTAAGGACGGACCTGGCCGCTGCCGCGCACGAGATATTTGAAGCTCGTGAGCTGCTCGACGCCGACGGGACCGCGCGCATGGAACTTGCCTGTCGCGATGCCGATTTCCGCGCCCATGCCGAACTCGCCGCCATCGGCGAATTGCGTCGAGGCATTGTGTAGCAGGATCGCACTGTCTACCTCGGCGAAGAAACGGTCTGCCGTCTTCTGGTTGCCGGTCACGATGCAGTCCGTGTGGTTCGAGCCATATTGCGCAATATGCGCAATCGCGCCGCCGATGCCCTTCACCACGCGCACCGCGATGATCGCGTCCAGATATTCGGTGTACCAGTCCTCTTCGCTTGCGGGCTTTACCTTCGGATCGGCCTTCTGTGCGGCTTCGTCGCCGCGCACTTCGCAGCCTTCCGCGATCAGTGCCGCAACAAGGGGCTGAAGATGCGTTGCCGCGCAGGCTTCGTCGACGAGCAGCGTTTCGGCCGCACCGCAAATGCCGGTCCGGCGGAGCTTCGCGTTCAGCACGATGTTGCGCGCCATGTCGAGGTCGGCTTCGCCATCCACATAGACATGGCAGACCCCTTCGAGATGCGCGAAGACGGGCACACGCGCTTCTTCCTGCACGCGCGCCACGAGGCTCTTGCCGCCGCGCGGCACGATCACGTCGAGATTGCCGCCAAGGCCTTTCAGCATTTCACCGACCGCGCCGCGATCCGTCACGGGCACGAGCTGGATCGAGGCTTCGGGCAGGTTCGAGGCGAGAATGCCTTCCACGAGCGCATCGTGGATCGCCTTGTTGGAGCGCGAGGCTTCCGAGCCGCCGCGCAGCACGGCGGCATTGCCCGCCTTGAGGCAGAGCGCGCCCGCATCCGCCGTCACATTGGGGCGGCTTTCATAGATGATGCCGACGACGCCGAGGGGTACGCGCACGCGCTCGATATGAAGACCGTTCGGGCGGTCCCATTCCGTGATCATGGAGCCGACGGGATCGGGGAGAGCGGCGATTTCCTCCAGCGCCTTCGCAATCGCTTCCACGCGCTGCGGATCGAGCGTCAGCCGGTCGATCATCGAAGGTGCGAGGCCGTTCTTCAGGGCGTCGGCGACGTCTTCGGCATTGGCGTTGAGGATGTCGTCGATATTGGCGCGAACGCACATGGCGGCGGCAAGGAGCGCCGCGTCCTTCTGCTTGGTCGAGGCCAGCGCCAGTGCCGTTGCCGCCTTGCGCGCTTTCTGGCCAATTTCAGCCATCAGCGCGGGTATGTCCTGCCGGCCGGTGTTCAGTTTCACGATGCTCACGGGCGTTACCTGTCTCTCATCGGGGTGGCCGCTTCAGTATTTCAGGCGGCCGGGCCGGGTTCAATGCTGTCTGTTTTCCTATCTGGGGTCGTGTCCGCGATGTTTCACGGTTTTTTCAGCACGAGGTCGTCGCGATGGATCATTTCCGCACGGCCCGAATAACCGAGCAGTTCCTCGGTTTCATGGCTCGAATGGCCCATGATCGCGCGGGCGTCTTCACTCGAATAGGCGCTGAGCCCCCGTGCTATTTCGTGGCCTTGCGCATCGCGCACAGTCACCGCGTCGCCCCGCCCGAAATCGCCCTCGATGGCGGTGATCCCGGCGGGCAGAAGGCTGCGGCCCCTTTCGAGCGCGCTCACGGCGCCTGCGTCGATGGTGATGGTGCCGAGGCTTTTCAGCGAGCCCGAGATCCAGCGTTTGCGTGACGCCACGGGCGTTGAATGCGCGGCAAACCAGGTGCAGCGCGCCCCGTCTTCCACGGCTTTCAGCGGGTGCAGCGCGCGGCCATTGGCAATTGCCATGCGTGCGCCGCCTTCGGTCGCGATGCGCGCCGCCGCGATCTTTGTTTTCATGCCGCCGCGCGAATAGATGCTTGCCGCATCTCCCGCCATTGCTTCGATTTCGGGCGTGATCTCGGCGACTTCGGCCAGATGCTCCGCGCCGGGGAGGTGGGGCGGCGCGGTGTAAAGCCCGTCCACATCCGACAGGAGGACAAGACAGTCGGCCGACACCATGCTCGCGACGCGTGCGGCGAGACGGTCATTGTCGCCGTAGCGGATTTCGCTCGTCGCCACCGTGTCGTTTTCGTTGATGACGGGCACGGCGCCGAGCTTGAGCAATGTGGCGATTGTCGAGCGCGCATTGAGGTAGCGGCGGCGCTCTTCGGTGTCTTCCAGGGTCAGCAGGATCTGCGCGCAGGAGAAGCCATAGGCCGAGAGAATTTCCTGAAAGGCATGGGCAAGGCCGATCTGCCCGACGGCGGCAGCGGCCTGGCTTTCCTCCAGTTTCAACTTGCCGGGCGCGAGCTTCAGGGCGCGGCGGCCAAGCGAGATCGCGCCCGAGGACACGATCATCATTTCCTGTCCACGTGCACGCATCCGCGCCACATCCGCCACCAGCGCCTGTAGCCAGGTGCGGTTGAGCTTGCCCGTTTCACTGTCGGTGAGCAGCGCCGAGCCGATCTTGACGACCACGCGCTGCGCGTTTTTCAGGTCGGTGCTCATGGGCGCCAGCCCTCATCCTCTTCGCCTTCCGCCGCTTCGGCTTTTTCCTCCTGGCGCTTGGCGGCGATCTCGCTGGCGACGAGGCGCAGGACGTCCGTCACGCCTTCGCCCGACACGCCGGAAATCACGCGCACCTGCGCGCCGCTTTCTTCGGCCAGGATTGCCGTCTTTTCCTCGCGCTCTTCCGGCGTCAGCGCATCCGCCTTGTTGAGGCAGAGGATTTCGGGCTTGTCTTCGAGCCCCGCGCCATAGGCTTCGATTTCGCCGCGAATGACGCGGTAGGCCTCGCCGACATCCTCGGCGGTTCCGTCGATCAGATGGATCAGGATGTTGCAGCGTTCGAGATGCCCGAGAAAGCGGTCGCCGAGGCCTGCGCCTTCATGCGCGCCTTCGATGAGGCCGGGAATGTCGGCCAGCACGAAGGTGCGCGCATCGATGGTGACGACGCCGAGGCCGGGGGCCAGCGTCGTGAAGGGATAGTCGGCGATCTTCGGCTTTGCCGCGCTCACCGAGGCGAGGAAGGTCGATTTGCCTGCATTGGGCAGGCCGACAAGTCCGGCATCCGCGATCAGCTTCAGCCGCAGCACGACAGTCTTTTCCTCGCCTTCGAGGCCGGGATTTGCGCGGCGCGGTGCCTGATTGGTGGAGCTCTTGAAATAGGCATTGCCGAAGCCGCCATTGCCGCCCTTGGCGAGCAGCACCCGCTCGCCCGCTTTCGTCATGTCGGCGATCAGCGTTTCCTCGTCTTCCTCGAAGATCTGCGTGCCCACCGGAACTTTCAGCACGACATCGGCCCCGTTCGCGCCGGAGCGGTTCTTGCCCATACCGTGCATGCCGGTCTTGGCCTTGAAGTGCTGCTGGAAACGATAGTCGATGAGCGTGTTCAGCCCTTCGACGCATTCGGCGATGACACTGCCGCCCCTGCCGCCATCGCCGCCATCCGGTCCGCCGAACTCGATGAATTTCTCGCGGCGAAAGCTCACCGCGCCCGCGCCGCCATTGCCTGAGCGGATATGGATTTTCGCCTGATCGAGGAACTTCATGTCACGCTTCCACCCGCATGAGCTTCATGGTGAGGCAGTGGGCTTTTTCCTGCCTCGCTTCGCACCAGCGGCTTTCCTCACCAGTATAGCGGAAGCCGAGTTTTGTCAGCACACGTCCCGACGCATGATTATCGGCATAGTGGCCGGAAACGATGCTTTCGCCGCCGAAACGGGCCTTGGCTCTTTCCGTCAGGGCCGATGCCGCTTCGGTCGCGAAGCCGCGATTCCAGTAAGGTTCACCGACCCAGTAGCCGATTTCACGGGTTCCGTCGGCATGGAGCTGCAATCCGCAGGTGCCGACAAATCCCTTCTCGAATTCGATGGCGTAGCAATATTCCGCGCCGGCGGCGCGCTGGGCGGCCTGCCGGGCGATCCAGTCGGCAGCCATGTCTTGCGTATAGGGAAAGGGCATGCGCGAGAGCATCCGCGCCACTTTCCAGTTATTGGCGAGGCGCGTGAGTTCCTGCGTGTCCTTTTCGTGGAGCGGGCGCAAAAGCAGCCTTTCCGTTCCGATCTCTTCCAGCATCGGGATCTCCGGTCCCGAGAGGGCATGAAAAAAGGGAGATGGCGATCCCATCTCCCTCTCAAATCCCGATGGTCGCCACCTTCGCGAGGTGGCGTTCACCCCACGCTTCAGTCTGCCGCTTCCGGCATGCCGGCCGTGACGACCGAAACGAACGAGCGGCCGTTCTTGCGCGTACGGAATTCCACCACGCCTTCCGCTTTCGAGAAGATCGTGTGGTCCTTGCCGATGCCGACATTGCTGCCCGGATGCCACTTCGTACCGCGCTGGCGGATGATGATGTTGCCCGGAATGACGGCTTCGCCACCGAACTTCTTCACGCCGAGGCGCCGGCCGGCACTGTCGCGACCGTTGCGGGATGAACCGCCTGCCTTTTTGTGAGCCATGTTTCTACTCCTTCAGTCCCGCTTAGCCGGCGATGTCGAGGATCTTGACGAGCATCAGATCCTGACGATGGCCGTTCTTGCGGCGATAATTCTGGCGACGGCGCTTCTTGAAGATCGTGATCTTCGGGCCGCGGGTAAGGTCGACAACCTCGGCCTGAACCTTTGCGCCATCGACGAGCGGCGCACCGACCTTCATCTCGCCGCCTGCAGCGCCGAGCATCAGGACTTCGCCAAGCTCGATCTTGTCGCCGGCCTGCGCGTCGACGCGTTCGATCTCGAGGAGATCGTCTTTCGCGACTTTGTATTGTTTGCCGCCTGTCCGGATGACTGCGAACATCTCTGATACCACCATGTAACGAAAAAGGCCCTGCGTCCGCCGGTGACAGCGGTACGGGCCGAATTGGCGCGCAATATACAGGGGGAGGTCGCCCTGTCAAGCCGCGAAAGGGCCTGAAATCAAGGCTTTCTCGCCACCTTGCGGTCGTTGAGCGTCCGCCAGGCGCAGAGCGCCAGAAAATAGAGCGATGCCGCCAGAAAGGCCCACCAGGCGGCGGGGGAGGCCTCTGCCGGGCGAACGCCCGCCGCGCTCCGGAGTACCAGCCAGAAGGTCGAAAGCGCCCAGAGGGCGGTCACGGCCAGTGTCAGCGGCCTCAGGGCCTCCACCCGGAAGGGGTGGATATATTTGAAAGGCACGAAGGTCAGGATGCCCAGCACCGCAATAATGGCGAGGTTCAGCCAGGCGCCTGTCCCCAGCACATAAAAACACAGGACGATCAGGTTCCAGGTGGCGGGAAAGCCCGAGAAATAATTGTCATGGGTCTTCATGTCCCGGTTGCCGAAGCAATAGAGCGAGGTCGTCATGATCCAGGCCGCGGCCGGGATTTCCCAGCCTGGGGGCACGAGGCCGAAGCGGTAGATCAGCAGGGCCGGGATCACCGTATAGGTCAGATAGTCGATCACGAGGTCGAGGACCGCCCCGTCGAAGCGCGGCGCATATTCCGTCACGCGGACCTTGCGCGCCATGGGGCCGTCGAAGCCGTCGATGATGAGGGCAGCGCCCAGCCAGAGCAGCGCGAGGCGCAGGTCGCCCGCAATCAGGGCGGCGATGGCAAGAAGCGCGGTAATGACGCCCGACGCCGTAAAGGCATGGACGGCCCATGCCGCGGCCACGCGTGCCGCAGGCTGCCTGTGCTCCATGCTCCCCTCATCTCCCGCCTCGCTCATGGGCTTCAGTCTAGCAGGCAGGCGGGCCTTAACCTATCGCGGAGAAAGGCGGGTCCGGTCCCTGCTTCCGGTCTTGTGCGGCGCGCGCGTGGCGTTTACATTCCGCGCCGTTTCGACCTCACGGGCGGCCTTTCGGGGGCTCGCCCGTCCTCTGCGGAGAGGTGGCTGAGTGGTTGAAAGTACCGCACTCGAAATGCGGCGTACTCGCAAGGGTACCGTGGGTTCGAATCCCACCCTCTCCGCCATTAAAACGGGCCCCTTTCAAGGGGCCCTTTTTGCTGGCGGAAGAGCGGGCGGAAAGAACCCATGTTCGACAAAACGCCAAAGGCGTTTTGGGGCGAGCGGCCCCGCCGCTCGATCCGCAAGGCCGAAGGCCCGCGGACGAAAACAGGCCAAAGCCTGTTTTCGCCAATCCCACCCGATCTCTGGAAACGCAGGTCAAGCGGCCACGACGGTCCTGAATGTGAGGGATATCCGGCGTCGGCGAGGTTGTCTTTCGCCGTCCACGACGTCGGATTTCCGCGCCGGTATTTCGTGCGTCCACTCATAGCGCGCATCGCCGCTCAGGATCAGCAGCGAGCGCGGAGAATCGCCGAGAGCCTGCTTCCCTGCTTTCCATTCTGGAAAACCATCTCGCAGGGTGAGAGCAGGCTCAGCGACGCAATCCTGTCCGAGAAGCACGGCACGCAATCGACATGCGCGCTGATCCCCTGTCCGGGCAGATATTCGTTGGCGATCATCTGGTCGGCGCTGCATGGAAATGTTCTCCGCTGCGAAGCCTGAGACAGACGGAGGCGGCCCAGTCCGGCAATGCGCCGATATAGGTGTCCGGCGTAACCATCCGGGCCCGGTAGTCGTAGCGGTAGCCGAAATGCTGCACGCGCCGCTTGAGCTCGGCGCTCCGCTCGCCCGCATCGAGAGCCCGCACAAGCCTCTCCTCTTCATCCGCTCCGATGAAGCCGGGCAGGTATGTCGCGCCGGGAGGAAGCATTCCACGCCTCAGGGCAAAGGAGAAAACTGGCCGAGGCCTGTAGCCGTTATTGAATCTCCTCGGACGGTACTTCGTTTTCGTGAGGCAGGACGGTCGGCAGCTGCTGGGCGCGCTTTCCTTTCCACCTGCTGCGGCGGTACTTGCTCTGGTATTCGCGCCGTTGCTTCGTGACCTCGTAGAGAACGATGCCAGAACTCGTACCAAGATTCAGGCTTTCGATTATTCCGAACATCGGGATGGCAACGCACATGTCGCTGTGCGCTACCGCTAGCTCACTGATCCCGCGTTTTTCGTTGCCGAACCAGACGGCAAGTTTTGTGTGTTGCGTGTAGTCGCCCTCATGAAGATAGATGTTGGTTTTGCCCTTTACGTGCGGTGAGGTGACTACGGATACGAAGCCCTTCTTCTCCAGATGAGCGAGGCATGCTTCTGTACTGTCGAAGCGCTTTACGAATGTCCATTTAACGGCCGACACGGATGTCGTTGAAAGTGATTTCCGCTCGCGCATGTCCTGCCAATTGTCGGGCAGCGCTTTGCGTGGATCGACGATGTAGACTTTCTCGACGCCCAGTGCGTTGACGTTTCTTATTACAGTGCCGATATTTCTGAGGTCGGTCGGGTCCTCGATGACGGCGATGAGATTCTTGCAACGGAACGATTTAATAATATCCGCCCGCCTGCGAACCGACTTTCTGGGCTTTTCAGTATCACGAACTTCCATGATGGTTCTTTGATTCTAGTTTCGGAGCCCGCTTTTAGACTGTCTTGATCGTATCGCCTTCGCTGTAACGAGTTCAAGATTGGAAAAACAAAAAAACCGCGTCATTGCGAGGAGCATCGCAGATGCGACGCGGCAATCCATGCAACCCTTGTTCGTGGCAGGCTCCCTATGGATTGCCACGCCTCCCTGCGGGAGGCTCGCAATGACGGCATTGATTCCACGAATGATAACGGACGCGAAAAACGCCGCCCCCGGATGATCCGGGAGCGGCGCATGTCGTGAGGCTCTGAGAGCCCGTTACTTCTTCAGGTCGAAGCGGTCGGCATTCATCACCTTGACCCATGCCGCCACGAAGTCCTTCACGAACTTCTCCTTGGCGTCGTCCTGCGCATAGACTTCCGCATAGGAGCGAAGGATCGAGTTCGAGCCGAAGACGAGGTCGATGCGGTTCGCCGTCCACTTCGTCTTGCCGCTCCTGCGGTCGCGCACTTCGTAGTGGTCGCCGCTCTTCACCCAGCTATTGTCCATGTCGGTCAGGTTGACGAAGAAGTCGTTTGTCAGCGCGCCTTCCTTGCCGGTGAAGACGCCGTGCTTCGTGCCGCCGTGATTGGTGCCGATCACGCGCATGCCGCCGACAAGCACCGTCATTTCCGGTGCGGTGAGGCCCATGAGCTGCGTGCGGTCGAGCATCAGTTCCTCGGCGCTGACGTCATAGTCGGCTTTCAGCCAGTTGCGGTAGCCGTCATGAACGGGCTCCAGCGCCTCGAAGCTCTCCGCATCCGTCATTTCGCCGGTGGCGTCGCCGCGTCCCGGTGCGAAGGGCACCTCGATGTCGATGCCCGCCGCCTTCGCGGCCTGTTCGACACCGACATTACCCGCAAGCACGATCATGTCGGCGACGCTTGCGCCCGTCTCTTTCGCGATCGGTTCGAGCGCGGAAAGCACCTTCTGGAGGCGGGCGGGCTCATTGCCTTCCCAGTCCTTCTGGGGAGCAAGCCGGATGCGGGCGCCGTTCGCGCCGCCGCGCATGTCGGAGCCGCGATAGGTGCGCGCGCTGTCCCAGGCGGTCGAAACCATTTCCGAAACAGTGAGCCCGCTCTTTGCGATCTTCGCTTTCGCCGCGCCGACGTCGTAATCCGTGCTGCCGGCGGGAACGGGGTCCTGCCAGATCAGCTCTTCCTGCGGCACATCGGGGCCGGCATAACGGTCCCGCGGGCCCATGTCGCGATGCGTCAGCTTGAACCAGGCGCGTGCGAAGGTGTCCTTGAAATATTCCGGGTCGGCCATGAACTTGCGGCAGATCTCGTTGTAGATCGGGTCCACCTTCATCGCCATGTCGGCGTCGGTCATCATCGGGTTGTGGCGGATAGAGGGATCGCTCGCATCGACGGGCTTGTCCTCTTCCTTGATGTCCACCGGCTCCCACTGCCAGGCGCCGGCCGGGCTCTTGCGCAATTCCCATTCGTGGCCGAACAGCATCTCGAAGAAGCCCATGTCGAACTTCGTCGGATGCGTCGTCCATGCGCCTTCGAGGCCGGACGTCACGGCGTGGCTCGCAAGCCCGTTCTGGTTCGGGTTCGCCCAGCCGAAGCCCTGTCCCTCGACATCGGCGCTTTCCGGGTCCGGGCCGAGCAGGGCGGCATCGCCATTGCCATGCGTCTTGCCGACGGTGTGGCCGCCCGCCGTCAGCGCGGCGGTTTCCTCGTCGTTCATCGCCATGCGGGCAAAGGTTTCGCGCACCTCATAGGCGGTCTTTTGCGGGTCGGGTTTCCCGCCCACGCCTTCGGGGTTCACATAGATGAGACCCATCTGCACGGCGGCGAGCGGGTTTGCGAGCGATGTCGCGTCCTCGTCGCTCTTGTAGCGTTCGCGGCCGAGCCACTCCTTCTCCGAGCCCCAATAGGTGTCCTTTTCCGGGTGCCAGATGTCCTCGCGGCCGAAGGCGAAGCCGAAGGTTTTCAGGCCCATGGATTCATAGGCGATGTTGCCTGCGAGGATGATGAGGTCGGCCCAGCTCACCTTGTTGCCGTACTTCCTCTTGACCGGCCAGAGCAGGCGCCGCGCCTTGTCGAGGCTCACATTGTCGGGCCAGGAGTTCAGCGGCGCGAAGCGCTGGTTGCCGGTCCCGCCGCCGCCGCGTCCGTCTGCGAGGCGGTAGGAGCCCGCCGAGTGCCAGGCCATGCGGATCATCAAGCCGCCATAATGGCCCCAGTCGGCCGGCCACCAGGACTGGCTGTCCGTCATCAGCGCGTGGAGGTCTTTCTTCAGCGCCTCGACATCGAGCTTCTTCAGTTCCTCGCGATAATCGAAATCCTTGCCCAGCGGGTTCGTCTTGGCGTCGTGCTGGTGAAGAATGTCGAGATTGAGGGCGTTCGGCCACCATTCCATGTTGGAGGTGCCCGCGGAGGTGCTGGTGGCGCTACCGTGCATAACCGGGCATTTGCCGCCTGTTGCAGTGTTCATGTGCCAATCTCCTGAGCGTCGGTTGTCAGTCGCCGGTTGCCGGGCTGCGCTGCCCGTCCGGCCTTACTTTAGAATTATTACAATTAAAATCTACCATCTTCGGCAGGGAATGCAACCCCTTGGCGGGCGCGACGAAAAAGCCCCCGGAATGCAGGGGCTTTTGGCAGTCGCGGGCAGGCCGGAGGGTGTCTGGGGGCTCAGCCACCTTTCCTTCTGAAGCCCATGTTGAAGCTGATCGAGACGCGGAAATCGTCGCTCCGGTTCGGCTGCACCGAATGCTGGAGCCAGCCGGGGAAGATCAGCAGCAGGCCTTCCTTGCCCTTGTACTCCATCGCCTGGCTGTTGATGCGGGTGCGCGCCTTGACGGGGAAGGTGCACATCACGCGCTCGCGCACGGGATCGTAGAATTCGATGTTGCCGCTCTTCTCGGGCACCTTCGCGTAATAGGCGCCTGAAAGCAGCGAGTTCGGATGCACATGTGCCTTGTTGAAGTCGCCAGGTCCGTTCTTGTTCAGCCACATTTCCTGGAAGAAAAGTTCGAAGCGGTCGAAGTCGAAGGAGAGATGCGTCGCACAGCCTGCCGCCGCATTGCCGATGATGCGGCGTATCTCGGCAAGCTCGCTGCCTGTGTGCAGGTTCGCGGCCGAGTGCCAGCCGCCGACATTGGAGCGCGTGATGGCGCGCCCGTTTCGCTCAAGTTCATCCAGAACGGACAGAATATGTGCGTCGATCCGTTCATGGTCGGGCACGCGGCGCGACCAGACGGGAGCCGGAAACCAGGTTTCGGGTTTGAAGCCGGGTTGTGTTTCGAGCGCGCCTGCGGGTTTCTCCGCCGCTTCCGGCACGGCTTTCAGGGCGCCCCCCTTTTGCTTGCTCATATCTGTCCCCCGATGCAGGAGCCCGCAGGAACTCGCACGAAAATGGAGCCATCGGCAGTCGAGAATCTCTCTTTGACCATGTTGCAATCGTCCCTGTTGCACGCGGTTGCAATGACGCCTTGCCGCCATTGCTCTTCACACGAATCTAGCGAAACCGTCTCGCGCGCATCCGGCTTTCGCATCCGTATGGAAGGAATTGGCAGCGATGACCGAAACGCCGGAAAAGAAGACGCAGCCGGACGAGAAGAAACAGAACGTGACCGCCTTGAAGCAGGAAAAGAAGACGACGCAGATTTCCTGTTCGCGCGGGCTTCATGCCTTCATGGAGCGCAACAAGATGAGTTTCGGTTTCACCTCCTATCAGAGCGGCCGCCTTTACCTTGTCGGCCGCCTGCCCAAGGGCAAGGTCAGTTTCCACGAGCGCCACTTCATGCATGCGATGGGCGTCGCCGCCACGCCACAGCGTCTCTATCTCGCGGGCCAGTACCAGATATGGCGCCTCGAAAATGTGCTTGGCGAGGGCCAGAAAATGGGGGGCTTCGATCGCAATTATGTGCCGCGCAACGCGCAGACGACCGGCGATCTCGATACGCATGAGCTGGGTGTCGAAAAGGGCGGGCGCGTCGTCTTCGTCAACACGAAGTTCTCCTGTCTCGCGACCTTCAGTCTCACGCACAGTTTCAAGCCGCTCTGGAAGCCGCCCTTCATTTCGCGCCTCGCGCCGGAAGACCGCTGTCATCTGAACGGGCTTGCGATGGCCGAGGGGGAAGCGCGCTATGTCACCGCCGTCTGCCGCAGCGATGTCATCACGGGCTGGCGCGACAGGCGCGCATCGGGCGGCCTCGTGATGGATGTGCGCAGCGACCGTATGGTGAGCGAAGACCTTTCCATGCCGCATTCGCCGCGGCTTCATGAAGGTACGCTCTGGGTGTTGAATTCCGGGCGGGGCGAGCTTTGCCGCGTGGACGAGAAAACGGGCAAGCGCGACGTCGTTGTCTTCCTGCCGGGTTTTGCGCGCGGTCTCGCCTTTCACGGGCCTTATGCCATTGTGGGGCTTTCCCTGCCGCGCGACGGCAGTTTCTCCGGGCTCGAACTCGATGACGAACTGGCCAGGCGCGATGCCGAGCCCTGGTGCGGCGTCCAGATCGTCGATACGCGCAACGGCAATATCGTCGAATGGATCAGGATGAAGGGCGAGGTGCGCGAGCTCTTCGATGTCTTCGTGCTGCCGGGCGTCACCTGTCCCAAGGCGACGGGTCTTCTCGACGGTGCCGTGCGCAACGAAATCTCCATCGAGAACTGGGCGGCGGAAGATGTGCGGGGCCGCAGCGCAGGCGATCGGGTCACGCCGGAAAAGGAAGCCGTCGCGTGACAAACCGGGGTGGCGCCGTGTGTTCCTCCGGTGCCGCCCCGCAAATCGCCCCGAATTCGGGCGCGCGGCCCATGCGGACTCGTCCGTTTCACGTGCCGATTTGAATCGAATGGCAGGTTTCGTTAACCGGTCTCCATTGCTCCTTCTGCAAATTTTCCTGCAACTCTCCCGAAAATTTCATCCGTCACCGGATCGTCCGTTAGCGGCGTCGCGATAGCGCCGCTTTGGAGGAAAACACCCCTCCTCTTTGGCTTAGACTCAAGTGGAGCGGCTTTGTCCGCCAGCGCAGTCTGGCTCCCGAATTGACTCTTTTTGGGGGCCCCCGATGACGAAGCGAAATAACGCGAAAGCCAGATCCGGCGCGAAGACCGGCCGGAGCCGCGAGGCGCGGCTGAACCAGGCGAATGCGCATGAGCGCAACATGCTCGGTTCCGCTTACAGCTATTACAGCGGCGTCGTCCGCACGAGCGGACAGCCATCTACGGCTTCGGGGGTTCGGCGTCTCTTTGCCGCCGCTCTTCTTTCCGGCGCATCCATGGTCGCGGTCGGCCTTGGCGGAACGGGACAGGCGCGGGCGGAAGGCACCTGTCTTCCGCAGGCAGGCGAGGGCGAGCAGATCCTCTGCATCGGCACCTTCGATGAAACCATCGAGATCGATGTCGAGGATGTGACCGTCGTTCTCGGTGAAGGCTCCATCGTCGATACGAGAGATAACGCTTCGGAAGGCTATGGCGACAATACCGGTATCGTCGTCTTCGGCCCGGGCGACCAGACGGTCAGGAATGACGGCACGGTGCTGACGGGCGAGGAATATTCCTACGAAGAATATGATGGCCGTCATCACGGCATCGTCGCTTACGCCGACGAAGGCTATGATGCGAGGGCCGTGAACAGCGCGACCGGCATCATCGGCACGACATCGGAAGACAGCTACGGCATCTTCGCCCGGGCCTCCGGGGAGTACTGGGACTACGGTGGAGCGACGGCGGTCAATGATGGCTCGGTCTCGACCACGGGCGAAGGCAGTACCGGTGTTTTCGCCGATGGCAAATATGCGGATGCCACCAATACAGGACTGGTCTTCACGGGAGGCTCCGAAGCCATCGGCATCTACGCCTATTCCAAGTACGAGTCCTATGCCTACAACTCGGGCGAGATCGAGACGGAAGGCAGCGAAAGCGACGGCATCCGGGCCTATGCGGAAGAAGGCGATGCCGACGCCGTGAATGCCGAAGGCGGTATCGTCACGACGAGCGGCGAGGGCGCGAACGGCGTCGATGTCTGGGCGGAGGACTATGCCAGCGTCACCAATGCGGGCACCATCGTTACTTATGGCGAGTATGCCAATGGCGTCGCCATCGGGGGTTACTCCGTCTATGTGAACAATTCCGGCAGCATCAAGACCTATGGTTATGAGGCCGATGCGGTCAGCGCCCATTCCGGCGGCATCTCCACTACGACCATCGTGAACACCGGCTTCATCGGCGCTTATGGCGAGGACTCCAACGCCATCGATGCCTCCGGCCCGACGGTCAAGATCACGAACGACGTGGTCGTGGAAGACGAGGAAGTCGTCGCCACCGGCGTGATCTATGCCGAGGAAGGCTACGCCATCCATGTGGATGAAACCAACGATGCGCGCGTCTACAACTACGCCACGATCGATGGTGCGGTCGAGCTCAGCACCGACGAATATGCCTATGTCCGCAACGACGGCCAGATTTCGTCCGAGCAAAGCGGCACGCCCGTCGTCGAGGCCTTCGCCGAGGAAGGCGATGCCGTCGTCATTATCGGCGAGGATGGCAGCGTGCGGACGCGCGAAGCAGGCTCGACCGCTGTCCATGCGGGCGGCGATACGGCCATCGTCAAGAATTACGGTTCGGTTACCACCGGCTATTCGGAAGAAGGCCATTACTACGGCGATAATTCGGCGGGCATTCGTGCGCGCGGCGAAGAAGAAGGTTCTCTTGCGCTGAGCACCGGCAGCGTCACCACCTTCGGCGATTATGCGGAGGCGCTTTCGGCGAGCACGGAATATGGCACCGCCCAGGCCGTCAATACCGGCGATATCGACACCTATGGAAACCTCTCCGTCGGTGTCATAGCGATGGACTACAACACTTACAGCTATCACGAATATTCGGAGTATTCCGGCGCAGCCGCCGGCAATGCCGGTGATGTGGAAACGCGGGGCTATGCGTCCGGTGGTGTCGGCGCCTTCTCGGTCGAAAATTCAGCCACGGCCTATAACATCTTCGGCGGCACGATCTCGACTTCCGGCGACGGCGCACATGGCCTTGCCGCAGGTACGGGTTTCGACAGCGTAGAGGACGCGGCATCCGTCACGGATGGCAACGGCCAGGGCGGTTCGGCAATGGCGTTCAACGGTTATCCGTTCGGCTTCTATGGACCCGTTCGCTCGGATATCGAATATGATGAAGGTCCGCGCGTCTCCATCACCGACTATGTCGACACGGAATATTTCGAGCCCGCCGACTACCGTTCGACCATCGTGACGACCGGCGACAACTCAATCGGCGTTGCCGCCATCTCCAGCGGCGGTTCGGCCTGGGCCGGCAATTTCTACGGCTCGATCACGACGGGTACGCTCGACGAATATAACGATCCCGACACGGGCGAGGGCTCGCATGGTCTCGTCGCCTATTCGGACTCGGATGAAGCCGTCGCGATGAACAAATATCATGGCGAGATCGTCACGCGCGGTCACAATGCCTATGGCATCTGGGCCACGTCCGACGATGACACGGCGTGGGCGAGCAACAAATATGACTCCAGTGTCGTCACGCATGGCGACGGCTCCACAGGTATCTTCGTTGTTGCCTCGGGCGAATATGGCGCCTATGGCGAGGGCTACGATGCGGACGCGCTCAATATCGCCTCCAGCATCACGACTTATGGCGATGAGGCGGCGGGCATCTCCGTCATCTCGTATGAAGGCGATGTACAGGCCGTCAATGCAAGCGGTAGCATCTACGAGGAGTACGACCTGGAGTTTCCCGATGCCGCGATCACGACCTATGGCGAAGACTCCGACGGCATGGAAGCGCATGCCGAATATGGAACCGTCTATGCCTATAACAGCGGTACCATCACGACGTCGGGCGAGGATTCCTTCGGTATCGATGTCTCCGGCCAGACGGTCGAAGTCGTCAATCATGGCAACATCTATACCTCGGGCGAATACTCGCACGGCATCGTCGCCTATTCGGAAAGCCCGGATACGACGACCGTTGTGAACGGAGGTATCATCGAGGCGACGGGCGAAGAGACGAATGGTATTCGTGCCTTCGGCCCCACAGTCAATGTTACCAATCTCGAAGATGGCGACATCTATGCAAATGACGATGCGGTCTACATCGCAGAGGCCGATGAGGTGACGGTGACGAACTACGGCACCATCGGCTCTTACGGGTCGGATGGTATCGACATTCAATATGCCGAGGCCGCGAGGGTCACAAACTATGGCGACATAAACTCGAACGAAGCCGGCGTCGAGGTTACGACGACGGAAGAAGTGTCGATCTATAATTACGGCTCGATTGAAGGCCGGATCGATGTTTCCGGTGCCTATGATGCCTACTTCCTCAACGACGAGGACGCAGAAATCATCGTCTCCGAGGAGAACAGCGACGAAGATGGCGGCTTCCGCATCGAAGCCTTCACGGAAGTCGATGTCGTCAACAAGGGCTCCATCACGGTCGCGGCCGACGAGACCTATGGTGTCTATCTGCGAAGCAATACGGTCTCGCTCGACAATTCGGGCACGATCGCGACATCGGGCGAGTACAGCCATGCCGTCGTCGCCCGGTCGGAAGCGCTTGCGACCACGACGATCACCAACTCCGGCACCATCGAGGCGACCGGCGAATACGCAGACGCCATCGTGGCCAGCGGTCCCACGGTCAACATCACCAATACACAAGACGGGGTCATCTCGTCGGCTTCCGGTGCGGCGATCTATGCCAGCGAGACGAAATATGTCGACATCGTCAATGATGGCGAGATCACCGGCGATGTGCTCATCGCTGCTCATGGCGAATATGAGTATTCGGCCACGGTCGAAATCGACCACACAGGCTCGGTCGACGGCAATATCGACACTTCGCTCGGCTATAGCGACGACACGATCCTGATCGACGGCGGCACGGTGACGGGCGCGGTCTATACCGGCGACGGTATCGACAACGTGACGGTCTCGGGTTCGGGCGTGCAGCTCGGTCTCGGCATTCACGCCACGGAAAGCGGCATCGCACCCCTCGCGATCCTCTACAACAGCGCTTATCTCACTTTCGCGCATGACGATACGATCACCCTCGATGACGGTATCGGCGGCTGGGGTGTCTCGCATTTCAACACGGTGGACATCGACAGCGGCAAGCTTGTGCTTGACGGCGTCGGCATTCACACGAGCTACAGCGAGGGCTCTGTCACGGTTGCCGAAGGCGCGACGCTCGGCGTCACGGATCAAGGCGCCGATATCGCGGCGGGCAATGTCTCGATTTCCGGCACGCTCGATCTCGCGCTTGGCGGTTTCCTCGACGCGACGGGGGCCGTGGCCTTCAACGAAGGCAGTACCTTCCGCACCGACATCTCCTCCGGGGGCGCGGCCGTTGTTTATGGCGACACGGTCAGCTTCTCCGAAGGCTCGACCATTGATGTCGATGTCATTGGCGGTCTCTCGGGGGTCGTCGGCGACGATGTTCTGATCGCCTCCGCCGACAGCGAAAACGGTGTCACCGATAACGGGGCCGCGGTCGAAGACAACACGATCCTCTTCGACTTCCTCAAGGTGATGAACGACGAGGTCATCGAGACCGGGTCGGCCGACGATCTCTTCCTGCGCATCCAGCTTGCGGAGACGGCGGAAGAAACGGAGATCGGTGTCAATGGCCGCGTGAACCTTGTCAGCGTCGCCAAGGCAATCGACGAGTATATCGCGACCCAGCCCATCGACAGCCCGCTCACGCTCTGGCTTGCCCAGTTCGAGACGGAAGAAGAGCAGCGCGAAGCCCTTCTGAAGGTTGTCCAGGACACGATGCCTTCCGAAAGCAATGCCGAAGGCACGAGCACCATGGCGTCGACGGATCTCATCTTCGACATGATCATGGACCGTATCTCCGGCGGCGGTTTCGCCATCGCCAACAATACGGGCGACACGGGTCTTGCCGCGGGCGACCAAATGCTTGGCGGCGACGGCAAGTGGGCGATCTGGGGCCGCGTCGGCGGGCTCAAGGCCGAGTACACGCCTTCCGGCGTCAACGGCTTCGATACCGACATGTGGGGTGCCACGGGCGGTGTCGACGGCGAAGTCGCGGCGAATATCCGTCTCGGCCTCTCCGCCTTCTACACCTCGGCGGATATCGACGAGAACGGCGCAGGCGCGAACTCGACCTCCACGGTCGATAGCTACGGTGCGGTCGCCTATATGAGCTACCGTCCCAACGCCTGGTATGTGAACGGCTCGCTTGGCTACGGCTTCAACAGCTACGAGAGCAGCCGTTCCTCGCTTGGCGGCGTCAACGTCGCGGACTATGACGGTTCGCAATTCGTCGCACGTGCCGAGGTGGGCCGCATGTTCACTTCCGGTGCCTTCGACATCACGCCGAATGCGGGCCTTCGCTACAATCTCGTCGATGTGGATGCCTATACGGAAACGGGTCCGCTGCCGACAAGCGTCAACGGACGTACCATCGAATCGCTCCGTGCGGTTGGTGGCGTCAACTTCCGCTACACAGCGGAGCTCGACGGCGGCTCAAAGCTGATCCCGGAACTCGGCGTGAAGGTTCTCTCCGAACTCGCCGATCCCGATGAGGCGATCACGGGCAGTGTGGTTGGCGGCGGCGCCTTCACCACGCAGCAGACGGCCCGTGACGATGTCTCCTATGGGGTGCTCGGCGGCCTCACCTTCGAAGGGGTGAACGGGGTCACGCTGCGCGTCACCTATGATGGCGAGTTCCAGAGCGACTACGAAGAGCAGAGCCTCTCGGCCGCGATCCGAATCGCCTTCTGACGATACGGTCCTCGCAAGACGAGAATGGCGCTCCGGGGATATCCGGGGCGCCATTTTTTTGCGTATTTCCGGGGCCTGTTCCCGGGGCCTGTTCCCGGGCTACTTGTCCCCGGCAGGGCGATGTTTATCCCCAAAGAAAAAGCCCGGCATGTGCCGGGCTGATCCTTTGTGACGTTATTGTTACGTTTTGATGACAGTCGGGCTGTTTCAGTGCGAGATATCCCCGAAGGCGAGGGTCGAACCGTCGCTCAAATTCACGCAAGGGGCGGGCGCCTTGGGTCTGGCCTGGCACAGATAGAGCGTGTCGTTTCGCTCGACCCAGATGCCGCCTTGCGGGTTCGGCATCATGCCGCTACCGCCGCCCGTTAATGCAGCGACGACAATGGCGATGGCGATCAGCGTTCCCGATGCCATGACGGCATAGGGCAGATGGTTGTCGGTGCGCGCTTCGCGAACTCCGGCAGTATTGCTCATTCCGTGTACCTCTCTTTCAGGTGCGTATGTGTTTGAACCAGACAATGCGGTGCTGATAGCCTTGCGGCGTATATCCGATGAGCGTCAGCCCCGACTTGCCGATGGGTGTCGGGCCGAGCTTCGGCGACTGATAGACGGCCGCCATGCCGCAGAGTTTCGCGTCAGGATTTTCGAGCGACCATTGCTCCAGCGTGTCGCGGCAATGGATCGCAAGCCCGATGGCGATTTCCTGCTGCTCGTACTCGGGCAGCGTGAAGACGCGCAGATAGCCAAAAAGCCTGTTGCGCAAGGGTTTGCAGGGCCTGATCTCGACAGTTGAGATGGCGGCAAGGGTGTCGCCCTCATAGGCGAGGCTGCCTATTTCGCGCGCGCGCTCCTCGGGGTTTACGCCGTCGGGCAAAGCGCCATG
Source organism: Parvibaculum sp. (assembly GCF_039973015.1). Classification (GTDB taxonomy): domain Bacteria; phylum Pseudomonadota; class Alphaproteobacteria; order Parvibaculales; family Parvibaculaceae; genus Parvibaculum. The sequence goes on from NZ_JBDWLT010000009.1 coordinate 59,342, forward strand.
CGCTGTCCAGGCTGCTATCGCATCCTGTTCCAGCTTTGCATCGCGCTTTTGCCACCCGGATACAAATTCGATCTTGCCCATGCTGTTCCCTTGTTGCGGCGACTCGTATCGGCCGTTGCAGCGGGTTGCATTATCCGGGCAGCAGGATGGTTCTCGCGAGCGGGGATCGAACCTATTTGGAGGGATCGGCGATGGCGGAAAATCCGCCACCGCCGCTTTCGTGTGTGGCTTACCAGCGATGCGTGAGCGTGAGCGTCACCTGCCGCTCCTGACCGAACCAGCAGGTGGGATTGAGCTGTGTGAAACATCCCGTCACATGGCGTTTGTCGGCGAGGTTGGTGCCGTTCAGGCGCACGGAGTTGCCTGCGAGTTCCGGGCTGATCGCAGCCAGATCATATTCGATCATGGCGTCGAACAACGTGTACGGATCGGTTGTGCCTGCCGTGTTTGCAGCGTCGACATAGGTTTCGCCGACATAGCGAGCACCACCCCCGACAGTGAGGCCGTCGATCATATTGCTCGGTAACGCATACTCCGCCCAGAACGAGGCGGTTTCATCGGCAACCATCACGGGCGTATTGCCGATATTTGCGGCGTTCGTATCCTTCGTCGTTTCAATGTCGAGCTTCGTGTAGAAAGCGGAAAGAGTCAGGCCCGCGAGAGGTCGCACATGTCCTTCGATCTCGAATCCGCGCGAGCGGATTTCGCCTTGTTGGATCTGGTCGCCTGGTACACCGGCCGGATCTTGAACAGTTACGTTCTGTTTAGTGAGGTCGAAGAGGGCTGCCGTTATCATCACGGTGTCATTCGGCGACTGAAACTTGATTCCTCCTTCGATCTGCTGGCCGGTTGTCGGCACAAAGACGTTACCCAGTCTGTCTGCGCCTGACTGCGGCTCAAAGGATTCTGCATAAGAGATGTAGGGCGCGATGCCGCTGTCGAAACGATAGAGAATTCCGGCACGGCCGCTGAACTGGTCTTGGCTGAGCGACGAGGCAGTAGCGCCCAGGCGTTCATAGTCGTTGCTTTCGTACCAGTCCTGACGTCCGCCAAGCAGCACGACAAGGCCGCCAAGCTTGAACTGCTCCTGAAGATAGATGCCTGTCTGATCTCTCTCGTAGTCGTAGATTTCCGTCACCGGCACCGCGGGCAGAACCTGATCATTGTCCGGGTTGTAGATATCGATCGGCGGTACAACGAACGGGTTGAGCAGCGTTGGCGTCAAGCGGCCGATTTCGACGTCGGAATCGAGATGCCAGTAGTCGAGGCCGGCGAGGAAAGTGTGTTCCACAAGGCCGGTCTCGAACTTCGCCTTGAGCTGGTTGTCGACCGCGTAGGAGATGCTCTTTTCGTCGGAGTAGATTGCGCCGCGGAAAAGTGTGCGGTTGTCGAATGGATTGAGGGCCGCACCGTAGATGCTTTTGTAGTCGACGTCCGTCCTGAAGAAGCGGGTGCTCTGCTTGAATGTGAAAGTCTCGTCGAACTCATGCTCGATGATGTACCCAAGCGCTAGTTGCTTGCGGTTGAATTCCTCGAACTTGACGTCGCCGTCGTAGAAATCGGTTGGCACCTGACCGTTCGAGTTCGGGAAGGCTGAACCGGCACCCGGCGCAGCGCCGAAGGCACCTGATTTCGGGTCGTGCTGGTAATGCGCGAGGAAGGTGATGTTCGTGTTGTCCGTCGGCGCCCATGTGAGCGAAGGGGCGATCAGGCGGCGCTCCAGCTCCGTCGTTCTTGCCTGTCCGTCTGCCGTGCGGCCAAGCCCGATGAACCGATATGAGAACTTGCCTTCCGGATCGATAGGCCCGGTCGCATCGATCATGCCTTCATAGAGATTGTTGGTGCCGACACCGACGGAAACTTCGCCTGACGGCGTATTCTGCGGGCGCTTTGAAACAAGATTGATAAGCCCGCCGGGAGGCGAGTTGCCATAAAGGACCGAAGCGGGCCCCTTCAGGATTTCAAGCCGTTCAACCATTTCCGGCGCGATCTGGGGCACGGCGTACCAGCCATTATAGTGAAGCTGCATGCCGTCCAGATAGTTTCGCGTGACGTCGAAGCCACGAATATTGAGCATGTCATAGCGTGTCACGACGCCGCCGCGGTTTTCGGTCGTGATGCCCGTCGAATAGCGTACGGCCTCAGCGACGGAACGCGCGCCGCGCGTCTCCATCTCCTCGCTTGAAATCACGGAGATCGATTGCGGCGTCTCGATGATCGGTGTGTCGGTCTTGGTGGCTGTCGCGCTTTGCGTCGCGAAGGGCCCTTCTACGGGACCGTCGGCCCTTTCCGTTGTGCCTTCGACGATGAGCGGGGAGAGCTCAATTGCCCCTTCCTCGCCGGTCTGCGTTTCGTCCTGTGCATGGACGGGAAGCGCTGCCAGCGCCACAGCCCCCATAAGAGCCGCTGTGAACGGCATGCAGCGGAAAGTGGAATTCATGTCGCTAACCCCCTTGTAGAAAATGCGATCAATTCTCAACAAAGGAGCTATAAAGATAATGATTCTTAATATCAATATTTGAAATTCATGCGGAAAACAAAACGGCCGGACCCTGCGGTCCGGCCGGATAGAGTGAATTAAGTTTGGCCGAGACTCAGGCCTTGTTGGCTGGTTTCAGTCCCTCAATCAGATCGAGCGGCATCGGAAAGACGATGGTGTTGGTCTTGTCGCCGGCGATGTCGTGAAGCGCGGCGAAATAGCGAAGCTGCATCGCCCGGGCATCGCCACCGAGGATGCGTCCTGCTTCAACCAGTTTCTCGGCTGCCTGTTGCTCACCTTCTGCATTGATGATCTTGGCGCGCCGGTAGCGTTCGGCTTCCGCCTGTCTTGCGATGGCACGCACCATGCTCTCATCGATATCGACATGCTTGATCTCGACATTTGCAACCTTGATGCCCCATGCGTCGGTCTGGTCGTCGAGTATGGCCTGGATGTCGGCATTGAGCTTGTCGCGCTCGGATAGCATCTCGTCGAGTTCGTGCTTGCCGAGTACGGAACGCAGCGTCGTCTGCGCGAGCTGGCTCGTCGCTGCCATGTAATCCTCAACTTGCAGAATCGATTTCTCCGGGTCGACGATACGGAAATAGAGCACCGCATTTACCTTCACCGACACATTATCGCGCGAGATCACGTCCTGTGTCGGCACATCCTCGACGAAAGTACGCAGATCGACGCGCACCATTTGCTGGATCACAGGGATGATGAGGATGAAGCCTGGTCCCGTCACGCGGGTGAAGCGGCCCAGAGTGAAGACCACGCCACGCTCATACTCCCGCAGGATATTGATTGCGGAAATGAAAAAGGCGACGAGCAGAACGCCGAGGAAAATATAGACCGCGAATCCCATCTGGGTCTCCCATCCTTGTTATGCGGTTACCTGAAACCGTCTTTAGCTCACGACGAGGGTCAGCCCGTCCATTTTTTCGACGCGCACCGTGCTGCTCGGTACAAGCCCGGCGGGCCCGCGCGCATGCCAGCGTTCGCCATGCACATGCACATAGCCTTCACCGTCCGACCATTCGAGAACGCGTGCTTCTGCGCCCTGCATTTCCTCTGCACCCGTCGTCACGGGACGACGCAGCGCACGCCAGCTATATCCGATGAGAAAAACAAGGAGTGCCACGCTCAGCAGGGCCGTGATCCCGATGGTCCACCAGGAAAGCTGAAATTCCGGCGTGTCGCTGTCGACAAGGATCGCCGCACCAAAGATGAAGGCAATCAGGCCTCCGAATCCTGCAATACCGAAAGTCGGTGTGAACGCTTCCACCATCATCAGGGCGAGACCGAAAATAATGAGAGCTGCACCGGCATAGTCGAGTGGAAGTTGATTAAGCGCATAAAGTCCCAACAGCAGGCATATCGCACCGAGAATGCCGGGTCCGAAACTGCCTGGGTTGGAAAGTTCGAAGATGATGCCATAGACGCCGATCATCATCAGCAGGAAGGCGACGTTCGGGTTGCTGATCAGTGCGAGAAGTTCGGTCATGAAGCCGGGTTCGAGATGTTCGACCCGCGCATTCGCTGTCGCGAGCGTCACGATCTTGCCGTTTGTCAGAACCTCGCGGCCATCGATCTGCGCGAGCAAATCGTCGAGATCCTGCGCGACGACCTCAACCGCGCCGATCTCCAGTGCCTTGCTGGCACCGATGCTCTCGCCCTCGCGAACGGCCTCTTCGGCCCATCCGGCGTTGCGGCCATGTGCCTCGGCGAGGCTTACGATCAGCGCCACGGCATCGTTCGTCGATTTCTTCGCGAGGGCCTCCTCGTTGGAGGGAGAGGCGCTGTCGCCTGTCTTGTTGCCGCCTTCATTCTCGCTCCCCGGTCCTTTCGGGGTGCCGGGCATGCCGCCGCCCATCGAGACCGGCGTTGCCGCGCCCATGTTCGTGCCGGGTGCCATCGCCGCAATGCCGGTCGCATAGATGATGTAGGTGCCTGCGCTCGCGGCGTGTCCACCGCCCGGCCAGACATAACCGGCTACAGGCACGGGGGAGGCCAGAATGTCGCTCACAATGTCACGCGTCGATGTGACGAGGCCGCCCGGCGTGTCGATGCGCAAGACGAGTACATCCGCATGCCGTCCGGCAGCTTCTTCGATGGCGTTGGCAACCTGGCGTGCGGTGGCGGGACCGATGGCGCCGTCTATAGTTGCGACAAGCGCGAGCGGGGTTGCGGTCTTCTCCGTAGTCCCGTTTTCCTGGGAGAGGCCGAGTCCCGGCGCGGCAGCACCCAGAAATGCGAGGGCTGCACAGAGAATGGTACGCATGGCGCGGTTCATTCGGCTTCTCCCGTTGTCCGGTGCCTTTCTTCGCGGCAGCCGCGTCAGTTTGGCAAAACTGGCGGCGAATAGCCATGCTTTCCCGATGGTGCCGGCCTTCTGGATATACGGGAGGCTATTGCCCTTGCCGTTCATCGCTCCACTTTACTTCCGTGCAAGCAGTCCAGCATGAGACGCAGAAATGGAGGAAATTCCCATGTCGGAACATGTCTACAGGATCATCGAAGTTGTCGGTTCGTCGCCCGAGAGCATCGAAGGGGCGATTAACAGCGCTGTGGAGAAGGCGAGCAAGACACTCCGGGAGTTGCGCTGGTTCGAAGTGCTCGAGACACGCGGGCATGTCGAAAACGGGAAAGTCGCTCATTATCAGGTGAAGCTGAAGCTCGCTTTCACGCTCGAATAGGGCGCGATAACCCGCGTTTCTTTCTGCCGCATATGGAAACTTCCTGAAGTTTTAGCGTTGTTTCCTCTGAATGCCCTTTTGCCGAGCGCTACCGGCCAAGGGTTGCGTGTTCCGCATGCGTCGCATCCGGACGGACAGGTCTATTGAAGGATTTTACTATGCCTCTCCTCCATCTCGTTCTCGTTCTTGTCGTGATCGGCGTACTGCTCTGGCTGGTCAATACCTACATTCCCATGGATTCGAAGATAAAGAGCATCCTCAACGCCGTGGTGGTGATCGCGGTGGTGATATGGCTGCTGCAGGTCTTCGGTTTGCTGGGCGCCATCGGAAATATCCATGTCGGTTGAGGAGAAGATCGCGACCTAGGCGCCAATCAGCTTCAGCGCCTGGCGGTATTTCCACATCTTTGCCTCGCGCTCGCTGCCGGATGCGGTCTCTGGCACTGTAGTCAGATTGTCCTTGAGGTCTGCGATCTTGACGGAGCGAGCGAGAGGGTTGGCGGCGGTGCGCAGGGCAATCGCTTTTCCAAGGGTAATAATCATTCCCTCTCCTGCTTGCCCCTGCGTTCACTCAGCCGCTGGACTTCTTTCGTCTTCAATCTCGCGTGGCACCATGAGTTTCGCTAGTCTCTCCGCCAATGAAAAGCAGGATCTGGAGGGAAGCGACATGGAACCGGTGAAGAAACTCAGCCGTTCGATCGAGGGAAAGGTGGCGCTTGTTACGGGTGCGGCAAGCGGGATGGGGCGAGCGACGGTGCATCTCTTTGCCGATGAAGGGGCAAAAGTCGCGGTCATCGACCTCAGTCAGGAGCGGGTCGATGCGGTCGTGAACGAGATCACGGAAGCGGGCGGCACAGCCGAAGGCTGGGCCCTCGACGTTGCCGATGGTGAGGGCATCGTCCGGGTGGTGAAGGAAATAGAGCAACGTTTCGGCGGTCTGGACATCCTAGTCAACAATGCGGGCCTTGCGACTTTCCACGGGATCGGTGAGCCCGGTTATGAGGATACATGGGCTCGTGCGCTCGACGTGATGCTCACTGCCCATATGCGTTTCGTGCGGGCTGCGCTGCCCTCACTCAAGAAGTCGGGTGAGGGCCGTATCGTGAATATTGCTTCCACGGAAGGCTTTGGTGCGACGCCTGGCAATTCGCCCTATGTGGCTGCAAAGCATGGTGTCATCGGTCTTACCCGCGCGCTTGCCGTCGAGCTTGGCCGTGAGGGCGTCACGGTCAACTGCATCTGTCCGGGCCCCATTCGCACCGGCATTACGCAGGAGATACCCGACGAGCATAAGGAAATCTTTGCGAAGCGCCGTGTGCCATTGCGCCGCTATGGTGATCCGGAAGAGGTCGCGCATGTAACGCTGAGCATCGTCCTTCCGGCGTCGTCCTATTTGACTGGCGTCGCGATCCCGGTCGATGGAGGCATGCTGGTCAAGAACGCTTGAGCCAGCACGCAGCGCCATCGCCCGCCGCGCGGCCGGTGGCCAGGCAGGCAGAGAGAAGATAGCCGCCGGTCGGGGCCTCCCAGTCGAGCATTTCTCCGGCGGCAAAGACGCCTTCGCATTTGCGGAGCATGAAGCTCGCGTCGAGTTCATCGGGAGAAATGCCGCCGGCGGTGCTGATGGCCTCTGCAAGCGGGCGCGTACGCTCGAGGGTGAGGGGGAGATATTTGATCGCGCGGGCCAGCTGCGCTGGATCGTTGAAAGCCGTCTTGTCGCTCACCTCATGCAGCAATGCAGCCTTGACGCCGTCGATGCCCGCTTTCTTCCTTAAATGGTTTGCCAGCGAGTTTTTGCCGCGCGGGGCTGACAATGTGGTTGCAAGGCGGTCCAGGTCGATGTCGGGCGTAAGGTCCAGCATGAGAGATGCTTTTCCGTCACGCTCGATCGCGTCGCGAAGTGGCGCGGAAAGCGCATAGACCGCGCTCCCCTCGACCCCTGTTCTTGTGACCACGAAGTCGCCTTTCACGCTCTGGCCAGCGCAAGAGAGCGTAACCGATTTGACGGGCGCGCCCGCAAAATGCTCCTTTAGATGAGAACTCCATGGAACATCGAAGCCGCAATTTGCCGGCTGGAAGGGCGTGACATTCACGCCGACTGCCGCCAGCAAATCTACCCAGCCGCCATTGGACCCGAGCCGGGGCCAGCTCGCGCCGCCGAGAGCGAGAATGGTAACATCCGCGACGATTGTTGTGTCGCCCCCGGGCCTCATGAAGCGGAGTGCACCTTTATCCGTCCAGCCCTGCCATTTGTGACGAGTGTGGAAGGTGACCCCCTTCTCTCCCAGCTGCCTGAGCCATGCGCGCAGCAGCGGCGAGGTTTTCATCATCACCGGAAAGATGCGTCCCGAACTTCCCTTAAAGGTTTCGATGCCGAGAGCGGCGGCCCACTCCCTGATATCGCCAGGGGTGAAGCTGCGGAGGGCGGGTTCCAGCATTTCGCGGGCCGCTCCAAAGCGTGTCAAAAAGGTCTCAAAATCTTCGCCATGAGTGATGTTCAGCCCGCTTTTGCCTGCGAGTAGAAATTTCCGGCCGAACGACGGCATGGCGTCGAAGACGTGTACCTCCGCCGTGGCGGCGAGGCGCCCGGCGGCCATCAGACCTGCAGGTCCGCCGCCAACGACCGCTGCCAGGGGCCGGGATTTTTCTGAGGTGTCGTTCACGCGTGCAAGCTATCATTCCGCTCACGCGAAAGCAGTCAAGAATGCGAAGTCCATGAGCGAAATTTATGTCGATGCCGACGCCTGTCCGGTCAAGGAAGAGGTGGTGCGCGTCGCGGAGCGTCACGATGTTGGTGTTTTCATTGTCAGCAACAGCGGAATGCGGCCCACCGGGCATCCGCTTGTCCGGCAGGTCGTGGTGCCTGAAGGCCCCGACGTGGCGGATGACTGGATCGCGGAAAGAGCGGGCCCCGGCGATATTGTCGTAACAGGCGATATACCGCTTGCGGCACGCGCGCTTGAAAGAGGGGCAGCGGCTTTGGGCCATGACGGGCGGCCCTTCACGACAGAGAGTATCGGCATGGCGCTTGCCATGCGGGATTTGATGAAGGAGCTGCGAGAGACGGGTCAATCCAAGGGCGGCGGTCCGGCCTTCTCCAAAGAGGATCGTTCGCGTTTCCTCCGTGCGCTCGAAGATGCGATCCAGAAAGCGAAACGGCACGCCAGACCCTAGCCTGACGTGCCGCATCGGATTTCTTTTCAACGCCTGATCGCCGATGACGGATCAGCTCTCAAGGGCGTTCTTGAGCTTTTCCGCATTGTCGTTTTCGACCTTCCCGGCGAGAACCGCCGACATGTCCGTGCCGGCGCCGTAGACAACCTCGTTGCTGTCGTCATCCCAGTTGATATCCGTCACGCCGAGCGATGCACCGCCGAAGAGACCTTCCGTATCGGACCAGGTCACGACATCGGCCTTGCCCCAGGATGCTTCTGCGTCGGCGGACCAGTTCACGAGGGTGAAGCCGGCGTCCGCATCGAGCGTCACCTTGTTTCCGCTCTTGAAAGCATTGACCGCGTCATCCGTCATGAGAAGGAAGGCCATCGAGCCCGCTTCGCCGCCAGCCTGTGCACCAAGACTTACACCGCCGAAATTATAGAAGGCGGGGTCGGTCCACTCGGCGCTCTGCTTCACGAGTACGACACCCGCACCGCCTTCGCCGCCGACGATCGCTGCGCCCTTGCCATAGTCGGGCACGATGTAAATGCCTTTAGCCCTTTGCAGAACTTCCTGGAAGCCTTCATCGGCCTTCATCTGGCCAACAACCGACACAGACTCATCGATAAGCCCTTGTGCTTCCATTGCTGCATCCGCATCGTCCGCGGAGGTAATTGAACCGGTCGCTTCAACATCGGCCCGAGCGTTGACGTTCTGGCCGGCCGTTTCATTGCCGGTGGCCATCGCCTGGGTGGTGCCGAGTGAAAGACCCAGCGCAAGCGCCGTGCTCAGCGCAGTGGTCGCGGCCAGCTTTCGGTTGAATCGGCTTTTCATGCCGGTCCTCCTGTCTGTTGTTTCCGATTGCAGGAATAACAACAAAATTATGGAGGCTCCGTTCCATGATTTCCGCAAGGTAGCGGAAGGCCGCGGATTAAAAGATGTTCATGACAGTCGCGACGCGTGTTCTTCTGCGTTACGGAACAGTTTCCGTTCAGGCCGCACCCGAGGCTTCAAACCTCATCGCTACGCCATTCATGCAGTAGCGCTTTCCCGTCGGCTTTGGTCCATCGTCGAAGACGTGACCGAGATGTCCGCCACAGCGGCGGCAATGCACTTCGGTGCGGGTCATGAAGAAAGTTCTGTCTTCCGATGTCCCTACCGCATCGTCGAGCGGTGCGTAAAAACTCGGCCAGCCGGTTCCGCTCTCATACTTTGCCTGGGAGGAGAAAAGTGCGAGGTCGCATCCGGCGCAATGAAAAGTTCCTGCGCGCTTTTCCTTGTTGAGCGGGCTTGATCCAGGCCGTTCAGTGCCTTCTTCGCGCAGAACGTAATATTGCTCCGGCGTCAGAATTTCTTTCCATTCGGCTTCTGTCTTCGTTACCTCGAAGGTGTTGCTTCGGGCGGCTTCGGCCTTTCCGCCGCGCAGCGCAACACTCATCGCAGCGAACGCGCCTGCGACAGCGGTTCCACTCAAAAACATGCGTCGTGACATCATTGTGTGTTCCTCAATGTTCGCCTGCTTCATCGTCCCAAAGCTGCTCCAGGCGTTGGTCGCGGCCGCAGTTCCAGCGATAGAAGGCGTAGCGGTTCGGATTCTTCAGGTAGTAATCCTGATGATACTTCTCCGCAGGATAGAAAGGTCCGGCTTTCGCGATCTCCGTCACAACGGGTTGCGAAAAGCGGCCGGACTTTTCCAGTTCTTGCTTAGACTCTTCCGCGAGTTTCTTCTGTTCGTCATCCAGATAGAAAATTGCCGAGCGGTATTGATGGCCCGTGTCGCAGAACTGGGCATCCTTGCGCAGCGGGTCGACGTTTCGCCAGAAGAGGTGAAGAAGCTCGTCATATCTGACCTTCGAGGGGTCGTAGACGATTTTAACTGCTTCGGCGTGCCCGGTCCCGCCGGCGGATACTTGCTCATAAGTCGGATTGTCGAGCGTACCGCCGATATAGCCTGAGGTCGTGCTGATCACACCCTCCGTCTTGTCGAAGGGCGGTTCCATGCACCAGAAGCAGCCGCCGGCGAAAATTGCCGTCGCGCGATCGTCCGGGGCTGCCATCCCGGCGGAAGCCATGCCCGCCAGCGCACTGAAAGCGAGAACGAGAGGGATCAGAAATCGCATCGGATGGAACTCCTTGTTCGCCGCGGCCCGGTCTCCAGCCGGTGAAGCGAGCCGTTGCAGAAAATGTAGGGCGGAACCGGCTCTTCGGCCCGTCACATCTGCCTCACAACTTCGAGAGCGGTTCGCGTCTGGCTACAGGGTGTAATCCCACATGGACGGCATGGATTTCCGGGGCTAGCATGAATCTGCTGCATGACTGCTTTGGGAGGGCTGGCAATGAGCGTTTCGACGGAGAGCGCAGGACCGACGGATAGCGGAGGAGCAGAGCTTTCCATCCGCTCGATCCGCCCGGACCAGCCGTGGCGATGGCTTGAGGCGGGCTGGGCGGACATGCGCAAGGTGCCCGCCATCAGCCTGACCTACGGCTTCGCTTTCCTTCTCGCGTCGATCTTGCTTGTGGCGGTGCTTCTTGCTGCCGGACTCAGTGCGGTGGTGCCTGTCATGGCGGCCGGTTTCCTGCTTGTGGGGCCTATGCTTGCCGTCGGCCTGTATGAAGCGAGCCGTCGCCTTGAAGCAGGCCTCCCGGTTCAGCTTTCCGATGTCGTCTTTGTTTCGAGCCGCAACCTTTCCCAGCTGGCCCTTGTCGGCGCCATGCTTGCGGGGGCCATGCTCATCTGGCTGCAGGTTGCGGGCTGGCTGTTCGCGCTTTTTTTCGGGCCGGTAGGTATTCCGCCTCTTTCGGAATTCGCGCCCATGCTGCTGCTTACTCCGCGCGGGCTTGCAATGCTCGTCACCGGCACGATAGCGGGCGGTGCAATCGCCTTCGCTGTCTTCTCGATCTCGGCAATTTCAGTGCCGCTCCTTCTTGCACGCGATATCGATGCCGTCACTGCGGTTATTGCGAGCGTACGTGCCGTAAGGCGCAATTTCTGGACGATGCTGCTCTGGGCGTGGATCGTTGCACTGCTGACGGCATTCGGGATCGCGACCTGGTTTCTGGCGCTCGCGGTCATCTTTCCGCTGCTTGGCCACGCCACCTGGCATGCGCAGCGCGCGCTGGCGGGTGAAGCCTAGTCCTTCTCCGGTCTGTCTTTTTCTGGTTCGTCGTCGTCGAAGAGAATGCGCTCCGCGGCTCCTTCGAGGTCGTCATATTGCCCGGTCTTCAGCGACCAGAGGAAAGCCACAAGGCCGAGAAGGCCGAGCAGCAATGCCGCGGGCACGAGGAAAATCAGAATATTCATCAGACTTCGCGCGGAGGTTTTGCGCGCCGGGCGAGGTTGAGCCGGAGCGAGTTCAGCGTCACCGTGATGGAGGAGCTCGACATGGCGACGGCGGCGACAAGCGGCGTCACATAGCCGGCAACGGCGAGCGGCACGGCGACGGCATTATAGGCGAGCGCCAGGCCGAAATTCTCAAAGACGAGCGTGCGGGATTTTCGGGCGACATCAATGGCTTCCACCACGGGGGCGAGCCTTGTGCCCTGAAAGATGAAGTCGGCGGCGGTCTGGCTCACATCGGCGGCATCGGCAGGCGAGATCGAGACATGAGCGGCGCGAAGTGCAGGGGCATCGTTGAGGCCGTCGCCGATCATCGCAACCTTGTGCCCTTCTTTCGTTAACTCTTCCAGGCGCGCAATCTTCGCGGCAGGCCGGGCGCCGGCGTGCCAGATCGCAATTCCGAGCGTCTCGGCAAGGCGCCTCACCGCGGGTTCGCGGTCGCCGGAAAGAAGTTCGACGGTGAAGCCTCGTGCCTTCAAGGCATCGATGACTTCCTTCGCGTCCGGTCTCGGTGTGTCCTCGAAGCGGAAGCAGACGGGCGTTGCGTTGCCGCGTCGCAGCCAGAGCTCGGAGCCGCCATGCATGTCGCGCTGCTGGCCACCCGCATATTCGGCATTTCCAAGGCGGATTGTCTCGCCGTCGAGCTGGGCTTCTAGGCCCATGCCCGGTTCCTCGCGCACATTCTTGAGGAGGGGCCGAGGAAGCTCCTTCCCGTGGGCGGCAAGCGCAACGGCGAGCGGGTGCCTGCTTGAGGCGGCAATTGCCGCACCGAGGGCAATGTCCGCCCGTGCCATGTCATCACCGTTGACGAGATGCGGGCGGCCAAGCGTCAGTGTCCCTGTCTTGTCGAAGACGATTGTGCCGGCCTGGGCAAGCCGTTCGAGCCCGTCCGCCGCCTTCACCAGTACGCCTTGCCGCAGCAGCCGCCCGGTCGCCACGACCTGCACCACGGGAACAGCGAGGCCGAGGGCGCAGGGACAGGTAATAATAAGGACGGAAATCGCGTAGGTGAGCGAGGTTTCCCATGGCGCGCCAAGTGCGAACCAGAGTGCAAGCGTCGCCGCCGCCATGATGTGAACCGCAGGCGAATAGATGCGGGCGGCGCGGTCGGCGATGCGCACATAGCGCGCGCGGCCCTGTTCCGCCGTCTCCATCAGGCGCACGATCTCGGCAAGCAGGGAATCGTCGTCGCGTTTCGTCACGCGAACAATGAGCGGGGCGCCCAGATTGAGCGTACCTGCAAATACAGGCGCCCCCGGTTTCACCTGTTCGGGAAGGCTCTCGCCGGTAACGAGGCTCGTATCCACCTCGCTCACGCCGGTCAGTATCTCGCCATCGGCGGGGATGCGTGCGCCTGCGACCACAAGCACCTTCATGCCCGGTTCGAGGTTCTCAACCGCGATGGAGCGATGCGTTCCGTCCGGCGCAATGAGTGTGGCGGCTGTTGCGCGAAGACCCAGCAGGTTTTCTGCCGCAGAGCAGGCTTTTGCACGCGCCTGAACGTCGAGATACCGCCCGATCAGAAGAAAGAAGAGAAGCGTGACGCTGGCGTCGAAATAGACATGGCGTGCGTTCACCATGGTCTGGACGAGGCTCATTGTGGTCGCAAGGATGACCGCGAGTGCAATCGGTACATCCATGTTCATCGTCTTCGCGCGGAGCGCCTTCAGCGCCGAACGGAAGAAAGGCTGGCCCGCATAGGCAATCGCGGGTAGCGCGATCAACGCCGAGACCCAGTGAAAGAAGCTTCTCGTCGTCGCATCCATGTCGGTTACGAGGCCGGACCAGACGGAAACCGAGACAAGCATGACGTTTGCGGCGGCAAAGCCTGCAACGCCCAGGGCCTTCAGAAGAGAGCGGCTTTCCTGTTCGTCCAGTGTGCCGAGAAGTTTCGGGTCGAAGGGGACGGCAGTGAAGCCTGTCGCCGCAAGCGTGTGGATAATGGCGCGGGCCTTGAGGCGGGACGGGTTCCAGCGCACGGCGACGCGCTTTGTCGAGAGATTGGCGCGGGCATATTCGACGCCGTCGAGATTTTTAAGCGCGCCCTCAACCTTGCGCAGGCAACCGGCGCAATGCATTCCCGCCACGACGAGATCGAGGCGGGCTTGCCCGTCTTCCGTCTCGCGCACGAAGAATTCCGGGTCGGCGCCCGGGTTTTCTTCGGCGATGGCTGCCGTATCGTTCATCATTTCCTCAGTCGCGTATGATGACGCGCTTTTCCTCGACGAAGGTTTCGCCGTTGAGGCCCTCTGCCGCAATGCGAACAAGCCAGTTGCCCGAGTGCGCAAGCGGGAACTCGGCTTCATATATCCCGGGTGCCGTCTGGACGAGCATCATGCTCTTGTCCTCGCCGGAGACGACAGGGCGCCAGAATGTACCCCTCACGGCAAGGCCATTCACGGGCTCACCCTGTGTGCCGGTGAAGGTGACGCGGAGCGCCGTGCGGCGGCCCTCGCCGGGCAGCGCTGTCGTCTTGATGCCGGAGCTCCAGCCGAGCTGACGTTGTGCGTCCATCCGCTCGAGAAGGTGATTATAGGTTCGGCCTTTCTGGTAGGCCCCCTCCACCTCCACGCCATCAAAGGTCGAGAGGGCGCGGTAGACCATCAGGCCGTTCACGCCAAAGACGATGGCGAAAAAAAGAACGAAGCCACTCAGCACATGCCAGCCGGTAACCTTGCCGAAGCGTGTCGAGGGACGGAAGTCGCTGTTTTCGACACTCATTGGCCGGGCCCCCGGAAAGTAGTTTTTCTTGTTGCGGTCTTGCCGTTCTCAAGGTCGGTGATGACAAACCCGAAACCGGCTTCGCCACCATCGAGTGCCTTCACGTCATCGCCCGGCAGGCTCACGAAGAAGCGAAGGTTTTCGAGCTTGTCGGCTCCAACGGTCACAGTGTCTGTTCCTTCGCCTGCAAGAGCGGGACGGGTCAGGATAGCCCCGTCGAGCCCGTCTATCGAGACACGATATATGCGCTCGGAATGTTCCTTGTTGACGATTTTCACCTGATAGCCATTGCGTACCGAACCATCGGAAAGCTGCACGAAAAGCGGGTTCCGGTCGGCGAGTACGCTGACATCGAGTGTGGAGCGATTGGAAAGCGCAAAAAGCATGATGGCGGCGACGAAGACGAGTACGGCGGAATAGAGAATCGTGCGGGGCCGGAGGATGTCGAGCTTCGGCGTTTCGCCTGCACGGCGACGCTCCTGGTTGCGGAAGGTATCGTAAGCGATCAGGCCGCGCGGCCGTTCCACCTTGTCCATGATCTCGTCGCAGGCGTCGATACAGAGCGCACACTGGATGCATTCCAGCTGCATGCCGTCGCGGATATCGATGCCCATGGGGCAGGCGGCCACGCATTGCCCGCAGTCGATGCAGTCGCCGCGGCCTTCCCAGCTCGTTCCCTTCTTGTGCGGCCCGCGCTTTTCGCCGCGATCGTCCTTGTAGCTGACGAGAAGGGATTCCTCGTCGAACATTGCGCCCTGAATGCGCGGCCAAGGGCACATATAGATGCAGACCTGCTCGCGGGCGATGCCGCCAAGCAGATAAGTCGTGGCTGCAAAAAGGCCGATGAAGAGATAGGCGGCTGCCGGGGCGTCGAAGGTAACAAGCTGGCCCGCCAGTGTGGGGGCATCCGCGAAATAGAAGACCCATGCACCGCCTGTTGCGAGGGCGATCAATATCCAGGTGAAATGTTTGCCCGCCTTGCGGGCGAGTTTGCCCAGGTTCCAGGGTGATTTGTCGAGGCGGATACGCTTGGCGCGTTCACCTTCGAAGAAGCGTTCCACATGAATGAAGAGATCGGTCCAGACCGTCTGCGGGCAGGTATAGCCGCACCAGACGCGGCCCGCGACGCTCGTCACGAGGAAGAGGCCGAGCGCGGCAAGGATCAGCAGGCCGGTGATGTAGTAGAATTCCTGCGGCCAGATTTCGAGAAAGAAAAAATAGAAACGGCGTGACGGGAAGTCGAGGAGTACGGCCTGGTCGGGGAGGTTCGGACCCCGGTCCCAGCGAAGCCAGGGTGTGACGTAGTAGATCGTCAGCGTTACCGCCATCACCAGCCATTTCAGGCGGCGGAAAGTCCCGTGAACGAGCTTGGGGTAAACCTTCACACGGCTCGCATAAAGCGGCCGGTTCTTTTCCGAATTGACGGCTGTGTAGCGTTCGCCCTCCTCGCCATGCGGATTTGCGCCGGCTTCCGCAGCAGCCTGTGCGGCAAGACGTTCGAGAGGGAGGGCGGTATCTGTCATTTTGCGTACTCGAGGATTGAAACCCCGGAGGCGGAACGCCGAGAAGCGTTCCGCCTTGTCGCCGGGTATTACTTCTCGCCGCCGCCGAGGGAATATACGAAGAGCGTCAGCGAGTTGATCGTGCCTTCACTGAGGCGTTCGTTCCAAGCCGGCATGACGCCGCTGCGTCCGTTTGACACGGTTTCCACAATGGCTTGCTTGTCGCCGCCATAGAGCCAGATGGCGTCGGTGAGGTTCGGTGCGCCGAGTTCCTGATTACCGGCGCCGTCTTCGCCGTGGCAGGCGACGCACTGGCTCGCGAAGACTTCGGAGCCGCGGGCTGCGGCTTCCTGGTCTCCGGCACGCCCCGAGAGGGAGAGCACATATTCCGAAACATCCGAAATTTCGCTGCGGTTCAGAATGCCGTCGCGGCCATAGGCCATCATTATGTTGAGACGGGTGTCGTCGTCGCTGTCCCAGCGGATGCCGTGGGCGAGCGTCGTGTGAATGTCGTCCAGTGTGCCGCCCCAAATCCAGTCGTCGTCATTCAGGTTGGGGAAGCCCTTGCCGCCTTGCGCACCGGAGCCATGACAGGGCGCGCAATTGTCGCCGAAAGCGGCTTTGCCCGCACCGAGCGCCACTTCCATCAAGGCGGGATCGTTTGCAATCTCTTCAAGCGGTGTGGTGGCGATGCGCTCCATCGCGCCTGCACGCCCTTCGAGGACGGCGGCAAGCTCGTTCGTCACAACCTCGCGCTGTTCATATCCGATCACGCCCTTGGTGTAGGTCCAGCCATCGCCCGTCAGATAGGGCCAGGCCGGCATCACGATCCAGTAGGCTACGGCCCAGACAATCGAAACGTAGAAGGTATAAATCCACCACTTGGGTAGCGGGTTGTTCAGTTCGCGGATCCCGTCCCAGCTATGACCGGTCGTCTCGACGCCGGTCACGTCGTCTGTGTGCTTCTCGCTCATTGTCCGGGTTCCTTGTCATTCTTGCCGCTGTCTCCGGGTTCCTTGTCCTCAAGAGGCAGCTTCGCCATATGGTCGAATTTCTTCTTGTTCGAGGGCCAGAGCGCATAGGCCAATACGGCGGCAAAGAGCACCACCATGAGGATGAGGCCGCCCGTCCCGAACCAGGTTCTCACCAGCGAATAAGTCGTCTCGCTATCCAAGGTCCGCTCCTATTGCTTGAAATCTGCATTCTCGTAGGCGTTGAAATCCACGAGTGTGCCGAGCATCTGCAGGTAGGCGACAAGGGCATCGAATTCCGAAATCATCGCCGGGTTGCCGTCGAAGTCGCGAGCGACCGCTTTTGGATAGCGTTGCAACAGCCCGTCCGTGTCGGCATCGGGGGTTGCCTGCGCTTCCAGATCTGCTTTCGCGTTTTCGATTTCCTCATCCGAATAAGGCACACCCGCCAAGGCAAGCGCCTTCAGGCCGCCTTCAATATGGCGGTAGTCGAGGGGTGTCTGGGCGAGGAAGGGATAGCCGGGCATCACCGATTCCGGCACCACGGCGCGCGGATCTTCCATGTGCAGCAGATGCCACTCGTCGGAATACTTGCCGCCGACGCGGGCGAGGTCCGGCCCGGTGCGCTTCGAGCCCCACTGGAACGGGTGGTCGTACTTGCTTTCCGCCGCCAGCGAGTAATGACCGTAGCGCTCCACTTCCGAGCGGAGTGACCGGATCATCTGGCTGTGGCAGGTGTAACAGCCTTCGCGGATATAGATGTTGCGGCCCGCGACTTCGAGCGGGCTATAGGGACGCACGCCCTTCACATCCTCGATCGTACTCTTGATCAGGAATGTCGGAACGATTTCGACGAGACCGCCGATGGCGACGACGACGAGCGTCAGGACGAGGAGCAGGATCGAGTTCTTTTCGATCGTTGCGTGTGTGAACTTCTTTGCCATGACCTTTGCTCCTCACTCGGCGGGTTGCGGCATCGCGCCGGCGGATGCGTTACCAGGCGCGCTTGCGGGCAGAGGCTCGCCCTTACGGACGCGGCCCTTGATGGTCATCCAGCAGTTGTAGACCATGATGAGAGCGCCGATGAGGAAGAGCACGCCGCCGAGTGCGCGGATCACATAGAAGGGATGCATCGCCGCGACGGTTTCCGCGAAGGAATATTCGAGAAAGCCCTGGGTGTCGTAGGCGCGCCACATCAGGCCCTGCAGGATGCCCGACACCCACATTGCGGTGATGTAGAGAACGATGCCGATCGTGGCGATCCAGAAATGCCAGCTCACGAGAGCGAGCGAGTAGAGCCGCTCGCGCTTCCAGAGCCACGGGATCAGACAGTAGACGGCGCCGAAGGAGATGAAGCCGACCCAGCCGAGCGCACCGGAATGCACATGGCCGATGGTCCAGTCGGTGTAGTGCGACAGCGAGTTCACTGCCTTCACCGACATCACCGGGCCTTCGAAAGTCGACATGCCGTAGAAGGCGACGGAGACGACGAGCATGCGGATCACGGGGTCCGTGCGCAGCTTGTCCCAGGCGCCCGACAGCGTCATCAGGCCGTTGATCATGCCGCCCCAGGACGGCATCCAGAGCATGATCGAGAAGGTCATGCCGAGCGTCTGCGCCCAGTCGGGAAGAGCCGTGAAGTGGAGGTGGTGCGGGCCTGCCCAGATGTAGATGAAGATCAGCGACCAGAAGTGAACGATGGAAAGCCGGTAGGAATAGACCGGACGTTCGGCGCGCTTCGGCACGAAGTAATACATCATGCCGAGGAAGCCTGCGGTCAGGAAGAAGCCCACCGCATTATGGCCGTACCACCACTGGATCAGCGCATCCTGCACACCGGGAAAGAGCGCATAGCTCTTCGACGAGGTCCAGGTCTCCGGGATCGCGAGATTATTGCCGATATGGAGCATCGCGATCGTTACGATGAAGGCAAGGTAGAACCAGTTCGCCACATAGATGTGCGGCTCCTTGCGCTTTGCGAGCGTCGCAAGGAAGACGAGCAGGTAGACCACCCAGACGATGGTGAGCCAGATGTCGGCATACCATTCAGGCTCGGCATATTCCCTCGACTGGGTGACGCCCATCAGGTAGCCGGTCGCCGCTACGACGATGAAGAGCTGATAACCCCAGAAGACGAACCAGGGTGCGATGTCGCCCGCGAGCCGTGTGCGGCAGGTGCGCTGCACGACATAGAACGAGGTCGCGATCAGCGCGTTGCCGCCAAAGGCGAAAATCACCGCCGAGGTGTGGAGCGGGCGCAAGCGCCCGAAATTCGTGAATGTGGTGTCGAGGTTCAGGAAGGGGAAGGCGAGCTGGAAGGCGATCACCACGCCGACGAGGAAGCCCGCAACGCCCCAGAAAAGGGTCGCGATGGCGCCGGCCTTCACCACGCCATCGGCGTAGCCCGTCCCGTCATCGCTCACATGGCCCTGGGTTGCATTGAAGTGGCGCTGACCCAGCGCCATCACACCCGCCATGAAGGCAAAGGCGAAAAGCCAGGCATGGGCCGCCATGGGCGCATCTGCTGCCTTGGCGGCGATAATGATGGAGAGAACCGTTCCCGCGATGAGTAATCCCCCAACGGCCATTGCCGCCGAGGTCATCGTGCCGGGCAGGTTGGAGCCCGGTGCGCTTGAAACCGCCATGTCGCGCTATCCTTATATGCGTTGCCTTCAGGCCGGATAGCGTTGGAGGTAAAAATCCTCTCGTTCGACGACTCAAACCCCTCTCCGCACCCAGCCGGAAAACCTTAGCACGAGTACGGATAAACAGGCACTGGCCAGCTTGCCGCGCTGCAAAATGTCACATCCGATAGATGCTTCCGGCTTGTTCAACCGCGCAGGACCGCGCTGCGAAAGCGGATGAGGGCGATGAAGAAAAAGGCCGCGGCGATGCCCGCCATGACGATCAGTTGGGGCCAGATAATCGCGAAGCCCGCCCCGCGATAGAGAACCGCCTGAGAGAACGCGACGAAATGGGTCGCCGGCGAGAACTGCATGATGGCTTGCAGCCAGGTCGGCATGCTCTCCATCGGTGTCGCGCTGCCCGACAGGAGCTGAAAAATAATGAGCACAGGTATGGAGAGCAGGGCGAATTGAGGCATGGTGGAGGCAAATGTCGCCAGCATGATGCCAAGGCCCGTCACCGTTGTCAGATAGACGGCGATGCCGAGGGCGAAGAGCGTAAGCGAGCCGGCCACGGGTACGCCAAGCACCCACTCCACCACCACGATCAGCGAAGCGAGAGCGGCGATCAGTATCACAAGCCCATTGGCCCAGATCTTGGCGAGCATGATTTCAGCCGCATTGACCGGCATGACGAGGAGATGTTCGACGGTGCCGCGTTCGCGTTCGCGGATCAGTGCGGCCCCTGCCAGAATGATTGCCAGCATGGAGATGTTGTTGATCACCTGCATCATCGACGTGCTGCGGATCGACTCCACATTGGGATTGAACAGGAAATGAGAAACGAGGTTGATCGGCTGCGAGGCCGAGTAGCCGTGTTCCTGCAGGGCGGTGGTGATTTCCTGGGAAATGATCGAGGTGATGTAGCTGGTGCCGATGCCGGCCAGTGACATGGCGGTGGCATCTGCACTGACCTGAATCGTGGGACTGTCTCCCCGCAGGAGGTCGCGCTCGAAATTCGACGGAATGTCGATCAGGAAGACGAACTCATTCTTGTCCATGCCGGTTATGGCTTCGTCGGCGCGAATGTAGCGGGCTTCCTGAAAATAGGGCGGCAGCAGGGCTTGGGCGATCTCGCGCGACAATGGGCTTCGATCTTCGTCCACGACGGCGACAGCCGCGTTTACCACTTCCGTCTTTGCGCCCGTGGCGACTGAATAGACGGCGAAGGTGAAGATATAGATCACCAGCGCGATCAGGATCGGGTCGGAACGAAAGGCGCGCAGTTCCTTGATGCCGAGGCGCCAGACATTTTTCAGAAAGTGCCGCACGTCACGCCTCCTGCTTTCTGAGGGCCAGCCGTGCGGCGAACAGATAGAGCAGCGCGAAGAAGGCGAGCATGACGAAAGAGGTCCAGATGTCGGCGAAGTGGAGCCCCTTGGTCATGGTGCCGACGGAAATGGGCTGGTACCAGCCCGAGGGAAATGAAAGGCCGATCGCCTGACCTGCGCCGGACAGGGAGGAGACGGGGACGAGCAAGCCAGAGAAATTGACCGCCGGAACGATAGAGATTACTGCGGCGCCAAACATGGCGGCGACCTGCGTCTTCGTGAAGGAGGAGACCAGAATGCCGAAGCCGGTGGTTGCGGTGACAAAGACGAGCGAACCTGTCAGCAGGGCCGTCATCGATCCCTTTATGGGTACGCCGAACAGGAATACGGCCATGGCAAGCAGCGTCAGGAAGTTCAGATAGGCGAGGACAACATAAGGCCCCTGTTTGCCCAGAAGGAACTCCAGCCGCGTAACCGGGGTCGAGCGGAAATTGGCGATGGAACCGTATTCCTTTTCGCGGACAACGCCCACGGCGGTCAGCATGGCCGGAATCATGGTCAGTACCAGCGTGAAGACGCTTGGCACGATGGCATAGACGCTTTTGAAGGACTGGTTGTAACGCATGCGCGTTACGACCGAGTAGGTGCTGGCGGAGAGCGACGGGAATTGTTCGGCCATATATTGCTCGGCAATGCCGCTCACATACCCTGCCGCCGTTTCGCCACGGAAGGGCAGGGCCGCGTCCAGCAGCAAATTGATTTCAGGCTGGCGGCCGGCCAGCAAATCTCGTCCGAAATCGGGGGGGATTTCCAGTCCGACGGCGATCTCGCCGGTCTTGAGGCGATGGATGAGGTCGGCTTCGGACGTGGCGGGGTCTTCCGTCTCGAAATAATTCGAGCCCTCGAAATTCGCGAGCAAGGTCCGGCTTTCAAAGGACTGGTCCTGATCGAGAACGGCATAAGACAGGTTCTCGACGTCGAATGAGATGCCATAGCCGAAGGCCAGCAGCAGGATCATGGGGCCGACCAGGGCGAAAGTCAGGCGGATGGGATCACGCAGCAATTCCATCGTTTCGCGGCGCATATAGGCCCATAGACGCTGGGTGCTGAAATGGCGTCCGCCGACCTCCTGGGGGGGCTGAGTGGCTATTTCGAGCGAGGTCTCATCCGCTTCGGCTGTGCCCTCTGCCGTTTCTGCTGCCGCTTCCGTCAGATAGGCGACAAAGGCTTCTTCCAGCAAGCCGCCGCCTCGCTCCGCGGCAAGGTCATGGGGGGAGCCCACGGCAAGCACGCGGCCCGCATGCATGAGCGAAATGCGGTCGCAGCGCTCGGCTTCGTTCATGAAGTGCGTGGAAATGAAAATGGTCACGCCGCTGTTGCGCGACAGGTCGATGAGATATTGCCAGAACTGGTCGCGCGCGATCGGGTCGACGCCCGATGTCGGCTCGTCGAGGATCAGCACTTCGGGTTTGTGAATGACGGCGACGGCGAGTTGCAGGCGCTGCTTGATGCCGAGCGGCAGGTCGTCGGGCCGGTTATGCTCCACGGCGTCGAGTTCGAAACTCTTCAGCATTTCCAGAATGCGAGCTTCGACTTCGGCATCCGGCAACTCGAAAATGCGGGCATGCAATTCAAGGTTTTGCCGCACGGTCAGTTCGCTATAGAGCGAGAAGGATTGCGACATGTAACCCACGCGCCGCCGTGTCGCGGTGTCGCGTGCGTCGAGCGGCTTGCCGAAAAGCTTCGCCTCGCCCTCGCTGGCGGGCAGAAGACCCGTCAGCATTTTCATGGTGGTCGTCTTGCCGCAACCATTGGACCCGAGAAAGCCGAAGATTTCGCCAGGCTCGATACGGAAGCTCACATTGTCTACTGCCACGAACTTGCCGAAGCGGCGCGTCAGTCCTTCCGCCTCAATGGCCGGTGTTCCGCCATCCGCACCCCGCGGGGGCACCGTTACGGTGTGATGCTGGCGGCGCTTCTCTTCGGGCAACAGTTCGATAAAGGCTTCTTCCAGCGTCGCACGGCCTGCCGCCTTTCGAACCTCGTCCGGTGTGCCCGTCGCCAGAACGCGCCCGTCATCCATGGCCGCAAGCCAGTCGAAGCGTTCCGCCTCTTCCATATAGGCCGTCGCGACGAGCACGCTCATTTGCGGGCGCCGCGCGCGGATCGTGTCGATCAGCTCCCAGAACTGCCGCCGTGACAGCGGGTCAACGCCCGTGGTCGGCTCGTCGAGGATCAGAAGATCGGGTTCGTGGATGAGTGCGCAGCAAAGACCGAGCTTCTGTTTCATGCCGCCCGACAATGCGCCCACGGCACGGTCGGGGAAGGGGGCGAGGCCGGTTGCCGTCAGCAATTCGCGAATGCGTTCCTTGCGCGCCTTTGTTCCCAGCCCGAACAGCCGTCCGAAAAAATCGAGATTTTCTTCGACGCTCAGCGTCGGATAGAGGTTCTTGCCCAGCCCTTGCGGCATATAGGCGATACGTGTGTGGCACCGGCTTCTGTGGGAAGGGTCCGTCATGTCGCCGCCGAGCACGATCACCTTGCCCGACTGGATGCGCCTGACGCCTGCAAGAATTGCGAGCAGCGTCGATTTGCCGACACCGTCCGGTCCGATCAGGCCGGCCATGCCGCCTGCCGGGATATCGAGCGTGACGTCATCAAGGGCGAAGGTTTCGCCATAGCGATGTGTGAGCCCGCTGGTCCGCGCTGCGGTGTGTTCCGGCATGTTGTTGCCCGGATCGCCGCTCATTCGGCTGCGCCGTTGCTCCCGCCCTTTTCGCCCTCAAGGGGCTGGGCGATCGGCGGCAGATTCACCGCAAGATAGTCGGGCCATTCCGTGCCGGCGAGTGTGCGCACATATCCGGTGCCGCGCACCCCGGTCTTCACGCGTGCCTCGACACGGGCCAGAAGCTCCGGGTCGACGCTGAGCTTTATGCGAAACATCAGATTCTCGCGCTCTTCTCGTGTCTCGACCGATTTGGGCGTAAATTGTGCGTCGCTGGCGACGAAGCTTACATGGGCCGGGATCACATAGTCGGGGATCGGATCGAGTACGAGGCGTGCATCGCTGCCGATGGCGAGGCGGCCGACCTCCGCCGCGGGCAGGAAAATCGTCATGTAGACCTCGGAAAGGTCAAGCAAGGTCAGCACGCTGCCGCCCGCCGCAAGCACCTCGCCGGATTCTGCAAGCCGGTATTGCACCCGGCCCGAACGCGGCGCTTTGAGCACCGTGTCATCCAGCATGTCGCGCAACCGCGTCAGATTGGCTTCGGCGGCTTCGATGGCGGCCTCTGCAGCGGCGCGGCTGGCAATGGCTGTCTTGAGGGCCGCTTCCGCGGTGCGGGTCTGGGCGCGGCGCTGATCGAGCTGCTCGGTGGGGATATGCCCCTTTTTGCTCAGCTGTTCGGCGCGGCTGAGCTCACGCTGGGCGAGGTCGAGTTCTGCCTCGCGCTGGGAGATGACGGCGTCTGTCTGTGCCTTTTGCTGCTCCGCCTGACGGACATCGGCGGTCGCAGCGGCGATCTCTGCCTTCACCTGGGCATCGTCCATCCATGCAAGCACCTGGCCTGCTGTCACGAAATCCCCTTCGCTGACACGAACCTCTTCCACGCGGCCCGCATATTTCGTGGCGACATTGACCTGTTCGGCCTCGATGCGACCGTTCGACGCGGCGATACCCTCTGGAAGCCCGGAGGCGAGGACCACGAACCAGTAGTAGAGACCCAGTGCCACGAGAATGGCGAGTGCTACGGCAGCGAACACCGCGTTGCGGCCTGAAGTCAGTCGTTCGAGAATGGATGGCATGGAATCCCTCTATTTTTCGGCAATCCCTTATACCTCTGTTTGTATGCAGATTCCGTGAGGCAAGTGCGCGCATCCTGAAGTGAATACGGAGTGGCGAGCCGCATTAACCAAAAGTAATGCTGCACCACCTCTGCTATACGAATGCTCATCGTGCGCACGATGGGTGCATATTCAATGTTTTGCCCGTCACACTTGGATTTCTTCATCCTTTTTCTGGACAATTAGGCTGTGCCAAAGCGATATGTCGTGATAATTGAGTGCCCGCTTGAGCGGGTGGCCTGATTGCGAATTTTCTAAAAAGGCGCTATCTCCGCCCGGCTGGTTAGAACCGGTTTCGGAGGCAGCGATCTTCGCGGTCTGTACGAAATAAAGAGAATGGCGAGAGAGGCGAAAGCCCCGGGGTCGCTGGTACGGTTGGGGAACGAGACATAAATGTCCTCCCTGTCGGTACAATGAATTGAGCGAACAAGAAGAGCTGAAGCTCCACCGTCCGTAGACAAGCCTTCGAAGCACTCTTTTGCAAAAGGAGTGTATTCCCAAGGGGAGGTTATTTTGCAGCGTATTGAAAATTTGGTGTTCGGATTGCGTTCCGTGATCCTGCTGGCACTTCTCGTCTTCACCATCACGATGGGCGTGT
This sequence comes from Parvibaculum sp., assembly GCF_039973015.1. Lineage (GTDB taxonomy): Bacteria > Pseudomonadota > Alphaproteobacteria > Parvibaculales > Parvibaculaceae > Parvibaculum. The sequence goes on from NZ_JBDWLT010000009.1 coordinate 84,602, forward strand.
TTGCGTCCCAGCTGAAGATGGACGCCGGCTTCACGAAGATGCTTCCGATCGGCCACCCCTATATCGAAACCTTTTTTGAATATTCGGAAGGTTTCGGCGGCGGTAACCGCATTCTCGTCATTCTCGAAAACAAGAAGGGCGATATCTTCCAGAAAGACTTCCTCTACAAGCTGAACGACGCGACCCAGGATCTCTTCTATATCCCGGGCGTTGCGCGCCACACGGTGACTTCGCTGTGGACGCCCAATACGCGCTTCATCGCGGTGACGGAAGAGGGCCTGGAAGCGGGCGACGTCATCCCGGCCAACTTCGCCGGTGAGCCCGAAGACATCGACACGGTCATGCAGAATACGCTGCGCGCCGATCTTGTCGGCCGCCTCGTGTCGAACGACTTTCGCGCGGCGATGATCCGCGCCGAACTTCTCGACTTCAATCCGGAAACGCAGCAGCGCCTCGACTACTTTGAAGTCGCCGCCAAGCTCGAAACGGACCTGCGCGACAAATATGTGACCGAAAATACGGATGTGAAGATCGTTGGCTTCGCCAAGCTGGTGGGGGACATCGCCGACGGTGCGCGCTCCGTGGTCTTCTTCTTTTCGATCGCCTTCGTGCTGACCTGCTTCATGATGTGGCTTTATTGCCGCTCGTGGATTCTTACCGCAGTCACGGTCGGCGCTTCACTGTGCTCGCTCGTCTGGCAGTTCGGCCTCCTGCACCTCCTCGGCTTCGGTCTCGATCCGCTGGGCGTGCTCGTGCCGTTCCTCGTTTTCGCCATCGGCGTCAGCCATGGTGTGCAGCAGATCAACATGGTCGGCGCGGAAATGGCCGCGGGCCTGAACAAGGATCAGGCGGCGCGTGCCACCTTCACCTTCCTGTTCCGCCCGGGCGTCGTTGCCCTGCTGACCACGCTTGCCGGGTTTGCCACGCTCTACATCATTCCCATCGGCATGATCCAGGAGCTCGCAATCACCGCCTCGATCGGTCTCGGCTTCAAGATCATTTCGAACCTGATCATGCTTCCGCTGCTCGTCTCCTATGTGGCGCCGCCGGAAGAGGAATATGGTGCGAAGGTCCGCAAGGCGATGGAAACCCGCGCCAAGCTCTGGCCGGCGCTGTCGAAGATCGCCACGCCTGCTTTTGCGTTCCCGTTTGTCGGCCTGTGCTTCATTATCGCGATGGTCGGTCTCTACGAGGCTCGCGACAAGCAGATCGGTGACGTTCACGAGGGGGCAGGCGAGCTCTGGCCGGATTCCCGCTACAATCAGGACAGCCGCTATATTGCCGACAAGTTCGCCCTCGGCCTGAACGTCCTTACGGTCATCGTCGAGTCGGACAATGTGGTCTGCGTCGACTATGGCAAGATGCACTATCTTGAGCAGTTCAGCTGGAACATGCGCAATGTGGATGGTGTGCAGTCGGTCATCAGCCTTCCGGTGCTGGCGCGCAAGATCAACAGCATGTGGCAGGAGGGTAATCCGAAGTGGCAGAACCTGCCGCGCAACCCTGCCGCTCTCGCTCAGGCGACTTCCAGCATCGGCAGCTCTTCGGGCATCGTGAACCCGGACTGCTCGACCGCGGCCGTCGCGATCTTCATCCGCGATACCAAGGCCAAAACGGTCAAACACGTCGTCGCGGAGCTTGAAGAATATATCGCCGCAAACCCCTATGACGGGATCAACCTGCGTATCGGTACCGGTAACGTACCGATCACGGCGGCGACCAACGAGATCGTGCACAAGTCCGAGCTGCCCATGCTGCTCTATGTGTATGCGGTCATCATGACGCTGGTCATCATCACCTATCGCGAGTGGCGCGGCGCGCTGTGCTGTGTGTTCCCGCTCATTCTCGCGACGATCATCGGCGACTGGTTCCTCACCGCCTTCGGTGTCGGCCTGAAGATCTCGACATTGCCCGTGCTTGCCATTGCGGTGGGTATCGGCGTCGACTACGGCATCTATGAGTACAACCGGATGCAGCGCTACATGCGCATGGGCAAGACGCCGCACGAGGCCTATCTGCAGGCTCTCTACGACGTCGGTTCGGCGACCATGTTCACCGGCCTCACCCTTGCCATCGGCGTCAGCACCTGGGCCTTCTCGGCGCTCAAGTTCCAGGCCGACATGGGCCTCCTCCTCACCTTCATGTTCATCGTGAACATGCTCGGTGCGGTGACGCTCCTCCCGGCGCTGGTTGCGGTGTTCGAATATATCTGGCCGCTGAAGCGCAAGCCGCTCTCCGAAGAGGAAGCGCGTGCGGTGATGCGCGGCCACTAAGGCTGCGGCCGGACTTTCCGGCCTCACCTCCGGCAATCGAAAGGGCGGCGCCTCGAAAGAGGGCCGCCCTTTCTCTTTGGGCCGGAACGGATGAGGGAGTCCGTTTTTCTGCCGGCCGAGGAGCCTTTAATGGTCCGTCGATGAAAGAGCGCCGCCCGCGGCCGCCGGTTCGTCGTCGAGGGTTCGCGGCGCCAGCAGGTAGTACATGGCGGGGGTGACGAGGCGCGAGAGCACTGTCGATGAGACGAGACCGCCGATGATCACGAAGGCGAGCGGCGAATAGAGGCCGGAGCCTTGCATGGCAAGCGGGGTCAACCCGCCGATTGCCGTCAGTGACGTGAGCAGCACCGGCAGGAAACGGATCTCGCCCGCCCGTTCCACGGCTTCACGCAGTTCCATGCCTTCGCGCCTGAGCTGGTTGGTGAAATCCACCAGCAGGATCGAGCTTTTGATCTCGATACCGATCAGCGCGATGAAGCCGATCACCGCCGTAAAGGAAAGCGAGTAGCCCGAGACCCAGAGCCCGAGCAGGCCGCCAACGATGCCGAGCGGGATCACGCCCGCAACGACGAAGGTTGTGCGGAAGGCGCGGAATTCGAGAATGAGTACGCCGATGATGCCGAAAATGGCGATCAGGATGGCATTGCCGAGGCCGGAGAAGCCTTCCTGCCGGGCTTCGATTTCGCCGCCTGCCCGGAATTCATAGCCGGGCGGACGCGGCAGGGAGGCAATCGCCTCGAAGACTTCGTTCGTTACCTTCTCCGTGTTGTAACCGGTGCGGGTGTAGGCCGTGACGGTCACGAGGCGCTGACGGTCGAAGCGGTCGATGCGGGAGGGAGAGGATTCGAGGCGAGGACGTGAAAGCTGGTTCAGCGGGATCGAGGCGCCGCCGGCCGTCGGTACGTAAATTTCCTGAAGCGCCTCGACGGTGTGATGTTCGTCGAGCGGCAGGCGGGTGACGATGGGAAATTCATCGCCATCCGTTTCGCGGAAGGCACCCACGGTTTCGCCGACGATGGCAAGGCGGACCGTGCGGTCGATCTCTCCCGGCGGCACGCCGAGAAGGCCCGCCTTTTCCGTGTTGAGGCCGAGATTGTAATCGGTGCGGTCGAGCCGGACGGGATTGACGACGTCGCGTGTTCCCTCGACCCCTTCAAGGACGCGCGTCACCTCGGCGGCCAGATCCTTCAGGATGACAAGATCCGACCCGAAGATGCGCACGGCGATGGGCGCCTCGATCGGCGGTCCGTTCTTGAAGGTTCTGAGTACGATCTGCGCACCGGGATAGAGTGCGAATTCGGCGCGCAGTTCGTCGTGCAGTGCAGGTGTGCGTTTCTTGTCGAACTCCGCCATCTGCACAAAGGCTTCGGCCTTGTTCGCGCGCTGTTCGCGGGCGCTTTCATTGTAGAAGATTTGCGGGTTGGAGCGGCCGAGATTGCCCATCACCCAGTCGATCTCCCGGCGCTCCTGGAGTCTTTCGGTCACATAGTCGAGCGCCTTGCGGGTTTCCTCCATGCCCGTTCCCTGCGGCGTTTCGATCTGCACGAGAAACTGCCTGCTGTCGGCAGGCGGAAACAGGCTGAAACCGATCTTTGGTATGAGGGAGAGACTTGCAAAGCAGATGATCATCGCGCCTATCACGGTGGTGCGCGGCCAGCCAAGCGCGATGTGGAGCAGAGGGCGGTAGATCGTGTGAATGCCGCGCATCACGATGCGCAGGAACACATTGCCTTCGGGATGGGACTTGTCGCTGAGCAGGCGGCTCGCGAGAAAGGGAATGATGGTGAGCGCGATGCCGAGCGAGGCCATCACGGTGAAAAGAACGGAGACGGGAAGCGAACGCGTGAACTTGCCCGCGCCGCCGGGCAGGAAGAGAAGCGGCAGGAAAGCAAGAATGAGCGCCGCCGTGCAGCCGACGACCGCGAGCGAAATCTGCGAGGTTGCGGCGATGGCCGCCTCATAGCGTTTCTTTCCCTCGCGCAGATGCCGTTCGATGTTCTCGACCACGACAATGGAGTCGTCCACGAGAAGACCGAGCGAGAGCACGAGCCCGGCAATCGAAAGCTGGTTGAGCGAAAAGCCGGTGACGTTCAGCAGGGCGATGCCGACGGCGAGCGATAGCGGGATCGACACCATGACGATGCCTGCCGCGCGCAGGCCGAGCGGCAGCAGCGTTATCGCCACCAGGCTGACGGCGATGGCGAAGTCGATATAGAGACGGTTAAGCCGGCTTGCGACCGAAACTGTCTGGTCGAAAGCGCGCTCCATCCGCACATCGGCGGGAAGGTGCTGTTCGAACTCGTCCAGCACTTCATAGATGCCGTTGCGCACCTCGAAGACGTTCTGGGCTTCCTTCTGGTTGGCCGTGACGAAGGCGGCGCGCTCACCATTATACCAGCCGAGATAGGTCGCCTCCTCGGTTGCCCAGCCGACCTCGGCCACATCGCGGACGCGCACGATGTTGCCGCCGAAATTGCCGACAACCGTATACCGGATCTCATTGAGATCGTCGTAGCCGCCTGCCGTCTTGAGGTTGAAGCGTCGCGCACCTGCGTGAATGGGTCCGCCGGGCAGTTCGGCAGCGTCCGCGCCGATGGCGTTTGCCACCGCGGTGACCGGGATGCCGAGGGCTGCCAGCCGCCCGAAGTCGAGCGAAACGCGCACCTCCGACTGCGGCAGTGCCCAGACATCGGCGTCGCGTACGCCCGGCACACGGTAGATTTCGTCGGTGAGGTCGTCGGCCAGATCTTCCAGTACGCGGTTGGGTGCGGTCTCGGAGACGAGCGCGATCTGCACGATGTTGGTGAGCGAGGTGCGGAACTTGTTGACGTCGAGCCTGCGGATACCGTCCGGCAGTGTCGGCCTCAGCGCGTTGATCTCGCGCACCACGTCGTCATATTTCTTGTCCGGGTCGCTCGACCAGTCGAATTCGACCTGGATGATGGCAAGCCCGTCTTCCGCGCGGCTGTTGATCTCCTCCAGATCGTCCAGCCGGTTCACCGCATCCTCTATCGGGCGGATGATGAGTTTCTCGATATCCGCAGGGTCCGCGCCCGGCAGCGCCACGTTGACGATGGCGAAGGGGCCCTTCATGTCCGGGTCTTCGGCGCGCGGAATGGTGTTGAAGGCGTTGAGACCGATGGCCGCCAGCATGGCGAAGACGACGAGCGTGAACTGCCAGTTGCGGACAGCAAAGCCGCTGATGTTGCTGAGGATCATGGCTGCACCGCCCCGTCTTCATTGCCGGTGGCGGGTGCGGCGCGCGCCGCCTTGAGGTCGCTCACGATCCGGATTTTCGCTCCCTCGCGAAGATAGGGTGCACCCGCACTGACCACGCGGTCGCCTTCGCTCAGGCCCTGCATCACCGTCACGTTGCCGCCCGAGAGCGAACCGACGCCGATGCGCTTCTGGCTGACCGTCATCGTCTTTTCGTCAACGACATAGACATTCGCGGTCGAGCCGTGGCCCTCAAGTATGGCGCTGGCGGGAACCGCCATAAGGGGCGCGGCGCCGTTCCGCTCCGGGGTGATCCTGGCCTTGCCGATAAAGCCGCTTGCCGCGCCTTCCGGGATTTCGGAAAGGGCGATTTCCACCTCGAAGGTGCCGGTCCGTGCTTCGCTTGCGGCTGCGATGCGGCGCACGGTTCCCGCGATTTCGAGGTCCGGGAAGGCGTCGAGCGTCACGCGGGCCGCCGCGTCCAGGCGGATGCGGGCAACGTCGCGGTCGGCAAGGCCCGCCTTCATGATGAAGCCGCCGCCGCCCTGGCTCACCGTCAGGATCGGCTGGCCGGGGCTCACGATTTCGTTTGGCTCCGCGTCACGGGCGAGCACGACGCCGTCGGCAGGGGCCGTAATCCGCGAAAGGGTGCGGTTGAACTCCACGCGCGTGCGTTCCGAAAGCGCCTGCGCATAGGCCGTTTCGGCATCCTGTATGGCCTGGCTGCTGGCGAAGCCCTTCTCGAAAAGAGGCTTCAGCCTTTCCACGTCGCGTTTCGCCTTGGCGGCTGCCGCCGCCGCGCGCCGGGCGTCGGCGTCGATCTCGCGCATGTCGAGTTCGGCCAGTACATCGCCCTTGGCGACCCTGTCGCCTTCGTCCACGGCGATCGATTTCACCAGCCCGCTTGTCTTGAAGGAAAGGACGCCCTCCCTGTCGGAGCGGACGATCCCGTAGACGGTCACATCGTTCACCTCGGGAGCCAGTGTGACTTCCGCGACCTGCACGGGGACGGCGTCCTCTCTGGCCGCTTCCGTTTCCCCCGGGTCCTCGCCGCAGCCGGCCAGCAGAACAACGGAAAACGCCGATAGCAGCGCGAAGCGCGACACCCAACCCATACCCAGCCTCCCAATTTACCTAACGGTGTTTATTTAGGGAGATCGGGCGTGTGGTCAACCCTGCCGAACGGTGTTAATTAGCGTTCATGGCGAGAAAAACGGTGAAGCGCTCCCCTTCGGCGGGGGCCGCAAAGGCAAAGGGCGAGGATGCCCCTGCGCAAGGGCAGGGCAGGCCGGCTCGCCGCCGCCTCTCGCCGGACGAGCGCCGCAGCCAGATCGTTGCTGCCGCCAAGGCGCTTTTTTCGGAGGAAGGGATCGATCAGGTCTCGATGCGCAAGATCGCGCGCGAGGTGGGTATCACCCAGGCCGCCATCTACCAGCATTTCGAGAACAAGGAAGCGATCCTCTTCGTCATCATCGAGGATTTTTTCGGCGACCTGCTGGAGGCCCTCTCATCCGCCATCGCCAGCGAGGTTGAGCCCTTGCGCAAGCTGCGCGCCGGTATGCGGGCCTATATCGAATACGGCCTCTCGCGCCCGGAGGCCTATCGTCTCGTCTTCATGACGCCGATGTCGGGACTTGTGCGGGCGGGCGTGGCAGTGCCGCGCACGGCGGAAGCGACGCTTCAGCCCTCCAAGGGCGCGCTTGCATTCAACGTCCTCGACGGTGCGGTGCGCGAGGTCGTCAATCGCGGCATGACGCGTCATTCGAGCACCGACCTTCTCGCCGAGGCGATATGGGCGGCGGGGCACGGGATCGTCTCGCTCCTCATCACCCATAACGAATTTCCGTGGACCGATCCGGCAAAGGTCATCGACCTCCAGATAGATCTCCTGTTTCGGGGCCTTCTCCACGAAGGCTGCCCGATGCGGACGGGAATGTTCTAGGGCCGCCTCCGGTTCTCCCTGCGTCCTCTGCTTCGCCGCATCTTTGCCTTTCGCGCCTTGCCGAAAGCTGGCTGCCCAAACTGACTGGGCGTCTAGTTGACTATATAGTCATTTATTGACTAAATAGTCATATCGTTATCGGGAGGATGTCGTGGCCGTCAGCAGCATGCGCGTCGAAAAGCAGGATGAAGCGGGTTCGCGCCGCCGCGAGCGGATGCGCGCCATTCTGATCGAGGCGGCTCTTCGGCTCTTTGCGAAGCAGGGAGTGGATGCCACGACCATCGACGAGATCGTCAATGTTGCCGGCGTGGCCAAGGGCACCTTCTACAACTACTTCACGGATCGCTCGGAAGTCGCGCGCGCGGTCGGCGCGCTTATCCGCCACGATCTCGATGCCGCGGTCACGCATATCAACGAAGGTATTACGGACCCTGCCGAGCGCATCGCGCGCGGCGTCCGTCTTTTCATGGCGAATGTGGTCAGTAATCCGGACAAGGCGGCGATGCTGTCGCGCCTCTATGACGGCGGCCTTGCGCATGACAGTGCGGGCAACCTGCCACTCCTGGATGACATTCGCGCGGGCATCGACCAGGGCCGCATTCATGTGCCGGGCGAGCTGGTTGCGCTGCATTTCATCGTCGGTCTCGGCACGGTCGCCATGCGCCATCTTCTCGACACCGGCGCGGGCTCCGAGATCCTGCATGGCGAGGGCTATGCGCGCGACATCTCTCTCATGCTGCTGCGCGGGCTCGGCGTACCGGGAGCCGACATCGAACGCATTCTCGCGCGTCCCTTCGACGCGACGGGCTTCAGCTTTCTGTAAGGACCGCTCATCCGGTTCGGGAGGAAAAATGATCAAGGTCACCGATATTGCCTATGTGCGCTTCCGCGCGCCCGATCTCGACGAGATGGAGACGTTCCTTCTCGAATTCGGTCTCGTGCGCGCCGAGCGCCGCGCGGACAAGCTCTTCATGCGCGGCACGGACCCGCTTTCCTTCGCGCATGTGACGGAGCTTGGAGAGCCGGGTTTCGCCGGCCTCGGCTTTTACGCGGAAAGCGTTGCCGATCTTGAGAAGGTCGCGGCGGCGCACGGTCTTCCCGTTGAGGAGAGCGATGCGCCGGGCGCGGGCAAGATCGTACGCTTCACCGATCCGAACGGCTTTCCCGTCGATATCGTCGCCGGGCAGAGCGCTCCCCATGCCCTGCCGGTCAAGCGCCGCCTCGTTCACAATGATGGCGACGAGCGTCCGCGCCGCGGCGATCCCCTGCGCGTCGAGCCGGGCCCCTCGCAGGTGAAGCGCCTCGGCCACTGCGTCATCAATGTGAAGGACTTCCGCGAAACGGAGGCCTGGTACAAGGAGCGCTTCGGTCTCGTTACCTCCGATGAAATCGAGATCGCGCCCGGCGCGCCCATCGGTGCCTTCCTGCGCTGCGACCGGGGGCCGGAGCATGTCGATCATCACACGCTTTTCCCCGTCGGCACAGGCACGCCCGGCTTCAACCACGCTGCTTTCGAGGTTGCGAATTTCGACGACCTCATGGCGGGCCACCAGGTTCTGGAGCAGTCCGGCCGCCGCCATGAATGGGGCGTCGGCCGCCACATCCTCGGCAGCCAGATCTTCGACTACTGGCGAGACCCCTGGGGTCACACGGTCGAGCACTGGACGGACGGCGATCTCTTCAACAATGAAACGCCGCCCAATGTCGTCGGCATCGACAAGCTCATGGGCAACCAGTGGGGACCGGAAGCACCGCCTTCCATGGGCTCCTGAAAAGAATTCAAGGAAGGAACAGGAAGCATGAAACTCGCAACCTTCACCGAAGGCGGCTCCACTCGCGCCGGTGTCGTCCGCGACGACGGCATTGTCGATCTATCTGCCGCCGCTCCCGATCTCCCGCGCGACATGGTGGCGCTGATTTCAAGCGAGGCCGCAATGGCCAGGGCTCGTGCGGCGGCGCAGACGGGCAGTGCCATCGCCCTCGACAAGGTGACGCTCGAAGCGCCCGTCCCCTTCCCGGGCAAGGTGCTCGCCATCGGTCTCAATTACCGCGACCATGTGGAAGAGAGCGGCCAGGCGATGCCCGAGCATCAGGTCTGGTTCAACAAGCAGCACAATTGCATCACCGGCCCTTACGCCGATGTGGCGCTGCCTTCCGTGTCCGCGCTTCTCGATTACGAGGCGGAGATGTGTTTCGTCATCGGCAAGCGTTGCAAGCATGTGCCTGCGAGCCGCGCGCATGAAGTGATCGCGGGCTATTTCGTCGGCAATGATGTCAGCGTACGCGACTGGCAGCTCCGCACGAATACGTGGCAGATCGGCAAGAGCTTCGACACGCATGGCCCCACGGGTCCGTGGATCGTGACACCGGACGAGGTCGGCGATCCGCATGCGCTCGACATCAAGTGCTGGGTCAATGGCGAGCTGCGCCAGAACTCGAACACGAAGCATCTGATCTTCAACTGCTTCGATCAGGTCGCGCATCTGACGCAGGCCTTCACGCTCGATCCGGGCGACGTGATCTTCACCGGCACGTCGGGCGGTATCGGCGCCGCGATGAAGCCGATGCAGTTCCTGAAGGAAGGCGATGTCGTGCGCGTCGAGGTCGAAAAGCTCGGCGTTATCGAAAACCGCGTCGTGCCGGAAAAAGCCGAGACGGTTATCGAAGCCGCATAAGAACGGGAAGCCGCATAAGGGGAAGAGGGAAATGAAGCGCGAGGAAACGGAAATCCTGATCGTCGGGCTCGGGCCTGTGGGGGCAGCACTCGGCGTCTATCTCGGGCGCATGGGCATCAAGGTCATTGCGATCGAGCGTGACAGGGATGTCTATCCGCTTCCCCGCGCGGCGCATCTCGACCATGAGACGATGCGTCTTCTTCATCTCGCAGGCGGGGCTGAAGCGGTTGCGGCGGCGAGCCAGCCGCTTTCGGCCTATGAGTTCCGCAATGCGGCGGGCGACCTCCTCATGGGGTTCAGGCCGAGCGGCGATCTTGCGCCGACGGGCTGGCCCTGGACCTCGATGTTCCACCAGCCGGCGCTGGAGCATGCATTGCGTGCGCGCCTTGCCGAACTGCCCTCCGTCTCCATGCGGCTCGGTCATGCATTGGACGCTTACGATGTTGCAGGCGACGGTGTGGTGGCGCGGGTCGAGGGCGATGAAGGCACTTATGAAGTCGCCGCGCGCTTCATTGTCGGCTGCGATGGCGGCAACAGCCTTGTGCGCCGCACCGCTGGTATCGCGCTCGACGATCTCGGCTTCGACGAGCCCTGGCTTGTCATCGACGCGGTGCTGAAGAACGGCGCCGAACGGCTCACGACCGTCGGTCTCCAGCATTGCGATCCAGCGCGTCCCGTCACGTCCATGCCGATGGCGCCGGGCCGTCACCGCTGGGAGTTCATGCTGCTCGACGGCGAGAGACCGGAAGATGTCACGAGCGATGAAGCCATCGCCGCCATGCTCGCGCCCTATGCGGATACCCCCGCGCTCGATATCGAACGCCGCGCCGTTTATCGCTTTCATGCGCTTGTGGCGGAGAAGTGGCGGCAGGGGCCGGTTATCCTTGCGGGCGATGCCGCGCACCAGATGCCGCCTTTCATGGGGCAGGGGCTTTGTTCGGGCACGCGCGACGCGGCGAATCTCGCCTGGAAGATCGAGGCGGTGTTGCGGGGCCGCGCAGAGGATCGCCTTCTCGACAGCTATCAGGCCGAGCGCGAGCCGCATGTGCGCATGATCACCGGCATGGCCGTGTCCATGGGCAAGGTCGTCTGCACGCGCAGCGAGGAAGAGGCGCGGCGGCGCGACGAGGACATGCTTGCCCGTCCCGAGGACAAGCGCATGAACGGCATGCTCGCGCTTGACGGCATCAAGTCCGGCATTCTTGAAGGCGGCGGCACGGTCTTCCCCGATCCGGGGCATGGCGCGACGCGTCTGGACGATGCCGCGGGCTATGCGCCGCTCCTCATCCTGCGCGAGGCGTGCGATGCCGCGCGCATTTTCCGGGATGCGCGCGGCTTCGTTGCCCTGTGCGGGGCGCTGCCCGACAAGGGCGGGCATCTGGCCGCGCTCATGGGCGATGCAGACGCCATTCTCGTCCGCCCCGACCGTTATGTCTTCGGTACGGGCGACGCAGCGGCGCTTACCGCCGCATGGGCCGCCTATCTCGCAAGCGGCGTGACGGAGGCGCGGGCGCCCGCCGCCTGAAACCTCTAGGCGCAATGCGTCTCATGCGTCCATACTTCTCCTGCGCAGGCTTTGTTGCGAAGGGGAGGGAAGCAATGGAAGAGTTGTCCGCGGGGCGTCCTCCGCCGAAACCGGCGATGCAGCCCATCCACATAGTGACGGCTGGCGATCTTCTTGCCGCGTTGCGCGAAGGTCTGCGGGATTTTCTCCGTGCGCCGCTTTTCGGCCTTGTCATCGGCAGCGTCTTTGCGCTGATCGGCGTGGTCATCGTGCTGTCGCTGACGGTCTGGGGTTTGCCCTGGCTCATCTATCCCTTTGCCATCGGTTTTCCGCTTGTCGGGCCTTTTGCCGCTGTCGGTCTTTACGAGGTGAGCCGCCGCCTCGCCGCGGGCGAGCGCCCCTCATGGCGCGATGTCTTCGCCGTCATCTGGGCGCAGCGCCGCCGCGAGGTTTCGTGGATGGCCTTCGTCATGCTCTTTGTCTTCTGGGTCTGGATGTATCAGGTCCGGCTTCTGATCGCGCTTTGCCTCGGCCTGGTGTCCTTCGCCTCGTTCGATCAGTTCCTGTCGGTGATCTTCACGACGCAGCAGGGGCTGATCTTCCTCGCCGCCGGTCATCTTGTGGGTGGCGTGCTCGCACTCGTTCTCTTCTCCATCACGGTCTTTTCGATTCCGATGCTGCTTGAGCGCGAAATCGACATGGTGACTGCCATGATCACCTCGCTGAAGACCGTGTTTCTCTCGCCTGTGGTCATGCTCGGATGGGGCGTCTTCGTCACGCTGGCCATGCTTGCGGCCTCCGTGCCGCTTTTTCTCGGCCTTCTCGTCGTGCTGCCGGTTCTGGGGCATGCGACCTGGCATCTCTACCGGCGCGCCATGCCGCAATAGCGCGTGAAAAAGGCGGCCCGTGTGGCCGCCTTTCCTTTTCTCCGGTCTTTTGCCAGTAGCCGTCAGGCCGCCTTGCGCTTCATCGAGTAACGCACGGGAAACCGCTTCAATCCGCTCACGAAGCTCGCTTCCACCCAGGCCGGGTCGCCCGCCAGTTCGATATGGTCGAGACGCGCCAGCAGCTCCTTGTAAAGAGAGCGGATTTCCATCTTCGCGAGATGCTGTCCGAGGCAGAGATGCGCGCCATACCCAAAGGCGAGATGCTTGTTGGGCGAGCGTTCGATCTTGAACGAGAAAGGATCGTCGAAGACGTCTTCATCGCGGTTTGCCGACCAGTAGCACATCAGAAGGTTGTCGCCCTTCTTGATCTTCTGGCCGCGCAGCTCGTAATCCTCTGCCGCTGTGCGGAAGAAGTGTTTCACCGGCGTCGTCCAGCGGATCATCTCGTCGATGGCGCCGGGTAGCAGCTTTTCCGGGTCCGCTTTCAGTCGGGCGAACTGATCAGGGTTCTGCATCAGCGCGAGAAGTCCGCCCGCCGCCGTCGAGCTCGTGGTGTCGTGGCCCGCGGTCGCCACGATGATGTAGTAGGACATGGCTTCGAGGTGGCCGATGGGCTGGCCGTCGATGGTCGCATTGGCGATCACGCTGGCCACGTCGTCTTTCGGGTTCTTGCGCCGATCTTCGGTCAGGGCGTTGAAGTAATTGAAGAACTCCGTCACGGTGTTGGCGTTGAAGTCGCTGTTCTCGCGGCGCATCTCCGGGTCGGTTGCGCCGAACAGCTCCTGCGTCAGCTTCAGCATGATCGGCTCGTCTTCCTCCGGCACGCCGAGCGCCGTCATGATGACACGCAGTGGATACCAGACGGCGACATCCGATACGAAATCGCATTCGCCACCCTTTGCTTCCAGCCGGTCGATATATTTTTCGGCCAGCGCGTCAACGCGCGCCGAAATCGCCTTCAGGTTCGGCGGCATGAACCAGGCCTGCGTCAACCCGCGATAATTGCGGTGATCGGGATTGTCCATGTCGACCAGCGAGCGGAGGAGCTTTGACTCGCCGCCGGTGAACTGTTTCACCTGCTCTTCGGTCTCGATGGTCTGAAGCGTCAGCCGGGGATCGTTCAGGAACTTGTCGTTCTGGCGTTCGACTTCCATGATGTCGGCATGTTTCGACACGGTCCAGAAGGGCCGGTAGCCGTCCGGTTCCGTCCAGCGCACCGGCTCTTCCGCGCGCAGCTTCGTGAACAGCTTGTGAAACCCGTCGACGCTCGCATAGGTCTTCGGGTCGACGATCGCATTGTCGATGGTCTTGTCGGCCATTTTTTCCTCCTCTTCCGGCTTTCCCGGGCTCTGATCGTTTTCTGCGCCGTCCGGTCAAATTTCGATCAACCCGAATTCCGGGCAATGCCGCCGTGACGTTGCGTAAACCGCTAAATTGTTGTGGCACAAGGCTTTCTCATAACATTGAGCGGAGTTTTACCGGCTGGCAAGGGGATGTTTCCGGCTGGACAAGACGCGCCCCGTGTTGAAGATGTGCGCCAGACCGGCGGTCGCCACAACATTTTCCGGGCCGTTGAAGATGTATGTGTATATACACTAAATAAACAGGATTGGCCGCGCTTGCCCCGCCGGGTTGTCGCGGTATGGAAACCAAGGAGAGATGACCATGGCGGAAGCTTATATCGTCGCCGCTGCCCGCACGGCGGGTGGCCGCAAGGGCGGCAAACTGAAGGACTGGCACCCCGCCGACCTCGGCGGCAAGGTGATCGACGAGCTCATGAAGCGCACCGGCGCCGATCCCGAGCTCATCGAAGACGTCATTGTCGGCTGCGTCGATCAGGCGGGCGAGCAGGGCATGAACATCGCGCGCAACGCCGTGCTGGCCTCCGGTCTGCCGGAAAGCGTACCGGCGACCTCGGTCGACCGTCAGTGCGGTTCCTCGCAGCAGGCGCTCCATTTCGGTGCGCAGGCCGTCATGTCGGGTGCGATGGATGTTGTCATTGCAGCAGGTATCGAGAGCATGACGCGTGTGCCGATGGGCATGCCGATTTCGCTCCCCTTCAAAAACGGTTTCGGCATCTACAAGAGCCCGAACATCGAAGAGCGCTATCCGAACATCCAGTTCAGCCAGTTCGCGGGCGCGGAAATGATCGCCAAGAAGTACGGCCTCACGAAAGACCAGCTCGACGAGTTCGGCTTTGGCAGCCATCAGAAGGCGATCAAGGCGACGAAAGGCGGTCTTTTCGACAACGAGATCGTGCCGCTGGAAATCACCCTTGAGGACGGCTCGAAGGAGATCCACAAGGTCGATGAAGGCATCCGCTTCGATGCTTCGCTCGATGCGATCAAGGGCGTGAAGCTGCTGGCCGAAGGCGGCGCGATCACGGCCGCGACCTCCTCGCAGATCTGCGACGGCGCGTCGGGCGTCATGATCGTCAATGAAAAGGGCCTGAAGGCGCTCGGCGTCGAACCCATCGCCCGCGTTCATCACATGACGGTGGTTGGCGGCGATCCGGTCATCATGCTCGAAGCCCCGATCCCCGGCACCGAAAAGGCCCTGAAGAAGGCCGGCATGAAGATCGACGATATCGATCTCTATGAAGTGAACGAGGCCTTCGCTTCGGTTCCGCTCGCCTGGCTCCAGAAGCTCGGTGCGGACCCGGCGCGGCTCAATGTGCATGGCGGCGCCATCGCGCTCGGCCATCCGCTCGGTGCTTCCGGCACCAAGCTCATGACCACGCTTCTCCACGGGCTGAAGACCAACAACAAGCGCTACGGTCTTCAGACCATGTGCGAAGGCGGCGGTCTTGCCAACGTCACGATTGTCGAGCGTCTCTAGGGCCCGGCCTCATATTTGTGCGGAAAGGGCGGTGCAGCGATGCGCCGCCCTTTTTTCTTTGGCACGGCTATACTGAGCGGAGAAAACGGCGGGACGTATCGCATGTCGGATATGCAGGAAAAACACGGCGACCATCGCAGCTGCATCGTCTGCGGGCCGGGCAAGCGTCATGGCGGCCTCGTCCCGCTTGCTTCCGTGCGTGAGCCTGTTCTCGAGCTCATCCGTGCGGATCATCCCGACCTTCCGCCCGACGGGCATATCTGCCACGAACATCTCAATCGTTACCGCGATCTCTATGTCCGCCGCGCCATCGAGGCGGACAAGGGCCAGCTCGACGAACTCGAAAGCGAGGTCGTTCGCAGCATCGAGGCGCATGACATTCTCGCCGAAAATGCGGATGAGGTCTTTGAGGGTACGCGCACGCTGGGCGAGCGCATGGCCGATATCATCGCGGATTTCGGGGGTAGCTGGCGCTTCATCATCTTTTTCGGTGCGGTCATCTTCGGCTGGATATCGCTCAATATCGCGGGGCTCTTTGCCGTTCCCTTCGATCCCTATCCCTTCATCCTGCTCAATCTCGTGCTCTCCTGCCTTGCCGCCATTCAGGCGCCCATCATCATGATGAGCCAGAAGCGCCAGGAATCGCGCGACCGCGTCCGCGCCCAGAACGACTACAAGGTGAACCTGAAGGCCGAGCTCGAAATCCGCCACCTGCATGAAAAGCTCGACCATCTGCTGATCCATCAGTGGCAGCGCCTCATGGAAATCCAGCAGATCCAGGTCGAGCTGATGAACGAGATTGCGGGCCGCGAGAGGCGGCGCTGATCCCGCAACTCCGCGAAAATCAGCATTTTCTCCCCGGTTCCACCCCGGGGGCCGGGCATTCGTACTACGCATTTTCTGCCCCGATCTGCTAGACTGTCACAAACCTGCCCCGGGGGTGGTTCGCCAAGGGGAGGCGGCGCCGGGAAACGAAGAAGCCATATAGATGAAAATGAAGGAACTGGAGGCCGCGACCGGGGTCGGGCGCGAGACCATCCGCTACTATATTCGCGAGGGACTGTTGCCTGAGCCGGTCCGGCCGAAGCGCAATGTGGCCGTTTATGGCCGCGCGCATGTGAAACGGCTGAACCTCATCCGCAAGCTCCAGCAAGAGCGCCATCTGCCGCTCTCGATCATCCGCACCATCGTCACCTCCGAGACGGGCGAGTCCGCGGGCGGCTTTGAGGCGCTGATCGGGCTTGAGGCGGCGATGGGGCCGCTCCTCTCCGATGGACGCAATCTCGCGCCGAAAAAGGTCGCCGATGTTGCGAAGGATACGGGGCTTGCGCTCCCGGATATCCGCAAATTCGCGGAGGTGGGCCTTATCCATATCGACCAGCGCGACGGCGGCGAGTGGCTCAATCAGCGCAATGTCCGCATCATGGAAATCATCGCGCAGACACGCGCCGATGGTTACACGCCCGATGTCGGCTATACGGTCGAAAGCTATGAAATCTATCCGCAGATGATCGAGCTGCTTTCGCGCAAGGCCGTTGTCGGGTTCTATTCGCGGCTCGGAGACAAGCTCGATCAGCCCGCCGCAGCAAAACTCGCGGTCAATGGCATCCGTACACTGAGTGAAATGGTGCCGCTCATGCTTATCGACCGCATCGTGCGCGATGTCGAGAAGATCAGCGCGAGCGGTGTGCTGCCGACGGACGAAGACAATATCTGAGGGGCGGGAGCCCCGTCCTCAGCCGCCCGGTACCCCTCAGTCGCCGAGCACCAGCGTGTCGGCCTTGCGCCAGTAGACCCAGTATTCCTCGCCCGCCGTGAAGGTGATTTCCTCCACATCCGTCGTCACGTTCGAGATGTCCGCCTGCAGGGGCTGGGCGAGGCCGATGTCGAAGAAGACGTTCGAGTAGCTGCCGAAATAGGCAACTTCGCCGACCTTGCCCTTCACCTTGATGACATTCGGGTCCGCCGGTTCGTTGTCGGCGACGAAAATCTTTTCAGGCCTGACCGCGAGCGCGACCTTGCCGGTCGCCGTGCCTGCCAGCGTCACCTCGCCGATCCCCGGCGCCGTTACCGTCACCTCGCCCTCGCCGGCCTTCACGGCGTCGCCCTCGATCATGTTGATCTTGCCGATGAAGTCCGCGACGAAGCGGTTCGCGGGCGCTTCGTAAAGTGTCGTCGGCGGCGCAACCTGCTGCACGGTGCCTGCATTCATCACGGCAATGCGGTTGGCCATGGACAAGGCTTCCGACTGGTCATGCGTCACGATGACGAAGGTGATGCCGACGGTCTTTTGCAGGCGCACGAGTTCCATCTGCATCGCCTCGCGGAGCTTTGCGTCGAGCGCGGAGAGCGGTTCGTCGAGCAGCAGCACCGAAGGCCGCTTCACAAGCGCGCGGGCAAGGGCGACGCGCTGGCGCTGGCCGCCCGACATTTCGTCGGGCATGCGCTTGCCGAGATGGCCGAGTTTCACGAGGTCGAGCGCTTCCGCCACGCGCTCCCTGATTTCCTTTGCCGGGCGGCGGTCCATCTTCAGGCCATAGGCGACGTTCTGTTCCACCGACATATGCGGAAATACCGCATAGGACTGGAACACCATGTTGATCGGGCGCTTGTTCGGCGCCACCGTCGACATGTCGTGACCGTCGATGATGACCTGGCCATGCGTCGGCACCTCGAAGCCCGCCAGCATGCGCAAGAGCGTGGTCTTGCCGCAGCCCGAAGGCCCGAGCAGCGCGAAGAACTCGCCGCGCTGCACTTCGAGGTTCACCTCGTCCACGGCCTTGACCGTGCCGCCGAATATCTTGCTGACGTTCTTGATCTGGATGATCGGTTCGCCGGTCGAGGGGGCGGTTGCTGTGTCGCTCATGTGACTGTTCCGAAACTCGTTGGCGATCAATGCCCGGACGAACCGAGCATGTTGTTTCTGTTCTGCATCCGCAATGCGAAGGCCGTGACGACGAGCGTCAGCAGGATCAGCACCGTGGAGGCGGCGTTCACTTCCGGCGTTACCGAGAAGCGGACCATGGAATAGATCTTCACCGGGAAGGTCACCGTGTCGGGACCGGAGGTAAAGAAGGTAATCACGAAGTCGTCCAGCGACAGCGTGAAGGCGAGCAGCGCGCCCGCGATCAGGCCGGGCTTCATATGCGGCACGACGACGTCGCGGAAAACCCGGAATTCGCTGGCGCCGAGGTCGCGCGCGCATTCGGCAAGCTCCGGGTTGAAGCTTTCGAGGCGCGCGCGGATGACGATGGCGGCAAAGGGAAACGAGAAGGCGATATGCGCGATGGTGATGGCCGAGAGATTGAACGGCCAGATCATGCCGGACGGCCAGCCGATCCGCGCGAAGAAGACCATCATCGCGACGCCCATACAGATTTCGGGGATGACGATCGGCAGCGCCATGCCGCCTTCATAGATCGCCTTGCCGGGAAAGCGGTAACGCCAGAGAACGTAAGCCGTCAGCGCGCCGAGCACGGTCGAGAAGAGCGTGGTGAAGAGCGCAATGGTCAGCGAATTGCCGAAGGCGAGCATCAGCGCGTCATTGTTGAAGAGCTTCACGTAATAGTCGGTTGTGAAGCCGCGCCAGACCACGTTGCGGCGGCTGTCGTTGAAGCTGAAAACGATAAGGCCGACGATCGGCGCATAGAGGAAGAAGAGGGTGAGACCCACGGTGAAGCGCAGCGAGAAGCGGCGCGAATAGTCGAGCGGGCCGATGGGGTCGGGATTGCGCTTGAAGATACTCATTTCGCTTTCCTCGCTTCCCGTGGCCTCATTTCACATCCCCCCGGCCTTCCTTCCTCATCAGCACGGCGCGGACCGCCAGCGCGAAGAAGGTCGCATACATGAGAAGAAAGCTCAGCGCCGCGCCGAAGGGCCAGTTGTTCGCCTGCTTGAACTGGTCGGCGATCACATTGGCGATCATCTGGCTGTCCGTGCCGCCGAGAAGGTCCGGCGTGAGATAGGAGCCCATGGCGGGAATGAAGGTGATGACGATGCCGCTCGCAATGCCCGGCAGCGCCAGCGGCACCACGATGGAAAAGAAGGTGCGGAAATGGCCGGCGCCGAGGTCGAGGCTCGCTTCGAGATAGGAGCGGTCCAGCCGGTCGAGCGCCGCATAGAGCGGCAGCACCATGAAGGGCAGGCTCACATAGACGAGGCCGAAAATGACGGCGGTGTTATTGTAGAGGAGCGACAACGGCTCGAAGGGGCCGATGATCGTGTTGTCGCCGAGCCCGACAAAGGAAAGCAGCCAGTCGCCTTTCTCCACCAGCCAGCCGAGCCCGCCATTGATGAAGCCGTTGGTTCTGAGCACCGCGATCAGCGCATAGGTGCGGATCAGCAGGTTCGTCCAGAAGGGCAGGATCACGAGCAGCAGCAGCCACATGCGCATGGTCGGCTTGGAAAAGACGATGGCGATGGCGACCGGGAAGGCCACCACGAGGCAGATTGCGGTCGTCGCCGCCGCCATCAGGATCGATTTCCAGAAGATGCCGAGATAGAGCGGCTCCAGCGCGCGGGCATACTGGTTGAGGTTCCAGTCCAGCGTGATCTCGGTCACGCCGGTTTTCATGCTGAAGCTGTAGAGCCAGATCAGCGACAGCGGCACGATGAAGAAGGCGACGAGCCAGAATGTCGGCGGCGTGAAGGCCGAGAAGAACGCCTGTGCCGATCGCTTCCAGTTTTCCATGGGTCAGGCCCCCCGAAGGGCAAGAGAAAAACGCGAGTACCAAGCCGGGCCGGAGCGCGGTCCCCCCTCGCTCCGGATTGCCCCCTTGTCATTTTCCGCGGCCAGAAAAGCACGGGCGCGGAAAAGGAGAAAGAGACGAAAGACAGGAAGCAGAAAAAGGGCGGGCAGTTTCCTGCCCGCCCCCGGTTCCGCTTACGCGGCGTTGATTTTCGTGCAGAGCTCTTCGCGCATCTGCACCACATCCTCGCCGAGATACTCGGCCGTCTCGGAGGCTTCGATTGCCTCTTCCGGCGGGAAGATTGCCGGGTTGGTCCGGTACTCTTCCGGCATCAGGTCGAAACCCGCCTTGTTCGGCGTCGCATACTGGATGTAGTCGGTGATGAGCATGTTCGGCTCAGGCTCATAGACATAGTTGATGAACGCATGGGCGTTCTCCGGGTGCGGCGCGCCCTTGGGGATCGCGAGCGTGTCTTCCCAGATGATGCCGCCTTCCTTGGGAAGCACGAAGCCGACATCGTCGTCTTCGGTCATGAGCTGCGCGATATCGCCATTATATTCCATGGTGATATCGATTTCGCCCGAGGCGAGCAGGTCCTGGCCGTTATCGTCGGCGAAGGACTTGATGTTGCCCTTCTGCTTGATGATGAGCTCGGCTGCCGCTTCGTTCTCGGCCTTGTCGGTCGAGTTCGCGGAATAGCCGAGATATTTCAGCGCGCAGGACAGCATGGTGCCGCAATCGGAGAGCAGCGCGATCTTGCCCGCATACTCGTCGCTGTCGTAGAGCACCTTCCAGCTGTCGGGCACGGAGGAGACCTTCGACTTGCGGTAGCCGATGCCGATGGTGCCCCACATATAGGGAACCGAATATTTGCGGCCCGGATCGAACGGCTCGTCCAGGAAGCGCGGGAACAGGTTTGACATGTTCGGAATCTTCGAGTGATCGAGTTCCTGCAACATGCCGGCGGCGACCATGCGTGGGATCCAGTCGTTGGACGGCACGATCACGTCATAGCCGGGATTGCCGGCGCGCAGCTTGGCGAAGAGTTCCGAGTTGTCGGCGAAGAGGTCCATCTTCACTTCGATGCCCGTCGCTTCCTTGAAGTCGTCGAGCGTCGTTTCGCCGATATAGGTATCCCAGTTATACAGGCTCAGCTTCTTTTCCTCGGCGGCGGACGCGAATTTCGGCATCGTGGTGATGCTGAGGCCCACTGCGGCCGCTCCCGTCATGAACTGCCGGCGTGAGATCGCGCTCAACAGTCCGGCCATGCCTCTTTTGCGGTTCATGGATGTCTTCCCTCCATCTTGTGGTGTCTGTGCCCCGCCCCTGCCTTGAGGTCGAGCGGCCGAGATCGTCAGTGTTCAATGGATTTTGCATCCGCGCAAGCTCACGCGGCGGTTCCCTTCGCAAATGCGTCAAAAATTTTAAACGGCGGTCCGTCCGTGCAACAGGGCAGGTTTGCTGCCCCTGTTGCCTCCTTCCGCCGCTCGCGGATATGTGATGTGCGCTGCAAAAGATTTCGGCAGTGCTTCCGCCGGATCGTCACGGCTCCGGTTCAAAATCCCGCTGGCCCGCCCGCGCCGGAAGTGGCACGTTGAGCGCCAATAAAAGCCTCTCACCTTTCAGCAAAGTGAGCCTGCACCCATGATCGACCTCTATACCGCCTCGACGCCCAATGGCTGGAAAGCCTCGATAACGCTTGAAGAACTCAGGCTCCCTTACGAGGTCCATGCCATCGAGCTGCAGAAGAACCAGCAGAAGGAACCCGCCTTTCTCGCGATCAATCCGAACGGGCGCATCCCCGCCATTGTCGACCGCGACGAGGGCGATTTCGCGGTTTTCGAGTCCGGCGCGATCATGATCTATCTTGCCGAGAAAACGGGCAGGCTGATGCCGGGAGATGCAAAGGGCCGCAGCCAGGTGATCCAGTGGCTCATGTTCCAGATGGGCGGTATCGGCCCGATGATGGGTCAGGCCAATGTTTTCTTCCGCTACTTTCCCGAGAAAATTCAGCCGGTCATCGACCGCTACCAGAACGAATCGAAGCGTCTCTTCACCGTTCTGGACGGTCATCTGAAGGACAATGAGTATCTCGCGGGCGATTATTCCATCGCCGATATCGCGAACTGGGCATGGGTGCGCACGCATAAATGGTCGGGCGTGGAGATCGACGGCCTGCCAAATCTTCAGCGCTGGCTCGACCTCATCGCCGCGCGTCCCGCCGCGCAGAAGGGCATTACCGTCCCCGTCGACCTCGCCGCGCTCCAGCAGGGCAATGGCGAGGGCGCGAAGAAGTTCGCCGAGGAAGCCCGCAAGATGGTGCAGCGGTAAGGAAGGTTGAAGGGCTTCAATGGTTCGATCAGACTGAAGCAGCGGATTTTCTCCCTCGCCCCCGTTCGCTTCTGGAATCCCGACGTGCTGACGAACACGGATGGCGTGCTTGAGATGATCCTGCTCGAACTCGACAAGTCCCCTCACCCTTCCGCGGGCTGACGCCCGCTCCCTCCCTCTCCCCGGAGGGGAGAGGGGTGTGAGGCTTTACTTCGTGTCCGTTCCGCCTTTCCGCGCTAAACTCCGCGCCATGACCATTACCACGCAAGAAGAACTGGAAGGCCTCCGCGCCATTGGCCGCATCGTCGCGCAGGTGCTGGGCGTCATGGGGGCGGCCATTGAGCCCGGCATGACGACGCGCGAGCTCGACGACATGGGCCGCGCGCTGCTGGAGCGCGAGGGCGCGCGCTCCGCGCCCGAACTCTCCTACAAGTTTCCGGGCGCGACCTGCATCAGCGTCAATGAGGAAGTGGCGCATGGCATTCCGGGCGACCGGATCATCCGCGCGGGCGATCTCGTCAATATAGATGTGTCGGCGGAGAAGGACGGCTTCTTCGGCGACACGGGCGCGAGCTTCCCCGTCCCCCCGGTCAAGTCTCATGTCGCGCGCCTCTGCCGCGATGGCAAGCGCGCCATGTGGGAGGGCATCCGCGCGGTGAAGCCGGGCGGCCGCCTCAATGCCATCGGCGAGAGCATCGAGCGCTTCGCCGACAAGGGCGGCTACACGCTGATCCGCAATCTCGCGAG
Source organism: Parvibaculum sp. (assembly GCF_039973015.1). Classification (GTDB taxonomy): domain Bacteria; phylum Pseudomonadota; class Alphaproteobacteria; order Parvibaculales; family Parvibaculaceae; genus Parvibaculum. Next base: position 107,703 of record NZ_JBDWLT010000009.1, read on the forward strand.
CCACGGCGTCGGACGTTCGCTGCATGAAGAGCCCGAAGGCATTTCAACCTGGCGCGATCCTTCCGACCGCCGCCTCATTCAGGAAGGCCTCGTCTTCACCATCGAACCCTTCCTCTCGATGGGCGGCGACTTCGCGGCCGAAAGCGACGATGGCTGGACGCTGCTCGCCGATCCCGCCGCGCCCACCGTGCAATATGAACACTCCCTCGTCGCGACAAAGAACGGCCCGGTCATCCTGACGCTGGCGTGAGGTATGAGAAAACGAACGCCTTCGGCGTTTCGTCATTTCAATTCATACCATCATCCGTCATTGCGAGGAGCGGCGAAGCCGCGACGAAGCAATCCAGAGCAACATTCGCAGGCCTTTCCATCCGGACCACCCTCCCCCTGCGGGAGGGTCGAACGAGCGAAGCTCGTTCGGGGAGGGGGGACTCCGTCCTCGTTCAGTGCAGCGCTATCGTTTCATCCGCTTACCCCTCCCCGAAATTCGCTTCGCTTGCGCTCGCAAATTTCGACCCTCCCGCAGGGGGAGGGTGGGGCCTTGAACACAAGCCTTGCCATAACCAAAAGTGTCATCCCGGCGAAAGCCGGGATGACAATTTAGGGGGTAGACGGATGATTGTCGTGGCCCTAACCCTTCCCATTGACACCTCTGACACCATCCCCGCGGCTTCCCCTCACCTCCTCCCGTCTCCCTCCAGCGCTTCGATCCGGTCGATCAGCGCCTCGAACAGCATGGGCGGCACGGCGTAGAACTCGACGCGGTTGCGGCTCAGGACCGCGAGCGTGTCGCCCATCGCCGCCCTCATATGGGCGGACGGGTTCTTGCGGAAATCGGTCACGGAAAGGGTGCGCCTTGCGCGCATGGTTGCGATCCGGTTTGCGTGTCGGGGCGAGGGCATCTGCGGTCTCCTTCAAATGAGCGAAAGGCGGAGACGGTCCCGGCGCACAGGAACGTGCGCTCTCATGTGCGCCTTTATGTGCGCTCGCACGTATCCGCACTTTCAAACGCACACTTGCCGTCTCCTTGCCCGTCATTCTCGCCGCCACCCGAAAGCCGGGGATAAGCACTCCTGCCAGCCGGGGCGGGGATATCCCGGCCATTTGTGACGTTTCAGTGACGTTTCGATGACAGTCGGGGGACAGTCGGGGGACAGTCGGCTTCACTTATCCGCCCCTTGACATGCCGGGCCCTCTTCTTTAAATAAGAATAAGTCGCAATAGCGGCTTTCAAAGGAACCGGACCCATGCGCGACCTCGTGAAGACCATGACCTACGGCTCGCTCCACTTCTCGGTGGGGTTCGGCGTCGTCTATCTGCTGACCGGCGAGGTCACGCTGGCGGCGGGCGTTGCGCTGATCGAGCCTGCGGTCAACACGGTGGTCTTCTATTTCCACGAAAAGGCATGGGCGCGCTTCCCGGCCAAGGCATTGAAGGGGCTCGGTTTTCAGCCCTTGAATCATGATCGCGGCCAGCGCGGGCAGGGCGGGGCGCAACCCGCCTGATCTTCAGCGCCAGGCCCAGACGGGCTGTTCGAGTTCCGCCACGCGGGTTTCTCTCCCGCGCAATCCGACTTCTCCAAACTGATAGAGCACGGCTGCCGTCGGCGCATGCACGTGGCTCTCGCCGATGAGGAGCCGGATCACGGGCCGCTCGCTTTCCGGTATTTCGAGAAAGATGGGCGAGTCCGCCCTTGTCAGTTCATCGAGCGCGAAGGGGTGGATCGAGGCGACCTCGCCGGGGTTCGGCGTCATGGCGCTCGTGTCGGCTGCCCAGACCACCACCGGCGTGATGAGATAGCCCGACCGCGTCGGATAATCGTCAAGCATTCCAAGCACTTGGGCGGGGGCGATGTCGAGTGCGATTTCTTCGCGCAACTCGCGCAATGCCGCCTCCGCCGCGTCCTCGCCCTTGTCGAGCCGTCCGCCCGGCAGCGCCCATTGGCCCGCATGGGCGTTCATCCTCGGCGCGCGCCGTGTCAGCAGGAAGCCGGCCTGCGGACCGTGCGGGATCACGGTGATGACAACCGCGGCGCGCTTCAGCTCGCCTTGCTGGAGTTCCGCGCGCGGAAAGCCGCGAAGCCTCGCCTCGATCTCGTCTCGCAATTCATCGCCGAACAAATAAGTCATGGCTGCTCCCCGCTCCTGACTAGCACAAGAGGACGCGCGGTGCCGCCGTCGTATCGGGTGTTTAAGATAGCGGACATATTTGTGACGGTGCCGTGATGTATGTTGCCCCTTTCTACGGCAGCAATGCATTTCTACGGGCACTCTCTCGGTTGTTCGTTTGTCCGGCCGCTCACGGCTTGATCAGAATATTAAACGGCTGCCCGCGATTGGCTCCATGCCCCACCTTGGTAGCGCTCCTTCCGCGCGCTACACTTTTTCGCGTTCATCCCCTCACGAGGCATCCCATGCGCATCGGCGTCCCCAAGGAAATCAAGGTTCACGAGTATCGCGTCGGCATGACGCCGCCTGCCGTCCGCGAGGCGGTGCATCACGGACATGAGGTCTTCGTGCAGAAGGGGGCGGGCTTCGGCATCGGCCTTTTCGACGAGCAATACGAGGCCGCCGGCGCGAAGATCATCGATGCGGCGGAAGAGATTTTTGCGACTTCCGACATGATCGTGAAGGTGAAGGAGCCGCAGCCATCCGAGTGGAAGCAGCTTCACGAAGGCCAGATCATCTTCACCTATCTGCATCTCGCGCCCGACCCCGAGCAGGCGCGCGGCCTTGTGGAATCGGGCTGCATTGCCATCGCCTATGAAACGGTGACCGACAGACATGGCGGCCTGCCCTTGCTAGCGCCGATGTCGGAAGTCGCGGGCCGCATGTCGATCCAGGCGGGCGCGCATTGCCTTGAGATTGCGCAGGGCGGGCGCGGCATGCTGCTGGGCGGTGTGCCGGGTGTGCCTGCGGGGAAGGTCGTCATTCTCGGCGGCGGCGTATCGGGTACCAATGCCGCGCGCATGGCGATGGGCCTTGAAGCCCATGTCACCGTCATCGATCTCAACCTTCACCGCCTCTACGAACTCGACATGCAGTTCGGCCCCAGCCTCAACACGATCTATTCGACGGTTGATGCGATCGAGGAGAGCGTGCTCGGTGCGGATCTCGTGATCGGCGCCGTGCTGGTGCCGGGTGCCGCCGCGCCGAAGCTCGTGACCGAGGACATGGTGAAGCAGATGAAGAAGGGATCGGTGCTGGTCGATATCGCCATCGATCAGGGCGGCTGCTTTGCGACCTCGCACGCAACCACCCATGCCGACCCCACCTATGTGAAGCATGACGTGGTTCACTATTGCGTCGCCAACATGCCGGGTGCTGTCGCGCGGACCTCGACCTTCGCCCTCAACAACGCGACGCTGCCCTTCACGCTGGCGCTCGCGGACAAGGGCTACCGTCAGGCCATGCTCGACAACCCGCATCTCCTTGCCGGGCTTAATGTTCACAAGGGCGATCTGACCTACAGGGCGGTTTCGGACGCGCTCGGCGTTGCGTGGCGCGATGCGGCGGGCGTTTTGGCGTCCTGATCAAGCCATTGAAATAATTCATATTTTCTGAGAACCGGGAATAAATTGTGCCGTTTCGGGCCAGTTTAAGTGTGAGTTAACCATATGGCGCGAGTCTCCTCCCATGAGCCGCCTCGGCGGCAATCGGGATGGGGGCAGATATGTTCGAAAAGGCTCAGCGTGACCGCTTCTGGCTGGTGCTTGGCGCAATACTCGTGGCGCTTTTCGTGGTGCAGAAGGAGCGCGGGCTCGTCGATACCGGGCCGCGCGAGCGTCAGGAGGTTCGGGTTTACGACCGGGGGGGCATGGACCGTCTGGTCGAGACCGCCGTCGCCGTTCCGGTCAGCGCGCCGCGTCCCGCCGCGAGGCCCCAATACACGCAGATTGCCTGGAATGACGATCCCTATGCGGGGTTTGTCACCGGTTCCATCACCTCTTCTGTGCCCAAGCCGCTGGCCCGCCCGGGGCGTTCGTCGTCCGGTTCCGTTCAGGTCGCATCGCTGGCCGCGCCGTCGGGGCGCTATTACGCGCAGGTCGGCTCCTATTCGACCATCGACCGCGCCAGCCGCCGCTATTTCGACATTCTGGGCCGTGAACCGGACCTCAAGCCCGGCGAGCGCGTGTCCATCGATACGGCGCAGATTTCGGGCGATGAGGTTCACCGCGTTCGTATGGGCCCCTTCGCCAGCGAACGGAGCGCCCAGAGCGCCTGTGCCCGGGCTGCCGTATCTGCCGATGAGTGCGCCATTATCCATCTGAACTAGGCGCGGGCCGGATTTCGGGCGGGGGCTTATGGACTTTTCGCCCGCTTTCGCTGTATAAGGCCCGCCAAAGGCCGTCCGGCGCTGCGAGCAGCGCCGCCGGGCATGGCCAATATTCTGTTTTCAAAGCCTTTTTCGCGAGGGCAGGCGTCCGCAGATGGCGGGCCGCTCGCGGAGCAATCGGAGCGAAGCCCATGGCCGTCCCCAAGAGGAAAACCACCCCGTCGAAGCGCGGCATGCGCCGTTCGGCCGATGCTCTGAAGCAGCCGGCCTATGTCGAGAACCCGGATTCGGGCGAGCTGCACCGTCCCCATCACGTGGACCTGAAGAGCGGCATGTATCGCGGCAAGCAGATCCTGAAGCCGAAGGGCGAATAAGCCTCTTCCTCTTCAAGCAGATTTCGAAACGCCGTCCTTCGGGGCGGCGTTTTTGTTTGTGCGTGCTAGTCCTGAAGCCCCTTCAGCGCGGCGAGGCAAATATCGCGCGTCTGCGCCGTCACCATTTCCTTCCAGTCTGGCTCGTCGACATAGAATGCATCGCGGATGAGCTTGCCGATTTCGGCCGCTTTCGGATTTGCCGCGCCGCCATTCTGGTGGAGCCAGTTGTCCGACTGGAGCGCCACCGTCACCTCGCGGATCGGCACGGTGCCGAACTCAAGCCCGCCGGCGGTCACTTCGTGTCCCTTCAGTTCTTCCGCGAAGCAGACGGGGATCGAGCCCGGTACGTCGGAGGAAACCGACGCGCCGCCGACCGTCGAATGCACGATGCTGCCCCACCAGCGGTGCATTCTCTCGTAAGCCGCACTCGTTTCAGGTTCTACGCAAATCATCTCGCCGTGGCCGCGCTCGCCAAGGCCGGTGTGGATATCGACGAAGACAGTGCGCTCCGCTTTCCCCATTTCCTCGCGCACGATCCTGCGCAGCGTCCTGTTCGACCAGACAGGCTCCAGCCCGCCGAACTGAACGCCGTCCGGATGTGTGTATTGCCCCGCGCTCAGCGCGTGCTGCATGGCGCGGTGTCCGTGTTTCCCGGCATAGGCGCGCATGCGTTCGCGGCTCTGCGCCATTGCCTCCGGGGACAAGTCGGGCGGGTTGATCGCATCCGCCAGTTCCTCATAGCCCGGGTTTTCGGGGTGCGGTTTCGCGTGATCGATGAAGTTGCGGTTGAGGTCGACATTGTTCTCGTTCACGCGCCGGTTCCAGGCGAAGCCGTAAGGATTGATCGCATGGACGAAAACAAGCGCCGTGCTCTTGGGCAGTTGCGTGGCAAAGCCTTCCGAAAGCAGTGCCGTCTGCACACCTGAGCCGCAATAGCCTTCAACGCCATGCGTACCCGAGCCGATGGCGAGAATACGGGTCGCATCCTCCGGCCCCAGCCGTGCGACATCGGTTGCCAGCGTTTCACCTTCGGGCCCTTTCAGCGGGTGCTCGTGATGGTTAATGCGCGCACCCGCCGCGCGCGCCGCATCGAGAAAACGGGCGCGCGCTTCACGGTAAGTTCCTGAAAAATAATGCGATGCAGAGGTCAATTGGGTTTTTCCCTGGTGTTGTTCGTATGCAGCAACTCATCCCGGCTTTGTCGCCAAGCAGTCATCTGGGCGGGTTATGGTGCCAAAACTGTGTTAGACTGGCACATAAGAGACCAGTTTGTGGGGGCAATGAGAGGGTTCAACTATGCTTGGTACGCTGCCGCTGATGGCAATCGTCATCATCATCTATAACGTCGTCATCTACCTGACCGGGCTGTCGATGGAATCGCAGATCACCTCAATCTCGCTGATTTCGGGGGCGGTGTGGACGATCTCGGTCGGCGACCTCATCCTCTATGCCGGTCTTCTCCTGCTCTTCCTCGAACTCATCAACGCGACGAAGACGGGCGCATCCACCATCGTCAATCATGCGCTTTCGATGCTGGTCCTGCTGATTGCGCTGGTCCAGTTCATCGTGCTGCCGCAGTTCGGCACCTCCACCTTCTTCGCGCTCGTCCTGCTTGCGCTGTTCGACGTGATCGCCGGGTTCACCGTCACCATCACGGCGGCTCGCCGAGACTTCACCGTCGGCGAATAATCTCAGTCTTCTTCGTCTGCGGCGTCGAGCAGAAGCTCGTATGCCGCGGCGAGGCGGGCTGTCAGTGGATGGGCGGGAATATCCCGCCCGTCGATATTCGTGACCGGCACAATGCCGACAAGGCTGTTCGTCACGAAAGCGCCGGATATGCGCGCCAGTCGTGCCGCCGCGATCTCCTCTTCCCTTGATTCAATTCCCATCTCCGGCGCGAGTTCGAGCAGGGCCGCGCGGGTGATACCGGGCAGGATGCCGCAATTCGTGGAGGGGGTGACAAGTCTGTCGCCTTCCCAGAGAAAAATATTCGCTGCGCTCGTGCAGGCGATGTTGCCGTTCGTATCGAGCAGCAGTGCGTCGTCCGCGCCTTTCTCCCGCGCCTCTTCCTTTGCGAGCAGATTATCGAGATAGGGGAGCGCCTTCAGCCGCGACGAAGGCGACCAGGGGTTGCGCCTCGGCGTTGCCGTCACCAGAGACGTTCGCACTGGCGCTTCGCCCGTTGCCGCGCAAGTGATGAGCACGGTCGGCTTCGGCTCCACGGGGAGTGCTAGCCCGCGCGGTGCGGGGCCTCGTGTCACGGTCACGCGAAGCGAGGCGCGAGGCGCTTCGTCCATTTCGTTTTCGTCCAGCAGGTCGGCACATGCCATCTCGATTTCGGCGAGAGAATAGGGGAGCGGCAGCCCTATCAAATTCGAGGACGTGCCAAGACGCAGCATGTGCTCGTCTGCGAACAGGATATGTCCATGCAGCGCCAGCATGGTTTCGAACAGGCCGTCACCGAGGAGAAATCCCCGGTCGGCGGGATCGATACGCGCATCCCGCGCATCGGAAATCGAACCGTTGAGCCAGATTTTCATGCGCTTATCCTTGCTCCCTGCGGCACAACTTTTGCGAGCCGGAAGAAATTGGCGAGTAGCGCGTGCCCGTGTTCGGTCAGCACGGATTCGGGGTGAAACTGCACACCGAATATCGGCAGTTCGTCATGTGCAAGCGCCATCAACACGCCGTCTTGCGTATGTGCGGTGGCACGAAGCACTCCGCTTGCCGGAAGTTCAGCAACAAGCGAATGATAGCGGCCGGCGGTGAAAGGAGAAGGCAAGCCCGCGAAAATATCCTCGCCTTCATGATAAATGCGCGATGGCTTGCCATGCACAGGCTTCGCCGCGCGCAGGATACGCCCGCCGAAAGCCGCCGCCACCGCCTGGTGGCCAAGGCAGACGCCGAGCAGCGGAATGCCGTGCGCCGCCGCTGCCTTCACGAGGGGAACGGAAATTCCCGCCTTGTCCGGGCCGCAGGGGCCGGGCGAGAGAATGATGGCCTGCGGTGTCAATGACAGCGCTTCATCGACCGAGATTTTATCCGTGCGGATTGTACGGCGTTCGTGGCCGAGTTCGCCGACATAGCGGGCGAGATTGTGAACGAAGCTGTCGAAATTATCGATGACGAGGATCATGCACGCTGTCCCGTCAGGAGCGGTTTTTCTTCGCGTGTTTGGCCGTCGCCGAGTGCGCGCCGCATATCACGTGCCTTTGCCAGCGTTTCCTCGTATTCCGCGGCAGGTTCGGAATCCGCCACGATGCCGCCGCCTGCCTGAAAGGTGACGCGCCGGTCTTTCACGGTCATGGTGCGGATCGTGATGGCGCTGTCCATGCTGCCATCGGCACCGAGATAACCGATGGCGCCGCAATAGGGACCGCGCGCGGTCGGTTCCAGTTCAGCAATGATTTCCATGGCACGGCGCTTCGGTGCGCCTGTGACCGAACCGCCGGGAAAGCAGGCGGCAAGAAGGTCTGTTGAGGATTTTCCTGCGCGCAGTTTTCCCCGCACCGTCGACACGAGATGGTGCACATTGGCGAAGCTTTCGAGCTCGCAGAGCTTGTCCACCGTCACTGAGTTATCCTCGCAGACACGCGAAATGTCGTTGCGCAACAGGTCCACGATCATCACGTTTTCCGCGCGGTCCTTTTCGGAGGTGAGAAGTTCGGCCGCGAGCCTCTCATCTTCAGCGCGTGTTGTGCCGCGTTTCCTTGTGCCCTTGATCGGCTTGGTTTCGACCAGGTCTTCGCGGCAGAGGAGGAATCGCTCCGGCGACGAAGATACGATCGCGCCTTCGCCGAAATTGAAAAAGGACGAGAAGGGAGCGGGGCTTGCCTCGCGCAGGCGCAAATAGAGTCCGTATGGCGTATCTTCCTTGCCGAGTTCCGCCTCGAAGCGTTGCGAGAGGTTTGCCTGGAAAATATCCCCGGCGTGTATGTAGCCGATGACCTGTGCCACTGCGCGCTCATAGCCTTCGCGCGTGAAGTTCGATGCGATTTCCGGCAGCGCCGACGGGATGAAAGCTGACGGATTTGACAGCGACGATATCCGCTTGCGCATTTTCTCCATGCGTGTTTCCGCGCGCTTCAACCGTGCGGCAGGCTTGCTTTCGGGAAGCCCCGTCGAAACGATGAAGGCGCGGTTTTGTACCATGTCGAAGGCGAGCACGAGGTCGTAGAATCCGAGAGCCATGTCTGGAAAATGCTGGTCGTCGATGGCAAAGGGCCGGTCTTCCGGCGGCAGGTGCTCCAGCGTTCTCCCAAGGCCATAGCCGAAAAACCCTGCCGCCCCGCCTGGAAAGGGCGTTGTGGTGCTGCCGGTTTCGACTGGTGCGAGAGAGGCGAGCGTGTCCTTCAGGAGATCGAATGGTTTTCCGTTTTCGCCATGCCGCCAGACAAGGTGCTGAAAGGGTTCGATTGCGATGAAACTCCATCGTCCGTGCAGCGCGGGATCGCGCTCCGGTCCCGCTGTAGCGCTATCGAGGAAAAGCGCGAAAGGGTCTGCTGCCAGAGCATGAAACAAATCATGCGGCGCGACCCATTCCAGCTCTTCGACGAGCGGCTTCATTACCCGAATACTCTCATTCGCCAACGGTTTTTCTATTCTGTGGAAGGCCGCTCAACGTCGAATGCACCATCTTCCGGCGCCTCGTGGCTGCAGCTTCCGCAGCGTCGTGACTCGAGCCGCGTCAGCGGCCCGCGCGGTTTGCCGCCCATGCCGCCGGATGTGACCCTCGCATCCTGCACCTTGAGAAAATCCTCGATAAGGCCGCTTACCAGCCCGGGTCTGGCAAAGGCGATGTTGTGCCCGGTACCGGAATAGGAGCGAAGCTGCGCTTGCGGCATGAGGCTCATGAGTTTTTCTGCATTTTCGTAAGGCACGGTTTCGTCTGCTTCGCCCCAGATGGCAAGAACGGGCATTTCCGATTCTCCGACTTTCGCAAAGAAGGCATCGGCGCCCGTGAGCGGATAATACCTCATGGTGGAAAGCAGCGCGTCGCCATAGCCGCGATAGTCGAGCTGACGGCTGAACCCCGCCAGGAAAGCGCCGGGGTTCGGCGCGCTTGCAGCTTCCTGCGAGGCGGCGCTGTAGAAGATGCGGGTGCCGAAGAGACGGACGATCCAGTCGCCGATGAGCGGACGTTTCAGCAGTTCGGCGTCCTCGTTTGTCGCGACGCCGAGACCCGCGGGCGCGATCAGCGTCAGCGACCGCACGAATTCGGGGTGGCGCGCCGCGAAGATCGTCGCGATGGCGCCGCCCATGGAATAGCCGACAAGGTCGATGCGCCGGTCGATCTTCAGCGCTTCGATCAGTTCCGCGAGTTGCCTGTCGAAGAGGTCGGCATTGTAGACCGCATCAGGCCGGTCGGAGAGGCCGCGCCCGAAATTGTCATAGGCGAGGACACGATAGCCCGCGGCCGTCAGCGGCTTGAAATAGTCCTCCCAGACGATGGAGGGCGTAGAGAATCCATGAATCAGCACGATGACGGGGCCGGCGTCCGGCCCTTCAAGCCGATAGTGAACAGTGCCGGAAGGCAGCGTCACGAAATCATAGGCGTTACCGTCAGCTTCGAGTTGGGCGCGCGCTTCGGCATCCAGCGGCGCGCGCGCGCGGCCGGCCGCCCAGAAGCTCATGAACATGATGAGGAGAAGCGCCACCAGGAGAATTGCCACTCCCTTCACGATCGCCATGATGCTTTCAGCCCTTTCCTGCACTGTCCCGCTCTTTCCGCTGCGGAAGCCGGGCGCGGGCGCAGTCTAGTGGGTTGACCGGCGCTCTACAAATGGGCCGCGGGGTTGCGAGAGGCCTGAATTACAGGCTTGATGCGGACAAAATCAGGCGCTGCGCGCGGTTCTCAAAGGAGACGAATTATGACTGACGCATTCAAGGATCAGGTGCTGGCGGGAAAGGTGGCTTTCGTTGCCGGCGCGTCGAGCGGTATCAATCTCGGCATCGCGCAGCATTTTGCGCGGGCGGGCGCCAAGGTCGCGCTTATCAGCCGCAGTCACGAAAAAATCGTCGCTGCGGCGAAGACCATTACGGATGAAGGCCATGAGGCCATCGGCATGGCGGCCGATGTTCGTGATTTCAATTCGGTCGATCAGGCAATGGCCCAGGCGCGCGAAAAACTCGGCAATCTGGACATCGTGATTTCGGGTGCTGCAGGCAACTTCGTGGCCCCCGCGCTCGGTATGTCGTCCAATGGTTTCAAGACGGTGGTCGATATCGACCTCATCGGTACTTTTAACGTGCTGCGCGCTTCCTTCCAGTATCTGAACAGGCCAGGCGCCTCGCTTATCTCGATCACCGCACCGCAGGCGGTGAACCCCAGCGTTTTCCAGTCGCATGTCTGTGCGGCGAAGGCGGGCATAAACATGCTGACGAAGTGCCTTGCGATGGAGTGGGGCCCGGCGGGCGTTCGCGTCAATGCGATATCCCCGGGGCCCATCGCGGATACGGAGGGTATGGCGCGCCTCGCACCGACGCCAGAAATGGAAACGGCGATCAAATCCCGCATCGCGATGCGCGACTACGGCACCAAGACCGATATCGCCGACACCGCGCTTTTCCTTTCGACGGACAACGCGAAATACATCACCGGCACCATCGTCGATTGCGATGGCGGATCGAAGCTCGGCGATGCCGGTGCAGATGCGCTTGGCGAGTTTGCCTGAATGACATCGCCCGACCGCGGTACGCCCCGCTCCCTGAAGCAGCTTGAATCGCTGGAGAGTATGGAAGGAATTGTGAGGGCCGAGCACAGCGTGCCGTCCTCGCATTCGCTTCTCCACCGGTTGCCGAAGGGTGTGCTCATACACGCCGTCTATCCCGGCGTTCTTGTGGCGGTCACGATCGCACTCGCTTCTTCCTGGCTGTCACAGCATTACGGTGCGCCCGTCATGCTGTTCGCGCTTCTCTTCGGTATGGCGTTCCACTTTCTTCATGAAGAAGGCCGTTGCGTTGCCGGGATCGAGTTTTCCTCGCGCACGATCCTGCGGGTCGGTGTGGCGCTGCTGGGCGTCAGGATCACGGCGGGCGAGATCGCGAGCCTCGGGGTTGTCCCCGTCTTTACGGTCATCGCCGGTGTTGCGACGACGATCCTTGTCGGTATTCTGCTTTCGCGGCTTCTAGGTCTCAAATCGCTTTTCGGGGTTTTGTCGGGCGGTGCCGTTGCCATCTGCGGGGCATCGGCAGCGCTGGCGATTGCCTCTGTTCTGCCGCAGCGAGAAGAAGGCGAGCGCGATACAATCCTTACCGTGGTTGCGATCACCGCGCTTTCGACGCTTGCCATGATCTTCTATCCGGTTTTCGTCGGTGCTATCGGTCTCGACGACACGCGGGCGGGGATATTTCTCGGCGGTACGATCCACGATGTGGCCCAGGTCGTTGGCGCCGGCTACATGGTTTCGGTGGAGACGGGCGATGTCGCCACATATGTGAAGCTTCTGCGGGTGGCGATGCTGCTTCCCGTGGTCTTCTGCATTGCCTTCGTTGTCAGCCGCACAAGCGGGGGCAAGGCGGCAGGCGGTGCTCGCCTTGTGCCGGTATTTCTTGTCGGGTTCGCGGCGCTTGTCGCCGTCAACAGTTTCGGCCTGCTTTCACCTCCCGTGATTGACGCTGCGACGGATGTCTCGCGCTGGTGTCTCGTCACCGCCATTGCCGCGCTTGGCATGAAGACATCCTTTGGCGACCTTGCGTCAACGGGCTGGCGGCCGGTCGGTCTCATGCTTGCCGAAACTTTCTGGATTGCGGCACTCGTGCTGATTGCCGTGGAGTTCCTCATCTGAATGTCTTGCTCCCGCCTGTGCTGCCGTTAGGCTCGGAGGAAAGAAGCCGAAAGGGAGGAAGTCATGATGCCGCGCATTGCGCCCTCGGAATTCACATGCGTTCTCTATGAGGTTCGAGACCATGTTGCGATCGTCACCATCAACCGGCCGGAACGGCGCAACGCGCTGAACCGCCGTGCCTATGACGAGGTGGAAGCGTCGTTTCGCGCCGCCTCCGCCGACCCGGACGTTCGCTGTGTCGTGGTCACAGGCTCGGATCCTGCCTTCTGTTCCGGCGAGGATGTGAAGGAGATGATGACGGGCGAGCAGCACGAGCAGAGCGTGGCGAGGCTCACCAGTGTGCGTCCCGAGCCGACGCCTGCCGCCGTTGCCGCGCTCGAATGCGACAGGCCGGTGATAGCGGCGGTCAATGGCGCCGCCGTCGGCTGGGGCATGGAGCTCACGCTCTTTGCGGATATTCGCATTGCATCGGAACAAGCGAAGTTCGGGGAAATCTTCATCAAGCGCGGGCTGATCACCGATGTCGGCGGGCTCTGGCGTCTGCCTGCCATTGTCGGCCCGGCAAAGGCAGCGGAGCTTCTTTTCACCGGCGATGTCATCGATGCGGCGGAGGCCGCGCGCATCGGGCTTGTCAGCGAGGTGGTGCCTCATGACGAGTTGCTGGAGCGCGCGCTGGCGCTGGCGGGCAGGATCGCCGTCAACGCACCGCTTGCTCTTCGTTTCATGAAAGAAGGGCTTCGCCGGACCTCCTATGGCGACTTGCGCGAAATCGGTAGCTGGGTAAGCGGTACGCTGGGTAAACTCTTCCAGACGGAAGATCACCGCGAAGGCGTAAGCAGTTTCCTTGAGAAGCGGCCGCCTGTTTTCAGGGGACGTTGAGAGAAATCATGGCGCTTTTCTTCGATCAGGAATGGTTCGATGCGAAGCTGAGGGAGACCGGGCGGACGCGGGATGAAGTTGCGGCCGCCCTTCGTCTTTCTCGCGCGCAGGTCGACGAGATATGGAAAGACCAGCGTGAACTCGCACATCATGAAGTGAGTGTGCTTGCGCAGCTTCTTGCAGCCCCGCCCGCGGATGTCGCAAACAAGGCAGGGGTTTCGACGCCGGTTCCATCTTCTCCCACCGCCGCGGGACAAGCCGGCGATAGTGCCGTGATGGCGAAACTTGCTGAAATGGATGCCCACCTCGAACGGATCGAGCGTGCGGTGGCCGACCTTCAATCTCTAATCCTCGCCACGCGAAACAGTTGAGTACTTCGATGCGCGATTTTCATCTGCCCGGCCGTTCCACGGTTCACAGCGTCAACGGCATGTGTGCGACCTCGCAGCCGCTTGCCGCCGAAGCGGCTGTCTCGATCATGCGTGCGGGCGGCAATGCGGTCGACGCGGCGATTGCGGCGAGTGCCGTTCTCTGTGTCGTCGAGCCTTATAATACGGGCATCGGCGGCGACTGCTTCGCCATTCTGTCGAAAGGCGGCGGCGGGGATATTATCGGTCTCAACGGGTCTGGCCGTTCGCCAAAAGCGCTCTCGCTGGAAAAGCTGAAATCCGCCGGTGGCGATCTCGGACTCAACAGCGTTCATGCCGTCACCGTGCCGGGCGCGGTCGATGCATGGGCACGGCTTCTCGCCGATCACGGCACGATGGAGCTTGGCCGGGTCTTCGAGCCTGCGATCCGGCTTGCCGAAGAAGGTTTTGCCGTTGCGCCGCGCATCGGCACCGAGTGGCATTTTCTGGAAGGCCATCTCGCGCACGATGCGGATGCCGTTGCCCAATTCACGAAGGACGGCAAGGCTCCTGCCGTCGGGGAAAAGTTTCGTCTGCCGGTGCTGGCGGAGACACTTCGGCTTATCGGTGCGAAGGGGCGCGACGCCTTTTACGAAGGGCCGCTCGCCGGGGATATGGTGGAGAAACTTCGCCGCATGGGCGGTTTTCACACGGCCGAGGATTTCGCGGCGACGAAGTGCAACTATGTAGAGCCGATCCGCACCCGGTATCGCGGGCGGGAAATCTGCGAAATTCCGCCAAACGGGCAGGGCATCACGGCATTGCTGATGCTCAACATTCTTTCATGCACGGAGGTCGACGGGCTCGACCCGCATGGCGCCGCACGCTTCCACTATGAAATGGAGGCGGCGCGCCTCGCCTATGACATGCGCGACCGCTATGTCGCCGACCCCGATTTTGGCGAAGTGCCGGTGGAGCGGCTGCTATCGCGGGAAACGGCGGAAGAACTGGCGGCGCGGATCGACCCTAACCGGCGTATCGAGGATCTGGGCACGGTGCGCGATCCGCTCAATCGCGACACGGTCTATCTCACCGTCGTGGACAAGGATCGCAATGCGGTCTCCTTCATCAACTCGCTCTTCTTCGGTTTCGGCTCCGGGATTTGCGCACCGAAATCCGGCGTCATGTTTCAGAACCGGGGTTCGGGCTTCGTGATGGAAGAAGGGCATCTCAATTGCGTGGCAGGCGGCAAGCGGCCGCTCCACACGATTATCCCCGCTATGCTTGTCGAGAAGGGGCGCGCGGTCATGCCCTTCGGCGTGATGGGCGGAGCCTATCAGGCGGTCGGTCATGCGCATGTCGTGACCAACATGCTGGACTACGGGATGGATGTGCAGCAGGCACTCGACAGCACGCGAGCCTTTCCCGCGGGCAAAGGGATCGAGGTCGAGCACGGTCTGTCCGCCGAAGCGCGGGACGGGCTCGCGGCGCGCGGTCACGAGGTGAAAGACGCGTTCCTGCCGCATGGCGGCGGGCAGGCTATCGTCATCGACCATGAACGGGGCACGCTCGCCGGCGGCTCCGACCCGCGCAAGGACGGTGCCGCCATCGGCTACTGATTTTCAGAAGAAGTTACAGCTTGCGCCGGTGATGTCCGCTGCGGAGCGTTTCCGCGAGGAGATCGGGAAGCATGTCCGCGCCGATATAGGCGGAGGTTGCTTCGCGGCGCTTTTCTTCCTTGCGCTCGGGAGAGCGCGGCCAGGCCCAGTGCTGATCGATATATTGCGCGAGGAAGGCGGCGACGGGACGGGTCGCTGTGAGATCGGGTCTGCCAAGGGCAGCGTGGGTGGGGGCCGATGTTCGGGGAAGCGGCGCTGGGTCGCTGCGCTTCACGGGCGGCGTTTCTTCCGCCCGCCTCGGGGCGGGCAAGGCGCGGCGCGTCCGCTCTATGCGCTCCACTCCCGTCATCTTTTTTCCATTTACCACTATTGCCGCCGTTGCGTACGAGTACCGCACTGGAGAATGAACCTGTTCGCACGAGCATCGCAAGAATCCTGCCGCGGATAGCTGCGCTTAAATGCAACGGGTTGTGCTGGAACGGAACAATCTGCGTGAATTAACCAGCATTTTTAAGCTTTTAGTCGCCTAGCCACTTCTCGAAATTTTAACGGCTGCTGCCTGAGTATGACCGGAATGGATGCAGGAAGCGTCCTGATCGGGCGGTGTGCCCAAGTAAACTAAACACGGCAGGAGCGGTGTTGTGGACTCGAAGACGCAGGAAGCGGGCAGAGTCGGCGTGGCGTATAGCGGCGAACCCATGAAGACGGGCGATGATCTTCTGGAGAATGCTGTGAACGCTGTAGGTGATGCTGCCTACAAGTGGTCGATCGGCGAGGATGTCTTGAGTTGGGGCGCGGGGGCCGTGCAACTTCTCGGCATCTCCGACATTTCCAGGATATCCACACATCGTGATTTTGCCGCACGCATCGCAAGCGAGGGCGTGAGCCGCTACGAACAGATTTGCCGCTCGCGCGAAAGCGACACGGGCGGCGGGGTGCCTTACGAACTCGAATACCAGATACGCGACGACTTCGGCGGTATGCGCTGGGTCGAGGATCGCGGCCGGTGGTATGGCGGAAGCGATGGCGCACCGGCGAGCGCTATTGGCGTGTTGCGTGCGATCGATGAGCGCCACAAGCGCGAGGAAGAGCTCGTGCGCCTGTCGACCTATGACGAACTGACAGGTCTGTTGAACCGGGTGCGCATGAAGGAAGCGCTGACGGATGCGATGATCGCTTCCCAGCGCGGCCGCCAGAATTCCGCTTTTCTGCTCATTGCTGTCGATAACCTCGCTCTCATCAACGATGCCTTCGGCTTCGATGTGGCCGACGAAGTGATTGTCCATGTCGGCCAGCGGCTGACTTCGCTTGCGCGACGCGGCGATGCGCTTGGCCGCTATGCGGGTAACAAATTCGGCCTTATCCTGCGTAACTGCAATGAAGAACGGCTTGGGGGCATTTCCGAACGGCTGCTTGCCGAGGTGCGCGACAAGGTTGTGATGACGGCGCGTGGTCCCGTTTCCGTCACGGTTTCAGCGGGCTCGATTGCGCTTCCCGGTCATGCATCGAGTGTCGACCAGGCGCTTGCCCGCGCGGAGGAGGCGCTCGTTGCAGCGAAGCAGCGGCTTCGCGACAGCCATGTCGTCTATACACCCTCGCGCGAACGCGAAAAGACGAGGTTGCGCAACATCAATGTCGCCGACGAACTTATCACCGCCCTTAATGACAAGCGTATCCGCATTGCCTACCAGCCAATCGTCGATGCGAAGAGCGGCGAGACGGTTATCTATGAATGTCTCGTTCGCATGGTGCAGCCGGACGGCAATATTCTGGCGGCCGGACATTTTGTGCCGGTGGCGGAAAAGTTGGGGCTGATCGGGCTTCTCGACTATCGCGTGATGGAGCTTGCCATCCAGACGCTGCGTGAGCGGCCGGATGTCCGGCTCTCGCTCAACGTGTCCGGGCGCACGACGAGCGATCGTCTCTGGCGCGAAACGCTTGCCAGCTTCCTTGCCGCAGACAGCAACCTTGCGCGGCGGCTCGTCATCGAAATCACCGAAACGGTGGCGATCCAGGAGGTTTCGGAACTGACCGAATTCGTCGCGACCTTCCGCGATCTGGGGTGCCAGATTGCCATCGACGATTTCGGCGCGGGCTACACGTCTTTCCGCAACCTCAAGATGCTCGATGTGGACCTGGTAAAAATCGACGGATCATTCGTGATCGACCTTGTGACCAACCCAGACAATCAGTTCTTCGTGCGCACACTCGTGAACCTTGCGCAGAACTTCAACCTGCCGACGGTCGCCGAATGGGTCAGCAATGCCGAGGAAGTCGAGATGCTGAGGTCACTGGGCGTGGAATATCTCCAGGGCTTCTATCTTGGAGAGCCCGCCATGTCGTTGCCAGGATCAGTCGCGAGCTTCTCTGGCCACCGAACGGTCGCCTGAGCCTTACTTTTTCGACAGCGCCTCAAGCTGGGCCTGCATCTGGGAAAGCTGCTTCTTGAGTTCATCGAGCTCGTCGTCGCGCTTTTCGCCGCTTTCGGATGCCTCTGCCGGATCAGGCTTCTGCTGGTCCTTCCCCCCGCGCTCGCCTGCACCGGCGCCCGGCCGGCCAAAGGGCGAGAACATGCGCATGGCATTATCGAAAACCTCAAGATTCTGGCGAATCTGGTCCTCGAACTGGCTCAGCCGCTCGCGGCCGCCCAGCGCGCTTGTCACGCGGTTGCGCAGCTTTTCCTGCTCCTTCGAAAAGCTGTTCATGCTCATTTCGAGATAGGACGGGATAAAGCCCTGCAGGCTGTCGCCATAGAAGCGGATCAGCTGTCTGAGGAAGTTGATCGGGAGCAGGTTCTGCCCTTTGCCCTCTTCCTCGAAAATGATCTGCGTCAGTACGGAGCGGGTGATGTCGTCGCCCGTCTTCGCATCCCGGACCACGAACTCCTTGCTCTGCTTTACCATCTCGCAGAGATGGTCGAGCGTCACATAGCTCGAGGTCGAAGTGTTGTAGAGCCGCCTGTTCGCGTATTTCTTGATAACGATGACATCATCGTCCGTGGATGAAGTCTTTTTTGCCACGGCTGTCCCAATCTCTCGTTTTACAATGTTGTCGCATCGGGCCCACCTTTTTACGGGTGACGGCATTTTGCTTGCCGCAACGGTCCCTTGCCCCCTGTCATTTGGCATTGTGACGCGGTATTGTTGCGGTGCGCAAGCCCCGCATTGCGATGCACCGAAAACAGCGCTACCGCGTCCCGGCCATCTGCAGCCGGCAACCGCGGGCGCCGGGCGGGAGCCACATAATCTTTCGGCCCGTCGAGGCCGGTTCCAGGGAGCAAGCCATGAGCAAATCCGGTACCGAGGTGGTCATTGTCGGCGCGGCGCGTACGCCCGTCGGCTCATTCAACGGCGCTCTCTCGGGCCTGCCCGCGCATGAACTTGGCCGTATCGCCGTTTCTTCGGCCATCGAGCGGGCGGGGATCGAAAAGGATGCGGTTTCCGAGGTCATCCTCGGCCAGATCCTGCAGGCCGGTCAGGGCCAGAATCCGGCTCGCCAGGCCTCTATCAATTCCGGGCTTCCCGTTGAAGTGCCGGCCTGGGGCGTCAACCAGCTTTGCGGCTCGGGGCTTCGCGCCGTTGCGCTCGGATATCAGGCCATCGTCAATGGCGACAGCGAGGTCGTGGTCTCGGGCGGTCAGGAAAGCATGAGCCAGGCGCCTCATGCAGCCTATCTCCGCGCGGGCCAGAAAATGGGCGATATGCAGTTCGTCGATACGATGATCCGGGACGGGCTCTGGGATGCCTTCAATGGCTATCACATGGGGCAGACCGCCGAGAATGTCGCCGCGCGCTGGCAGATCACGCGCGAGGAACAGGATGCTTTTGCCGTTGCCTCGCAGAACAAGGCGGAGGCCGCGCAGAAGGCCGGCCGTTTCAAGGATGAAATCGTTCCCGTCACCATCAAGTCGCGCAAGGGCGAGACGGTGGTCGACAGCGACGAGTTCATCAAGCATGGCGTGACACTCGAAGGTATTCAGGGCCTGAAGCCTGCCTTCCAGAAGGATGGCGGTACGGTGACGGCGGCGAATGCGTCCGGCATCAATGATGGCGCTGCCGCAGTTGTGCTGATGAGCGCGGAACGCGCTGAAAAGGAAGGCCACAAGGTGCTCGGCCGCATCGTCTCCTGGGCGCAGGCGGGCGTCGATCCGGCCGTCATGGGAACGGGACCGATCCCGGCCTCGCGCGCGGCGCTCAAGAAGGCGGGCTGGACGGTCGACGATCTCGATCTCGTGGAAGCCAACGAGGCCTTTGCGGCGCAGGCACTTGCGGTCAACAAGGATCTCGGCTGGAACCCGGAGATCGTCAATGTGAATGGCGGTGCGATTTCCATCGGCCATCCGATCGGCGCGTCCGGTGCCCGCGTCTTTGTCACGCTTCTTCACGAAATGGAGAAGCGCGATGCGAAGAAAGGGCTCGCCACGCTCTGCATTGGCGGTGGCATGGGTATCGCACTTTGCGTCGAACGCTGAGCTTTGCATCGGCTTACAGAAACTTCCAGGACGGGGATAACCGACAATGACCAAAGTTGCGCTCGTGACGGGCGGTACACGCGGCATCGGCGCCGCGATTTCGGTCGCGCTGAAGAATGCCGGCTACAAGGTGGCCGCCAACTATGCCGGCAACGATGAAGCAGCGGCGGCCTTCTCGAAAGAGCATGGTGTCAATGTCTACAAGTGGAATGTGGGCGACTATGACGCGTGCGTGAAAGGCATTGGCTCGGTCGAGGCAGAACTCGGTCCGGTCGATGTGCTGGTCAACAATGCGGGCATTACGCGAGACGGCATGCTGCACAAGATGACGCCCGCGCAGTGGCGCGAGGTCATGGCCGTCGATCTCGATTCCATGTTCAACATGTGCCAGCCGCTCATCAACGGCATGCGCGAGCGCGGTTTCGGGCGCATCGTCAACATCTCGTCGATCAATGGCCAGAAGGGCCAGATGGGGCAGACCAATTATTCCGCGGCGAAGGCCGGCGTCATCGGCTTTACCAAGGCGCTGGCGCAGGAAGTTGCGCGCAAGGGAGTCACGGTGAACTGCATTGCGCCGGGCTATGTCGACACCGACATGGTGGCGGCGGTGCCGGAAAAGGTGCTGGAAGGCATCATCTCGACGATCCCGGTCGGCCGCCTCGGCAAGGCGGAGGAAATCGCGCATTGCGTTGCCTTCCTTGCCGACGAGAAGGCGAGCTTCGTTACCGGTGCCACGATCACGGCAAATGGCGCGCAGTACATCGCGGGATAGGCTCTCCCGCATATGACAAGAAAACGCCCCGGATATCTCCGGGGCGTTTTTCGTTTCAGCCGCTTTGCTGTTCGATTTTCTCTTGCATCCGGTCGTATTCGTCGTCGCGACCGGCGCGTGGCATGCCGGGATAGAGCCAGCTGTCGGGCGGGCCGATATCGACATGAGCATAAGGCGTCTTTGTCGGGTAGAAGCCCGCGCCACCCTTGCCGAGTTTTTTTGCCACGCGGTAAACCTCTTCGGGGTCGAGGAAATCCTGCGTGATGTCCATCGCCATGCCGCGCATGTGGAAGCTGCCGGGATCGACGCCGTTGCCGCGATGGAAGAGCCAGTCGTTCGTTTCCGGCGAGCGATAGCCGGACATGGTGTAAATCGGGTTCTTCGAGCGCGTATTGGTGTCGATCTCCCAGAGCAGGTCGAGAAGGCCCGGATGCACGTCATGGACGCCGCCCGTGCGCAGGTCGCGCATGAACCACGAGACGCGCTTCAACGCATCCTCTTCGTAGCCCTTGTCCGTCCAGTAGGTAACGGTGAGCTTTTCGCCTGAGTTGAGGCTCTGGAGCCGGAGCGTCCGTTTGTGCGGCGTGTCCGCGCGAAGGATGGAAGGCGCCGCCAGAAGACCCGCCACGCCAAGGCCCAGTGCAAGCGCCTTGCGGCGTGTCGGCAGAAAAAGTCCCGATGCGGATTTTTCGATCATGGCAAAAGGCTACTGGAGGGCGGTTTGGGGCTCAAGCGACGGTTTCAAGGCGGCGCCCAGGGTTGCTCCTGGTTCGGAAGGAGCGTCCGCGCGGCGGACAGGACGTATGAGGGGATCGGGCGCGGCAGCGGCAAGGGCGCGCGCGCCTTCTTCCGGCGCAAGCCGGGCGAAGCTGTAGCCGTCCGCGCGCAATGCCTCGATCAGGCCGGAAAGCATGGCGGCCGTTCGCGGCTTGGTGTCGTGGAGGATCAGGATGCCGCGCCCTACATAAGCGATGTTGCGCAGCGCCCGGATGCGCACCTGCGCGGAGCTGATCGATTTCCAGTCATCCGCGCCGAATTCGCAGGAGAAGGTTGCGATGTTGCGTTCGCCGAGCCAGCCGATCAGCGTCTTGCTGTCATTGAGGCCGGGAAAGCGGAAGAAGGGCGCAAGCCTTTCGCGGTCGGCGGCAGGCGCGCTTGCAAGCGCCGTCTCCACCGCGTCGAAACCGCGCCGGATCTGGCTTTGCGCGTTCGCAGGCGAGTAATGACGGAGGTTGTTCGGGTGGGACCAGCTATGGGTGCCGATGGTGTGGCCGCGCGCCGCCACCTCGCGCACGATGTCTGGATGCCTTTCGGCGTAGATCCCGACCATGAAGAAGGTCGCCTTCACACAATGCCGGTCGAGAATATCGAGAATAAGCGGCGTCGTGTCGGGGTTGGGACCATCGTCGAAGGTGAGTGCGACCTGCTTGAGGCCTAGGCCCGCGGACCGGGGATATTGCATCCCGCCATAGGCAGGGCCGCCCTTTGTCGGGAGCGTGACCACGGAAGTCTCTTGCTCGCAGGCCGGGTTTTGCGCGCGCGCGGGCAGGCTCGCGCAGAAAAGCGCGGCCAGCATACTCGCTGCGGCGAGAACGGATTTCACCTTGAGCCCCCCACGGACCGGCGACGGTATCTATCGGCCCAGTCTAGCGGGCCCGCCGCTTTCGGCCAGCGCAGAGGGGCAACAGGAGCGGTGAAAAAGAAACAGGGTTAAGTGGCGGGCGTCCATCCGGGTTCCGCCATCTCGAAGCCCGCGAATTCGAAGCCGGGGGCGACCGTGCAGCCCACCAGCGTCCACAGGCCGAGCGGTTCGGCCGCCTGCCAGGCATTCGCCGGGATCACGATTTGGGGGCGTTCGCCTGCGTCGAGGTTCTGGCCGAGAAGCAGGGTTTCGGGCTTTTGCCCTTCCACATGGCGTGACAGGGCGAGCGGCCCCCCCGCGTACCAATGCCAGATTTCGGCAGCGTCGACACGGTGCCAGTGGGATCGCTCGCTTTCCTTCAGCAGGTAGTAGATGGCGGTCGAATGGGCGCGCGTACCGCCTGCCGTGTCGCGAAAGGTTTCGGCAAAATGGCCGCCTTCCGGGTGCGGTTCCATGCCGAGAAGTTCGATGATGGCGTCGGCGTCCAGGCCGGCGAATGAAGGCATATCAGAAATTGTCCTTTCGCTTGCGGGTTTCGGCGAAGACCTCGACATCGTTTGCCGCGTCGAGCCCGATGGTGCGGCGAAGGTCCGGGCTTGCCGCACGCAGGAAGGGGTTTGTCTTCTTTTCGAGGCCGATGGTGGTCGGCACGGTCCATTCACCGCGCGCGCGCATCTCGTCGATCTCCCTGGCACGGGCGACGAGGGCGGCATTGTCGGGCTCGACTGAAAGGGCGAAGCGCGCATTCGCCTGCGTATATTCATGTGCGCAATAGACGACCGTATCGTCGGGAAGTTCCATCAGCTTGCCGAGCGATGTCCACATTTGTTGCGGTGTACCCTCGAAGAGCCGTCCGCAGCCCAGCGCAAAGAGCGTGTCGCCTACGAAGGCAATGTGTTCTTCGTCGAAGCTGTAGGCGATATGGCCGCTGGTGTGCCCCGGCACGTCGATCACGCGGGCGCGCGCCGCGCCCAGTTCCACGATGTCGCCTTCACTCACGGCGCGGTCGATGGCGGGGATTTTGTCCTTCTCGCCTTTCGGGCCGATGACGATGCAGCCGGTCTTCTCCTTGAGTTCCGCATTGCCGCCTGCATGGTCGTAATGGTGATGGGTGTTGAGGATATGGGTGAGTTTCCAGCCCTTCTCCTCAAGAGCGGCAAGGATCGGCTTCACTTCCGGTGTATCGATTGCAGCCGTTGCGCCGGAAGAAGGCTCGTGGACCAGATAGCCGTAATTGTCGTTCAGGCAGGGAAACTGGTGAATTTCGAGCTTTGCCATCTCATCTCCTTCGGTGGCACATCGGCGGTGGGCGCTATCGGGATCGTTTGCCTCCCGTTAGTCTCGCCCGATATAGGCTTTCCCGCTTAGGGTAGAGGTCTTGGCCGCCCGCGTGAACCCGGTGCTTCAATGCCGGATTTGCTGGAGTTTATTTCGTGCAGATGGATGTGATCGACCTTCGCGATTTTTACGGCCGCCCGCTCGGGCGCGTCGCGCAGCACCATATTGCGCGCCGAGTGGAGCAGATATGGCCCGATGTGCGGGGGCTCAATGTACTTGGTCTCGGCTTTGCGACGCCCTATCTCGCACCCTTCGTGGGCAAGGCGGAGCGTACCATCGGCCTCATGCCGGCGCGTCAGGGGGTTATGCAGTGGCCAGCGAACGGAAAGTGCCTCACCGGTCTTGTCGACGAACGCGAATTGCCGCTGCCCGATGAAAGTATGGACCGTGTGCTGCTGGTTCACGGGCTTGAGGCGAGCGAATCCAAGCGCGGGCTGTTGCGCCAGATATGGCGCGTTCTGGCGCCGGGCGGGCGGCTGCTTATTGTGGTGCCGAACCGTCGCGGCCTGTGGGCGCGGCGCGAGGCGACGCCTTTCGGTCACGGGCAGCCCTTCTCGCGCAGCCAGATTACGCAGCTTCTCCGCGAATCGATGTTCTCGCCGTCGGACTGGGAAGTGGCGCTTTTCGTCCCGCCTTTCGACTGGCGTCCGCTGCTTCGTTCGGCGTCCGCCTGGGAGCGGGCGGGCCATATGCTCTGGCCGCGTTTTTCCGGTGTCATCATGGTGGAGGCGACGAAGCAGATCTATGCCGCGACGCCGCTGCCGGCATCGCGCAAGATGAAGTCCAGGGTTCGGGCGATTGCGCCGCTGCCCACGCCTGCGCCCGCCCCGGCGCGCGCCGTCCTGCCGGAAGACGGAGACTGATCTTCAGGTGTTCCGCGAAAGCAGGAAAACGGCGTCATTCGCAAAAAGATTGGCGAAGATGCCCGGATTGGAAATGCGCCGTGCCTTGTTTTTGGTCACGATCAGCGCGTCCTCTATTTCAAGGCCGAGTTCATCGCAGAGCGAGGCGAAGTCGAGCACTGTACAGAGGTGGATGTTTGGCGTGTCGTACCAGGAATAGCCGAGCGAACGTGTTTCCGGCATACGTCCGCTGAAGAGGAGCTTCAGCCGTACGCGCCAATTGCCGAAATTCGGAAAAGACACGATGACATGGCGGCCGATGCGTTTCATTTCGCGCAGCACCGCCTTCGGATTGCGCGTCGCCTGGATCGTCTGGCTGAGGATCACATAGTCGAAGGCGTCGTCGGGATAATCGGAGAGGTCTGTGTCGGCATCGCCCTGCACCACGGCAAGGCCGCGCGCCACGCTTGCGTTCACGCCTTCCTGGCTCAGTTCCACGCCGCGGCCGTCGATATCCTTCTGCGAGCGCAGCAGGGCGAGCAGGTCGCCGTCGCCGCAGCCGACATCGAGCACGCGGCTTTCCGGTGCGATCATCTGGGCGATGAGATCGAGGTCTATGCGGCCCGTGTCGAGGCCATATCCGTTGCTCATCCGGCGAGGCCTCGCGTACGTGCGGCGCTGTCGATGAAGCCGCGCAGTGTCGCGAACATCTCCGGCTCGTCGAGCAGGAAGGCGTCATGACCCTTGTCGGTCTTGATCTCGACGAAGCTTACATTCGCCGCGACCGCATTCAGCGCGTGCACGATCTGCCGGTTGTCGGAGGTCGGAAACAGCCAGTCGCTTGTGAAAGAGACGACGCAGAAGCGCGATGCCGTGCCCCGGAAGGCATTCGCAAGCACACCGCCGAAATCATCCGCAAGATCGAAATAGTCCATCGCGCGCGTGATGTAGAGATAGGAGTTCGCGTCGAAGCGGTCGACGAAGGTCGAACCCTGATGGCGCAGATAGCTTTCGATCTGGAAGTCGGCATCGAAGCCGTAGGTGATGGCGTCCCGGTCCTGCAGGTTGCGTCCGAATTTCCGGTGGAGCGCGGGCTCCGACAAATAGGTGATATGGGCGGCCATGCGCGCGACCGCGAGCCCCTTGGCGGGGTTCGTGCCGTGCGAGAGATAGGCGCCCTGCTTCCATTCGGGATCGGCCATGATTGCCTGGCGGCCGACCTCGTGGAAGGCGATGTTCTGCGCAGAATGGCGGGCAGCGGTCGCAATCGGGATCGCGGCAAAGACGCGCTCGGGATAAGCCGCCGCCCATTGCAGCACCTGCATGCCGCCCATGGAGCCGCCAATGACGCAGAAGAGATCGTGAATGCCGAGCCGGTCGAGCAGCATCGCCTGGGCGCGCACCATGTCGCCCACCGTGATGACGGGGAAGCTCAGGCCGTAAGGGCGGCCCGTCGCGGGGTCGATATCGCGCGGGCCCGTGGTCCCCATGCAACCGCCGATCACGTTCTGGCAGATGACGAAGAAGCGGTTCGTGTCGATCGGGCAGCCCGGGCCGACCATATGCGGCCACCAGCCGGGCTTGCCGCTCAGCGGATGGGTGCTCGCGGCATACTGGTCACCGGTCAGGGCGTGGCAGATCAGCACCACATTCGACTTGTCGGCATTAAGCGTACCGTAGGTCTCATAGGCGATGGTGAAGGGGCTGAGGTTCACGCCGGAATCGAGGGCAAGCGGCTCGTCGGGGCCGAAGGTCATGGATGCGCGGTGCACCTTGATCCCGCCTTCTTCGAACTCTGTGCTGCCGGGGCCTTCGGCGCCCGATGCGCCAGCGGCCTTCTCGATGGTGTTCATAAGCGCTTTTGCGCCGCCTTTTTTGGTCTGGACAGGTTGGCGGCGGCCTTCCGGTCCCCCGCCAAACAGGGTGCATAGCTAGGGATGCACCCCCCAAAATGTCAATGTTTTCTTTGATTTTAGCGGGTGTCCCTCGTATGAATACCGCTCTCGCGGGCCGGGTTGGGGGCTTGCTCGCGTGCCGCAATCCCCCTGCCGAGTGACGCCGAATGACGACCGAGACCGCCACACCCGAGAAGGCCCTCGCCGATGTCCGCAAGGAGATCGATGCGATCGACGATGCCATGCAGGATCTCCTGCAGAAGCGGACCGAGCTCGTGGTCGAGGTCGCGGAAGCCAAAGCGCGAGCGGCCAGCGCGGCGGGAAAAGGGAGCTTTGTCGCTTTCCGGCCGGGCCGCGAGGCAGAGGTGATCCGCCGTCTTGCAGAGCGCCACAAGGGGGCGCTGCCGCTTCGGGTGCTGATCCGGCTCTGGCGCGAGATCATGGCGGCGATGACGCGGATTCAGGGGCCTTTCCGGGTGGATGTCTTTGGCCCCGAGGGCGACGCGCTCGGCTATTGGGATCTTGCCCGTAACTATTATGGCTCGACGACGCCGATGGAGCTTCACGGCCAGGCGCGCGATGTGCTCCGCCGTGTGGGGCATGACCGCTCGGCCATCGGCATTCTGCCGCAGCCGGGCGCGGCGGTGGATAGCGACTGGTGGGTTGGCCTTGCGACGGGCGGCACCAGCGAGATGCGGATCGTCGCGCGGCTTCCCTTCGCCGATGTTGCGGGGGAGAACGACGGCGCCCGGGCGCTTGTCCTCGCGCACAGCAATTTCGAAGGCACCGGTGACGACACCAGCCTCATCGCGCTTTCCGTTGCGGAAAGCCTGAGCGACACGCGTGTCATGGCGCTGGTGAAAGAGGCGGGGCTCGAAGGAAAACGTATTGCGAGCGCGCGTACCGATAACGGGGCGGCCAAGCACATCTATCTCATTTCCGTTCCCTATCATCTGGCCGCCGATGATGAGCGGCTTTCGGCTCTTGCCGGCGATGCCGTTATCGAGGCGCGCCTTCTCGGCGGTTATGCCAACCCGCTTCAGCGCGACAGCGATGGCGAGTGAGAACATGGTGAAGCGTCCCGAGCCGCAGCGCGGCGTTCTCGAAATCGAGCCTTATGTCGGCGGCCGCGCCAGCGCCGAGCGGGGCACCCGCATTTTCAAGCTCTCGGCCAATGAAACACCGTTGGGGCCTTCTCCGCGCGCAAAAGAAGCCTTTGCGGCGGCGGCCGACAAACTTCACCTCTACCCCGATGGCGGTGCGCTTGGCCTGCGTGAGGCAATTGCCGCGCGTTACGGTCTCAATGCGGACCGGATCGTCTGCGGCGCGGGGTCCGACGAGCTCCTGCATCTTCTGGCCCAGGCCTATCTCGGCGAGGGCGACGAGGCGATTACGACCGAGCATGGTTTTCTCGTCTATCCGATCGTGACCAAGGCGGCTGGCGCCACCTGCGTTACCGTGAAGGAGACGGCGCTTCACGCCGATGTCGACGCGATCCTCGATGCCGTCACGCCGAAGACGAAGATCGTCTTTCTTGCCAATCCGAACAATCCGACGGGGAGTTATCTTCCGGCGGACGAAGTGCGGCGTTTGCAGCAGGGTCTGCGTCCCGGCATCCTGCTGATCCTCGATGCGGCCTATAGCGAATATGTGAGCCGCAACGACTATGAAGCGGGGATCGAGCTTGTTGCGACATCGGAAAATGTCGTGATGACGCGCACCTTCTCGAAGATTTACGGGCTTGCCGCGCTTCGCCTTGGCTGGATGTATGCGCCTGCGCACATCGTCGATGTGGTGAACCGCATTCGCGGGCCCTTCAACGTATCCATTCCCGCCATCGAGGCCGGTATCGCGGCGATGGCCGACACGGATCATGTCGATGCCGCGCGCCAGCACAACGACAAATGGCTCCGCTGGCTCAGCGAGGAAATCTCGAAGCTCGGCTACGAGACCGTGCCGAGCGTCGGTAATTTCTTTCTGATCCGTTTCCCGAAGGAACAGGGCAGGACGGCGAAAGATGCCGATGCCTTCCTGATGAAGCGCGGGCTCATTCTTCGCCAGATGACGAGCTATGGGCTGCCGGATTGCCTGCGTCTCTCCGTCGGTTCGGAAGAGGCGAACCGCCTCGTCGTGAAGGCGCTTGCCGAATTCGCAGGCGTGAAGGCGGCTGTGTGATGGGCGCGGAAAGGCATTTCGACCGTGTGGCGATGATCGGCCTCGGGCTGATCGGTTCCTCGCTGGGTCATGCGATGAAGCGTGGCGGCCTCGCCGGCCATGTCGCCGGTTATGCCCGCTCGGAGACGACACGCGCGCGCGCCCTCGAGCTCGGCTTCATCGACAGCGTGCATGAGAGCGCAGCAGCAGCGGTGGAAGATGCGGATCTGATTGTGGTCTGCACCCCGGTTGGCGCGCTCGGACAGGTGGCGGCGGAGATCGAGCCTCATCTTAAAAAAGGCGCGATCCTCACCGATGTCGGTTCCGTAAAGCTCGCGGTCATCCGCGACATGAGCCCTTATGTGCCTGACGGCGTTCACTTCATTCCCGGTCATCCGATTGCGGGAACGGAAGAATCCGGCCCCGATGCGGGCTTCGCCGAGCTTTTCGACGGGCGCTGGTGCATCCTTACGCCGGTGCCGGGCACGGATCAGGATGCGGTCGAAAAACTCAGCGCCTTCTGGAGCGGATGCGGTTCCAGGGTCGATGTGATGGAGCCGAAGCATCACGACATGGTGCTCGCCATCGTCAGCCATCTGCCGCATATCATCGCCTACAACATCGTCGGCACGGCGAGCGATCTCGAAACGGTGACGCAGTCGGAAGTGATCAAATATTCCGCGTCCGGCTTTCGCGATTTCACGCGCCTTGCGGCCTCCGACCCAACGATGTGGCGCGATGTCTGCCTCAACAACAAGGAGCCGATCCTTGAAATGCTGGCGCGCTTCTCAGAGGATCTGACGGCGCTGCAACGCGCTATCCGCTGGGGCGATGGCGATCAGCTGTTCGAGCTTTTCACGCGCACCCGCGCCATTCGCCGTTCGATCGTCGATGCGGGGCAGGATACGCCCGCACCCAATTTCGGGCGGACGCCGAAACACGCCGCGAAGGATGCGGACGGCGCGGGCGATCAGTAAAGCGGTTCGAGCTTCGCGATGACGAGAGGCCCGAGATAGAGCTTCCCCTCGCGCATGATGACGGGCATCCGGATTTCGTTCGATTTGCTGCCCTGAAATTGCGAGACGAGGACGAGCCCCGCCATCGCGATGCGCGCCTCGCGTTCCTGCACGATCCCGTCTTCCACCATCGCGTCGAGCAGCCCTTCGAAATCGGTGATGCGCGCGTCGAGCTGTCCTTCCGGGCGGTGCTTTGCGTCGAGCCCAAGTTCGCCGCTCGCATAGAGATCGAGCGGGCCCCACTTCACGGCAAGGTCGGAAATGGCGAGTGTGCCGCCTGCTGCCTGCCAGTCGCGCATCAGTTCCACGAGGCTGACATAATTTCCAGGCGGCAGGCCGCGCAGTCTGGTCTGCGCGAGGAAAAATTCCATTCGCGGGCCTAGTGCGGGAATTTTCGTCGTGCTGTCGACATCCACATCTTCCGCCTGAAGCGCGATGTCGTAGCTGCCCGGCTCCTTGATGCCTTCAGGGCTTTCGGCGGGGCGCGCGTGAAGCTGGAGACGTTTTGCCGTGAGTTCTTCGGTTGTGTCGTTCGCGCCGAGATGGTGCTCCCCCTTCAGCGCTTCCATGTCGATGGCGAGGCGGCCGAAGGGCTTGTCTTCCAGCAAGACATAGCTTGCTTGCGCGGACCCTGCCGTGAAGCGCGCCTCGTTCGTCGCGCGCGCGGCTGTCCGCAGATCGCGATAGCTGAGGCGCTGCTCGCCTTCCAGGGTGAGGACCATGTGGCGAAGATTATGGGGCTGCAATGCGAGATAGGCGCCTTCGCCCTGCCATTCCCATTTCTCGGGTGTGGCGGGTGCCGCCGCCTTGGGCGCTGTGAATTGCGCTTCGATGCGAAAGGGGTAACCGCCGACCGCGAAGCCGTCCCATGAGGTGACGACTTCCTTTTCGCTTCGCGCGGCGTAGATTTCCACGGCCTTGCGTACTTCGCCGGCAATGGTGAACCAATAGACGCTGTAGGCGGCGGCAAATATCGCAAAGGCAAGCGAGGGCCCGATAATGCCCCAGCGTATGCCCGTGCGTTTTCCTTCCGTCGCTGCTTCGCTCATCGTTCCGATACCTGTGTCCCGCTTTGCTCCGCTTGCGCGTATGCCTATAGTTGCCCGCGCAAGCGGAGTTGTCAGCATGCAGGATTTATGGGTTTTTGGATACGGCTCGCTGATGTGGCGGCCGGGATTCGAATATGAGGAGCGGCGCGCCGCGTTGCTGCGCGGCTATCATCGTGCCTTCTGCGTCTACAGTCATGTTCATCGCGGTACGCCCGAAAAGCCGGGTCTGGTTTTCGGGCTCGATGCGGGCGGTTCGTGCCGGGGTGTCGCTTTTCGCGTAGAGGGGGCCCGCGCGGCAGATGTGAAGCGTTATCTGCAGGCGCGCGAGCAGGTCACGCTCGTCTACCGGGATGTCGTGAAGCCGGTCGAGCTTGTCGATGATGGTCTTCGCGTCGAGGCGCTTTGTTTCGTCGTCGACCGTGCGCATGAACAATATGCGGGGCGTATCGACTTCGACACCCAGGTCCGGCTTATTGCAGAAGGCGAGGGGCAGTCGGGAAAGAATCCCGACTATCTCGAAAGTACCGTTCGCCATCTCGATGAGGCGGGATTATCCGACAAGGGGCTCACGCATCTCTGGCGCGCCGTAGAGCAGCGTCTGCCTCGATAGTCGCCGTTCCCGTGAAGCGGGCAAGCGTCGCGAATGCGGATCTTATTTGCTTCTCGCGCGAACCGGTCAGTTTCACGCCCGGTTCCAGCCAGAGCCCTTTCATCTCGATCCGGTCTTCGGCGCGGTGCGCTTTCATGTCGGCGCGTCCGATGAAGCGGTCGCCCTCCATCATTGGCAAGACGTAATAGCCATATTGCCGCTTCTTCTCCGGCACGAAGACCTCGATGCGATAATCGAAGCCGAAAAGGCGAAGCGCCCGCTTGCGGTCGCGGATGGCAGGGTCGAAGGGTGAGAGAAAGCGAATGCCACGCGGGGCTTCGGCGGCCTGCGCCAATCGCGCCTCTATGTTGGCGGGCGCGAAGGCACGCTGCCTGCCGCCATCCGTGCCCTCGATGCTCACCTCGACGATCTCTCCGCGCTTCAATGCCTTTGCCGTCCATGCCTTTGCGTTGGCGATGGAAACGAGTTGCCAGAACCCGGCAATCTCCTGCGGCGTGGCGATCCCGAGCCGGTCCAGCGCCGCGCGGCAGGCCCAGTCCGTCGAGGCTGTTTCGCTGGGGCGCGCTTTGCGCAACTCGTCCGGGATCACGCGCTCGGCAAGATCGTAGACCTTCTCGAAGCCTTCGCGCCGCGCGATGGCGACTTCGCCCGTCCGCCAGAGCGTTTCGAGCGCCGTCTTGGAGGGGCCCCAGCCCCACCAGCCTCCCGCTCCCTTGTCCTCGAAGTCGCGCGCCATCAGCGGGCCTTCGCGGCGCAGGCGGCGGCGCACCTTGCGCAGCAGTTTTTCGCCGTCCTCGCCAATGCGGTCCTGCCAGCGCGGGCTCGCCGCGATCCTTGCCTTGGCCGCGCGAAAGCGGTGCCGCCAGTGCGGATAGAACTCGATGGGGATCAGCGAGGCATCATGTGTCCAGTGCTCGAAGAGCGCGGCATGATCATGATGAAGCGCGCTCAATTGCTCGTGGCGGTAGCCGGGTGCGCGGGAGAAAAGGATCATGTGATGCGCGCGCTCGACGGTGTTGATCGAATCGAGCTGCACGAAGCCGAGCCGCCGGATAAGGGAGAGCGTCTCGTCGTCTCCGTGGTGCTCCGCAGGGGCGAGGTTCAGCGCATGATGGTCGAGGAAAAGCCGCCGCGCCTCGCGATTCGGAATTTCGAGCAGCGTCATCGCATCAGTTTCGCGGTTCGTGGACGAATTCGAGCTTCAGCCCGTCCGGGTCTGCAAACATCACCGCGTAATAGCCTTCGCCATATTCGGGGTAGTCGGCGGGCGCATCGAGAACCACGGCGTCGATCTCGATCAGCAGCTTGTGCAGCCGGTCGACATCCTCGCGGCTGTCCGCGATCCATGCCATGTGATGAAGTCCCGGTGTGTAGCGGTCATGGCCGCGGCCTGCGTTCGGGCCGCGCGCCTTGAAGATGCCGATGGTCGGCAGTCTGTCTTTCGAGGAGGCGTGTTCCCAGTCGATGCCGTTCGCGTCTTCCGACCAGCGGCGATAGCCCATGAAGCCAAGCACGGCGTCGTAGAAAGGTGCGGAGGCCCAGGGGTCCGTCACGGTCAGGTCGATGTGATGAAGGAAGCCCCGCATATTCGCCCTCGTCTTCTTGCGTCAGTTGTTGCCAGCATCGAGGAAAGCCTCTTTTTCCTTTCCGAGCCAGAGAAATCCATCCATCACAATCTGCGCGATATTTTCCGCTGTCTGTCCATGCGCGGGCGAAACACCCGTCTGGCCAAGCTCGCCGAGCGCGTCCCACACCTTGCGTTCCGTCCGGGCAAAACTTTTCAGCAATGTGCCCGCCTCGTCCCCCGATATCGCGGTCTGGGCGCGAAGCGCAATCTGTTTCAGCCATTCCATGTCCGCATCCGGCGAGCCCGGCAAGAGCTCGTCGCGCTTCAGCAGTTCGGTGATGCGCCGGGCGGCGTCCGCATAGGCGGTGGCGCGGCCTTTCGCGAAAGCCTTCCATTCATCGCTCGTTACGTCGATGGCGGCTTCGTAGTAGCGGCTGGCCGACTGGCAGGCGACACCGAGGGCGCGGAAGGCGCCTTCTTCCGGGGAGAGCATCAACTGGTTCATGTTGTCTCCTTTCGCGGGACGATCACTTTCAAGGCGCGGCGCGCGACGCGGAAGCGCACCGGCGTTTGCGTCAGTTCCTC
The DNA here is from genome assembly GCF_039973015.1 of Parvibaculum sp. Classification (GTDB taxonomy): domain Bacteria; phylum Pseudomonadota; class Alphaproteobacteria; order Parvibaculales; family Parvibaculaceae; genus Parvibaculum. Next base: position 140,925 of record NZ_JBDWLT010000009.1, read on the forward strand.
ACCATCGGCGAAGACATGCCGCCTCGGCGCGGTCGCAATCGAGATTTCCGCGCCTTCGTCGCACAGCACTTCGGGGGCGAGGTCTGTGCGGCCGAAACGCAGGAACGGCAGCAGCGCCGCCATGCCGAAAATCGAACGCGGGACGGCGGCGTAGAGATGCAGCAACCCGTCCGTCAACGTCGCATCGGCATGCACCGTCATGCCGCCGCCATAGAAGCGGCCATTGCCGACAAGAAGCTGGATGCAGCGCATATCCTTGCGCGCCTTGCCGCCCTCGAAGCGCGCGACGAAGGAGCGTGAGGTCCGGCCTGCCTCGAAGGCGCTCACCGCGTAACTCAGTACGCCGAGCCTGCCCTTGCGTTCCTCGGTCTGCAGGCGGCTGATCGTATTGGTCATGCCGATGCTCGCCGCATTGAGGAAGGGCTTCCCGTTCGCATAGCCGACATCGACGGCGGCGATCTCGCCTCCCGTTATCAGTCCGGCCAGTTCTTCCGGCTTTTCGGGCATCTCAAGAGAACGGGCGAAGTCATTGGCGGTTCCGGCGGGCAGCACAAGAAGCGGAAGCTGGCGGTCGATCAGCGTCGAAATCAGCGGGTTCAGCGTGCCGTCCCCGCCCGCGATGGCCACGGCGTCCGCCTCCGTTTCCTCGATAAGCCGGACGCATTCCTCCGGGCTTTCGGGCTTTTCGTGGCGAACCTCGATTTCCGCCTGCCTGAGCTTTTCGAGAAAGGGCTCCGCCTCCCAATGCTTGCCGCCGCCGCTATGCGGGTTCTCGATCAGCAGCAGGTCGCGCATGGAAACTCCCGGACATTGGATGAGGTGACGTTCACAGCCTCAGTGATCTAGTTCGGGAAAGCGGGACGGAAAGGCCGGATTCCCTACTCGTCCATTCCGAGTGCTCGCGTTTTGTCCCGAATATCCAGGAAACGCCTTCGCAGAACGACGATGCCCCGGCTTGAAAGGAAGATCAGGGTGCCGACCGTGATCTGGGCAAGAGACGGAATCAGGTAAGAACTCCAGAGCGTGTCTTCCGATAATCCCGGATGGTCGGCAGTCGTAAGGGAGGCAACCAGTCCGAGGGTTCTTGCCAGTCCAATCAGGCCATAGGCCCAAAGATAGATGCCAAGTAGGGAGATCAGAATTTCCTCGGCCTTTTCGAAATTCAGACTTCCGGACGGATTGTCTCCGGTATCCGTGAACATGACCTTGTCGGCAATCAGGCGGTCTGATTTGAAGAGAAACCAGCCGATCAGCGCGCCGATCAGGATAGGTACGAGATAGAGGAAGAGGACGGCGAGGAGCGATCCTTGGTTTGCGTAGGTAGGAAGATAGGAAATGGCTTGCGAAAGCTGAACCAGCGTCAGGGCCAGCACGAACACGCCCATTAGTTTGATTAGCAGGCGCGCAAAATCTCGAGCCGTCATCATCCGCTCCGTGTTGTGGTGAAAAGCGAACTCAACTGCACTTCGAATAGCCGCAGGAGGTGCAGGTCTCGCAGCCTTCCTGCTTGATCATGCCGCGCTCGCCGCAGCGCGGGCAGCCTTTGAGAGATGTCACGGTTGGGTTGCCCGGGGGCGGCGGGTCGCCCGCGACCGCGCGCAGCGCTTCCGTCACGGGCTTGCCGTCTTTCGCGGCGATGAAGCCCGTGTCGATCATGTGCTGTTCGATCACCTCGCCGATGGCGGCAAGAAGGCTCGGCACGTAGCGGCCCTTCATCCATGAGCCGCCGCGCGGATCGAACACCGCCTTCAGCTCCTCCACCACGAAGGTCACGTCGCCGCCGCGGCGGAAGACGGCGGAAATCATCCGCGTCAGCGCGACCGTCCAGGCGTAATGCTCCATGTTCTTCGAGTTGATGAAAATCTCGAAGGGTCGGCGCCTTCCCTCCTGGGCGATGTCGTTGATCGTGATGTAGATCGCGTGGTCCGACTCCGGCCATTGCAGCTTGTAGGTGAAGCCCGGCAGCACGGTTTCGCGCTCCAGTGGCTTCGACATGTAGACGACGCCGTCCTTCTCGTAGCGGTCGCTTGGCATTGCAGGCGCGGCGAGCGGCAGCGCCGGCTGCTCCGCGTTCTTCGCTTCTGCGGGCGCTTCGTCCACGGAGAGAACCGAGCCGCGCACTTCGCTCGGGCGATAGGTCGTGCAGCCCTTCAATCCCTTTTCGTAGGCATCCATGTAGATGCTCTTGAAATCGTCGAAGGAAATTTCGGCGGGCACGTTGATCGTCTTCGAGATCGAGCTGTCGATATGGTCCTGCACGGCGGCCTGCACGGCGATGTGTTCGGCGGGCGTCAGTTCCTGCGCGGTGACGAAATAATCCGGCAGTGCGGCTTCCGCGCCGAAGGTTTCGCGATAGCGGTCGAGCGCGTAGTCGCGCACCTTCTCCTCGCGCCTTGTCCCGTCCGGCATCAGGACTTTCCGCGTATAGGCATAGGCGAAGACGGGCTCGATCCCCGACGAGACATTGCCCGCGAAGAGCGAGATCGTGCCGGTCGGTGCGATGGAGGTGACGAGCGCGTTGCGGATGCCATGTTCGGCGATCGCTTCGCGCACATCCTTGTCGAGCGAGGATACCGTTTCGCCCGCAAGATAGGCGTCGGCAACGAAGAGCGGGAAGGGGCCCTTCTCCTTTGCGAGTTCGACGGAGGCAAGATAGGCCGCGCGCGAGAGCGCCTTCATCCATTTGGAGATAAGTGCCAGCGATGCGTCCGAGCCATAGCGCGAGCGGCACATGATGAGCGCGTCCGCGAGCCCTGTCACGCCAAGGCCGATACGCCGCTTCGCCTGCGCCTCGTGGCGCTGCTCGGGAAGAGGAAAGCGCGAAATGTCGACCACATTGTCCATGGCGCGCACGGCGGCATAAACGAGATCGGAAAGCTCCCCCTCGTCGATATGCGCATCGCCCGTGAAGGGCTCCTTCACCAGCGCGGCGAGGTTCACCGATCCCAGAAGGCAGGCGCCATAAGGCGGCAAGGGCTGTTCGCCGCAGGGATTCGTCGCGTGGATTTCCTCGGCGTAATAGAGATTGTTCCGCCGGTTGATGCGGTCGATGAAGATGACGCCCGGCTCCGCATAGGCATAGGTCGCCGCCATGATGCGGTCCCAGAGCGCGCGCGCCTTCAGCGTCTTGTAGATCTTGCCGCCAAAGACGAGATCCCAGTCGCCGTCGCGCTTCACCGCTTCCATGAAGGGATCGGTCGCCAGCACCGACAGGTTGAACATGGTGAGGCGGCCCGGCTCCTGCTTCGCCTCGATAAAGGCCTCGATATCCGGGTGGTCGCAGCGCATCGTCGCCATCATGGCGCCGCGGCGCGAGCCCGCCGACATGATGGTGCGGCACATCGCGTCCCACACATCCATGAAGGACAAGGGGCCGGAGGCATCCGCGCCCACGCCCATCACCGGCGCACCCTTGGGGCGCAGTGTGGAGAAGTCGTAGCCGATGCCGCCGCCCTGCTGCATCGTCAGGGCCGCTTCCTTCAGGTTCTCGAAAATACCTTCCATCGTGTCCGGGACTTCGCCCATCACGAAGCAGTTGAAGAGCGTAACGTCGCGGCCCGTGCCCGCACCGGCCAGAATCCGGCCTGCCGGGAGGAAGCGGAAGCCGTCCATCGCCTCGCGGAAACGCGCGGTCCAGTGCGCGCGCATATCGGGGGCTTCGGCCTCGGCAAGCGCACTGGCCACGCGGTTGCGGGTGTCGTCCACCGTCAGGTCGAGCGGCGTCCCGTCCTGCCCGTGCAGGCGGTATTTCATATCCCAGATTTGTTCGGCGATCGGTTTCATGGGCGCGAGCCTAGCACTTTCAGATGACAAAGAAGTTCCTGTTTTGTCTGCAAAGAGTTCCCGTTCCGGGCTCTCTTATATGGTTGTTTTTATTAAAAGATTCCAGTTATCCCCGCTTTTCACCGGACAGAAGGCGGTGTTGTCCACAGATCAGCGGGTGCCGCCGGCTTCCGCGACCAGTTTCATCGCTGCCGTCTCCACGCGGGTTTCGAGCGTTGCCATGAAGCTCTTGCGGTCGAGGCCGGGCGGGATCGGCTCCAGAAACTCGATGACGATGGTGCCGGGCCGCCGGGCAAAGCCGCGCCGTCCCCAGAAAAGGCCGGAATTGACAGCGGCGGGCACGCATTCGACGCCGAGCTGGCGGTAAAGCGCGGCAACGCCGGGCTTGTAGTCGAGCTTGGCTCCCGGCGCGGAGCGTGTGCCTTCGGGGAAGATCACGACCGGGCGGCCCTCGGCCACGGCGGCCTTGCCCTGTGCGACAAGGCGGCGGATCGCGGCGGCCGCCGCCCCCCGGTCGATGGCGATCATGCGGGCCTTCCGGGCATACCAGCCGTAAAACGGAATCCACAGCAGCTCTCGCTTCAGCACCATGGCCGGGTCTTTCAGGATCGCGGTCATGACGATGGTGTCCCACATCGACTGATGCTTGGAGGCGACGAGCACGCCGCCTTGCGGCAGTTGGCCCCGTACCTCGTATCGGGTGCCCGCCAGCACGCGCAGCAGCCAGAGCGTCATGTGCGACCAGAATTCCATCGCGCGCAGCGTGTAGCGGCGCGGCAGCAGGAAGCAGGGCGTCGCCGCGAAGACAACGATCACGGAGAGCGCATAGAAGACCAGGTTGAAGGCGGCGGAGCGGAGAAAGAGCACGGCGGGGTTTCCTTCAGGCCGGTCAGGTCGGCAGGGATGACTGACGGCCATAGGTCAGCGTCAGCAGATATTTCGTGTATTCGGAGATCAGCAGCCGGGTGGTGCCGGGATAGGCCCACCAGCCGTCGAGATGCAGCGTATCCTGAAAAACGGGGTAGGGCCTGATTTCGACGCCGGGCATGGCGCGGGCGAGTTCGAGCTTCGCACGGGGCAGGTGATAGGTGCTGGTGACGAGAATGACCGAGCGGTAGTTCTTGCGGCGGACCCATTCGGCTGTCTCGTCCGCATTGCCGATGGTGTTTTCCGCCATGTAGCCGACATCGACGCAGCAATCGAACTTTGCGGCGCTGCCCGGCACGATTTCCTTCAGCGACTTCGAATCGACATCGGGGTGAACGCCGGTGATGAGAAGACGCTGGCCCTTGCCCTGTTCGAGCAGGCGGTAGGCGGCGGTGATGCGGTCGGGGCCGCCCGTCAGCGCGACGATGCCGTCCGCCTGCGCGATTCCCACGGGCGGGGTGCGGTCGAGTTCGGCGGTGAAGAGGAAGAAGCCGCCAATATAGGCGGCGAGCGCAAGCGCCAGCAGGCTCACGGCGATACGCGTGAGGCGCCACCCCGTTCTCTGCCGCAGCGTGCCGCCTGCCGCCATGCCCGTCTCCGTTCCGGGCGGAAACCAGCTCCGCCGCGCCTGATGCCTGCCCGCATTCTACCATGCCGGCCGGGCGCACATGATATGGCCCGAAAGCGCCAAGTAAAGCGCCCCGAAAAGCCCTCGGGAAGCCTTGGGAAAGTCTTCAGAGCATGCTCTCAAGGGTCTGAAAAACCGTTAAGCGGGCGGCCAGAACGGCAACCAGCGCGGCGGCGAAGGGAATGACGGCCAGAGCGGGGAGGTATTCCGGGCCGATGCCCGAGGCCGACACCAGGTAGAGGTCGCCCGTCGCCCCTGCAAGACCGAGAAGGAGGAAGGCTGCGGCCCCGAGGCCCGCACCGATCACCCCGCCGCGAAAACCGAGATGGAGGAAGTGGCGCTGCACTTCCGAGGCGATGAAATTGTCCCGCGCGCCGATCAGGTGCAGCACCTCCACCACGTCGCGGTTTGCCGAGAGGCCCGCCCGCGTGGCAAAGACGACAATGGCGACGGTCGTCGCCGCGACAAGGGCCAGCACCGCATAGGCGAGCCATTCGGCGGAGCGCGCCGCGTTGACGATTTCGCTCTGCCACTGCCGGTGCGTGTCGAGCGAGGCGCCGGGTGCGGCTGCCGCGACCTCCATTGCAAGGGCGGAAAGGTCGGGCGGCGCCGAACCCTCGATGCGGATGTCGACAAGACGCGGCAGCGGCAGATCGTCCGCCAGCACCTCGCCGCCGAGCCAGGGCTCAAGCAGCGCCGCCGTATCGTCGCGCGAGAGCGGCGTTGCGCTCACGATGCCGCTTGTCTCCGCCAGTACACCCATCACGGCGTCTATCTGTTCTTCCGGTTCCATCTCGCGCGAGGGTTTGATCTCGACGGTGAGAGAGCCTGAAAGGTCGTTTGTCCATTCGCGCGCCTTGCCGCCGACGGAAAGCGCCGCGCCGAGGGCCAGCGTTGCGAGAAAGCACATGGCGGCAACGACGAGCATCAGCGACATGCCGGTCGCACCGGCCGCCGGCATCACGCTTTTCGTCTCGACCAGCATGGCGGCGAGCGCGCCTGCGGGGCCGCGTTCCTCGTCGTGAAAGGTCGGCGCCTTGTCCTTGCCGCGCAGCGGATCAGCCACGGATGGTGAGCCTCCCATCCCTCAATACGAGTTCGGGTGCGCCCGTGCTTTCGACAAGCGCCCGGTCATGCGTCGCGATCAGCACACTGGTGCCGAGCCGGTTCAGTTCCACGAAGAGGCGCAGCAGGCGCTGGCCCATTTCGGGGTCCACATTGCCTGTCGGTTCGTCGGCGAGCAGCACTTCGGGTTGCGCGACAACGGCGCGCGCGATGGCGGCGCGCTGCTTCTCGCCGCCCGAAAGCGTCGGCGGCGTTGCGTTCATCCGGTCGCCAAGCCCCACCCAGGCCAGCAATTCCTCGACATCGGCGCGGTACTCGGCTTCGCGCTTGCCCTGGATTTTCAGCGGCAAGGCCACGTTTTCATAGGTGGTCAGGTGTCCGAGCAGGCGGAATTCCTGGAACACGACGCCGATCCGGCGGCGCAGCGGCGGCAGTTCCTTGCGGGGCAGGGTGGCGATGTCCTGCCCGAACATGGTGATGAGGCCGCGCGAGGGCCGGTTGGCGAGGAACATGAGCTTCAGCAGCGAGGTCTTGCCCGCGCCCGAAGGGCCCGTCAGAAAGTGGAACGAGGCCGGCGCGAGGTGGAAGCTCACATCGCGCAGCACCTCCGGCCCCATGCCGTAACGCATGCCCACATTCTCGAAGCGAATCATGCAGGGACGGTATCACGGAACATGCGCGCCGATGCAGCTGCGCCATGCGGCGACCCGCACTTTTCCGCGAAAAAGCGGCTTTCTTCCTTGTCCTCTTAACGCGCCTTTAACCATGCGCGATCTTTCAATAGGCTCACTCGAATCTCCCCTCGCGCGACTCTTTGCGGTTCGCGCGGGAGAAGCCCGTTTTCCGCGTCCAGGTTGAGACCATTGTCCCGGATGATCATCCATTGCCCGTCCTGTTCCGCGCGCTATCCGGTGGATGGCGCCTCCTTTGCGCCTTCGGGCCGCAAGGTGCGCTGCGCCAAGTGCGGCCATAGCTGGCATCAATCGCCGCCCTCCGAAACGGCGGAGGACATGCCGCCTCCGCCCCGCCCGGAGGAAGAGCTTGCAACCGCGACCGTCACGCCGATCCGCAAGAAGGTCTTTGGCGAGAAATCGCAACAGACGGGCGCTGCCGCTGCGCCCGCTCCCTCCCCGGCAGAGGATGACGATATCGTCTTCGCCGATGAAGCCCTCCCCAAGGGGGAGGCAGCGAAAAAGGATGCGCCCGCTGCGGACGGGGCTGCGGCAAAGACAGGCATCGCCGCCGATATCGGTCATCGCTTTCGTGCGGAGGTCCGCCGCGCCGCTTCCATGCGCCGTGGCCGGATACTGGGCACGGCGGGCTGGCTGCTGCTTTGTCTTTTCGTCGGCGGTACGCTGGCGGGTGGCTGGATTTACCGCGAGCAGGTGGTCGCGTTCTGGCCTGCGACGACGAAGCTCTATGCCGTCGCAGGGGAGGAAATCAATCTGCGCGGCCTCGAATTCCGCAATGTTACCTATGAACGCCAGACCGAAGACGGGTTGCCCGTTCTGGCCGTCATGGGCGAGGTCGTGAATGTGGCCGGCGAAAATGTCGCCTTGCCCCGCCTTCGGGTCGGCCTCCTCGATGAGGGGCAGAAGGAGCTCTATTACTGGACCTTCGCGCTTTCCGAGCGCGCGCTCCCGGCCGATGAGGCTGCGTCCTTCATCACGCGCCTGTCGAGCCCGCCGCCCGAAGCGCGCGATATCGAAATCCGTTTCGTCGAGAAGACGGATATTGCTTCGGCCGGTCCGTCCGAAGACCTGCCCGAAGATTTGCCCGGTGCGACACCTGAAGACCTGCCCGAAGCTGTACCTGATGCCGTGCCGGCCCCGGAAGATATTCCGGCGGATGTTCCCGATGCACCCCCTGCGGCGGAATAGGGGATGAGCCGGCTCGCGCCGAAGGGCGCCCGGATCTCGGTGCTCTACCCGGCGGAGGAAATTGCGGCCCGTGTCCGCGAGCTTGCGTCCGATATCGTGCGTTCGCTCGGGACGGAGCCCTTGGTCGTGCCGATCCTCAAGGGCAGTTTCATCTTCGCCGCCGATCTCCTGCGCGCGCTGCATGAGGCAGGTGCGGAACCCGACATGGATTTCATCACGCTCTCAAGCTACGGCAAGGGCACACGCTCGCTCGGCGACGTGACAATCGTGCGCGACACGGAGGCCGCCATTGCGGGCCGCGACGTTCTCATCGTCGACGATATTCTCGAGTCCGGCCGCACTCTGGCCTTTGCAAAAGACCTCCTGGCCGCGCGCGGCGCACAGCGCGTCATGACCTGCGTGCTGCTCAACAAGCCCGGCAAACTTGCCGTCGATGCCAAGGCGGATTTCACCGGCTTCGATTGCCCGGACCGTTTTGTTGTGGGCTACGGCATGGATGTCGCCCATGCCTACCGGCAGCTTCCCTTCGTCGGCTATATTGAGCAGTGAAGTCACGGGAGCGATGAAATAATGGGAGCGATGAAATAATGGCCCGTATCCTCATCGCAGAAGATGAGCCCGCCGTGCGCAGCTTTATCCAGCGCGCGCTTCAGGGGGCGGGTCATGAGGTCGAATGCGTCGGCGATGGCAGCGATGCGCTTGAAGCGCTTGCCCGGGCCCGCCCGCACCGTGCGCATGATCTTCTGCTGACGGATATCCTGATGCCGGTGATGGACGGGGTTTCGCTTGCGCTTCTTGCCGCGCGCGATGCGCCGTCTCTTCGTATCATGCTGATGACGGGCTATTCGGATCAGCGCGAACGCGCACATGGTCTCGACGCCATCATCCAGGACATTCTGCTCAAGCCCTTCACGCTCGACGAACTCGTCATGCGCGTCCAGGCCGTGCTCGATCTGGACAGAAGCTAAAAACGCCTGAGCAGTCGGTCGAGATAATCGAGTTCGATCTGCGGGCGGCCAAGCTCCATGGCGCGGTCGCGCAACTCCTTCAAAATCCGCTGCGCGCGCTGTGTGTCGATATGGTCGGGCACGGTTCTGGTATTCGTCTCGCTCGGGCTGGAAGAGGGTCTGCCGAAAGGATCCTTGCCTCCCGAGCCTTGCGCCGTGCCCTCCCCGGAACGGCCCTGCATCAGCTTGTCGGCGAGCGCCTGCGCACCCTTCTGCATGTTCTGGATCGCCTGTCCCTGCGATGCGGTGGCGCGGTCGGCGCGGGCGGCGTCCAGCCGGTCTTCCGCGTCGTTCATCGCGGCAAGCGCCTCAAGAAGCGTATCGGGCGGCTCCGCTCCCTTTTCCTTCAGCATACTGAGAAGCTTGTCGAGTTCTTCGCCGAGATCGTTCTGTTCGGAAGAGAGACCTTCAAGCGGCTTGTCGCCGTCTTCCTTTTCTTCCTCTCCCGTCTGAATGCCGAGCTTGCGTTCGGCCTCCGGGTCGAGGCGCAGCCGCTCCAGTTCGCGGAACGTCCGGTCCATCAGGTCGCGTTGCTTCGAGATCATCTTGCCGATGTCGTCGATGGCTTGCGCCATTGCCTGGTCCGAGGGGCTCGGCGGGCCCTGCTCGCCCGGCATTTGCAGGTTTTCGAGAATGTTCTGAAGCTTGTCGAGCATGGCCTGCGCCTGTTCGCGCGCGCCGCTCTGTGCCAGATCCTCGATCTGCCGCATCATTTCTTCGAGCTCGCCGCGCTCGATGGTCTGCATGTCGCCATCGGGAAACTCGCTCTGCATCAGCGCGTTCTCGGCGGGCTGCATCTTGGCGATGGCTTCCATGTAGCGGTTGAAGGCATCTTTCAATTCCTTCATCAGCCGGTCGATTTCCTCGGCGCCCGCTCCTTCCGCCAGCGCATCGGCCAGCGCCTTCCTCGCATCGCGCAGGTCGCGCTCGGCAAGCGAGAGGTCGCCATCCTCGATCCTGAGCGCAACCGACCATAAAAGGTCGTAGATGCCGGTGAGGTCGGTGTCGCGCGTCGCCTCCGTCAGCCGCCAATAGGCGGCGCGCAGCGACAGATAGACCACCTTGTCGTCGATATAGCGCTCGGCATCCTGCGTGAAATTGTCGATGAAGCGCGCAACGCTTGCGCCCGAGCGCGGGTCGAGCGCGAGGCGGCGGCGCTGCTCCACGATGGCGCGGGCCAGCGGATCGGTGAAGTCGCGCGCGGGCAGGACGATTGAAACGGGTTCCGACTTCCCTTGCTGTTTCAGGTCGTCGGTTGCGGCAAGCGTGATCGTCACCGGCAATCCCGCCCAGGGATGCGCGGTGAGTTCGGCGAAGGCTTCGCCTTGCGCGTCGCGCGGGCGCGAACCCGGCAGGCCGAGCCGGACCTCGGGTGCGCTCACGCGCGGTTGCGGCACGCTGATGGCGGGGTCCGTTTCGGGAATGCCGGTGCGGTCGAGCGCGATCAGGGCTTCGGCGTTCGCAACGCCATAATCGTCCTTCACCCGGTAGCTGAAATGGAGTGCGCCGGATGCCGCACGCTCTATCGGCTTCGACAGTTCGATTTCCGGGTCGTGGTCCGGCGTCACCTCGATATGCCAGGCGCGGATCATGCGTCCGCCTTCGGTGAGCGCCACATCCGCCGTCCCGTTCATCGTCGCGTCGATGGCGTAATTCTCCGCGCTCACGGTTTCGAGCATTTGCGGTTCGTTGCGGCTCTCTCCGTGGCTTTCGAGCACCGGCGCATTCTTCAGCCCGTGGACGCGAATGGAAAGCGTGGCGCCCTCCGGCACTTCGAGCCTCGTGAGATCCTTTGCCTCTTCCGTCTTGCGTTCGAGATAGAGGGGCGGCTTGCCGGTATAGCCGGGCGGGGTGATCCAGGCTTCGATATTGGCCATCCGCGCGCCCGCCGCGCCCGGCAGCATCGCGTCTGTCAGCCGGTCGAGGCGGCCCGCGCCTGTTCCCGCGATGCCGATGACGAGGAGGAGCGCGACGGCGGCCCGAATGGCATAGGGGTCGCGCAGGGCCAGCACGGACACGGGAAAACCGATGCGAAGCCGTGCGATCCGCTCCGACATCCAGTTGCGATGCGCGGCCCAGAGTGCCGGGTCGCCGGTGTTCCCGGCAGCGACATCCTCATAGGAGGAAAGCGGCGCATGGGCGAGGCCCGATGATTTTTCGAGATGGCGCAGCGCATCGTCGCGGTCCGGCCAGCGGAAGCCGCGAAAGCCCTGCCAGAGCAGCCAGATCGTCAGCGTACCGAAAATCGCCAGCAGCGCCCAGTGCAGCGAAAGGGGAAGGCTTGCAAAAAGGCCGAAAAGGGCGAGTGCGATGAAGAGCCCTGCAACCGCGGCGGCAGGCCAGATCGCGGGCAGCAGCTCTTCCCAGAAAAGCAGCGCGCGCGAAATGCGTACACGGCGTTCGACGCGCGGCGGCAGTTTCATGCCGCGCGGGTCTTCCCGCCTTCCTGCCGGTTTTTTTCCTCCGGGGCCGGTCAAGCCTTCTCGCCCTTGTTCATGCTCGCTTGTTCACGCTCGCGTACCGTTTCCGGCCCGTGGGCAGAACGCCTAATCGAGCCAGGACGGGATGATATCCTGTTTCAGCATTGCGTCATAACTGGGGCGCGCGCGGACTTCCTCGAAGGTCTCCCCCTTCACCATGACTTCGGGCACGAGGGGCCTTGTATTGTAGGTGGAGGCCTGCACGGCGCCGTAAGCGCCCGCGGACATGACGGCGACGAGATCGCCGCTCCCGAGCCTCGGGAGCTTTCGGCCCTTGGCGAAATAATCGCCCGTTTCGCAGACGGGGCCGACCACGTCATAGATCACCTGTTCCGCGTCATCCGCTTGCGTGACCGCGCGAATTTCGTGAAAGGCGTCGTAGAGCGTCGGGCGGATCAGGTCGTTCATTGCCGCATCGAGAATGAGGAAGTTGCGGTCGTCGCCCTGCTTTTCGTAAATCACGCGGCTGACGAGAATGCCCGCATTACCCGCGATCAGGCGCCCCGGCTCGAAGGTCAGCGAACAGCCGAGATGGCCCATCGTGCGCTTCACCATCGCGGCATATTCGTCCGGGTGCGGGGGCACGTCGTTATCGCCGCGATAGGGAATGCCGAGCCCGCCGCCGAGATCGATGTGGCGAATGTCGTGGCCGCGCGCGCGCAATTCCTCGACCATTGCCGCCACGCGCGTGAACGCCGCGTCGAAAGGCGCGAGGTCGGTCAGCTGGCTGCCGATATGAACGTCGATGCCGTTTGCCTCGATGCCCGGCAGTTCCTTCGCGTGGTCATAGACCGAAGGTGCGCGCTGCCAGGAAATGCCGAACTTGTTTTCCGCCTTGCCGGTCGCGATCTTCTCATGCGTCTTCGCGTCGACATCCGGGTTCACGCGGATCGCGACGCGCGCGGTGAGGCCCCGCGCGGCGGCGAGCTGCGAGAGAAGGTCAAGTTCGGGTTCGGACTCGACATTGAAGCGGTCGATGCCTGTTTCCAGCGCGAAACTCATCTCGGCTTCGGTCTTGCCGACGCCGGAAAAGACGATCTTGTCCGCGCTTATCCCTGCCGCCAGCGCACGGCGCAGCTCACCCTCTGACACGACATCCGCGCCCGCGCCCTGTCTTGCCAGTGTCGCGACCACGGCAAGATTCGAATTCGCCTTCACCGAATAGCAGACGCGCGCGGGCTGTCCCTTGAAGGCATCCGCAAAGACGCGGTAGTGCCGTTCAAGCGTTGCACTCGAATAGCAATAGAAGGGTGTGCCGACCGCTGCGGCAATCTCGGGGATCGCGACGTCCTCGGCATGAAGAACGCCGTCGCGATAGTCGAAGTGATGCATGTCTTTGTCCGGGGGCGCGGGGTGCGCTCAGTAGTTGCTGACGCGGCTGCGCGGCGCGATATCTTCCATTTCCTCGTCGAGCGGTTCGGCGTCGATGGGCGGATTGTCGCCCAGCACGTCTTGCGCCGAGGGGCCCTGTTCGGCTGCGGGGCGTGGTTTCGCGCCTGCGGGAAGTTCGAGGTCGCCCTTGCGCCCGCAGGCCGAAAGCGTCGCGGCGAGCGCGAGCCCGAGCAGCGCCGTCATGATCGTCCGCCCTATCGTCATCCCGCTTCTCCCAGCTCTAGCGGCCGCCATCGCGCCCGAGTTCATCGCGCCACCATTTCGCGGCGGCGCGCACATTCTCCGGCGAGGTGCCGCCGAAGCTCGTCCGGCTGGCGACGGAGTTGTCGACGCCAAGAACGGAATATACCTCATCCGTGATGCCGGGCTCCACCTCGCGCATGTCGTCGAGCGAAAGCCCGTCGAGGTCGATGCCTTTCTGCTCCGCCTTCGCGACAAGGGCGCCCGTCACATGGTGCGCCTGCCTGAAGGGGAGGTTCAGCGCCCGGACCAGCCAGTCGGCAAGGTCGGTCGCGGTTGAGAAGCCGCGCGAGGCGGCGGCCCGCATCGATTTCTCGTTGACGCTCATGCTCTTCACCATGCCGGTCATCGCGGCCAGCGAGAGCGACAATGCGTCCAGCGCGTCGAAGGCGGCTTCCTTGTCTTCCTGCATATCCTTGGAATAGGCGAGGGGCAGGCCCTTCATCACGATGAGAAGCGAGGTCAGCGCGCCGATTACGCGGCCGGCTTTCGCGCGCACGAGTTCGGCAGCGTCGGGGTTGCGCTTCTGCGGCATGATCGAGGAGCCGGTGGTGAAGCTGTCGGGCAAGCGCACGAAATCGAAGCCCGGCGTCGACCAGATCACGATTTCTTCGGCGAGCCGCGTCAGATGCGTGGCGGCGATCGAGGCCGCGCCGAGCGTTTCGAGCACGAAGTCGCGGTCGGAGACGCTGTCGAGCGAGTTCCGCGTCGGGCGCTCGAAGCGCAGCGCCGTCGCCGTCTGCTCCCGGTCGATGGGAAAGGAGGTGCCGGCAAGGGCGGCCGCGCCCAGCGGGCATTCGTTCAGCCGCTTTCTCGCGTCGGCAAGCCGGCCCCGGTCGCGGCCCGCCATTTCCACGTAGGCAAGGCAGTGATGGCCGAAGGTCACGGGCTGGGCCGTCTGGAGATGCGTGAAGCCCGGCATGATGGTGGCCGCGTGTTCTTCCGCGCGCGTCAGCAGGGCTTCCTGCAGGTCGCGGAGCTGGCCGTCCAGGTGGTCGAGCGTGTCGCGGATATAGAGCTTGAAGTCGGTCGCCACCTGGTCGTTGCGCGAGCGCGCGGTATGAAGCCGCCCTGCCGCCGCGCCGATCAGGTCCGAAAGCCGCGATTCCACGTTCATGTGGATGTCTTCGAGGTCGCGCCGGAATTCGAACTTGCCGTTCTCGATCTCGGCAAGAACCTCGTCGAGCCCTGCGACGATTTTCCCGGCATCGTCCCTTGAGATAATTCCCGTTTCGGCCAACATGGCCGCATGCGCCTTCGAGCCCTCGATATCCTGGGCAAAGAAGCGCTGGTCGAAGCCGATGGAGGCGTTGATTTCCTCCATGATCCGGTCGGGGCCTTCGCCGAAGCGTCCGCCCCACATCTTGTTGCTCATGTCGTTCTCCGGGCTCCTGTTCGGGTCTCACCGGCGCCTTGGGCGGCATTCCGAAGCCAAGCCGAAAAAGAGTAGGGAATGTTCCAGGGAAAGCCGAAAACAATCGCCATTCTGGCCGTAGCGGTGCTGATAGCCGCAGGCGCGGTATACTTGATCGGACAGGGGGGCGGCAACCCGGATAGGCCCGCCATGAGCGAGGCCGCCGCCCGGCTCGATGCCGCCGCCACGGGCGAGGTGGCCAATTTCAAGGCGAAGCCCTCGCCTCAGCCCATGCCGGAGTTCACCTTCGAGAATGCCGGGGGAGAGACGCTGACATTGGCCGATTTCCGGGGCAAGCTCGTTCTCCTGAACATCTGGGCGACCTGGTGCGGCCCTTGCCGCGAGGAGATGCCGGAGCTGGACGAGCTTCAGGCGGCGTTTGGCGGCGAGCGTTTCGAGGTCGTGGCCCTCAGCGTCGACAGCAACGGGCAAAAACTCGTCCGGGACTTCCTTGCCGAAGTGGGGGCCGGCCATCTCGGCCTCTATATCGACCCCGCCGCCAAGGCCAATTTCACCCTTGGCGCCTTCGGCCTGCCGACGACGCTCCTGATTTCGCCGGAAGGCGAGGAAATCGGCCGCATGGTCGGTCCCGCGCCCTGGGCGAGCGAGGACGCAAAGGCCTTTATCGCGGAAGCCCTCGACCTCTATCGCTAGTCGGTAGGATCTAACCTTGTCACGAACATGCCGCCGAGCATCTGGGCGGGGTCGCTGCCGCCCGCGGTCAAAGGCACCGAAATGGTGTGACCGACGAGATAGAGGCGGTCCGAGGCCGTAAAGGGCACCTTCACGAAAACGGGTTTGCGGTCCAGAAAGGCTTTCCGCGTGATGTAGAGCCAGCGGCGCCGGACGGATGCCGGGTTCCTGCTTGAAAAGGCGGTGCTTTCCTCGGCGAATTCCGAAAGAAGTTTCCCTGTCCGTTCCTCGCCGAGAAGTTCCACAAGCGCCGTGCCGAAAAGGCGGACACGGAAATCGTCGCCGCCGTTCACGGCCTCGGCGATGACGAGGTTCGGCATCAGCTTCGCGATTTCAGCGGGATTGATGTCGGCGCGGTCGGCCATTTCGCGGCTTCCGCGCTTGCGCTCGATATAGTCATGGAGCGCACACACCGAGGGATGCTCGGGAACGTCGATGAATTCGGGTTCTTCCGTGATCTTGGTGGCGCCTTCGCCATGATCGAAGCTGCTGGGCATTTCCGTCCTCACACGCCCCTTCGGCGCGCTTTTGACGGTCATTCTGCGCGCTCCGGGTTAATGAACTCGTTAGGAATTCATTTCCGATGCGGAACGGCGATGCCGGTTCAGCGCGTCGGGACGGGCTTCTCGCCGCGATAATCGTAGAAGCCGCGCTGGGTCTTGCGGCCGAGCCAGCCGGCCTCGACATATTTCACGAGAAGCGGGCAGGGCCGGTATTTCGAATCCGCCAGCCCGTCGTAAAGCACCTGCATGATCGAAAGGCAGGTATCGAGGCCGATGAAGTCGGCCAGCTGGAGCGGCCCCATCGGATGGTTCGCGCCGAGTTTCATCGCCTTGTCGATGCTCTCGACCGAGCCCACGCCTTCGTAAAGCGTGTAGACCGCCTCATTGATCATGGGCAGCAGGATGCGGTTCACGATGAAGGCGGGGAAGTCTTCCGCGTTTGCCACCTTCTTGCCGAGCGAGCTGGCGAAGACCTGGATCGCATCGAAGGTCGGATCGTCGGTCGCGATCCCGCGCACCAGCTCGACCAGCTCCATCACCGGCACCGGGTTCATGAAATGCATGCCCATGAAGCGTTCGGGGCGGTCGGTCGAGGCGGCAAGCCGCGTAATCGAGATGGAAGAGGTGTTGGTCGCGATCAGCGCATCCTCGCGCAGATGCGGGCAGAGTTCGGAGAAGATCTTGCGTTTGACCTCTTCGTTCTCGGTCGCCGACTCGATCACGATGTCGGCATCCTCGAAACTTTCCATGCTTTCGGCGGGGCCGAGCAGTTCCAGCGCCTTGTCGCGCTGTTCGACGGTGATGCGCTCGCTCGATACCTGCCGCGCCATGTTGCCGTCGATGGTTGCGAGCCCCGCTTCGATGCGCTCGCGCGAGACGTCGTAAAGCGCGACCTCATATCCCGCCAGCGCGCAGACATGCGCGATACCGTTGCCCATCTGACCGGCGCCGATGACGCCTACCTTGCGAAAATTCATTACTCGAAACCTGTGGTTTTACGGCCTGCCGAAGCGGCAGGCTGGAACGGCCCTAAGAATGGCGCGGAAGACCGGCAGCGTAAAGAAAAAGCGCCGCCGGTTGCCCGGCAGCGCTTCACTTGGTCCGCAAGAACGGGCCGAAAAGTTCAGAGACCGGCTTTGCCGAGCTCTTCTTCAAGTTCCGGCACGGCCTTGAAGAGGTCCGCCACGAGGCCGTAATCGGCGACCTGGAAGATCGGCGCCTCTTCGTCCTTGTTGATGGCGACGATGACCTTCGAGTCCTTCATGCCCGCGAGATGCTGGATCGCGCCGGAGATGCCGACCGCGATATAGAGCTCGGGAGCGACGACCTTGCCGGTCTGGCCGACTTGGTAGTCGTTCGGCACGAAGCCCGCATCGACCGCTGCGCGCGAGGCGCCGACGCCGGCGCCCAGCTTGTCGGCGATCTTTTCGAGCATGGCGAAGTTCTCGCCGTTCTGCATGCCGCGGCCGCCCGAGATAATGATCTTGGCGGAGGTCAGTTCCGGGCGGTCGGACTTCGTCAGCTCTTCGCCCACGAATTCGGTCAGGCCGGGATTTTCCGCCGCGCCGATCTTCTCGACCGAGGCCGAGCCGCCCTGGCCCGCCGCCGGGAAGGCGGTGGTGCGGACCGTGATGACCTTCTTGGCGTCGGTCGACTTCACGGTCTGGATGGCGTTACCGGCATAGATCGGACGCTCGAAGGTGTCGGCG
The DNA here is from genome assembly GCF_039973015.1 of Parvibaculum sp. Classification (GTDB taxonomy): domain Bacteria; phylum Pseudomonadota; class Alphaproteobacteria; order Parvibaculales; family Parvibaculaceae; genus Parvibaculum. Next base: position 158,646 of record NZ_JBDWLT010000009.1, read on the forward strand.
CCTTCGACGGCGGTGATTTCCGAGATCTGAGCCACGTCGAGAAGGGCGGCCACGCGCGGCATGAAATTCTTGCCGACGGTGGTGGCAGCCGTGACGATGGCGTCATAGTCGCCCGCAAGGCTCACGACGAGCGCTGCGAGGGGTTCTGCAACCGGATGCTCGTACTGGGCATCGTCGGCGACGAGAACCTTCGTCACGCCGTCGAGTTTCGAGGCGGCCTCGGCGACCGCGTCGCAGCCGCTGCCCGCGACGAGGATGACGACATCGCCGCCTATCTTCGAGGCAGCCGTGACGGTCTTCGCGGTGGCGTCGTTCAGGGCCTTGTTGTTGTGGTCTGCAATAACAAGCGTGGTCATCCGATCACTCCCGCTTCCTTGAGTTTCGAGACGAGTTCGGCTGCGGACTCGACCTTGATACCTGCCGAGCGCTGCGGCGGTTCCGACACCTTCAGGACTTCAAGGTGTGCCTTCACATCGACGCTGTAATCGGCCGGCGACTTTTCGTCGATCGGCTTCTTCTTCGCCTTCATGATGTTGGGCAGCGAGGCGTAGCGCGGCTCGTTGAGGCGCAGGTCGGCCGTCACGACCGCCGGCATCTTGAGCTTCAGCGTCTGCAGGCCGCCATCGATTTCGCGGGTCAGGTTCAGCGTGTCGCCGGCGATCTCGACCTTCGAGGCGAAGGTGCCCTGCGACCAGCCGAGCAGCGCGGAAAGCATCTGGCCCGTCTGGTTGCAATCGTCGTCGATTGCCTGCTTGCCGAGAATGATGAGGTCCGGCTTTTCTTCCTCGGCGACCGCTTTCAGGATCTTCGCGACATTGAGCGGTTCGACGGTTTCATCGGTCTTCACGAGAATGCCGCGGTCGGCGCCCATGGCGAGCGCGGTGCGGAGCGTTTCCGTGGACTGCTGGACGCCGATCGAAACGGCGACGACTTCGGTTGCCGTGCCCGCTTCCTTCAGGCGAACCGCTTCTTCGATAGCGATTTCGTCGAACGGGTTCATCGACATCTTGACGTTGGCGAGATCGACACCGCTGCCATCCGATTTCACGCGGATTTTCACGTTGTAGTCGACCACTCGCTTGATCGGTACGAGGACTTTCATTGAGGCGGACTCCCTGCGCATTGCCTTGGCGGCGAGAAACGGGGATGAAACTGCCCCCGGGCCTCACGGTACCTCGGCGCCGGTCTTGGTGTAGGTCTTGGGCGGGCGGCTGCCTTGAAACGGCTGTTTCTCGCGTAAAACGAGGCCAGACTCGCCCGGTGCCACAAAGCTGCTGTTGCGGTGCGGGAACCTAGTGGCCCCGCCCGTCCCTGTCAACGAATAGGGGCAAGCGCGGCTCGGGGCTATTTGCCGCTCTCCCGGGTTCCGCCGGGAACCCACATCACGTCGCCGGGGCCTTTCCCGTCCTCGCCCAGATTGGCGAAGCGGGCGGCGACGAAAAGGAAGTCGGAGAGGCGGTTGAGATATTTGAGAGCGGCCTCGCTCACACGCTCATGGGGAAGTTCCATAAGCGCCGTTACCTGCCGTTCGGCCCGGCGGCAGACGGTGCGGGCGAGATGGAGATAGGCAGCGGCCGGCGTCCCCCCCGGCAGGATGAAGGAGCGCAGGGGGGCGAGCGCGGTATTCATTTCGTCGATTTCCGTTTCGAGCCGCGTCACCTGGGTATCGAGGATGCGCAGCGGCTCGTAGTCGAGCTTCTCGTCCTTTTCCGGGGTGGCGAGATCGGCGCCCAGGTCGAAAAGCTCGTTCTGGATGCGGCCCAGCATCGCGTCGAGCTTCGGCATGGTGCCGGTGTGCAGCCGGGCGATGCCGATGACGGAATTCGTCTCGTCCGTAGTGCCGTAGCTTTCGATCCGAAGCGCGTGCTTGGGCACACGCTCGCCGGTCGCAAGCGCGGTCGTGCCCTTGTCGCCGCTCTTCGTATAGATCTTGTTGAGCGTAACCATATCTCTCCAGGCGGTTTGCCGCCGTCAGCCCTTTGTGAAGGGCAACATGCGCTTCAGCACGTTATCCTTGAGAACCACGTGATGATAGAGCGCGCCGAGAATATGGAACGCCACCAGCGCGGCAATGAGGTAGCCGTTGACGACGTGCAGCCATTCGCCGATTTCGTGCAGCGTATCGTTCTGCGCAATCTTGAGCGGTATCACGCCATAGGCCACGGGTTCGCCCTTCGAGGTCGTCACCAGCAGCAGGCCGAAGAGCGGTTGCAGCGTTACCAGCGCATAGAGGCTGTGATGGGTCGCCTTGGCGGCGATTGCCTGCCAGCGCGGCATGGGCGGATAGGCGGGGCGGGGGCTCGATCCCCTTACCGCCAGCCAGATCACCATGAGGACGAGAATCACGAGGCCGGTGCCGAAATGATATGTCGCCGTCTCGCGGCTCAGCGTGAAGCCGCCATAGAGCATGATGAGCACGAGAACGGCGATGGCCCAATGAAGCGTCTTGATCCTCGTGGCGAAGCTCGACGTGTCGGAGGCGGTATCGGTCATGGCTTGGGAATCCCCTGGCTGTGGCTTTGAGCAAGAATCGCCTGTTGCGGGCGAGGGATCAAGCTGCCTGCGCCACATTACGGCGATATTACAGCCCTAGCTCTTCCAGCCGCGCCGCCACTCGGCCACAGCCTCGCCGATTTCGTGCGGGCTGTCTTCCTGGATGAAATGGCTGCCCTTCACCGTCACTTCGGTCTGGTTCGGCCAGCTCCGGCAGAATTCGCGCGGCGCGCCGGTCAGGATCGCGCCGGGGTCGGCATTGATGAAGAGCTTGGGGAGGTCGTTCGCGGCCATCCAGCCGGCATAGGACTGCACGATGTCGGTCACGTCTTCCGGCTCGCCGCCAAGCGGGATCTGGCGCGGCCAGGTGAGCGTCGGCCGCCGGTCCTCGCCTTCCTCGCGGAAGGGGCGGCGATAGACGTCCATTTCCTCGTCCGTCAGTTTCCGCAGGATCGAGCCCGGCAGCACGGCCTCGATGAAGAGGTTCTTGCGCAGGATCATTTCCTCGCCCGCCTCCGAGCGGAAGCCTTCGAAGATGCCGCGCGCATCCTTGTTCCACTCGTCCCATTCAAGCGGCCTCACGATCCCTTCCATATAGGCGATGCCTTCGACCGCGCCGCGGTTGCGGTTCGCCCAGTCGAAGCCGAGCGCCGAACCCCAGTCATGGATCACCAGCGTCACCTTCTCCGTCGCGCCCACCGCTTCGAGGAAGGCGTCGAGAAAGCGGCGATGTTCGCGGAAGGTGTAACGGGTGGGGCCGGAGGGTTCGAGCTTGTCGCTGTCGCCCATGCCCATCAGGTCCGGCGCGATGCAGCGGCCCTGATCTTTCAGATGCGGCATCACATTGCGCCAGAGATAGGACGATGTCGGGTTGCCATGCAGGAAGAGGATCGGGTCGCCTTTGCCCATCTCGCTATAGGCCATGCTGCGGCCCGAAATATTGACGTGTTCCTTCGGCAGTTCAGCGGCGGAAATCTCTTTACCGGGCATCGGGGGCCTCCTCCTGTCGCAGCCATCGTCTCTTTGCCAAGAGATATAGGGCGCGAGGCATCATAAGACCTGTATCGGGCGGGCAAAGCCTGAAATCGCGGAGCCGAAGGGGCGGCTTCACGAAAATGCGTGGTAAAACAATGGCTTGTCGAGCATCTGGCCGGTGTTGCCGGGGCCCGGCTCGTGCTCGGATGGAGCCTTCAGCTCGTGCTCAGATAGAGCCCGATCATGATGATGACGACGGCGAGGAACTGCAGCCCCACGCGCCAGCGCATCAGCGTCTGCGAGCGGCTTGCCGAACCGCCGCGCATCATGTTCCAGAGACCGAGCAGCAGCACGATGACGACCGCGCCCATCGCGATGGGTCCGAGCCATGTGAAAATTTCAGTCATGAGCTCAGTTTCCTCCTTCGAGCAGGCGGCGCGCGATGACCTGCGCCTGAATTTCCGCCGCACCCTCGAAGATGTTGAGGATGCGCGCGTCGCAAAGTACGCGGCTCACGGGATATTCGAGCGCGAAGCCGTTGCCGCCGTGGATTTGCAGGGCATTGTCGGCCGCTGCCCAGGCGATGCGCGCGGCGAGCAGTTTTGCCATGCCCGCCTCCAGGTCGCAGCGTCTGCCGCCGTCCTTTTCGCGCGCGGCAAAATAAGTGATCTGGCGCGCCACCATGATTTCCACGGCCATCATCACGAGCTTTCCGAAGACGCGCGGGAAGCTCATGATCGGCTTGCCGAACTGGATGCGCTCCTGCGCGTAGCGAAGGCCGAGTTCGAGTGCGCATTGCGCAACGCCCACAGCGCGCGCCGCCGTCTGGATGCGCGCGCTCTCGAAGGTCTGCATGAGCTGTTTGAAGCCCTGGCCTTCCTCGCCGCCGAGAAGGTTTTCCGCCTTCACCTCGAAATCGTCGAAGCCGATCTCGAATTCCTTCATGCCGCGATAGCCGAGCACTTCGATCTCGCCGCCCGACATGCCTTTCGCGGGGAAGGGTTCGTTGTCGTCGCCACGCGGCTTTTCCGCGAGCAGCATGGACAGGCCCTTGTAGCCCGGCTCGTCATTGGTGCGGCAGAGCAGCGTCATCACGTCCGCGCGGGCGGCGTGCGTGATCCAGGTCTTGTTGCCGTTGACCTTGTAGGTATCGCCGTCGCGCTTGCCGCGCGTCTTCAGGCTTGCGAGGTCGGAGCCCGTATTGGGCTCGGTGAAGACGGCGGTCGGCAGTGTTTCGCCGCTCGCGATCTTCGGCAGCCACTTCTGCTTTTGTTCGTCGGTGCCGCCGCCGAGGATCAGCTCCGCGGCGATTTCCGAGCGGGTGCCAAGCGAGCCGACGCCGATATAGCCGCGGCTCAGCTCTTCCGAGACGACGCACATCGATTCCTTGCCGAGGCCGAGGCCGCCGAATTCCTCCGGGATCGTCAGGCCGAAGACGCCGAGTTCCGACATCTGCGCGATCACATCGAGCGGAATGTAGTCGTCCTTCAGGTGCCACTCATGCGCGTGGGGCACGACTTCGGCATCGGCGAATTTGCGCATCTGGTCGCGGATCTGCTCATAGGTGTCTTCGAGGCCCGCATCGCCGAAGGTTGCAGCCCCCGCATTCGCGCCGATCAGTTCGGCCAGCCGCGCGCGCGCGGCGGCGGTGTTGCCGCCCGTCACGAGCTTGCGCACGGCGTCGTTGAACAGAACCTGTGCCTCTTCGTGCGAGACGCCGAGATCGCGCATGCGCACCGTCTCGCCCTGGCTCATCGGAATGCCGCCTGCGAGTTGCGAGAGATATTCGCCGAAAGCGACCTGCACGATCAGCGCCTCGAACTCGCCGAGGCGGCCTTCGCCCTCCATGCGCGCCGCATAGGCGTTGAGCTGGCGCAGCGCTTCCACATAGGTCGCTGCCCAAGCAAGCCCGTGGGCAGCGAACTGTTCCTTCTCGACCAGTGCCGCCGAGACCTTGCCGTCTTTTGCGACTTTCGCGAAAACCGCCGCTTTCGCCTTGGCGAAAAGCGTGCTGGCTGCCTCCACGGCGCTTGCCGTCAAGGGCAGGAGATCGTCGAGAAGGACTTTGCCTTCCGTGGCGCTCGGATTGGAACTGGCGGCGGTGGACTGGCTCATGGGCGAACTCGCTCGTATCGGGCAGACAAAAGGACAAAAGGGATGTCGCAGGCCCCGGAAAGGGCCCTGTGGACGTGAAATCCGGAATTTTTCCGGGAAGCACGGGGGATGGCCCGATGAAAATAGCACGTGCTTCTCAATGTCTATATATCTCGAAGCCGGGGTCCGGGCCAGCCGGGGCCCCGATTCGCTGGTAAGTGTTGCAAGAGACGGCCTGACGGGGGCATTCCATGGACGGCGCAAAGATCACGACAGCGGCCGACAGCACCAAGGTGGTCGGTCTCGTCATCGGTGCGCTGCTCGTGGCGCTGGCGGTGGTCATGCTCGTGCCGGTACTCGCTGAAATCGTTGCACGCACCGGGGACTGGAAGGCCTTCCTCTCCTCTGCGGTGGTGACGGGCTTCGTCGGCGGTGCGCTCATGCTGGCGAACCAGACGGAAGAGCGCGACCTTACCCACCGGGCGACTTTTCTGGTCACGACACTCGGCTGGCTTTCGGTGGGTGCCTTTTCGGCGCTGCCTTTTGTCTTCTCCGAAGTCGACATGAACTACACGGATGCCTTTTTCGAGGCCATGTCCGCCGTGACCACCACGGGCTCGACCGTCATGACCGGGCTCGACCGCACGCCGCCCGGTCTCCTCCTCTGGCGCTCGCTGCTGCAATGGGTTGGCGGTATCGGCATCATCGTCACGGCGGTGGCCATTCTGCCCTTCTTGCGTGTCGGCGGCATGCAGCTCTTCCGCACGGAAAGCACGGACAAGACGGAGAAGGTGCTGCCGCGCCCCGGGCAGGTCGCGGTTGCGATCGGCGAGGTCTACCTGCTGCTCACGCTTCTCTGCGCGCTCGCCTATATCGTTGGCGGCATGACGCCCTTCGATGCGCTCAACCACGCAATGACCACCGTCGCGACGGCGGGGTTCTCTACCCATGACGCTTCTTTCGGTTATTTCGACAACCCCTTCATCCATTGGACCGGCACGGTCTTCATGATTTCGGGCGCCTTGCCGCTCGCTCTCTATGTACAGACGCTCCGGGGCTCCGGGGAAACGCTCTGGACCGATCCGCAGGTAAAGAGCTTCGTTACCATGCTGGCCGGCGTCTCCATCGTGATGGCGCTCTGGCTGGCCGCGCGCGGCGATTACGGGTTCTTCGAGGCGCTGACGCTGACCGCCTTCAATGTCACCTCCATCGTCACCACGGCGGGTTTTGCCAGCACCGATTATACGCTCTGGGGGCCATTCGGGATCATGGCTTTCTTTATCCTGATGTTTCTCGGCGGGTGTACGGGGTCGACGTCCGGCGGCATGAAGATGTTCCGCCTGCAGATTCTGGCGCTTCTCTTCCGCACGCAGGTTCGCCAGACGCTCTATCCGCATGTCGCACAGACGCTGCGCTACGGCGAACGCACGGTGAGCCGGGAGATCGTCTTCTCCGTCGCGCTCTTCGTGTTCGTCTATTTCGCTTCCATGCTTTTCGTTGCGCTGGCCCTTGCAGCCTTCGGGCTCGACTTCGTGACGGCGCTCTCCTCCGCCGTCACCTCTATTGCGAATGTCGGTCCGGGCCTTGGCCCCATCGTCGGTCCGGCCGGCAATTTTTCTTCGCTGCCCGACGGGCCAAAACTCATCATGGCCTTCGCGATGCTGCTCGGCCGTCTCGAATTGCTGACCGTCCTCGTCATGTTCTCGAAGGACTACTGGGAGCGGTAGAAGGGGCGGCGATACCGTCATTGCGAGTCTCCCGTAAGGGAGGCGTGGCAACCCATGGGAGGTGCGGCATGTACAGGCTTCTCTCAAACGCCTTGCCGTGAACGCACACAGGGAATATGCCGAATACAGATGTCCACGGTCTTATGGCGCAAACGCCGGAAGCAGCTTAGCTACCTCCCCGACCGTCAATCACGATAGCGCCCGCTTCTGACCGCATCGGATACAGCGCATCCGGTCCCGGCGTTTCGTTAGGTTCGCATTCTCATACTTATAAGCGAGGCTTCGCTGGTCGTTCCTTTGGGAATGCCCGCAGTGTCGGCAAGGGCCTCTTGTCGGGAAGACAATCGCGGTATGCCGAACGGGGAACAGGTGGAGTGTGGTTAGTGCCCGTGCGATAAAGGTGAAGCCGTCAGCTGATTTCTCCGGCTACTGGCAGCGGCATAAGGCCTAAGTCTCGATCTTGTGTAGATCAATAAACATTACTGGTTCGTCTCTGCGGCGATTTTCGTCGGTATCCAACATCGTGAAGCCGCACTTTTCGTAGAAGTTGACTGACTGTCGTTTTGAATCGACCACCATAAAGCGACACCCAACGGACGGGCAGACGGAAGTCTTTACCACACCAAGTGCAATATCTACGAGAGCCCTCCCGACCCCGCTTTTGCGGTAGCGCGTATCGACCGCGAGTCTTGCCAGCTTGACCGCCGGATAGCCGCGATATTGAAACGGTACATCTTCACCGAGAAGGCTGTGTTCGGCGGTAGTTTCAACCTCGCTACAAACGATGGTGATAAACGCCACGGGGCGCGAGCTTCCATTCCGGTCATAGGCGACATAGGTTCGCGCGAGGCTTTGAGCCTCGTAGCTCTTAGCGTGTTTCTGAAAGAATGTCTTCAGAGCTGTAAATGCTGCGTCGCCAAGCGAAAGCCCGGTGACCTTATCACCGGGCTCCAACTGCTTTACTTCTATTTCAGTGGCGTTATCAGGCACCCTTCACCTTTGCGCGATCAATCTGGATGCGGATACGTCCGCCTTTTCCAAACTCATGCGCAAGGGTTACGCCGCGCTTGACGCTTTCTACGGCAGCGGCTTTCGGCTTTCCGTATATAACCTGGTTTTTGAACTTTTTTGCGTCCTCGTCCGTGAGCGTCACACGGCCGAAGGCGTGAGATTTGATGCTCATTGCGGTGCGCCTTTCAATTCGAGATGCCCGTACAGCGGGCATATGGAGGATATATAGCGTTTAATAATGGCGTATAGGGGTTGACAATGTGTGCTTTGCGTGGCAAAAGCGTCTCGCTTCTTTGGTAAGCGATAAGCGAGACGCTTCTAATGGATTAGCAACGCCTCAAAAAAATTTGCCGCAGCGTCTTTTCAGCAAGCGTTTAAGTCAAAACCCACGTTGCCCCGGTCCCGTTCCTTTCCTTCACCACGATCTTCCGCCCTTTGCAGATGGACAAGGTTCCCCCTGATACGGGCGTTAGAGCGCGCCGGGAGTCTCCTTGAGTGGCACCCGGGACAATCTCTGGGGCCGTGACGGGCTTACCGGCCCTCCTGAGTAGGGCGACTTCCCCCGCAAGGGTGGCCCATTTTTCCTTTAGCGCGGCGAGGTCGTATTTGTTCCCAAGGGCATTCATGTCGCGAATGTAGAATTCTCAGGGCATTACCCAAGAGAGTTTCTCCGGCGTTTGCGCCATAAGACCAGATGTCCATCCTGTAGAGGCTGCCATGCCTATCTCCGTCCGCCTCACCGCAAATCTCGCAACGCGGCTCGATCTTCTCGCGAAGAAGACCGGGCGCACCAGGGCGTATTATCTGCGCGAGCTTGTGGAGCGCGGTATCGCCGACATGGAAGATTATTATCTCGCCGCGCATGTGCTGGAGCGCGTGCGCAAGGGCGAAGAGAGAACACATTCGGCAGCCGAGGTGAGAAAAGACCTTGGCCTGAACGGCTGAGCCGTCGCTGCCTCCTCCCGAACTGACCGCGCGTCCATTGCCGTCCCACCCTCGCTTTGTCATCTTCTCTTCGCGCCATTGAGACGCGCGGGGAGAAAAACATGAAAAACATCTCGATGGCGCTTGCTGCGCTCTTCGCGTTTCTGGCTGCCTCGGCGGTCACGCGCGCTGATGCATCGCGTGAAGGGATTGAGGACATGATGGCGAAAGCGGAAATCGCGGCGCTTGTGAACAATTGGGGCTTCTATCGCGATCAGGAGCGGTGGGGCGAACTCTCTTCCGTCTTTCATCCCGGCGGCACGATCTCGATCAGCTGGTATGACGGACCTCACGAAGGTTTCGTCGAGGCCTCGAAGATGATCGCAGCCAATGGCAGTGCGCTTCTCAAGCACCAGTTCGGCGTGCCTTCCATTCGCGTGGAGGGGACGCGCGCGGTGAGCGAGGTCAATGTCGTCATCATGGTGCGGTCGTCCGCGCCCGCCGGCACCGTCGACACCACCTCCCATGCGCGCTTTCTGGACCTGCTCGAAAGGCGCGACGGTTCATGGAAGATTCAAAAGCGTGTCGCGGTCTATGAAAAGGACCGGATCGATCCTGTCGACATGCCCGCCCTTCCCGCTGCCGTCTTCGAGGGGCTTGATGAGTTTCCGAAGGAACTCCGCTTTCTTGCCGCCAGCATGAAGAAGGCGGGCATCGAACTTTCGAAAACCGTCGTTCTCGACAAGAGCCCGGAGGCGGCAACGCTCTACGAGGAAGGCGATGCCTGGCTCGGCGGCGCCTGAAACGGGCAGCCGAAAACCGGGGATTGTTATTTTGCGGCCACCCTACCGCGTGTGCGAAGCGGCAAGCGGGGATTGTTATTTTGCCTCCGATGCCGCCACGCATGAAAAAGGGCCGGGTTATCCCCGGCCCTTGTCCGACTTGTCCCCGCTTGCGGGATAACTTCGCGCTTTATGACGGTTTGATGACGTTTCGATGACGGTGGGCCGTTTCAGGCCGCCTTTGTCCCCGCTTCGATGGCATCCTCGACCGTGCGCAAGCCCGGCCGCGCGGCCGAAACGAGCACCGCCATGTTGCCCGGCAGGTGTTCGTTTTTCCACATCTTGTCATGTGCAAGAGGAATGTCCGCCCACGGAAGAACTTCCGACATGCAAGGGTCGATGCGGCGCTCGATGACGAGCTGGTTTGCAGCCGACGCCTGCTTCAGATGCGCGAAATGCGAGCCCTGAATGCGCTTCTGGCGCATCCACACGAAGCGTGCGTCGAAGGTCAGGTTGAAGCCCGTGGTGCCGGCGCAAAAGACAACCATGCCACCGCGTTTCGCGACCATGCAGGAAACGGGAAAGGTCGACTCGCCGGGGTGTTCGAACACAATGTCGGGGTCGATGCCCTTACCCGTGATATCCCACACGGCCTTGCCAAACTTGCGCGCTTCTTTCATGAAGTCGTTGAACTCTTCGGAGTTCACCTTCGGCAGCTGGCCCCAGCAGTTGAAATTCTTTCTGTTGATGACGCCTTTCGCACCCATCGACATGACGAAGTCGTGTTTGGAGTCGTCGGATATGACGCCGATGGCGTGTGCGCCCGCCGTTGCGCAGAGCTGCACCGCGAAGGAGCCGAGGCCACCCGACGCGCCCCACACAAGCACGTTCTGTCCGGGTGACAGGATGTGCGGGCGATGGCCGAACAGCATGCGGTAGGCCGTTGCAAGAGTGAGTGTGTAGCAGGCACTCTCTTCCCATGTGAGATGCTTCGGGCGCGGCATCAGCTGCTGCGATTGCACGCGGCAGAACTGTGCGAAGGAGCCGTCCGGCGTTTCGTAGCCCCATATGCGCTGTGTCGGCGAGAACATCGGATCGCCGCCATTGCATTCCTCGTCGTCGCCGTCGTCCTGGTTGCAATGGATGACGACCTCGTCGCCCACCTTCCAGCGCTTCACCTTGGAGCCGACCGCATAAACGATGCCGGACGCATCCGAGCCTGCGATATGATAGGGCAGCTTGTGAACGTCGAAGACGGAGATGGGTGTGCCGAGGCCTGCCCAGACGCCGTTATAGTTGACGCCCGCCGCCATCACGAGGACGAGAACTTCGTTCGAGTCGATCTCCCATGTGGGCACGACCTCGACCTGCATGGCTTGTTGCGGCGGCCCGTGCCGCTCGCGGCGTATCGCCCAGGCGTACATGTTTTTCGGTACGTGCCCCAGTGGAGGGATCTCGCCGACCTCGTAGAGATCTTTTTTCTCCGTGTACGCCATAATATACCTCTCTCGCCGTTCTCTTTCTGCCCGCTGGCTTGGCGCGGATCATTGGCATTTGACGCTGCGGATGCAAGGGCATTTTGCGCTGCAATATAAGCCGGCCTCTTTGGAAATGGCCGTTTCCCGCGGTTTACTTGACATGGTGGAGCACATAATGCGGAGTAAAAATCCGCATTATGCCCGGCGGAAAGAGACGTCGCGGGACAGGACAATGCATTCAAACAGATAAAGGCGCCGGATTTCTCCGGCGCCTTTTCCTGTGCGGTCCCTTGGTCTGTCTTACCAGAGGCCGTGCTTTTGGACCTCGGCGCGTCCGACGACCATGTGGTGAACCTCGTCGGGGCCGTCGGCAAAGCGCAGATGGCGCATGTCAGTATACATGTCGGCAAGCGGGGTCCATTGCGAGATGCCTGCGGCGCCGTGCATCTGGATCGCCTGATCGATGATGAGGCAAACCTTCTCGGGCACCATCGCCTTGACGGCACTGACATAGACGCGGGCTTCCTTGTTGCCCAGCACATCCATGGCTCGGGCGGCCTGAAGCACGGCAAGGCGCATCGCATTGATCTCGATGCGCGCGCGGGAAATGATCTCTAGGTTCCCGCCGAGCTTCGCAATCGGCTTGCCGAAGGCTTCGCGCGTCGCGGCGCGCTTCACCATCAGTTCGAGAGCCTTTTCCGCCTTGCCGATCGAGCGCATGCAGTGATGGATGCGGCCCGGCCCGAGGCGCACCTGGCTGATTTCGAAGCCGCGGCCTTCGCCGAGAAGGATGTTCTCCTTGGGTACGCGGACATTGTTGAAACGGATATGCATGTGGCCGTGCGGCGCGTGGTCCTTACCGAAGACCTTCATCGGCCCGAGAATCTCGACGCCGGGTGTGTCTATCGGCACAAGAATTTGCGACTGCTGCTTGCTGGGCGGGGCGTCCGGGCTTGTCCGCACCATCACGATCATGATCTTGCAGCGCGGGTCGCCTGCGCCGGAAATGTAGAACTTCTCTCCGTTGATCACCCAGTCGCCGCCGTCGAGCACGGCGCTGGTGCGCACGTTCTTTGCGTCGGAGCTCGGCACGTCGGGTTCGGTCATGGCATAGGCCGAACGGATCTCGCCATTGAGAAGCGGTTCCAGCCACTTCTTCTTCTGCGCCGGGGTGCCGACGCGTTCGAGCACTTCCATGTTGCCCGTGTCCGGCGCGCTGCAATTCAGGGATTCCGATGCGAGCGGCGACTTGCCGAGTTCGACGGCGATATAGGCGTAGTCGAGATTGGTAAGACCCGAACCGATTTCGGATTCCGGCAGGAAGAAATTCCACAGGCCGGATTCCTTGGCCTTGTTCTTTGCGCCTTCCAGCAGCTCAAGCTGGCGCGGATGCCAGCTCCAGCGGTCCGTCTTCTCGTCATGGAGGCGGAAGAATTCCTCCGTGATTGGGTCGACATTTTCGGCAATGTGCTTCTTTACCGCCGCCATGAGAGGCCGCGCCTCCTCCGACATGGCGAGCTGAAACAGGTCTTGCTCATGATCTGACATAAACTCTATCCATCCCTATGTGTTTTCAGTTTCGATGGCGGCAGGGTAGCGCGTCCGGGTGCTTTGCGAAATCCATTGCGAACGGCCCACGCCGGATTGGCTGGACGGGCATCTGAGAGCTTGGCTCTTTTGCGGCGCAGCAAAGCCTGTGATAATGGGTCATTGAAATGCCGGTGGACGCGAGGGAAAGCGATGAGCAAGGGTAGTGAAAGCGGTGCAGGCGGTCCGGCGAAGGACAAGCCCTGGATTTTCCGTACCTATGCCGGTCACTCGACGGCGAAAGCCTCGAACGAACTCTACCGCACCAATCTCTCGCGCGGCCAGACGGGGCTGTCCATCGCCTTCGATCTGCCGACGCAGACCGGCTACGACAGCGACCATGTTCTTGCGAAGGGCGAGGTCGGCAAGGTCGGTGTGCCGGTTTCGCATATCGGCGACATGCGCGCCCTCTTCGAGGGCATTCCCATGGAGCAGATGAACACCTCCATGACGATCAATGCGACGGCAGCCTGGCTGCTGGCGCTCTATATCGCGGTGGCCGACGAGCATGGCGCGGACCGCAAGAAACTTCAGGGCACTGTTCAGAACGACATCATCAAGGAATATCTTTCGCGCGGCACCTACGTCTTCCCGCCCGCGCCGTCGATGCGCCTGCTGACGGATGTCGTCTCCTACACCTACACGGAAGTTCCGAAGTGGAATCCGACCAATGTCTGCTCCTATCACCTGCAGGAAGCGGGGGCGACACCGGTGCAGGAGCTTGCTTTTGCGCTGGCGACGGCAATCGCCGTTCTCGACCGGGTGAAAGAAGGCGGACAGGTGCCGGAGAAGGATTTCTCCAGGGTCGTTGGCCGTATCAGTTTTTTCGTCAATGCGGGCGTGCGCTTCATTACCGAAATTGCGAAGATGCGCGCCTTTGTCGATCTCTGGGATGAGATATGCCGTGATCGCTATGGCGTCGAAGACGCGAAGCTTCGCCGCTTCCGCTATGGTGTGCAGGTGAATTCGCTCGGCCTCACCGAGCAGCAGCCGGAAAACAACGTCTATCGCATCCTGCTCGAAATGCTCGCGGTCACGCTGTCTAAAAATGCGAGGGCACGCGCCGTGCAGCTTCCCGCCTGGAACGAGGCTCTTGGTCTCCCGCGCCCTTGGGATCAGAAATGGTCGCTGCGCGCGCAGCAGATTCTCGCCTATGAGACGGACCTTCTCGAATATGGCGACATCTTCGAGGGCTCGAAGGTGATGGATGCGAAGGTTGAGGCGCTGAAAGCGGAGGCGCGCGAGGAGCTTTCGCGTATCGAAGAGACGGGCGGTGCCGTTGCCGCCGTCGAAAGCGCCTATATGAAAGAACGTCTCGTCGAGTCGAACCTGGCGCGTCTCGAAGAAATCGAGGCGGGGCGGCAGATTGTCGTGGGCGTCAATAAATACGAAGAGTCGTCGCCGTCACCGCTATCCACAGGTGCGGGCTCAATCCACGTCGTCGATGAAGGTGTCGAGGCGGAGCAGGTTGCGGCGCTGAAAAAATGGCGCGAGGCGCGTGACAGCGAGGCCGTCAAGGCGGCGCTCGCGGATCTACGGGCGGCGGCAAAGGAAGGCCGCAACATCATGGAGCCATCCATCGTCTGCGCAAAGGCGGGCGTCACCACCGGCGAGTGGGGCACAGCGCTGCGCGAAACCTTTGGCGAATATCGCGCACCGACCGGCGTCAGCCGTGCCGCGCGCAATGCGCCGGGCGATCTCGACCCTGTGCGCGAAATGGTCAATGCCGTTTCCTCGAAGCTCGGGCGCAAGCTGAAGTTCCTGGTCGGCAAGCCCGGTCTTGATGGTCATTCGAACGGTGCAGAGCAGATTGCGGTGCGCGCGCGCGACAGCGGTATGGACGTTGTCTATGAAGGCATCCGTCTCACGCCTGAGCAGATCGTGAAATCCGCCCAGGACGGCGACGTGCATGTCGTCGGCCTTTCGATCCTGTCCGGCAGTCATGTGCTGCTGGTCGAGGATGTGATGAAGCGGATGAAAGAGGCCGGGCTCGGCAATATTCCGGTCGTTGTCGGTGGCATCATTCCGGCCGATGACGAGGAAAGGCTCCGTGCCGCAGGCGTCGCTGCGATCTACACGCCGAAGGACTTCCAGATCAACGACATCATGGCGGAGGTTGTGCGTCTCGTGGACTACAATACCGAGGAAGCAGCCTGATCCCGGCGTCTCTCCGCACTTTCTCATGCGGATCACATTCTTGCCATATTCCCATAATGTTTCCGCCGCATTGGAGTCCTTCAATGGCACAATGCAAACGGGGCTTATGAAGTCCCTGTGGCGGCTGATATTTCAACGTTTCTTCGTTTTTCCGGACTCCGCTCCCGCCGCCCAGAATGTTACAGTTAATAGTTCGTTAATGCGGGGTGCGTGAGGAAGGGGTCGGCTGATGAGCGACGGTTTCGACACGACGAGCGGGCAGGGTGGTCAGAAAAAAGACCAGACCGCGTGGCACTACGGACGCAACGCCGAGCCTTTGCCGGAACTTCATGTCTTTTCAAAGCTCTCCGAGCTCGACGCAGCCTACGCCGCGGAGCTTGCGCGCCGCCGTGCACGGCAGGAAACGATCGAGCGCGAAATCAATGAAATGGCAAAGCAGCTCGCCGCGCCGCTGGACGGTGCGGCCCATGAGGCACCGAAGGAAAAAGGCTTCTTCAGCCGGAGGGCCAAGGCATGAGCGGCGTCTCTCTCATCTCCGATGACATGCGCGCCGCGATCACGCGCAACTATGTGGCGAGCGAACGCGAAGCGCGTTTTGCGAGTTTCTATTTCATGGCTTTCGTCCTCGTTGCGCTCATTGCCCTCGGCGCGCTTGTCGTCGATTACATGATCGTCAGCGAATTCTGGACCCGCGCTCTTGCCAATGAATTCCTGGAGCTTCCGGGTGCGCTTGGCTCTTCCGTCGCTTTCAAGTCGATGCAGGTGCTTTTCGCCACCGTGGCGGCGCATATCCTCTACGAACAGCTCGGACCCATGGGCAAGGCGCTTTTCGTTCGTATTGTCTTCGTGCTGGCGTTGACCATGCTGCTTGGCGTCGGACTTTTGCTTGCGCTGATGTCGCTGCCCAATGGTATCGCCGCGACGAGCGATGGCAGTGTCGGCTCATCGCTCGGAAATGCGCTGGCAGGTCTCGGCATTGCGACCGAGGCAACGCAGGAAACGGTGCGAACCACGAGCGAGATCGACCAGATGCGCGGCTGGCAGCCGGTGGCCTGGCTCGCCTCGCTTGGTATCGTCTTTCTTGTGGTAACGGGTGTCGCGGCCCTTTGTCTTCACTACGCCGTCTCTTCGCTTCGCCGCGTCTTCCATGCCCGCGATTTCAAGCATCGCCGCGCGGCGATGGAACGCCTTGCCTCGCTTGAGGCCGAGCATGACGGTAACCGTCACTCACTTTCGGAAATGGAAGGGCCCGAGAACCGGCGCCACCTTCTCTGGACAGGCCTCATGCGCGAGTGCCGTTCCTATGAGCAGGGTCTGGACGAGGCCCGCCGCGAAGGGAACAAAATCTCGCAGGCGGATCATTCGGGCGGACGCGGCCTGCTTGGCCGCCGCCGTCCGGCGCCGGCGCTTGCCAATGGTGCGCAGAGCCAGTTTACGAACCGGCTCAAGGCTTGCGAGGATTCACGCTGTCTCGGCCGTTACGAAAAGCTCTTCGATGACTGGTGGGAGCGCCGTTCGCGCAACGCCATGAAGGCAGGCCCGGCGCGGCTTGAGCCCGTACGCGAGCCGATCAGCGAGGTTCTGCCCCCGCGCAGCGCGCTGCGAATTCCCACCGGTTCAGCGGGCGAATGATCGCCATGCGTGTTTCATTCGGCGCTGTTGTGGCGATGGCTCTCGCATTTGTCTTGTCGCCGGCAAAGGCACAGGAGGCACCGCGACCGCAGACCGTCATCATCGGTCTCGATATGTCGAAGAGCAATCCGCTGGTGGAAGACCAGGCTTACGCCGCGCGCGTCGCGCAGCGGGCGGCAGGGGAGATCGAGCATCTGCCGCTCAGGTCGCGTGTGATGCTGAGGACTTTCGGCTCCTACGACACGGGCGCCAATGCGCTGAAAATCGACGAGGTGATCTCGGCCCGGTCGAAGCCGCAGGCTGTTGCTGAAGGCATGTCGGCGATCATCGCCGCTATTCCGCGCCTCATCGACGAGGGAAAGCTGCAGGCGCAGGGCTATACAAACGTCGTCTCCTTTCTCGAAAATATGTCGCAGCTTGTCGACTGTCAGGCATCCGAAGTGCATGTGATCCTGCTGACGGACGGGTTCGAGGACTCCGAATATACGAAGCTTGTGAGCGGGGGCTCGCTGCCCACGCCGGAGCGCCTCTACCCCGGTTGTGCCGAACTGACGATGCTGGGCGTAGGGCAGGGCGGCGGCAGTCCGACGTCGACCAGGCGTGTGCGCGAGCAATGGGCGAGTTGGGCCGAAGCGGCAGGTTTCGAGAAATTCACGGGCCTTTATGACTGGTAAGTGACGTCTTTTGACGTTGTGGTGGCGGAAGGATAATGTCCGCGCCCGTTCTTTCCTGCCGCTTGTTTCTCCCGGAAAATTCCATGGAAGTCGCGCTTTCCCTTGTGCTGCCGATCTTTGCGGTCATCGCAGTCGGCTATGCAGGCGCGCGGACGAAGCTCATAAGTCATACCGGTGTCGACGGGCTCGATACTTATGTCTTCACCTTCGCGATGCCGGCGCTGCTCTTCCGCAACCTCGCCAATACCGAATTTCCATCGGCGCTGCCCTGGGGCTTATGGGTTTCCTATTACGGCGCCATGCTTGCCGTTTGGGCAGCGGGCTCGTTGATTGCGCTCTATGTTCTGCGCCGCCCGAAAGCCGACGCCGTGATGCTGGGTTTCGGTTGCGGGCAGGGCAATACGATCATGCTCGGCCTGCCGATCATTCTCACGGGGCTGGGCGCGGAAGCAGGAACGCCTGTGTTCCTCATTCTCGCCTTTCACGGGATCATTCTCTTCACCATTGCGACTTTCCTGCTGGAGCTTACCCGCGTGCGGGTTGACGGGCGCCAACCCGGCTTCGGGTCAATTCTGAAGGAAGGCCTTCTGAATACCGTGCGCAATCCCGTCATCATCGGTATTGCCTGCGGCGTCATTTACGGGCAACTCGGCGTTCCGCTTCCCGGTATTCTCGATACGGCGCTCGAAATGCTGGCGCGTTCGGCGATTCCCTGTGCGCTCTTCGTGCTTGGCGCGATGTTGACCCGCTATAGCATTCACCGCTCGGTCGGCGCGGCGTCGGTCACGACTTTCTTCAAACTGGTCGTGCATCCGGCTCTGGTGTTTTCGATGACGCAATTCGTTTTTGCAATGGAGCCGCTATGGGTAGCGGCAGCAACATTGCTCGCGGCGATGCCGACCGGTGTTTACTCCTCGATCCTTGCGAACCGCTATCAGGCTGCACCGGGCGCGGCATCGAGCACTGTTGTTCTCTCGACCGGCGTCAGCCTCATTACGCTGACGGTCCTGCTTGGCTGGTTCCTCTGAGTTTCAGTCGCCACCGGCGGCCATCACGATGCTGGGTTTGAAGCTCTGCGGGGCAGTGAGGCGGAATGCATCTGGTCTCACATAGAGGAAGCTCAGCGGCGTCTTCTCAAGCAGGCGGAAGACGATGATCGGAGAGATGACGGCGACAGTCGTCGCGATGAATGTAATGAGGTCACCATTCTCGAAGCCGAGCTTCACCATGCCCACACGTATCACCGCCATGGGCAGGAAGAACGACAGGAAGATATAAAGCGAGTGCTTGCCGACCCAGGAGAGCGGCTTTGCATATCCTGCCGAGGCGAGAATGCTCACCAGCATTACCGCGGCGGCGCCGCCTGCGAAGCCCATGAGCAGTTCGAGCGAACGAATATCGATCAGACGCGAGAAGACGACGCTGGCAACGCAGGCAAGAAGCAGCAGCCCGAGGGCGAGGCCTTTTGCGGGCTGTGCGCGGGCCCAGTCGGCGATCTCGAATACCTGCTTGGCGCCATAGACACCCGCAACGAACCAGACGAAGCGCCAGGCGAATTCGTCGAGCAGCATCCAGCCCGTATCGAGTTGCGTGAAATAGAGTGCAACGGCAAAGAAGAAAATGAAGAAGGGACGTGCGCTTCTGAGCAGGCGAAGGGTCATGAAGAAGAGTGCCAGCGCATAGATGAACCAGAGTACCGCGAAGGGCTGGATCGGGATCATCAGGAGGTCGACATGGGTGACCGCCCAGGCCCCTTCATGCGGTATGAGGATTTTTGTGCCGATCTGGATGACCGACCAGAGCACGTAGAAATAGGCGAAATGGACAATCTTGCTGTCAGCGAACTTCCGAAGGTCGCCATAAAGCGCCTTGTAGGCGAAAAGGCCCGCGACGAGGAAAAAGAGAGGCATCCGAAAGGGCTTGGCGAATTCGGCGATGGTGCCAAAAACAAGCGGCAAGTGCCCAACGGCGTTCTGAACGCCGAAGGTCGTATGCTCCATCACGACCAGAATGATCGTCAGGCCTTTCGCCGCGTCGATCCAGTCGATGCGTTGTTTCGAAACAGTTGCAGCGTTCTCGCCAGCCATTGGGGGGCTCCTGTGGCTCGGAAAAATACGGTTTCCGTCCCCACGCGGGACTTGTGACCGGGTTTCAAGCAAAGGAAGCAGGTTCCGCGCCAGCCGTAACCGGTCGGCGGCTATGGTTAATCCAGGCTAACTATGCGTCTTATGCCGGCAGGCGTGGTGCCTTTGGCGCGCAGTTCCTTGAGGCCCATGTCCTTCGCGCTTTTTGAAAGGCGGCGGCCGGTGTCGTCGCGAATGAGACCGTGATGGTGGTAGCGAGGCGCGGGAAGGCCCAGCAGCACCTGCAAGATGCGGTGAATATAGGTTGCAGGGAAGAGATCCTGACCGCGCGTTACAAGGGTAACGCCCTGAAGGGCATCGTCCACGGTAACGGCGAGATGATAGCTCGTCGGTACGTCCTTGCGCGCGATGACGACGTCGCCGAAAAGCTCGGGTTCAATGGAGAGGAGGCCGGTATCGCCGCGAAGGCTTTCTCCATCCTCACGAAAGGTAATCGGGCCGCCATTGATACGGACCGCTTCGCGCATCGCCTTTTCCATGTCGAGGCGCCACGCATAGGAACGCCCCTCCCACATCAATTCGTTCAGACGTGCTTTTGGCATGTCCTTGCAGATGCCGGGATAGAGCGGGGCGCCGTCGGGGTCGCTCGGCCATGCCTGCAACGGAATGCCGCTGGCGAGGATCGCATCGTTGACCTCCTTGCGTGTTGCAAAGCACGGGTAGACGAGGCCCATGTCGCGAAGTTTGCGCAATGCCGCCTCGTAGTCGGAGAAGTGTTCCGACTGCCGTCGCACCGGCGTTTCCCATTCGATGCCAAGCCAGGCGAGATCTTCGTAGATGCCTTCCACATACTCCTCCCGGCAACGGCCGACATCGATATCCTCGATGCGAAGAAGAAGACGTCCCCCGAGCCGTCTCGCCATGTCGAACGCGAACAAGGCGGAATAGGCATGGCCAAGGTGGAGCCATCCGTTCGGGCTTGGCGCGAAGCGAAGGACCTCGCGCCCGCTCATGTCATCCTGCATTGAAACGACAACTCCGGGGGGCTTAGGGTGTGGCATTGATAGCCTGTGGTGGCCCGCTGCGAAAGAGGAGGCAAGAGGAATGACGCTGACCGGACCGAGCGTAGCGGCAAAAAGCGGTACCACGCGGCAACTCGTGATCTTGTGTCATGGCTACGGGTCGGACGGGAATGATCTCATTTCTCTTGCCCCGTACTGGCAACAGGTCATGCCGGACGCGGCTTTCGTCGCACCCAATGCGCCTCAGCCCTGCGATGGAAATCCGATGGGATATCAGTGGTTTCCCATCACGAGGCTCGATCCGTCGGAAATTGCCCGCGGTGTTTCATCGGCGGCACCCATACTCGACCGCTTCATTGATGAGCAGCTTTCGCTCCACGGTCTCGATGCTTCGCACCTCGCTCTTGTCGGCTTCAGCCAGGGCACGATGATGGCGCTGCATGTCGGGCTCAGGCGTTCAGTGGCGCCTGTCTGTATCGTGGGTTATTCTGGTGCGCTGGCCATGCCGGAGCGGCTGGCGGATGAAGTGCGGTCTGCACCGCCTGTTCTCATGGTCCATGGCGATGCCGACGATATGCTGCCGGTTTCCCGGATGCATGAAGCGGTTCAGGCGCTTGGCGAAGCGGGGCTGGCGGTCCGGTGGCATGTCTCGCCCGGGCTTGGCCATGGTATCGACCAGACAGGGCTCGATCTTGGGGGGCGTTTCATCGCCGATGCCTTTGCGGGGCGGCGGCCGGCTTCGGCCGTTGCCGGGTAAATTTCACGGCAATCCGTGGCGGCTTCACAAAGCCGTTGCACCATATATAGTAAACTCTCGAAAGAGGGGCCCGCTGCGCTGGGTAGCTTTCGGCCCCAGGAGGGTTGGCGTGCAAGGATCGTTTGCTACGCCGGACGCCTGTCCGGCCCTTGTGTTGAATGCGGATTACAGGCCGCTGAGCTACTATCCGCTCTCGCTCTGGTCATGGCAGGATACAATCAAGGCGGTCTTTCTTGACCGCGTGAACATCGTCTCGTCCTATGAGACGCAGGTGCGCTCGCCGACTTTCGAGATGCAGCTGCCGAGCGTCGTCTCCCTGAAATCCTATGTGAAGCCCGCGCGGTTTCCCGCCTTCACGCGATTCAATCTGTTCTTGCGCGACCGCTTCACGTGTCAGTATTGCGGTGCGCGGCACGAACTTACTTTCGATCATGTCATCCCTCGTTCGCGCGGCGGACAGACGACATGGGAAAATGTCGTGACGGCGTGTGCGCCCTGCAATTTGAGGAAGGGCGGCAAGATGCTGGCGCAGACGGAGATGCATCCCATGCAGTTTCCCTTCCGCCCCACGGTTACCGACCTGCACAAGAACGGACGCGCGTTCCCGCCGAACTATCTGCATGACAGCTGGCAGGACTATCTCTACTGGGATAGCGAGCTGGAACCCTGATCAGGCTTTTTCGGAAATTCGGATGGCGAGACGGCAGGCGGCTTTGATGGTGCCAGAGAGCAGCGGATAGGCCGGCGCCTCTTTTGCGCCTGCCGCGATGGCTTCATCGCGATGCTCGACTTCTTCCAGGCGGAACTTCTCGATCGTGTCGCGTAGCGGCTTTTCCTCTTCGCCCATCTGGTCGAGGCGGTTCACCTGCGACTTGTAATGGTCGTCGATCACTTCCTCGACCGCAGCGGTGCAGGCATGTGCAGCCTTTTCGCCGAGTAGTGCCGTCGCCGCGCCCAATGCAAAGCCTGCGACATGCCAGACGGGCGCAAGCGCCGTGGGGCGGACTTGCCGTTCGTTGACGAGTTCATTGAAGCGCGCGAGATGCACTTCCTCGTCCTTGGCCATGCGTTCCAGCGCATTGGCTATTTCCTGCTTGTGGGGCAGGGCGCGGAAGACGGCGCGCTGTCCTTCATAGATGCGCACGGCGCCATATTCGCCTGCGTGATCGACGCGAATCATTTCCTCGATGGCGTCTTCACGCGCCCGGCCGGGCTGCGTGGAAACGCGTGGCGATTTCGGTTTGGTTTCCTTGCCGGTCATCAGATTTCTCCTCTGCTTTCCCGGAAATAGCGCGCGAGGGGCAGCGCGGAAAGGGCTGCAAGAGCCAGGCAAATCAGGAAATTAAATCCGGCGAGCGAGACGCCGAAAACCGACCATGCCGCCTCATCGCAGCGCGGCGGCTTCGCGCCGCCACTGAGCGCCGATTGCAGGTCTTCCAGCGAGTTCGAAACGAGGCTGCCCCCGGCGCAAGTCTCGGGGCCTTCCCACCAGTGATACTCAACGCCTGCGTGATAGGCGGAGATGCCTGCGCCCGTGAGATAGGCGGCGACGCATAACGCGAGAAAGACGAGGACGCCGATACCGATATTTGCCTCGCGGGAGAGAATGCCTGCAATCAGGGCCGCGCCTATCGCGAAGTAATGCGGCTGGCGGCCGAGAAAGCAAAGCTCGCAAGGCACATAGCCCAGGCCATGCTGGAAAAAGAGGGCGCCGCCAATCGTCGCGGCGCTCGCGGCGATCAGAATCCAGGGAATGGCTATTGATGGTATCCGGTCCAGCATGGGGGCATTGAAGCATGGCCGGGAGCCGCTGTCCCGCGCCTTGTCGCCGCATTTGCTGGCCTTGGATGTTAGCCTTGGGCCCCAGCCTTGGAGGTGCCCTTTCTTTTCCATTGAAGGTGAGGCACGGCCCACTATGATGCGCGCCCGACGCTTCAGTGCCCCTGTGGCGGAATGGTAGACGCGGCAGACTCAAAATCTGTTGTTGGCAACAACGTGCTGGTTCGAGTCCGGCCAGGGGCACCAATTTTCAGCCGATCATTCTTTGCATGAGCACAAGGTCGAGCCAGCGGCCGAACTTGGTGCCGACCTCCGGCATGCGCGCGACCTCGCGAAAGCCGAAGCGTTCGTGGAGACGGATGGATGCCCGGTTTTCCGCCTCGATTCCGGCAATCATTGAATGCAGGCCGCGTTTCTCAGCCGCCTCGATCAAGGGCGGCATCAGGGCTCCGGCTATGCCTCGCCCACGCAAATCCGCGCGTACATAGATGGAATTTTCGACAGTGTGCCGGTAGCCCTCATGCGGGCGAAACGGGCCGAAGGTTGCGTAGCCCGCTATGCCGTCCGGTACCGTGGCGACGAGCACCGGAAAACCCTGCGCAGTGCGCCCACGCCACCAGATATGCCGGCCTTCCAGATCCGATTCCGTTTCATTCCAGATCGATGTCGTGTTCGCGACGGCGTCGTTATAGATCGCGAGAATGCCGGGCAGATCGGCCTCTTCAGCGGGGCGGATGGAAGGCAACACCAGCGTCATTGGAAACCTCGGTCGGGCAATAAGCCCAGGGCATTTGTCCTTGCTGAGAGCCTATCAGCGAGGCGCCAAATTCAGGGATAAATAATTTAATTGACCAATCAATTAAATTAAGGGCATGATTTTCCCCGGGTCATGACATCAGGTCATGACATCAGGCCAGGGCATGGCGCCGGGCCACATGTGCAGTGTGCGGCCCCGAGAGCCGGTGGAAGGGATTTCAGAATGATCGAGATGGAACAGGCAAAAGAGCTTCAGAAGAAACTCGCAAGCGAGGGCGTTGAATATTGCTATGCGAGCTATGTGGATGTTCATGGCGTCTCGAAAGCGAAATGCGTACCCGTCAGCCACCTTGCGCAGATGATGGGCGGGTCGGAGCTGTTCACTGTCGGCGCGCTGGAAGGCATGGGACTTGTCGGCCCGCATTTCGACGAATGCGCTGCCGTGCCGGATCTCGCAAGCGCCACGATCCTTCCCTGGGACAAGCGCTATTGCTGGTTTGCCAGCGACATGTATTTCCACGGCGAACCTTACGCAAATTGCAGCCGTGTGATCCTGAAGCGGGCGGCGGAGAAGGCGGCGGCGAGGAAACTTGTCTTCAATCTGGGTATCGAGCCGGAGTTCTATGTGCTGCGCCGCGACGGAGACAGGCTTTTGCCGTTTCAGGACGAGGTCTTTCAGGGATCGACACCGGCTTATGACCTTCACCAGACGGCACTCGCCGGCCCCTTTCTCGAAGAACTCACGCATTATGTCGAAGAGCTCGGCTGGGGCCTTTATTCTTTCGACCAGGAGGGCGGGCATGGTCAGTTCGAAATCGATTTCGGCTATGCCGATGTTCTGACCACGGCTGACCGGCTCACCTTTTTCCGCTTCATGGTGAAGTGCATTGCACGCAAGCACGGCGCGGTTGCGAGCTTCATGCCCAAGCCTTTCAGCAATGACTTTCGCTCAGGGGCGCATCACAACATGTCGCTCATGGACATGGAGACGAAGGAGAATCTCTTCGATACCTCCGCCCGCCCGGCAGGCGAACTGGCGAAAAGCTATGGGCTCGATGCGACGGACGAAACACTTCATTTCGTGGCGGGGCTTCTCGACCATGCGCAGGCGCTCTGCGTCTTCACCTGCCCCAGCTATAATTCCTACAAAGGTTTGATTGCGCAGGGCGACATGCCGGACATGTCATGGGCGCCGGTGCTTCAGGCCTATGGCCGCAATAACCGCTCGGCGATGCTGCGCCTGCCGATGAACCGGCCTTGCATCGAAAATCGTGCGCCGGACATGAGCGCGAACTTCTATCTCTCTTCGGCGCTGAGTCTTCATGCGGGTCTCGACGGCCTCGACCGGAAGGGCGATCCGGGGCTGCCGCTTAACGACAACCTCTATCTTGCGCGCGATATCCGTTCGCAGGGGCGTAATGTCCACCGCCTTCCGCGTACACTTCTTGAAGCATCCGATGCGCTCGATGAAAGCAGCTTCGCGCGCGATGTGCTTGGCGCAGAATTCGTGGACATCTTCGTCGCCCAGAAGCGCAAGGAATGGGATGCGCAGTTCTACACGGTGACGACGAGCGAGCGTGACCGATTCCTCACCGCTGTCTGATCTGCCGCAGAAAAGGAGAAACGCCATGACATCATGGGCGAAATCCACGGGGCCGAAGGTCGGTGAGGCGATTTCGGGCAAGGGCCGCACCATTGCTGTTCTGCCCATCGGCGCCACCGAGCAGCACGGGCCTCACCTCGCAACAGGCACGGATACGATGCTCGCAGAGGCGATCTGCGCTGAAGCTTGCCGCAGGCGAAACGTATTGCTGTTGCCATCCATTCCCTATGGTTGTTCCTACGGCCATTCGGATGCATGGCCGGGCACGCTTTCGCTTTCACCTGAAACGCTGACGACGGTGCTCTGCGAAGTCGCTTCCTGGGCGATAAAGGCAAATGGCATCGACCGGCTTATCTTTATTTCCGGGCATGCAACCAACGGGCCCTCGATCGAGAGTGCGATACTGCGGTTGCGCTATGAATATCCGCAGGCCCGCTTCGCGACGCGCGGGCTTTGGGAAATCTCGGCAGAGGCGCTCCGGCTCTATACGCTGGATGCCGCCGACATCCATGCGAATATTGCAGAGACCTCGATGATGCTTGCGCTGGATCCCGAATGTGCCGAAATGGAGAAAGCGGAAGATGTCGAGGACGTCACGATCGGTCTTGTCTGGCGCTATCCCATGCCTGCGGTTACGAAGAATGGCGTTGTGGGGCGTCCGAGCGAATCCTCTGCTAGTCTGGGCCGCGAAATGCTCGACGCAATTACCGGCGATTTCGAAAAGCTGCTTGAGCAGGCCGAACATGAGGACTGGCCGGAAATTCCCGAGCCTGTGAAAGGCGGAAAAGTGTGACGTCGAAAGGCAAGCGGCAGGACGGCAAGAAGCCTGCCCGCAAAGTAGGGAGACCGGCCGCAGAGGGGCCGAACGAAGCGAAGCGCGATGCGATTGCGGCGGCGGCGCTCAAACTTTTTTCACAATCGGGTGTCGCGGCAGTCTCCAACAGGGATCTCGGAGAGGCAGCCGGCATCAATCCTGCCCTCATTTATTACTATTTCGAAGACAAGGAAGATCTCTTTCAGTTTGCCGTCAGGAAGGCGCTTTCCGATGCGCTTGCAGCCTATGACGAGATCAAGAAAGAGAAGGGCGGGGTCGGGGATCTCGATGCCTGGCTATCGAGCAATCTGCTTCTCTTCGGCGAACTCACGCGCTTTCTGAAGGTCATTCTCGACTATGCGCATTCCGGGCAGCGGTCGGAACAGACGGATGCGGCAATCTCGCGCTTTTACGAAACGGAGACGGGGCTTATCGCCCATGCTCTCGAAGACGAAGGCGCGGGAGCGGGAGAAGCGGAAGATCTCGCGCAGCTCGTGTCCGTTTTTCTGGATGGAATCATGGTGGCCCGCGTCATTCGACCGGACGTCGATTCAGAGCGCCTTATCGAACTGATGCGCGGATTGCTGCAGGGCAAGCTGCGTTAGCGTTCGGTTTCCAGATGATCGTTGATGAGCTTCGCAAACCATTTGCGGAAGCGCTTGATGCCATCCTGGTCGAGCCCTGCCGCTTCCGCGAGCTGCCGTCCGACAATCGCTTCGCCGAAGGCTGCATTCGCGGTCAGCATGGCGATGAAGAGCGTATCTTCCTTGTCCGGCGCGGCAGTTTCCGTTTCCCGCGCATATTCCTCGCGGCGGTCCTGCAGCACTTCCACGATCTCGCCCATGATGTTGTGCGCGTCGGACTCTTCGGTCGCGCGGCCGGTCAGCAGCAGCCAGGAAAGAAGCCGTGCCGTACCCTTGTCGCTCAAGGCCTCGAAGACATGCCCGATATGGTCTGCGGCGTCCCGGCTTGCGTCTCCGTCGCCTAGTGCACCCAGCAATGAATCGCGAAGCTGCTTGTTCGTCCGTGCGATAAGCGCGCGGACAAGACCTTCCCGGCTTTCGAAGTGGTGCAGAATCGCCGGATGGGAAATTCCCACATCGCGGGCGATGTCCTGCAGCCTCAGCCCCTCGGGGCCCTGGCGGGCGAGCCGTTTCTCAGCGGCGTCGAGGATCAGGCGGCGTGCTTCGTCGGCCGTGCGGCGGACCCGCTTCTGGACCGGCTTTTCAGCCGTTTTGGCCAAGGCATTGCCGGCCGTTGCCGGTTTTTTTGCAACGCTGGACACACAAAACTCCTCTTGCGACGCCGAATATATTGACAAGAATGTCAGTACTTCCTATATATCAGGTCAAGGCTGATAGCAGCAGGCTTACTATAGCAACGGGACATAACCCATGACGATTGCAAGCCCAACAGAGTTTAACGGCGCCGATGTGGCGAAGCGCAAGCGCAAGCATATTCAGCCTCTCAAGGCTTTGCGCGCGATCCGTGCCCTCATTGCCGACAAGGAAGATACGAGTCAGGTCTTCCGCATTATCGACGCCCTTTCGGGCGGCGCCAATGACCGGCAGTTCAACCGTTTCGTGAAAACGGAAACGGGGCAGCGCATTCTCAATGAGAAGCGCAACCTGATTACCGCCCTCAACGAGCGCGAATATCTCTCAAGCCTGCCGGAAGGCACTCTCGGTCACACCTATTACGAGTTCATGGCGGAAGAAGACCTGACCGCCGATGGTCTCGTGGAGGCAAGCGAGGTCGTGCCGGAGCGCGAAGGCCGTACCGAGGCCGAGCGCATTTTTGGCTACCGTCTGCGCGATCAGCACGATCTCTGGCATGTGACCAGCGGCTATGGCCGAGACGGGCTTGGAGAACTTGCCTTGCTCGCCTTCACCTACGCACAGACGCGCAATCGCGGTATCGGCTTCATTGTGCTGGTGGGTGCGCGAATTACGAGCAAAACGGTCCCTGACGTGAAGGTCTGGCGCGTTCTTCGCGAGGCTTATCGTAACGGAAAGAAAGCGGCCTGGTTGCCCCAGACCGATTGGGAGGCCATGCTTTCCAAACCCCTTTCCGAAGTTCGGGAACTGCTCAAGATCGAGACCCCGACAGCCTATCGCGAAGCTCAGCCCTTCGCCCTTGCCGCGGAAAAGGCCTTCAAGGAGATGCGGGCGGAACAGGAGCAGAAGCTCGCCGCCTGATCCGGGCCCCTAAGGTTCTGACGGACTTTGGCACCGGCGCCGTCCCCGCTATGCTTGCGAGAGCTAGATTGAAAGGGGATGGGGCCGGTGCTGACCGTTTATGGATTGAAGAACTGCGATACGTGCCGCAAAGCACTGAAGTGGCTGGAAGCCGAAAATATTCCTCACAAGTTTCACGATGTTCGCGCCGATGGCGTTGAGGCGTCGGATGTAAGGCGTTTCGTCAAATCTGCCGGCTGGGAAGCCCTTCTCAACAAGGCCAGCACGACCTGGCGCAGCCTTCCTGAAAAGCAAAAGGCTGATGTAAGCGAGGCTGACGCCGTTCGGTTGATGAGTGAAAACCCGACGCTGATCAAGCGTCCCGTCTTCGACTTCGGCAAAGAAGGCCTGATTGTCGGCTTCCGCGAGCCGCAAAAGGCTGCCGTCCAGAAGGCGGCGGGCAAATGAAAATGCGGCGCCGGAACACCGGCGGGCCGATGCTCGATCTGCCGCTGGAGACGCCGCGGCTCATTCTGCGTGATTTCACCGCTCGCGATTTTGAAGCTGTCCATGCCTATTCCTCACGCGAGGAGGTAACGAGATTTCTCGTCTGGGGTCCAAACACCACGCTGCAGAGCAAGCAGACAATTCGTGCCTATCTCGATGACCAGAAAGAAAGCCCCCGGCATAATTTCGATCTCGCAATCGTTCGCAAAGGAGAGGGGCGGCGCGGTGCCGGCCAGCGCCTTATCGGCGGTGTGGGACTCAAGCTTGTCGACTGGGAAAACCGTACAGCCGAAATCGGATATGTTCTTCATCCGGACTATTGGGGCGAAGGATATGCGCTTGAGGCGGCTCAAATCGTTGCCCATGCGGGCTTTGCCGACCTGGGATTGCAGAGGATCATTGCTACCTGCGACCAGCGCAACAAGGCTTCCGCCCGGGTAATGGAAAAACTCGGCATGCGCCGTGAGGGCGTGTTTAGCGGCAGCAAATATATCCAGGGTGAGTGGTCGGACGAGTTTCTCTACGCGGTCCTGGCCTGTGATTTCGGCCTGTAATGGGGCTCTGGATTTGGGTGGGGGAGGCGATCCTGCATGACCCGCAGGTTCTTTTTACAGGTCGCTGACGGGTTTCGACAGAAGCGCCTCGTCCGGCTCCCGGACATTTTCTCCCCGCCGGATCAGGAACTCGATCCATGTTCCCCGGTCTCTCGTCTCCAAAAGCTCGTGCCCGGCCTCCGCGCAAAAATGCGGCATGTCGATCCGTGCGACGGGGTCGCTCGCGAATACCCTTAACAATCTGCCGGGTTCCAGCCGGAGCAGCCGTTTTCGGGCGCGCAAGACCGGCAGCGGGCAGCGCTGGCCGATCACGTCGAGCAGAACCTCGCCCTCTTCTTGATTCATCGTATTTTCGCCGCCCATCCGGGTTTCCCCGAAGCCCAATTTTGTTGCGGTGCGCATAATGCCGCCGCATCCGGCTCCTGTCACGCCGGGCCGTGATAACGTCGATTTTACGCTGCGAAAAACCGGCTTTTCTTGACGCTTCCGCGGGGTGGCAGGCATAACAGAAGCAAGCGAGAAATTCGCATAACTTTAATCGGGAAGGACGGCAGAGATGGGTCTTGTCAAACGGATCGGCAACGAAATCACCTTCGTGCGAGCCGCGCTCCGTTCGCTGGGAAAGCTGAAGGAGATCAGGGAGGACACCACCCGCACCTTCTCGGACACGATCGAAACGCTGGCAGAAGAAAAGCCCGACAACATCGCCATCTATTTCGAGGACCGGAAGCTCACCTACCGCGAATACAATGCCGAGGCTAACCGTTATGCGCGCTGGCTGAAGGAGCAGGGGCTCGGCCGTGGCGACGTCGTGGCGCTGATGATGGAGAACCGGCCGGAATATCTCATCGCATGGCTCGGGATCATCAAGGCGGGGGCAACGGCTGCTCTCATCAATACAAACCTGATAAAGGCTCCGCTGGCGCATTGCCTCAACATCTCGAACGCCGATCACGTCGTTCTCGGGGCCGAGCTTGCCGAACATTACTCCTCGGCAGCCGATCAGCTTGAAAGGCCGATGACGGTCTGGGCGACGGGCGGGCCGATACAGGGCGCCCATGATCTCGACGCGGCGCTGGCCCAGCAGTCCGACGAGCGGTTGCCGTCCGATCTTCGCAAGGATGTGACGCAGGACGACGACGCTCTTTTCATCTACACGAGCGGCACCACGGGCAACCCGAAGGCGGCGCGTATTCCGCATGTTCGCCTCAGGACCATGATGGGGGCCTTTTCGGCAGGCGCGAAAGCGACCGAAAAGGACCGCATGTATGTGGTGCTACCGCTCTACCATTCGGCGGGCGGTGTATGCGCCATCGGCACGACGCTGACCGTAGGTGGTTCGGTCATTCTGCGGCGCAAGTTTTCGGCGACGCATTTCTGGGACGATACCGTCAAGTATAAGGCGACGCTCTTCCAGTATATCGGCGAGCTTTGCCGTTATCTGCTCAACACGGAAAAGCACCCCAAGGAACGCAAGCACAAGATCCGCCTCGCAGTCGGCAATGGATTGCGGCCCGAGATCTGGACGACTTTCCAGAAGCGTTTCCGTATTCCGCGCGTCCTCGAATTCTACGGTGCGACGGAAGGCAATGTGGCGCTGATGAATTTCGACGGTACGCCGGGCGCCATCGGGCGCGTTCCCGGCTGGGCCAAGGCCAAGTTCAATGTCGAGATCGTGAAGTTCGACATCGAGAATGAGCAGCCGGTGCGGGGTCAGGACGGCTTCTGCATGAAGGCGGCGCCGGGTGAGGCTGGCGAGGCACTGGGCAAGATTACCGACGACCCGGAGCAGCCGACGGGCCGTTTCGATGGCTATGCCAAAAAGGAAGAAACCGAAAAGAAGATTCTGCGCGATGTGTTCGAGAAGGGCGATATGTGGTTTCGCACAGGCGACCTTCTGCGTCAGGACAAGCTCGGTTATTTCTATTTCGTCGATCGTATCGGCGATACGTTCCGCTGGAAGGGCGAGAACGTCGCGACCTCGGAAGTTGCGGAGGCAATTTCCGTTTTCCCGGGCGTCAAGGAAGCCAATGTCTATGGCGTTCATGTGCCGGGAGCAGATGGCCGCGCGGGCATGGCCTCTATCGTGGCGGAGAATGGTACGCTGGATGTCGACAAGTTCCATTCACAGATGCTGAAGGAATTGCCGGACTATGCCGTGCCGGTTTTCCTGCGTATCCAGCCGGAAATGGAAGTCACCGGCACTTTCAAGCACCGCAAGGTGGAACTCGTGAAGGAAGGCTTCGACCCTTCGGTCATAGCGGAGCCGATCTTCTTCAACTGTCCGGTGCAGAAGAAATACGTGCCTGTCGACCAGCATCTCTACGGCAAGATTTGTGCGGGTGAGTTCAGGCTCTAGAGCGGCATCTCAGGGAAATAAAAAGGGCGGCTCCTTCGAGCCGCCCTTTCTGTATCTGCTCGCCGGAAGGTTTACTCTGCGGCGTCGCTCTTCTTGTTAAGGCCCATCGCATCCAGAATCTCTGGACGGATGTTTTCGGTCCCTTTCTTTTCGACATGCTGTGCAACACGGCTGCCGACAGCCATCATGGCTTCGCCCATGAAGGTCGGACGATTGTCGCGGGCCCAGTTCAGCGAGGTCTCGCGGTTGTCGTTCAGCTGCTGGAACTTCGGGAAGACATAGCGCGCCATAAGTTCGTAGGAACGCTGGGTGTTTTCCCAATTGGCCCAGTTATGCGCGAGCTGCATGAAGCAGCCGAAGCCGCCGGACTGCGCCTGAAGGCGCTCGATCTGCGCGATGGCGTCGTCGGGTGTACCGATCACGGCCATGCCCGAAGCGATCAGCGCATCGACAGGGTCGGAACCGTCGGTCGGGGCAAGCGGGAGAGCGGCCACTTCGCGGAAATAATAGAGCCACTGCTCAAGACCGAAGCGCACATTTTCGCGGGCCTTTTCGCGCGTCTCGGCGATATGGACCGGGCCGACAAGCCGCCACTGGTTTCGGTCGATGGTCTTGCCGTTGTCCTTTGCCGTGTCCTCGCAGATCGCCCAGTTGGAGGACAGGGCGTTGAAACCGCCGGCAGAGGTTGCGCCAATCGAGAGAAGGCCGAGACCGTGACGGCCTGCGGCGGTCGCTCCCGTGGGCGACACCTGGCTTGCGACGGCGATGTCCACCGAAGGCCGCGACCAAGGCGTCATCTGGAGCTGCGCGTCCTTCAGTTCGAACCAGTCTGTCTTTGCGGTGACCTTCTCACCGCGCAACAGCGGAACGATCACGTCGAGCGCTTCGTCCATCATGTCGCGCTGCTTTGCGACCGTTATGCCCATCATGAAGGCATCGGAGGGAAGCGAGCCCGGGCCGACGCCGAGCATTACGCGGCCGCGCGTGATGTGGTCGAGCTGGTTGATGCGGTCGGCAAGCATCAGCGGGTGGTGATAGGGAAGCGAGGAAACACCGGTGCCGAGCTTGATGTTGCGTGTGCGTTCGGCGACCGTCGCGATGAAGAGTTCGGGGCTCGCAATCAGTTCGTAGCCGGCCGAGTGATGTTCGCCGATCCAGGCTTCGTCATAGCCGAGCCTGTCCATCAGCTGGACGAGTTCGATGTCGCGTTCGAGGGCGAGGGTCGGGTTTTCGTTCAGCGGATGAAAAGGCGCGATGAAGGCGCCAAACCGCATTTTCTGTCCTGGCATGAATGTGTTTCCTCGGTTGTGACTTATTGGCGTGATTTCTTTGTGTGCATCGGAATGCCGATGGAGCCTTTTGTCTATAAATATTGTTGCGATCAGTCCGCGGCGCCGCGCTTCTTCGCTTTTTCTTCTTCTTCGGCATGGTGCTTGGCGATGGTCGCCATGGCCGCATTCGTGGCCGCACCGATGAACTCACCGGCATTTTCCGTGGCCCAGGCGAGGCTTTCCTCGCGGGCCGTGTTGGCACCGTGGAATTTGGGCTTCACATGGCGGGCAAAGAGCTCGTAGGAGCGCTTGGTGTTCTCGAAATTCGCCCAGTTGTGCGCCAGCATCAGATAGGCACCAAAGCCCGGGATTTTTTCCTGCAGCCGCTCAAGCTGTGCGATGGCGTCGTCGGGCGTGCCGATGATGCCCTGTCCGCTTTCGATCATGGCATCGATCGGATCCTTGTCGCCCTGCGCGTCGAGGCCCATCGGATTAATGGAGCCGAAATAGCGGCGCCACTTCTCGAAGCCGTATTTCACCTGCTCGCGTGCTTCCTCGCGCGTCTCTGCAAGATGCATGGGACCGACAAGGCGGAGCTTCGAGGGGTCCATGGTCGTGCCGTTTTCGGCAGCGGTCTTGTTGGCAACTTCCCAGTTGATCGCAAGTGCATCGTAACCGGCGGTATTCGTTGCTGCGACGCAGAGCATGCCGAGCCCGTGCTTGCCGGCGAGTTTGCCGCCCGATGGCGTCACGGAGCTTGCAACGGCGACTTCCGGGTAGGGGTCGCTGAAGGGGCGAAGCTGAAGCTTTGCCTTGTTGAGCGAGAACCACTCGGTTTCGGCGGTAACCGTTTCGCCCTTGAAGAGGCGCAGGATCACTTCGAGGGCTTCCACCATGCGGTCGCGTTGCTTGGCGACTTCGATGCCGAGCATGTAGGCGTCGGAGGGAAGAAGACCGGGGCCGACACCGAACATAACGCGGCCCTGCGTCTGGTGATCAAGCTGAATGATGCGATCTGCCGCCATCAGCGGGTTGTGATAGGGAAGGGAGACCACGCCGGTGCCGAGCTTGATGCGATGAGTACGCTCGGCGGCAGCGGCAATAAAGAGTTCGGGGCTTGAAATGATTTCATAGCCTGCCGAGTGGTGCTCGCCGATCCAGGCTTCCTCGAAGCCGAGCTTGTCGAGCCATTCCACGAGTTCGATGTCGCGCCGGATCGCCAATGTCGGATCTTCGTCCACCGGATGGAATGGCGCGAGAAATATGCCGCTGCGCAGCTTGCCCATTTGTCTCTCCCTGTCTTTTCGATAGTGCGTTTCGATTGTCGAGTGCGGCTCACGCCTTCTTTTTGAGGCCGTTGAGCTGGAAATCGAGAAGCCCGCGATTGATGTCGTCCGTATCCGATTCAGGGTTTTGCAGCCACCAGGCGGTAAAGGCGCTCCAGGCGGCAACAAGCGCAACAGCGGCCACTTCCGGCTGGCAATAAGTCACGAATTCGCCGCGTTCCTGTCCCCGCGCGACGATGCGCGTCACAAGGTCCAGCACGCTTTCGTTCGCGGCGGCGGCCTTGCTGACGAGCGCGGGCTGGTCGAGGAAGTCGCGCAGCATCTTGTGCATGACCGGCGCGTTCAGCTCCCATGCTTCGCGCAGGACGGAAACGAGAAGCAGCAGTTCCTCCTCGGCGCTTCCCGTGTGGCCCGCCAGCCGCTCGGCTAGCGAATGCGTTATTTCCTCGTTGAAGGCGGTGATAAGGGCGGATTTCCCGGCGAAATGAAGAAAGAAAGTCGCCTTGGCGATCCCTGCGGCCGCACAGATGTCTTCAATGGTGACATTGTCATAGTCGCTGTCGGCGAAGAGCCGCATCGCGGAGCGGTAGATCTCCTGGCGCGTACGCTCTTTCTTGCCCGCGCGGCGCGGAGTGTTTTCCGCCTTGGGGGCCATTTTCGATTTCAGAAGCTTCGTCATGCTTTGGCCGTCTCCTTACAACGAAATTAGACCTTGGTATATTTTTTCACAAGTCCGCATTTTTCGCGGGAGCCGGAATGGGGTGGGGCGTTGCGGGGCTAGGGCTCATACCCTAAGACTCTGGGTACAAATCATAAGAAGATTCCGGGAGAAAATCATGGGACGGGTAGATGGCAAGGTCGCGCTGGTTACGGGGGCGGCAAGCGGTATCGGACGGGGTGCGGCGGTTGCGCTCGCGGCGGAGGGCGCCAAGATTGTTGTCACCGATGTCGATGAGGCGGGCCTCAAGGAAACGGTCGATATCATCGTGAAGGCGGGCGGCACGGCGAGCGCTCACAAGCAGGACGTGACCAGCGAAGAGCGCTGGAAGGAAATCGTTGCCGCTGCGAAGGACGAATTCGGCGGGCTCCATATTCTCGTCAACAATGCGGGAATCGGCATCGGCGCCTCTGTCTTCGAAATGAGCTATGAGGATTGGCAGCGCCAGCAGGCGATCAATGTCGATGGCGTCTTCTTTGGCGTGAAGCACGGCATTCCGCTTATCGCGGCTTCGGGCGGCGGCTCGGTCATCAATATTTCCTCGGTCGCGGGGCTTCAGGGTGCGCCGGGTCTTGCCGGCTATTGTGCGACGAAGGGCGCCGTCCGGCTCTTCTCAAAGGCCGTGGCGCTTGAATGTGCGCAGGCGCAGATGAGTGTCCGCGTGAACTCTGTTCACCCCGGCATTATCGACACGGCGATCTGGCAGAAAATCCCGCAGGGCGGTGGCGGCGTCGGTGCTGTTTCTTCCAGCGTGCTGCAACTGCCGGAAGGAGCGAACACGATCGATCCGAACGCTATCGCGACGGTCGGTGCACCGCTTGGCTATGCCGGTATTCCCGCCGACATTGCAGCGGGTATCGTTTTCCTTGCGTCGGACGAGTCGCGCTACATGACGGGTTCGGAACTCGTTATTGATGGCGGTATGACGGCACGCTGAGACGCTTATTGCGTCTGGACGATTTCGTCTGTGATGCGCCAGTAGCCATCGAGCCACTGGACGACTTCGCGGGCACAAGGATGATCGGCGGCGGCGTAGCGATTTCGCAGCGCCGCCGTTTCCTTGTCCGTCATGCCGTCGAGCCCCTTGCCCTGCAGAAGTGGCAGGTCGTCTGCAAGCATTCGCGCAAGCGGTCCGCCGCACACGGCTTCTGCGGCCGCGAGAAATGCCGTATCGGCCTCATCCATGCTGCCGCGATAGTTTGCTTCGAGCGTCAGCATCGGAATGCGGCTGAGACAGGGCTGGGACGCCGGGTTTACGCCATGCGCAGACATATGCTCGCCTGCTTCCCTTGGGCGTCCCTCGAAGGCGCGCAGATGCAGAAAGGGCGACATGCGCTGGCCATCATTCACCGGGTAATTGTCCCAGATGAACGGGCGCCGCTTCAGCGTTTCGGTAACGTGGGCTAGGTGAGCGGCGGGAATTTCCTTCGAGCAGACTTTCGGTCCCGTCCAGAATATTTCGATTGCGGGATCGAGCCGCGCCCCAAGCGCTTCGAGGTAGCCCTCCGGCCTTTCGCCGAAAACGCGGTCGAGAATCGGATCGTCCGTATAGTAGCTCGGACAAATGATGAGCCTGCCCGCCTTCGTTCGCTCCGCCGCGCATTCGATGATTTCGATCTGCTTTTCTGCAAGCCCCGGCAGATCGCCGCGCATGTCATCGAACAGGATCGCGAGGTCGTCGATCCCCATTTCGTCCAGCCATGCAAGCTTTTGGGCCAGCGCCTCGCGCGCCGCATCGTCGAAATCGAGATAGAGTTCGTAGGGGCTCAGCCCCGCGCCGAAGCGCACACCTTCCGCCCGGCAATGCGCCGCAAGCTCAGTGAGCCGTTCGGCTTCTTCCGCCGGATGCGGCTCGTTCCAGCGGCGGCGGAGAAACGTGTCGGCTTTCGGCGCGTAGAGATAGAAGCGATAGCCATGCGGTGCGAGGGCACTCACATGGGCGGCGCGCGCCTCCCAGTCCCAGGGACGTCCGTAGAAACCTTCGATGGTGCCAAGCTCGGGAATCATGCGCTCAAGACTATCATGACTTCATGACGAGGAAGCCTGCCCTCGGGAAATGCACCACAACGTCGCCGACCCGCGGATCGTTCCGCTTGATGGCGATGTGCTGGGCCGAAGAGGAAACGAGGTCGCCAATGACCGGATCGCGGCCATAGTCGTCCGCCATCACCGTCACTGCGTCGCCGGGTTTGAAGCCGTTCGGCTCGCCGGGATCGGCTTTTGCCTCTTCCGTGCTTGTGGCAGCCTTCGCAATGTCGAGCGCTTCTTCGCGGGAGATTTCCTGCCGCTTGCCATGTCCGATGTCTGCCACGTGCTTTTCCCAGGCGAGGACGCCGGGGAATGTCTCAATGATTTTTACGCCATTGGGGCTCGTCCAGCGCACGAAGGCCAGATTGTAGAAAGCGCTCGCATCGGCAAGGCCCGGTTCGTCGCCGATCAGGAATTTGCGTCCATCGGCAAGCTGTTCTTCGAGCCAGCCAAGCTGCGCGCGGAACTGTTCAGCCATCATCGGCGATGCTGCCTTCATGCCCTCGATGTCGAAGGGCCGTCCCGTCAGCTGTTCGCGGTCCTTTATGAAGGCATCGTCGGCGAGAGGCGTGCCGCCGCCGAAGATAATGGCGACCGCTGCCTGAAAGAAAACACGATCCGTCCACATGGCTGTGCCCCAGCCGAGTCCCTTGTCGGCGCCGGGGAAGAGCGTCGGGGAGGGGAACCGCTTTTCGAGTTCGCGCAAGATGATCTGCGTATCGCAATAGACATCCGCGCCGATCTGCATGACGGGGATTTTCCTATAGCCGCCTGTCAGCGCGACGAGGTCGGGTTTCGGCATGATCACCGGTTCGTCGCAAGCGTACCATTCGAGGCTCTTGATGCCGAATGCCACGCGCACCTTCTCCGAGAAAGGCGAGATGTCGTACTGGTGGAAAATGATCGATTGCGCGGTCGCGGCCATGTTCTTTTCCCTATTCGAATTCGTAGCTGAAGCGGATGTTGTTTTTCTTCAGGCCGTCGAGAACGATCTCGGGCCCGCCGGTTTTCATCATCCATTCGAGACGGTGGTCGCGATACTCACGCTTGAAGAGCCCCTGCTCGAGAATATCCGCGACCTGCTGCATCCCCGCGACGCTGTCGAGCGCCTCTTGTGCGGTGCGTGCAACGCTTGGGCGTTCATTGGCGCGCGCAAGCCACTTGCCGAGCGGTGAGCCTTCGTCCGGCCCGTTGCCGAAGCCCACGGAGGCATTCACGTAAGGCACGACGGAGAGATCGCCCCAGCCGAAGGCGCGGTCGGCAAACCAGTCGCCATTCCCGAGCTGCTTCGTCAGCCAGCTCTGGATTTTCGCTGTCTGTTCCGAAGCGTGCTCTTGTATCTCCGCGGCCTTGTCCCCTGTGGCCCGGCGGAAATAGGCAATCTCGCCAAGCCCCCAGTTGATCGCCTCGTAATGTGTGTCGCAGACCTCTTCGATCATGCGCATTTTCGCGCGCGCTTCCGGCGTTGCCGGCCGCATGGCGGGAGAAGGGAACTTGTCTTCCAGATATTCGAGGATGATGGTCGAATCGAAGATGCGGGTGTCGCCATCGATGAGGGCGGGTACTTCGGCGCGCGGATTGGCGGCGGCGAATTCGCCCTTCGCGCCCCCGGCGCCGATGCCGTCGGGTGTCCGCAGATCGAGATCGAGATTCTTCTCGCGCGCGGAGATTTTCACCTTCTGCGCGTAAGGCGAGAGCGGGTGTTCGTAAAGAATAACCATGATTTTCTCCCGAATGGCGTGGCGCGGATCATCGGGTGCATGCGAGCACCTGTCCACAGCCGCAACGATCACGGATGCGTGACGTTCCGCCTTGCACCGGGGGGCGCCCGATTACCCTGCGTCAGCCGCGAAGGCGACCTTGCCGTTTCGTGAGTTCCGCCATCTGGCCGAAGATCGTCGGCACGTCGTTCGGTGTGTCGTCGTCCGAGTATTCCTTGTAGAGCGTTGCGACGTTCACGACGATGCGCTCGCCATCGCCCCAGCTGTCATAGTCCGTCATGTCGATGTCGAGCGCGGCCTCGAAAGCCGGCAGCCCCGCATCGTAGCGTTTGCGCGTTTCGTCGCGGATATAGGTGAGGTAGTCGCGCACGGCCTTCACGCCGTTCTTGCCGGTGATGGGGCCATGGCCCGGTACCACCGTCTCGACATCCATCGCGATGATCTTGTCGCAGGCATCGATCCAGTTCGAAACCGGACCTTCCCACATGATGGGATGCCCTTCGATGAACAATATGTCGCCGGTGAAGACTGTCTTGTCGGCGGGCACATAGACGAGCGCATCGCCGGGCGTATGGGCGGGGCCGACATGCATGATGCGGATTTCCTTCGAACCCACATGCCGCGTCAGTTCGGTCTCGAAGGTTACGGTGGGCAGCGTTTGCGTTACGCCCTTGAAGTCGAAGGGACCGAAACACTGCGTCACGTATTTCCCGAGGTCGCCCATCTGCGGCGCCATGTCGAGAAAGCCAACGAGAAGCTGGGGCGGCTCATGGCGCATACCCTCGACGGCAAGTTTGTGCGCAATGATTTCCGCGCCGTGGCAGCATTCGTTGCCATTGCAATGGTCGCCATTGTGATGCGTGTTGACGACTGTGTGGATCTTCGCCGCCGCTTTAGGTTCGGCCTTGCGCATCGCGCCAAGCATCTCCCTCGTCAGCGGCACGTCGAACAGGGTGTCGATCAGGAAGCTTTCGCCGCAATCGACCACGAGGCCTGCATTCGACCAGCCCCAGCCGCCGTCAGGCTGCAGCCAGGCATAGCCGCCATTGCCGAGATCGTGGAGTCCCTTGGTGTATTGAAACCGGCTCAAGCCCAGACCCATGATGTTCTCCCCCGCTAGCTGTCAATTTCCGTTCAGGAAATGCCCGTCATGCCGCTGTCGACGGCGAGCGTTTGTGCCGTGATGTAGACGCTTTCATCGGAGACGAGGAAGAGCGCCGCATAGGCGATCTCCCATCCCGTCGCCTGCCGCCCGAAAGGGACGGGCGTTCGCCCGCGTGATGGACGGCCTTGCGTCGCGAGGCGGCCGAGCGGCGTATCGACAAGGCCGGGCGCCACGATGTTCGCGCGGATGCCGCGCCGCGATCCCTCAAGCGCGACATGGCGCATCAGCCCGCCAAGCGCCGCCTTCGATGCGTCATAGGCGGGTAGCCGCGACCCGGCGACAAGCCCCGCGATGGAGGAGATGAAAACGATGGGCGAGCCGTCCGCGAGCTGCGGCAGCGCCGCCTTGCAGCAAAGCATGGGCCCGCGCAGATTTACGGCGAGTACCTTGTCCCAGGCGTCCGGCTCCGCACCCTGCAGGCCAAGTCCGCCGACACCGATCCCCACATTGAGCACCAGCCCGTTCAGTGTGCCGAGTGCCGTTTCCGCTTCGCCGATCATCGCTTCGATGTCGCCGGGTTTCGATATGTCTGCTTCGATGGCGTGGGCCTTGCCGCCTTCCTTCACGATCTGCGCGACCGTATCTTCCGCCGACTTGAGGTTCATGTCGGCAACCGCGACCTCCGCGCCTTCCCGCGCGAAGAGAAGCGACATGGCTCGTCCATTGCCGACTGGATCGGTCGCGGCGTCGAGTACTTGCTGGCCGCCGCCCACCACGAGGATGCGCCGGCCCGTGAGCCTTCCGCGTCCCGGTGCCTCGCCTTCGGATTCCGGCGAAAGCGGACGGATATAGCCTTCTTTCTCAACCATGATTTTTCATGCTCCGCCTGATTTCGTCGAGGCCGCTTGTCGCAATGTCCGTTTCCTCGAGGTCGATCTCGAATGTTTCGAGATAGCGGCAGACGAGCAGATAGACGCCGATAATGACGACGAGTTCCTGCATGCCCGCATCGCCCAGATGCACATGTGCGGCGGCAAACAGCTTCCCGTCCGCTTTTACATTCGCCACCTGGTCATCGGTAAAGGCGAGCACGGCGTTCTCCGTCTCGCTGAAGAGGGGCGAGGGAAGGGTGCCTTCCGCCGCCTCGATCCGCTCCGGGCTCATGCCGAGCATCCGCGAGACACGGCGGTGCTGATGTTGTTCGTAATGCGATGCGCAAAGATGCCCGACACGCAGGATCACGAGTTCCCGCAGTTCCGCATCGAGAAGGCCCTCGTTCAGATAGGCGTTGATAAGCGCCATGAAGGGCACGAAAGAAGGTCCGCTCCCGGCCAGCATGCGGAAGATATTGAGCTGCGGCAGGTCTTGCAGCAGCTCGTGGTTTGCCTTTGGCAGGGCCGCCGGATCTGGATAGGAAATGCGCGCCATCCCTGTCAGGCCTCAACGCCGGGCAGCTTCAGGCCCGATTTGTGGCCCGGCTCCTCGATATCGACATCGAAGGTCTCCAGGAAGTTCGAGACCAGCGAATAGAAGCCGATCGCGATGACGAGTTCCTGGAGCTGCTTGTAGCCAAGCTTTTCGGCCAGCGGATTGAAGGTCGCGTCGGAGGCACGCGTATTCTTCACCACATCATCGGTGAAGCGCATCACTTCGCGCTGCGTTTCGTCGAAGATCTTTGCCTCCGGCCCTTCATGGATCGCCTCGATGAGGTCGTCGGACATGCCGAGCTTCCGGGAGATCGCCTCGTGCTGGTAAACCTCGTAAGAGGAGCCGCGCAGCACGCCTGTCCGCACAATGGCGATTTCGCGCAGCACCGGATCGAGTTCCCCGTGGATCAGGATTTCGTTTCCGAGCTTGATGAAGCCGTCGAGCATGTCGCCCGAATGGCCGAGCATCCTGAAGATGTTGAGGTTCGGCAGCTTCTCATAGACCTTCGCGGCGCGTCCGGTTGCCTGGGCGGGGTCGAAATAGGGGATGCGGGCCATGCTCGCTTGTTCCTTCCCTGAATGGTGTTTTCTTTGCCGGGCAGTCTAACCCGCGCCGACGCTGCGTCCAGCCGCATCGGCTGCCATATCGTGCCCGTGTGCGGCCCGGCTTTGCTTGCCCCGCCCGAAAGGGCAGCTACACTGGCGCGCAACAGAGCCCGAAAAGGGCCGCCAAATGGACCCGAAGCGCCGGGCGGAGGGCTTGCGCGCGCAGCGGGAGAAAGTGCCAAAACGGCCTGACCGGGGAGGGATCGATATCATGTTCGACGCCGAACGTATTAAATGTGTTGCCGATATTACGCGCGCGCAGGCCGCTCGTCGGCCCGATGCCGTCGCGCAGGTCTTCGAGGGCCGGGAGACGAGTTATGCCGAGCTTGACCGGCGCGCCAGCCAGGTGGCGCAGGCCCTCATCGAGG
This sequence comes from Parvibaculum sp., assembly GCF_039973015.1. Lineage (GTDB taxonomy): Bacteria > Pseudomonadota > Alphaproteobacteria > Parvibaculales > Parvibaculaceae > Parvibaculum. The sequence continues at coordinate 201,122 of NZ_JBDWLT010000009.1, forward strand.
ACGGGAGCAAGCCCGATACCCGCATCGGCTTCATGGGCAAAAGCTCGGACCGCTATTTCGAGATGCTCTACGGCGCCTTCAAGGCGAAGTCCGTGGTCGTCGGTATCAACTGGCGTCTTGCCGCGCCGGAAGTCGCCTATGTGCTGAACGACTCCGGGACCGAAATCCTGTTTGTCGGTGCCGAGTTCTACGACATTGTCGAAAAGGTGCTGCCGGAATGTCCGGGTGTGCGCAAGGTGATCGCGCTCGATGGCGGTCGCAACGACTGGCAATCCTTCGATGACTGGCGCGACGCGGCCAAACCCGAAGATCCGATGCTGCCCGCCGCGCCGGACGATGATGTGATCCAGCTTTATACGAGCGGCACGACAGGCCATCCGAAAGGTGTGCAGCTCACCAATGCGAACTACATTTCCATCTTCAGGCAGGGCGAGGGGGCAGGCTGGGCGAACTGGGACGAGAGGGATGTCGTTCTTGTCTGTATGCCGCTCTTTCACGTCGCGGGCGTCAATATCGGCATTCTCGGCAATCTGCATGGCTGCCGGAACGTGATCCTGAAGGATGTCGATCCGCAAGTGATCCTGCAGCTTGTCGAAAGCGAAAAGCTCACCATCGCTTTCATGGTGCCCGCAGTCATTCTCTTCCTTCTGCAGCAGCCGAATATCGCATCCACCGATGTTTCGAGCCTCCGGCAAATTCTCTATGGCGCCTCGCCCATTGCGGAAGATGTGCTTCGCCGCGCGCAAGACACATTCAAGGGCGCGGGCTTCGTTCAGCTCTACGGCTTGACGGAAACGGCGGGCGGGGCCACCAGCCTGCCGCCGGACGCGCATGATCCGGCGAAAGGAAAGCTCCGTTCCTGCGGTATCGTCAGCCCCGACATGGAAATCCGCGTCGTGGACGAAAACGGCGAGGATGTGCCGGTCGGTGATGTCGGCGAGATCGTCATTCGCGGCGGCTCGGTCATGAAGGGCTACTGGAACCGCGCCGAGGCGACGGAAGATGCGATCCGCGACGGCTGGTTCCATTCAGGCGATGCGGGCTTCTTCGACAAGGACGGCTATCTCTTCATCCATGACCGGGTGAAGGACATGATCGTTTCTGGTGGTGAAAACATCTATCCCGCCGAAGTCGAGAACGCGCTTTTCGGTCATCCGGCCATTGCCGATGCCGCCGTTATCGGTGTGCCGCATGAAAAATGGGGTGAGGCAGTGAAAGCCATCGTCGTGCTGAAGCCCGGCGAGCAGGCCAGTCCCGAGGACATCATCGCTTTCGCAAAGACGCGCATCGCCGGCTACAAGGTGCCAAAATCCGTCGATTTCATCGAGGCTCTGCCACGCAATCCCTCAGGCAAGATTCTCCGCCGTGAGCTGCGCGCTCCCTACTGGGAAGGCCGCACCCGCATGATCAACTGACGGGCGCAGAATTCGAAATCAAAGAACCCGGGCTGCCCGCGTCAAAACCGGCGAGCCCTGAAAGACATTCATAGTGGAGAAATGCAATGAGCCTCGCAGAGGACATGGGAAGCCCCGCGCCGTTCAAGCCGCTGAAGCAGAAACCGCCGAAGGTGAGCGTGAAGCGCGGTGACGACGGCGCGATCTATATCTCATCGGATCATCCGCTGCCCGAGATGAAGCGCAGCGTGCCGCATATTCTCGAAGAGCGTGCCGCCGAACACCCCGAGCGCAACTTCATCGGCGAGCGCGATGCCGATGGCGCCTGGCGGTTCATCACCTATGGGCAAGCCAACGCGAAGGCCGATGCCGTCGCCGCCGCCCTTCTCGCGCGCGGCTTCGACAATTCGACGCCGCTCATGATCCTGTCGGGAAATTCCATTGCCCATGCCGTCATGACGCTGGGCGCGATGAAGGCGGGCGTGCCCGTCGCACCGGTCAGCGTTCCCTATTCGCTGATGAGTTCCGACTTTGCGAAGCTTCGTCATGTTGTCGCTCTCACGCAGCCGAAGATGATCTTTGCCGACAATGGCGACCTCTTTGCTAAGGCGCTTGCCGCCGTTGGCGATGGCGCCGAGATCGTCACGCAGTCGGGCAGCGTTTCCGGCGCGACCTCCTATGACGACCTCGTCTCGACTGCGCCGGACGATGCCGTGCGCGCCTCGATGGAAAAGATCGGCCACGATACGGTTGCCAAATATCTCTTCACTTCCGGCTCCACCGGCATGCCGAAGGGCGTTGTCCAGACGCATCGCATGATGGTGGCACAGGTCGCGGCGGGCGAAGCGCTCCGCAGCGAAGAGCCGGACCCGAACGAAATTCCGCAGAGCCTCGAATGGATGCCGTGGAACCATATTTCCGCCGGCAATATCGGCTTCAATGGCAATATGTCGTCTGGTGGCACGGTTCATCTCGATGCGGGCAAGCCCGTTCCCGGCATGTTCGACCAGACGATTGCCAATCTGCGTGAGGTTTCCCCGCGCGTCTTCGGCTCCGCGCCTGTCGCCTTCGCGATGCTGGCGGACGCGATGGAGCGCGACGAGGCGCTGCGTGCGAGCTTCTTCAAGAACCTCGAATATATGGGCTATGGCGGTGCAACGCTGTCGAGCGACATATATGACCGCATGCAGGCGCTTGCGGTTGCGGAGACGGGCATGCGCATTCCGCTCACCACTATGTATGGCGCGACGGAGACGCAAGGCATCACCGTCGTCCATTGGGTGACGGAGCGCGTCGGTCTCGTCGGTCTTCCTGTTCCGGGCATCACGCTGAAGCTCGTGCCGAATGGGGCGAAGCTCGAAGTGCGCGTAAAGGGACCGACCGTCACGCCCGGATATGTTAACGATCCCAAAAAGACGGCGGAAGTTTTCGATGAAGAAGGTTTCTACAGCCTCGGCGATGCGGCAAAGTTTCTTGATGAGACGAAACCGGAGCTCGGCCTTGTGTTCGATGGGCGCGTGACGGAAGACTTCAAGCTGTCTTCGGGCACATGGGTCTCGACCGGTACGCTGCGCGCCGATGCGGTTGGTGCCTGCACGCCGCTCGTTCAGGACGCGGTCGTCTGCGGTCTCGACAAGCCTTATATTGCGCTGCTCGCCTGGCCGAATATCGCAGGCGCGCGGAAGATCGCGGGGCTCCCCGACGATGCGGACCCGCAGGCGGTCATCTCACACCCGAAAGTTGTCGAGCATCTGCGCGCCGCGCTTCAGAAACACAACAAGGCGGGCGGCGGGTCGTCCACGCGCATCGCGCGCATTCACCTGATGCTTGAGCCGCCCTCGATCGACGGGCACGAGATCACCGACAAGGGCTATGTGAACCAGGCGGCTACGGCTTCGCGCCGCGCCCATCTTGTCGAGCGTCTTTATCAGGACCCGGTGCCTGAAGATGTGATTGTGGTTTGAGGTGTTGCCATGATCCGTCCGCGCGACGTTCTCGATTTTTGGTTCGCAGCCGGACCGGAAAAATGGTTCAAGAAGAGCGACACCTTCGACGCCGAAATCCGCCGCCGCTTCGGCGAGACGCATGCGCAAGCCGCTGCGGGCAAGCTCGATGGCTGGGCGGCGGATGCGCAGGGCATGCTCGCGCTCATCCTCGTGCTCGACCAGTTTTCCCGCAATCTCTGGCGCAACGATCATCGCGCCTTCACGCAGGATGCGAAAGCGCTTGCGCTTGCCGATGAGGCCGTGCGCCGCCGTTTGGACGTCGAGACGCCGGTCACTGCGCGCAAATGGTTCTACATGCCCTATATGCATTCGGAAGATCTCGCAGCGCAGGAGCGCGGTCTCGTCTATTTCGCGCAGCGTCTCGACGATCCCGAAACGATGAAATTTGCCATTGAGCATGCCGATATCATCCGCCGCTTTGGCCGTTTTCCCCATCGCAACGGGGTCGTGGGGCGCGAGACGACGCCGGAGGAACAGAGTTTCCTCGATGAAGGCGGCTTCGCCGGTTGATATTTCTTCTCTTGGTTCTCTTTCCGAACTGACTATGTATCCTGCTTCAGGATGCTGAAGCGGGAGGATGATCATGGTCGAAACGGCAATCGTCGCAGGCGTCGGGCCTGAGAGGGGGCTTGGCGCGGTGCTGTCTCACCGTGCGGCGGGCGAGGGGCTGCATGTCTTCGTCGCGGGCCGCACGCTCGAAAAGCTCGAGGCCGTCGCCGGGGCGATCCGGGCGGAAGGCGGCCAGGCGACGGCTTTCCTTTGCGACGTGACGGATGAGGCGCAGATGATCGACCTGTGGAACTGCGCCGAGCAAACGGGGCCTGTGAAACTTGCCATCTACAATGCGGGCAACAACATGCCGGGCAAGGTTTCGGGCATGACGGCGGACTATTTCGAGCGCTGCTGGCGGGTCTGCACCTTCGGCGCCTTTCTCTTCGCGCGCGAGGCGTCCGACCATATGAGCCCGCGCGGTGAGGGTACGATCCTCTTCACCGGCGCATCGTCCAGCATGCGCGGCAAGGAAGGTTTCGCCGCCTTTTCCGCCGCCAAGGGCGGACTTCGCACCTTTGCGCAGAGTGTTGCGAAGGAGCTCGGCCCCCTCGGTCTCCATGTCGGGCATGTCGTGATCGATGGCGGCATTTCCGGCGAGAAGCTGCATACGCTGGTGCCGGATTATGCGGCCCTGCGGGAGCAGGAAGGCCGCCTGATCGATCTCGGAGGCATTGCCGAGGCATTCATTCAGCTTCACCGCCAGAAGCGCTCCGCCTGGAGCTTCGAAATCGACATCCGCACCCATGCCGAACCCTGGTAGGGCAAGGCGGCGGCAAAATCGGCCGCATTCCGCCCTTTTCGTTCCGGCAAAGCTTGCCGGGCCCTCCGGCACGGGCAGGGCGGCTTTCTCTTAAGCTATTGATTTTATTTGCATCCTCTCTTTGGTCCGGCGGTTGCAATCCGGTTGGCAAAACAAGTCCAACCGGAGACCCCGAGACATGATCACCGATCACGAAATCAACCTCCTCGCCGCCTATATGGTCGATACGCATGGCCGCAAGGCGCTTTCCTATGCCGATACGGCGGTCTGCGAGCTTGAGGAGATCGGCGAGAAAATGCGCGCCGATGCCTGGCGGATGCTCCGGGTCGTGGTCGAGGACATGGTGGAAGGCCGCCGCAGCCGCGATGGCGAGGTTCTTCACTAGAGTCTTCTTCTCGGCCCTTCTCTCGGCCCTTCTCTGGGCCCTCCTGCCAATTTGCCGCTTGGCGCGCCCGGTTCCCGGCGGATAAAAGGGGCCTTCGCGACAAAAACAAGGCGGGGAGGACCACCAGCATGTCACTCGATCCACAGGCAAAGGCGCTACTCGATCAGCTTGGCGCCGATCCCGATGCGCCTCGCCTCATCGACCTGCCGCCGGAGGGCGGACGCGAGATGTATCGCGCGATGGCCGGTATGCTCGATCTTCAGGGCGTTGCCATTGGCAAGGTCGAGGACCGCACGATCCCCGGCCCGGCGGGTGACATTCCCGTCCGCCTCTATACGCCGGTGGCGGCCGGCGGCACCTGTCCCGCGCTTGTCTATTATCATGGCGGCGGCTGGGTCATCGGCGACCTTGAAACCCATGACGCGCTTTGCCGCACACTCGCCAACGAGGCAGGCTGCAAGGTGATTGCCGTCGATTACCGCCTCGCGCCGGAACATCCCTTTCCTGCCGCCTTCGACGATGCCTATGCGGCGGTGAAGTGGGTGGAGGCGAATGCGTCTGAAATCGGTATCGACCCGAACCGCGTCGCGGTTGCGGGCGACAGCGCGGGCGGCAATCTCGCCGCCGCCGTCTGCCTCAAGGCGAAGGCGGAGAAGACGCCGGAGATTGCCTTCCAGCTGCTCATCTATCCGGTGACGGACGCCCCGCGCGGCACACAGTCCTACAAGGATTTCGCGGAAGGTCATTTCCTTGAAGCCGAAGGCATGGACTGGTTCTGGAACCATTATGTCCTCGCCGCCGGCGAAGATCCCTCGAACCCCTATGCGGCACCGCTTCGCGCGTCGTCGCTTGCGGGCCTGCCGCCTGCCTATGTTGTCACTGCCGGTTACGACGTGCTGCGCGACGAGGGAAAGGCTTACGCCGAAGCTCTCAAGAAGGCGGGCGTCGATGTCGAATATGTGAACTACGAAGGCATGATCCACGGCTTCTTCAACCTGCAAGGCGCGCTCGATGTGTCGCGCGATGCGGTGAAGGCGGCGGCGAAGGCGCTCAAGGAAGCGCTCGCCTAGGCGCTCAGTTCTTCGACGACAGCAGCAAGAGAGGCGGCGACATGAGCGCCGCCTTTTTTTGCGCGCTCGCCATCCGCCTCACGGAACTTGCCTGTTCTCACGAGTATGCCGCCAAGCCCTGCCGCGATGGCGCCTTCCACGTCGCTTTCCACATCGTCGCCCACCATCGCGACGTTTTCAGGCGTCAGGTTCATGTCCTTCGCCGCTGTTTCGAAGAATGCCCGCGAGGGCTTTCCGATCAGGACGGCTTCGACTTCCGCCGCGAATTCGAGCGCGGCGACGAAGGGGCCGGCGTCGAGTTCATAGCCGTCTTTTCCGCGGAAGAAACGGTTCTTGCCGAGCGCGTAGAGTTTCCCGCCTTCGATCAGCACATTGAAGGCACGGTTCATCGCCTCGAAGGTGAAATGCTCGCCCGCATCGCCGATCAGCACGGCGTCGGGTTCCGCTGCTTCCGCCGGGCAATCGGGCACCAGGTCGGGATGGACAAGAAGACGGGGTTTCGCGCCGTCGCGTGCGAGAACGGCGCCTGCGACGCTCGCGGGCGTCACGATTTCAGCTTCATTCACATCGAAGCCGAAGCCCTTGAGCTTTGCCGCGAGCCTTGCGCGCGACGTTCGCGTCGTGTTGGTCAAAAGGCGGAAGGGCAGCTTTCGTTCGCGCAGGCCTTTCAGGGCCTCCACTGATCCTTCAATGGCTTCATCGCCCTGATAGAGCACTCCGCCCACATCGATCAGAAGACCCTTTATATCGCGGAGCGGCTTCGCTTCTGGCGCCATGCACGGACCCTTTCGTCGTGTTGCACGTCTCCCCGCCGTCTCCTCCCTCTCTGACCCCCGGTCAAAAGTCTAGGGCGGGAATGGAACCGGGCACAAGCATGGGATATATGACGGGAAAGCAAACAAGGAACATTCCGGGGGAGAGAGACATGCCTGCGCTGCGTTCGCCGCTCGTTCATCCGTTCTCGAATTTCGATGTGCCGCATCTTCTCAGCGTTCATGCCGCTGCGCGGCCGGATCACCCTTTTCTTATCTGGGAACCTTTCGAGGGCGAGGCGCACACCTGGTCTTATGCGCGCTTCGAGCATGAGGTGAAGCAGGTCGCGGCGGGCCTGAAGAAGCGCGGCGTGAAAAAGGGCGAGCGCGTTCTCATCCATCTCGACAATTGTCCCGAAAGCCTCATCGCCTGGTATGCCTGCGCTCATCTCGGTGCCGTCGCCGTCACGACGAATGCGCGCTCGGTCGAAGACGACCTCATCTACTTCAGCGAACATGCCGAAGTCGTCGGCGCGATCACGCAGCCGCGCTTTGCCGCGCTCGTTGCCCTCTCGTGCAAACACATAAAATGGCTTGCCGTTACCGAAACGGATAATGGCGCTGAACCGGAAGAGAAAGACCGTCCGCCGAAGTCAGAAAGCTTCGTTGCGCTCTATGGCGACATAACGGATGTGCCGATGCGCGCGCCGGAGCCGATGCTGCCTGTCGGCGTTCAGTACACGTCGGGCACGACGTCGCGGCCCAAGGGTGTCGTCTGGACTCATGCGAATGCGCTCTGGGGCGGAAAGCTCTGCGCGATGCATGAAGACCTGCGTGCATCGGATGTGCATCTCACCTATCTGCCGCTCTTCCACACCAATGCGCAGTCCTATTCCGTGCTCGCCGCCCTCTGGGCGGGCGCGACGGTCGTTCTCCAGCCGCGTTTCTCCGCCTCGCGCTTCTGGCCTGTCTCGCAGAAACATGGCTGCACATGGACCTCGATGGTGCCGTTCTGCCTGCGTGCGCTGATGAGCCAGGAACTGCCGAAGTCCCATTCCTATCGCTATTGGGGCAACGGCGTTTCCGCGCCGCCCACGGATGATTATTTCGGCATCAAGACCATCGGCTGGTGGGGCATGACGGAAACGATCACGCATGGCATCGTCGGCGACATTCATCTGCCGAACCGCTCCATGTCCATCGGCAAGCCCTCTCCGGCTTATGAAATCGCGATCCTCGACGACAATGGCGTCTCCGTTGCGCCGGGCGAAACGGGCAATCTTCTCGTGCGCGGCGTGCCAGGTCTCTCACTCTTCCTCGAATATCTCAACAACCCGGAAGCGACCGCCAAGACCTATGACGATCAGGGCTATTTCGTCACCGGCGACCGCGTGACGCTGGGCGAGGACGGTTTCATCGCCTTTGCCGATCGCGACAAGGACATGCTGAAGGTCGGCGGCGAGAATGTCGCTGCCTCCGAGATCGAGCGCGTCGTGATGACCGTCCCCGGCATTCAGGAATGTGCGGTGGTCGCCAAGCGCGATCCAATGCTCGATGAAGTGCCTGCCGTTTTCGTTCTCGTGCCGGGCGGCGAGGCGGCGGCGCCGAAGGATCTCGCCGCGCAGATCGACGCAGCCTGCGCCAAAGGGCTTGCGGACTTCAAGCGTCCGCGCGACATTCGGATTGTCGATGCGCTCCCGCGCTCGACCCTCGAGAAGATCGCGAAAGCAGAACTCCGCAAGATCGTCGATGGGGACTAGGAGCACAAGAAGGGGCCGGGGCCACGAGCGCGAAGACATCACCGTCGCAACTCTTTGTGCCGAAGCTCGTCACCGTGCTTCGGGAAGGCTACCGCTTTGCCGATTTCCGCAGCGACTTCATCGCCGGGCTTACCGTTTCCATCGTCGCATTGCCGCTTTCCATGGCGCTTGCCATTGCCAGCGGCACAACGCCCGACAAGGGCCTCATTACTGCCGTCATCGCAGGTTTTCTTATTTCCGCGCTTGGCGGCAGCCGCTTCCAGATCGGCGGGCCGACCGGCGCCTTCGTCGTTGTCGTCTTCAACGTCATCGCGGTCCACGGCTATGACGGGCTCGTTCTTGCCAGTGCAATGGCGGGGCTTCTGCTGATCGGCGCGGGACTTTTGCGCGTCGGCACCTTCATCAAATATATTCCCGAGCCCGTCGTCACCGGCTTCACGGCGGGCATCGCGGTCATTATCGCGACAAGCCAGATCAAGGATTTCCTCGGTCTTTCCCTCGCGAACGAACCGGCGGAATTCGTCGAAAAGATATGGGCTCTTGGCGAGGCGCTGCCGAGTACCACCGTGCAGACGCTTCTCGTCGCGGCCGGATCGCTCGCGCTCATCGTCTGGCTGAAGGGCAAGCGGCCCAACTGGCCGGGCTTTCTGATCGCGGTCGTGGCCGCTTCCTTCTTCGTCTGGCTTTTCGGGCTCCCCACCGACACCATCGGCTCGCGTTTCGCGGGGCTTGAGCCTTCCTTTGCATTGCCCGCTTTCCCGGACGTCTCGATGGAGCGCCTGATCGCGCTTTTCCCAAGCGCCTTCACCATCGCCTTCCTCGCCGGCGTCGAGTCGCTTCTCTCGGCGATGGTTGCGGACAGCATGACGGGCCGCCGTCATCGCTCGAATTGCGAGCTTGTCGCGCAGGGCGTCGCGAATTGCGCCTCCGCCGCCGTGGGCGGTTTGCCCGCAACGGGCGCCATCGCGCGCACGGCCACGAATATTCGCGCGGGCGCGCGCGGGCCAATCGCCGGCATGCTGCACGCCGTCTTCCTGCTCGGCTTCATGGCGGTTGCCTGGCCCGTCACGGCCTATATTCCGCTCGCCTCGCTTGCCGCCGTGCTGCTCGTCGTCGCGTGGAACATGTCCGAGATCGACAAGTTCCGGCATCTGATGCGCGCGCCCTTCGGCGACCGCGCCGTCCTTCTCATCACCTTCGCACTCACCGTGCTGGTCGACCTCACCGTCGCCATCGAGGTTGGCGTGGTCCTTGCCGCCGTCCTCTTCATGCACCGCATGTCGGAGGCGGTCGAGGTGCAGGCCGATCTTCATCTCGTCGAAGAAGATGTAAGCGACACGACACCGCATGAATTCGTGCCCATGCAGGAATACGAGCTTCCGCCCGGCGTTGCGGCGAGCCTCATTCGCGGGCCGTTTTTCTTCGGCGTCGCCATGCGGCTCGGCGAAACGCTCGACCGGATCGGCGCCACGCCGAAAGTGCTGATCCTGCGGATGCGCGCCGTGCCGATCATTGATGCCACGGGCGTCTCCGCGCTCGAAACCATGATCGAGCGCTGCGAGCGGAACGGCACGAAGGTCATCGTCACTGCGCTCCAGCCGCAGCCCGAGCGCGTGCTGGGCGATATGGGCGTTCTTGCCCGCGTCACCCGCGCGCCGGATTTCGCCACCGCCATCGAAATGGCGCGCAATGATATTGGATGAAACTCGAAAAAGAGTACTCGGCAGCATGGGCTGGATCGATCACGGCGCGATCTGGTGCTGTGATCTTGAGTCCAGAGCTGAAACCCTTATCCCGGTTCCCGGCGCTCAGTTCGTCGGTGTGCGCGGCGGTAGGGACGGGTTTTTCCGCGTCACCCACGGCGAGAGCGCGGGTGTTGTCGCTTCGGTGCGCCACGTCAGCCGTCCTGAAGAAATTCTTTCTTCGGTCCTGCTTGACGCCACTGGCCCCGTTCTTGATGGCGACATGGACGTCTGGCGCATGGTCGATCGAGCATGCGTCGTCAAAGGATTGACAGGGCAAAAAGTTCTTCTGGTTGAATACCTACTTGGTGAGGTCAAGGACATCGACCTCGGCTGGTACAATGCGGAGACCTACGATCTCGGCTATCAGGGGCTTGTTGACTGCCTCGCGGTGTCCGGCGGAAAGGAAGTTGTCGTTTCGGTTCAGCGCAGTTCGAAGCTCGTTATCGTGGACGTGGCCACCAACCTTCCGGTTGGTTCTATTGTCTTGGCTGGAAGCGGTGGCAATCCGGGAATGTCGATGATTTCGGGCTCAACTTTTCTTGCAAGCGACTACGACACTCTTTGTCTTGTCGACGCCAGTGCGCGCCGCACCACTCAAAAGGTGCGGCTTCAGGATGGAGGAGACGGATTCCAGCGACGCTTCGTCGGAGAGTATCAGGCTCAGATCGATGGCTTGTGTATTGTCGCCCGGCCCTACAGCAATGATGTCGCTCTTCTCGACAGTGAACTGAATGTGATTGGTCAGGCACCTGTGAAATGCCAGCCTATGCAGGTGTGTATGACTTCGTCCCGAGAGTTCTTGGTTCGTGACTGGCAATCCGGCATTCCGGAGTTCGGAGAATTTTCCGGTAAGCTCTGACCGTCTTCTACCCCAACACCTTCCCCGGATTCATCACGCCTTTCGGGTCCATCTCGCGCTTCGTCGCCTTGAGGATCGACATGCCGATCTCGCCCTTCTCCTCGCCGAGCCAGGGAACGTGATCCGCGCCGACGCCGTGATGATGGCTGATCGTGCCGCCATTCATCTCGATCGTGTCCGACGCCGCGCGTTTGATCGCCTGCCATTGCTCGACTTCGCGGTCGAGCTGGCGCGGGAAAACAAACGTGAAATAGAGGCTCGCGCCGTCGGGATAGGAGTGGCTCACATGCGCCATCACGATTCCGCGCGCATTCTGCTCCGGCACGTTGGCGGCAATCGCATCGGTGATCGCGCCCACCACTTTGTCATGCAGGTTCGCGATGTTCGACCAGCGCGTCGAGGTTTCGAGCGTCTCGACGCCGAGCCCACGATCCATCATCGGGTCGCGCACGGCAGGTCCGTTGAAGCGGCCGTGATACCAGCGTTTGCCGGGCCCTGTGCCCAGCGCCAGCGCGCCGAGCCGCTTGCAGACCGCTTCCGTCTGCTCCTGCGCCCAGATCACCGTTTCCTTCTCGCCTTCATGGCCGATCAGCATGACGCAGGGCGCATCGTTGAAGCCCTTCATCTTGAGGTACATGCGCTGCAGCTTCGATTTCAGTCCGCCCGACCCGGACGATGAAAGCGCCTGGAAGAAATAGGTTTCCGGCGCATCCGACAGCCGCACCATGGCAACGGGGATTTCCGCGTGGTTGATGCGGCGCGCGGCCTCGACGCCCTGTGCGAAGGTCTTGAAGAGATAGCCGCGATAGTCCTTCCGCTCCGGCAGGTCATGGATCTTCACCGTCGCCTCCACGATGACGCCGAGCGTGCCTTCCGATCCGGCGACGAGCTGGTTGAGGTTCGGCCCCGCGGCGGAAGCGGGTGTCGCCTCCGTCGTCCAGAAGCCCTTCGGCGTTGCGAGCTTCGCCGAGACGAGCCATTTCTCCGCCTTGCCGTAGCGGTTCGACTGCTGGCCCGCGCCGCGTGCCGCGATCCAGCCGCCCAGCGTCGAAAGCTGGAAGCTCTGCGGATAATGGCCGAGCGTCACGCCATGGCTCTGCAATTGCTCTTCGAGATGCGGCCCATAGATGCCCGCCTCGATCCGCGCCGTCATCGATACCTTGTCGATCTGGATGATGCGCGTCATTAGCGTCGTGTCGAGCGTCAGCACCGCGCCGCCGAGCGATTTCGGCATGGCGTTGACGCCGCCCACCACGGACGAGCCGCCGCCAAAGGGGATGAGCGCGATCTCTTCCTCCGCGCAGAGCTTCACGATGGCGAGCACTTCGTCGGCGCTGCGGGGATAGACGACCGCGTCCGGCGCCATGTCGAGCTTGCCCGCGCGAAGATAGAGCAGGTCGTGATAGCTCTTGCCGCGTGCATGAAAGGCGCGTTCGTAATCGTCGGTCCGCACCTGGTTGTCGCCCGAAATGTTGCGCAGCTTGCCGAGCAGCTCCTCCGAAAGCCGCGAATGCGGCAGCCGGACGTCGTGCAGTGCCACGGCCGGCGTCGAGGCGAGGCGCGAGACGCCCAGCGCCTCCTCGATCCAGGCCCATTGCGGCGCATCGTCGGGCAGGGGGTTCTCCTGCTTCACCGGGCCCCAGCCGTTCCAGCGCAGTGTGGTGCGGTCGATGGTCATTCTCGTTCGTCCTCTTCTCTCAGCAGCGCAGCGTCAGCGCGCCGGGCAATATCTCGAAGCGCGCGGGAAGACGCCCCGGCCCTTCGCCATCCACATCGATAAGTACGGGTTCGGTGCCGAGCGGCGTCGCGGTGACGCTTCGCGCGCGCACCACGTCTACCTTCGGGCCGTTCACATGTGTGCCCTCGCGAAGATCGCCGCCGCCCTTCACCAGATCCATGAAGCCGAGATCGCGCATGATGACGACATCGAACAATCCGTCATCGGGCTCGGCATCGGGCGCCACTTTCAACCCGCTGCCGAAATAGCGTCCGTTCGCGACGGCGGTGAGGCCGATATTCGCGACCGTTTCGAAGCCCTCATCCGTTTCGATCTTCACGGGCCGCGGCTTGTGGCGCCATGCCGTCATCAGCGTTGCCCAGGTAAAGGCGAAATTGCCGCCGAAGCTTTTCTGCCAGGTTGCATTGTTGACCGCGCGCACCGTCTCGCCGGACAGGCCGAAGCTCGCGATATTGTTGAAGTAGCGTGTGGTCTCCCGCCCGTCTTCTGCGATGAAGGTGAGCTTGCCGATATCGATGCGGCGTGTGCCGCCGCTTGCGATGCGCTTCACGCCCTCGGCCGTTTCCTCCGGCATGTCGAAGGTGCGGCGGAAGTCGCCGCCCGTGCCTGCGTTCAGGATCGCGAGATGCGCTTCCGGGTTGATCGGGAGCCCATGCTCGAAAAAGCCGTTCACCACCTCGTCGATGGTGCCGTCGCCGCCCACCGCGATCACGAGTTGCGCGCCTTCCTTCAGCGCGCGCGAGGTCAGCTCGGCGGCGGGCAGGAAATGCGGTGTCGAGGGGGCAGCGGTGAAATGCGTACGCACCGGCCCCAGCTCCCTTTCGATGGTTTCGGAAATGACGCGCCAGGCGCGGCCCGTCCGGCCGCCGCCCGAACGCGGGTTTACCACCGCCGCCACATGCGGCATTCCTCCCCCGCTCATGATCCTTCCTCCCCTACTTCCCCGGTATCGTTTCGAACAGACGAACCGTGCCGGAAATCTCGTTCGCGAGCGCCGTCTCGTCCCAGCCGAGTTCGCGGCCCATCAGCTCCGCCACCTGCTTCACCACGGGCGAGCCCGGATTGCCCAGCGTGCCAAGCCCCGTGCGCCTGAAGATCACGTCATCGAGATGCAGCGCCATTTCGTGCCGCACGGCATGTACCACCTGCACACCGATCACAGGGTTGTCGGGTGCGATCCGCTTCAGCAGCGCCTCGCGCTCGCCGGGCTTCTCGTCCGCCGTCGCCAGTACCTCGTCGATGCGGCTGCCATAGAAGTTCACGAGATTTTCCACGATGTCGGGCGCCAGATGCGGATGCCGCTTCTGCGCGCGCGCCACATATGTCTTCAGCCGAGCCATGTCGCCGCCATAGACCGGCGTGCATTGCGTTTCGCATTTCGCCGCGCGCCCGAGTTTCTTGAGCGCGAGGTCGACCACCTGTTCGGCAAGGTGGCGCGATGTCGTCCACTTGCCGCCAATGGCGGAAATGAGCCCGTCTATCGCTTCTTCGGGCGCATGGTCATAGACCTCCGCCGCGCGGCTCGCATTGTAGCTGTCCTTCTTTTCGGCTTCTTTCGTGCTTTCGCCGTCCGTCTCGGCGCCCGGCACTTCCTGCGGCGTCGTGTCGACGAGCGGGCGGATGCCTGCATAGAAGTGGATCACGTCCTCGCGCTTGAGGTGCAGTCCCGGCAGTCCATCGTTCACGACGGCGAGAAAATCCGCGATGTCCTTTTCCGTCACGCCGAGTTCGTCGGGGTCTTCCTCGAATACGGTGTCGGTCGTGCCGATGATGGTGTAGCCGCGCCAGGGAATGACGAAGAAGTGCCCGCCGATGGAGGACTGGACCGCGAGCGCGTGGTCGCCGGAAAGATCGCGCGTGATGATGTGGATGCCCTTGGAGCGGATGAGCCGCCGCGCGGGCGTTTCGTCCGCCATGGCCATGGTCTTGTCGGCCCAGGGGCCGGCCGCGTTCACCACCACCTTGCCCCGGATGGTGTGCGTCGCGCCCGTCACCTCGTCCGCCACGCTCACGCCCGTCACCTTCACGCCGCGCCCCATCGCCGCTTCCGTGGTGAAGCCCGTCACTTCCGCGTAGTTCGCGACATCCGCGCCGCATTCCACCGCGCCCTCGATGCATTCGAGGCAGAGCCGCTCGGGCGCGAACATCTGGCAGTCGTAATAGACCATGGCGCCGGTCAGCCCCTCGCGCTTGAGCGAGGGCACGAGATCGAGCGCCTTGCCCTTGGAGAGGCGGCGGAAGCCCGGCAGCTTCTTGTCGTCGTCGGAAAGCCAGTTGCGGTCGAAGGAGAGCAGATCGTAAAGCGCGAGCCCGATGCCCAGCACCAGCGGCCCCTTCATCCCCCAGCCATAGGTCGGAATGACGAAGGGCAGGGGGTGCACCATATGCGGCGCGACATTCTCCCAGATGCGCCGTTCGCGCAGCGACTCGCGCACGAGCTTCAACTCGCCGTTCACGAGATAGCGAAGCCCGCCATGCACCAGCTTTGAGGAGCCCGATGTCGTTGCATGGGCGAAGTCGTCCTTCTCCAGCAGCGCCACTTTCAGCCCGCGAAGGCTTGCATCCCAGGCCGTGCTCGCGCCGGTAATGCCGCCCCCCACGATCACGAGGTCGTATTCGGTGGCACTCATGGCGGCAAGGTCGCGCTGCATTTCTCGGAAATCCGTTTTTGGCCTCAGACTGGGAAGGCGAGGCTAGCTCCCCGCTCCCCCAGGGTCCAGCAGGGCCCAGAGGCGGGGAGGCTCGCCTTCTCCCTGCAATATCGGATATAAAACCGCTCGCGTCCCCTCGAAAACTGCAGGATCTGGAAATGGCAGCCGGGCGGCTCAAATCGAAGCGTAAAAGCGCACCGGGCCTCGACCAAGCGGCATTGCAGGCCGCCGCGCTCGCGCTCTGCCATGCGGCGACGCTTCCCGCCGCCGAGGCCGCGCTTGGCGAGATTGCCTCCCTCATCGCCATGCCCCGCGCCATCTGGACCAGCGATGTCGCCTCGCCGCTATACGATCCTGCCGCCGAAGCCTTTCTGCGCCGGCAGGGCTGGCCGCCGGAAATCGTCGCGGCCCTTTGGGAGGGGGGCATCGCGCTTCGTATGCCGCTCAATATCCGCTGCCGCTTCGAGCACATGCCCTTTGCGATCAGCCTTTACGACGATCACCGCCGCCACCGCCGGCCCTATAGCGGCGAGCAGAAGCAGGTCGCGGGTATGATGCGGGGGCAGGGCTTCAATTCCGTCCTCGTCGTCCCTGTGCGGCTCCCTCTTGCCCGCGTCGCCATGCTCGGCTTCGCGGGGCCGCAGCCGCTTGAGGAAGTCGAAGCGATCATCGAGGCCGCCGCGCCGCAACTCCTTTTCGCGGGCCACGTTTTCACTGCATTGCAGGACCGGCTTGCGAAGCGGAGCCGCCCCCGCGAGGAAGACAGCGCCGCGCTCACGCCGCGTGAACGCGATTGTCTGTCGCTTGCCGCGCAGGGTCTGCGAGAAGCCGAGATCGCGGAGCGCAATGGCATCAAGCCGACGACGGTCCGCTACCATCTCGATAATGCGGTGGCGAAGCTCGGTGCGCGCACACGCGCCCATGCGGTTGCCATCGCCGCGCAGCTCGGGCTTGTGGGGACGAGGGAGTAGGAAGGCCTTTCCCCAAACTCGTCATGGCCCGCTTTATGCGGGCCATCCACGTCTTTGGCGGCGATGAAGAAGGAAGACGTGGATGACCCGGACAAGCCGGGTCATGACGTTCTATTTCTCTGGGTATGAGAAGGGTGACGCTGGCGCCTAGCGCTTCTTCAGCCCCTTCTGCTCCAGCCGCCATTTCAGGTGGTCGAGGCGGTCCTGCCCGAAGAAAGGTTCGCCCTCGTAAACCATCAGCGGCACACCCCAATGGCCCGCCGCCTTCTGCGCCGCCTCGTTCTCCGCGATCACGGTCTCGATCCGGCCGGTTTCCTTTTCGGCCTGCGCGTCGAGCGCATCCATGTCGAGCCCGGCGCGCTTCGCCGCGTCGCGCAGGTGGCCGCCCTCATGCCAGTTCTTCACGCCGCCGAAGATCACGGTGGAAATCTCGTAGAGGAAAGGAAGCCCCTTGCCCTGTTCGGCCGCCAGCACGCCTGTGCGTGTGAGCCTGCGAATATAGGGCTGCTCCTCGGGCACCTCGCCTGAAGCCAGGTCCATGACGATGGGGTCGGGCGAGGGCCAGGCGTAAGGCAGGCCCTCCATTTGCGCGATCCGCACCGTGTCGTTGATCAGGTAGGGCGGCCACATCGGGTTCACCTGCTTGAAAAAGCCGGGAATGCGCACCGCAATCGGATAGACCGGGCGCACATTGGCCTTCACGTCATAGTCGCGCTCGAATTCGACGAGACGTTTCGTCACGAGATAGGAATAGGGCGAGCGGAACGACCAGAAGAGATCGTATTCGAGGGTCATGGGGCGTTGTCTCCTCAAGCTAAAGCTTGCCGGTTTCTCCCGGCCGATCTTTAATGTTTTTCATTAGTATCGTTTCGGATGCGCCGGTTGCAAGCGCATTGCTAGACTTGCCGTCAAAGAAACAATCAATCTCAGGGAGGACCATCCATGCCGCAGGTCAAGTCGAACGGCATTACCATCGAATATGAGAGCTTCGGCCCGGAGGATCGCGAGACGATCCTGCTCGTCATGGGGCTTGGCGCGCAGCTCACCATGTGGCCGGTGGAGCTTTGCGACGAGCTTGTCTCGCGCGGCTATCGCGTCATCCGCTATGACAATCGCGATGTCGGCCTTTCCACCAAGTTCGACGATCTCGGCATGCCGGACATGACGGCGATCTTCGGCGCGCTGATGGCGGGAAAGCCCGCGCAGTCGCCTTATGCGCTCGATGAAATGGCGAAGGATGCGGTCGGTCTTCTCGATGCGCTGGGCATCAAGAAGGCTCACATCGCGGGCGCCTCGATGGGCGGCATGATCGCGCAGCTCGTCGCGATCAATCATCCCGAACGTGCGCTCTCGCTCACCTCCATCATGTCGACCACCGGCAATCCCGAAGTGCCGCAGGGCAAGCCGGAAGCGATGGCCGTCCTCATGACGCCCGCGCCCGAAGGCGATATTCCTGCCGCCATCGAACGCGGCATGCTTGCCTGGAACACGATCGGCAGCCCCGGCTACCGCACGGACGAGGAAACGCTTCGCCAGTGGGTGACGCGCGACGTCAACCGCTCGCTCTATCCGGTCGGCACCGCGCGCCAGATGGCGGCCATTGTCGCCAATGGCGACCGCCGCGAAAAGCTGAAGAAGCTCTCGCTCCCCGCGGTCGTGCTGCATGGCGCGGACGATCCGCTGGTGCCGGTCGAGGGCGGGCGCGACACGGCGGCGAATATTCCGGGTGCGGAGCTTCGTGAAGTGCCGGGCATGGGGCATGATTTCCCGCTCGCGCTGGTCGGCACCTTTGCCGATGCCATCGAGGCCTCAGCAAAGCGCGCTTCGGCGGCAAAAGCGGCGGAGTAAGCCTCATGAACATGCAGAGCGTGAAGGCGAACGGTATCGCCATCAATTACGAGGATCGCGGCCCGGCAGACGGGACGCCCATCCTCTTCGTCAATGGTTACAGCTCCACCATGCTGAGCTGGCCGGAAGAGCTGATGGACGGGCTCCGCGACAAGGGCTTCCGCGTCATCCGCTATGACAATCGCGATGTCGGCAAATCGGAAAAGCTGAAAGGCCTCCCGCAGATTTCCGATGTCGCCAGGGCGGTGCGCGAAGGCAGGGAGCCTGCCATTCCCTACCGGCTTGCCGACATGGCCGCCGATGGAATCGGCCTTCTGGATGCGCTGGGGATCGGCCGGGCGCATATCATGGGCATTTCGATGGGCGGCATGATCGTGCAGCGCATGGCGATCCATCATCCCGAGCGGCTTCTCTCCGTCACCTCGGTCATGTCGACCACCGGCAATCCCGATCTGCCGAAGGCGAGCGACGAGGCGATGAAGGCGTTGCAGGCGCAGCCGTCTTCCGAGGAGCGCGAGGATGTCATCCGCCATCGCATGAAGGGCCGCCGCGTCTATCAGAGCCCGGCCTACCCGATGACGGATGAGGCGCTTTACGAGCGTTGCGCGCGCGAATTCGACCACATGTACTATCCCGAAGGCGCGATCCGGCAATATGCCGCCATCGTCGGCGATGGCAGCCGCGTGGATGAATTGAAACAAGTGAGCGTGCCCTTCCTCGTCATCCACGGCGATGCCGATCCGCTTGTTCCGCCGTCCGGCGGTGAGGACACGGCGAAGTCTGTCCCCGGCGCGAAGCATGTCGTGATCGAAGGCATGGGCCATGACCTGCCGGTCGAGCTTTGCGGGCAATATGTCGACCTCATCGCGAGCCACGCCCGCGCGGCGGAGCGCCAGCAGGCGGCGGAGTAAACTTCGCGGCAGCTTTTCTCACCCGCCCCTGGGGGCGGGTCGAGAAATTCGAGCATGCGGAGAATTTCTCGGGGCGGGGGTGCGGTGATGTCCAGCCTCCGCCCCGAAATTCATTTCGTTCTCACTTCACGAATTTCGACCCTGCCCGAGGGGAGGGTGGCACGTGAGCGTTGTGCTGGCAGGCATTATGCGAAACTGCACCCTTTATCGATGGAACGGGTTTTTCTCCGTCTCGTTAAACCTATCTCAGGAGGGAAGGGGGCTTTCGCGTTTCGCGTAGCTCGCGAGACGCTTTCCGAAGAAGAAAGGAGAGCGGAGATGGCGAAACAACGCATTGCAATCGTTGCAACTTCCCACGGCAAGCTCGGCGATACGGGCGACAAGACCGGGTTCCACTACGAAGAGCTGACGACGCCCTATTATGTCTTCGCCGATAACGGCGCGGAGGTGACGCTCGGTTCCATTCAGGGCGGCGAGCCGCCGGCCGATCCCGGCAGCCTCCCCGACAAGGAAGAAGAGCGGGCCGCTTCCGTTCGCCGCTTCCTTGACGATGCAGAGGCCGTGAAGGCGCTCAACAACACGGTGCCCGTCGCCGAACTCAACGCCAAGGATTTCGACGCGGTCTATCTGCCCGGCGGTCACGGCACCATGTGGGACATGCCGGAGAACGACGCGCTGATCCGCCTCGTCTCCGAAGTCTATGACAAGGGCGGTGTGGTCGGCGCGGTCTGCCACGGGCCCGCCGGGCTTCTCGGCGCGCATGACGCCGACGGTGCGCCGCTGGTGAAGGACCGTCTCGTCAACTGCTTCACCGACGAGGAAGAAAAGAAGGCCGGCAAGGACAAGGTCGTGCCCTTCCTGCTCGAGACGGAACTTCGCGGCCTCGGCGCGCGCTTCGAAAAGTCTCCGCCTTTCGAGGAGAAGGTCATTCGCGATGGCCGTCTCGTCACGGGTCAGAACCCCGCCTCGGCGCAAGGTGTCGCCAAGGGCATGCTCATGGCGCTTCATGCGCTCCAGAGCAAGGCGGCGGAGTAAGACGACCCCTCACCCGATCCTCGCTATCGCTCGGATCACCCTCTCCCCACAGGGGAGAGGGAAGGGGCCCACCGCCGCGTAGCGGTGGTGGGAAGGGTGAGGGGGCACCTTGGCACCGCGTTCCCGAATCCCCATACTCTTCAAAGGGAGGATGTGCGGTAACGGAGCGTCCGGCGCATGCCCAAAGCCCAAGCCAATGGAATCGAGATCGAATATGAGAGCTTCGGTTCCGAAAAGGACGAGACGATCCTCCTGATCATGGGGCTCGGGGCGCAGCTCACCCAGTGGCCCATCGAGCTTTGCCGCGATCTTGCCGCGCGCGGCTACCGCGTCATCCGCTTCGACAATCGCGATTGCGGCCTCTCCACCCATATAGAGCGCGGCCGGGCGCTGGTCTGGCCGGATGCCGTCCTTTCGCTGATGCAGGGCAAGTCCGCCTTCGTTCCCTATACGCTTGGCGATATGGCGGCGGATGCGGTGGGGCTTCTCGACGCGCTCCATATAGAGCGCGCGCATATTGCCGGGGCGTCGATGGGCGGCATGATCGCGCAGCATGTCGCCTTCGATTTTCCCGAGCGCACGCTTTCCCTCATCTCCATCATGTCGAGTTCGGGCAATCCGATGCTCCCGCCCGCGCGGCCCCGCGTCTATTCGCTGTTCCTGTCGCCCGCGCCGCCCGCGCATGACACGCAGGCCATCGTCGCGCGCGGCGTGAAGACCTATGAAATTCTGGGCTCGCCCGGTTTTCCGACGGACCGCGAAACCTTGCGCGAATGGGTCACGCGCGATGCGGCGCGCGCCTATTATCCGGCGGGCGTCATGCGGCAGATGGCGGCGGTGATGGCGGATGGCGACCGGCGCGCGAAACTTCGCACCATCGCCGTGCCTGCGGCCGTCATTCATGGCGAGGACGATCCGCTGGTGCCCGTCGCGGCGGGGCTCGACACGGCGGCGAATATTCCCGGCAGCGAGCTTCGCGTCATGCAGGGCATGGGGCATGAGATGCCGCTGCCGCTTCTTCCCGCGATTGCGGATGCCATTGTCGAGACGGCGGAGCGTGCGACGGGCCGGAAGCATCCGGTGGAAAGACCCGCGCCGCTTTCCGAGCCCGCCTTCGTGCAGCCGGTCATTGCCGATGCGCCGCCCGTCGCTCTCGCGCCCGATGCCGAAGCGCCTGTCTTCGATACGCCGCAAAAGGAAACGCGCCTCCGTCAGTGGTGGACGAAGGCGCGGTTGTTCATTTCCAGATTTAAAAACTGAGTGTCATCCCAGCGAAATTTGCCACATGCGATGACTTACTTCCCACCCGCCCTTGGGGGCGGGTCGAGAAATTCGAGCATACGAAGAATTTCTCGGGGCGGGGGAAATAGCGGCGGACAGCCCCCGCCCCGAAATCAGGTCGTTGCACTTCCCTGATTTCGACCCTCCCCGAGGGGAGGGTGGGATGAGAAACCTTTCCAGCCTCAAACCTCCGCCGAGCCGCCATCGACCGGGATGGTTGCGCCGGTCGTATAGGCGGAAGCGCGCGAGGCGAGGAAGATCGCCACGCCCGCCGCGTCTTCCGGCGTGCCGATGCGGCCAAGCGGGTTGCCCGCCTTGATCGCATCGCCGAATGTTTCCAGCGTCGCCTTCATCATCTGGCTCGGGAAGGGGCCGGGCGCAATCGCGTTCACGAGGATATGCTCGCGCGCAAGCCGCTTGGCGAGATGCCGCGTCAGCATGATGACGCCCGCCTTGGACGAGGAATAGGCATAGGTTTCGAGGTCCGGCGGCTCGATGCCGTTGATGCTCGCTGTGTTGATGATGCGCGCCGGGTTTTCCGCACTCGCGGCCTTGCGCAACATCGGCAGCATCTTCTGCGTCAGGAAGAACACGCCCTTCAGGTTGATGTTCTGCACCTTGTCCCAGCCGCTCTCCGTGTATTCGTCGATGGGCTCGCCCCAGGCCGCGCCCGCATTGTTGATGAGCACGTCGAGCTTCGGCTCGCGTTTGCCGAGTTCGGCGGCGATGCCCGCAATCCCTTCCTGTGTGCCGAGGTCGAAGGGCAGCGAAATGCAGGTGCCCTTCTTCGAGAGTTCTTCGGCCAGTTCGTTGCAGGCCTGCGCCTTGCGCGCGGTGATATAGACCTTCGCGCCGTTTTCCACGAAGCCGGTCGCGATCATCTCGCCGATGCCGCGCGAGCCGCCGGTGATGAGGACCGTCTTGCCCTCGACGCTGAAGAGATTTTTCATATGCGTTTCCCCTGACGGATAGCGATTTTCATATGCCGCGAAAGCTATATGACGCAGGGGAAGGGCGCAAAAACAAAAAGGGCGCCCCCAGAATCACAATGGCGAAGCGCCCTTCCTGCATTCAGTGATGCGAAGCCTCAGAAGGCGGCGGCGTCGAGCTCCATGAAGCCTTCCGCGCCCATCTTCGAGCGTTCGAGCCAGCCGCTCGTCAGCGGCATTTCGCGCTCCATCCAGTAGCGCGCCAGCGTCAGCTTGCGCTTGTAGAACGCCGTGTTGCCTTCGCCTGCCTTGATCTTCGCGAGCGAGACCTTCGCCATCTGCGCCCACATCCAGCCAAGCGCGACCGTGCCGAAAATATTCAGCATGTCGTAGGAGGCCGCGCCCGCATTGTCGTAGTTCTTCGGAGCGTTCTCCATCAGCCAGCCCGCCGCCTCGCCGAGGCGCTTGTAGCCCGCGTTGAGCGGCTCGATGAAGGGCTTCATCTCGGCGTCGTTCTCGTTTTCCTTGATGAACTCTTCCACCTTCGCGAAGAAGGTCATGGTCGCGCGGCCGCCCTTCGCCGTCATCTTGCGGCCCACAAGGTCGAGCGCCTGAATGCCGTTCGCGCCCTCATAGACCTGGTTGATGCGCGCATCGCGCACGAACTGCTCCATGCCGTGGTCGCGCACATAGCCGTGCCCGCCGAAGACCTGCATCGAGTCGTTCGCCGCCTGGAAGCCGCGGTCGGTGAAAAAGGCCTTGATGACAGGCGTCATGAGCTGCGCGAGATCGGCGGCCTCTTCGCGTTCCTTCTCGTCCTTGCCGAAAATCTGCAGCGAGAACAGCATGGAGACATACATGGCGAGCGCGCGCGCGCCTTCCACGAAGGAGCGCGACGACAGAAGCAGGCGGCGCACATCCGGGAACACCATGATCGGGTCCGCCGGGCCGTCCGGGTTCTTCGCGCCCGTCAGCGCGCGCCCCGCAAGGCGCTCGTTCGCGTAAGTAACGCCGTTCTGATAGGCGACTTCGCCAATCGCGATGCCCTGAATGCCGACGCCCATGCGCGCGCCGTTCATCATGCCGAACATGCCGGCCATGCCCGCCGACTTCGACTTCTTGACCTCGCCGGTCTCCGTCTTCTTTTCCGGCGGGCGGCCGCCGAGGCGATAGGCGACGGCGTCGTCGAAATTCAGCACGGCGGTGGCGTTGCCCTTGATGCCCATCTTCTTTTCGATGGAGCCGCAGGTCACGCCGTTCCGGTCGGTGATCTTGCCGGTCTCCTTGTCGACCAGCATCTTCGGCACCATGAAGAAGTTCACCGTCGAGAGATCGTTGGCGAGCTTGCCGTCCTCGTCCGGCACTTTCGCGATCACCATGTGGATGATGTTGTCTGTCATGTCGTGGTCGCCGCCCGAGATGAAGATCTTCGTGCCGGTGATGCGATAGGTGCCGTCTTCCTGCTCCACGGCCTTGGTCTTCATCAGCTTCAGGTCCGTGCCGCAATGGGGCTCGGTCAGGCACATGGTGCCGGTCCATTCGCCGGAGATCATCTTCTTGGCGACATGTTCCTTCATCCAGGGCTCGCCCGTCGCCCAGAGCGCCGAGTAAGCCGCCGTCGTCAGGCCCGGATACATGGAGAAGGCCTGGTTCGCCGACATGCCCATTTCGGTGAAGGCGAAGGTGATGACGGAGGGCAGCCCCGCGCCGCCGGCTTCTTCCGGCGCGCCGAGGCGGTTCCAGCCGTCCTCGCAATATTTCTGGAAAGCTTCCTTGAAGCCGGGCGGCGTGCGCACGACGCCGTTCTCCAGCACGCAGCCATGCTCGTCGCCCACCTGGTTCAGCGGCTGCAGCACGTCCTCGCAGAACTTCGCGCCGCCTTCGAGGATCGCCTGCGTCATGTCCGGCGTCAGGTCGCCAAAGCCCGGCACCTCGCCGCGTTTGTCGATTTCGAGAAGCTCGTGGAACAGGAACATGAAGTCTTCCACGGGGGCCTTGTAGCTCGGCATGGGCGCGCTCCTTTGGGGTCGGCGTTTGTTATTGAAACTCGGGCTCGTCTCTAGAGTTCAGTGTCATCCCGGGGCCCTCTTCAAAATAAAGAAGGTCCCGGTGTCCACCAAAAATTCAGTGTCATCCCGGCGAAAGCCGGGACCCAATCCACGTTGCCGTTGGCTCCGCATCCGAGGCTCCGGCACCGCGATTCACAACCCTCCGGTGTCACCCCGCCCCCTTCAAAACAAGGAGAAGCCGGAATCCATGGGCCTTTCGGCAAGTTCCGGGGCTGGCCCGGCACTGCCAGACGCCACGAGAGAAAGGGCTTAAGCCCCCGCCGCCGCTGCGTCAATCTTGACCGCATGACGCTTACCCGGGCCGCTTTCCGCTGCCTTCAATTTTGTCAGTAAACGCGCCGGAATATGGCGGAAAAGGAGGGAGATGTCGAGGGGGTCAAATATCGATGCTGTCCCACCAGGGCCATACCTCGCCTATTCGGTCTCGGAAGGGGTAGAGCCGCCGTTCTGTTCTATTCGGAGCGATCTCTCTGTGTACTCCCGACAGTTGCCAGCCGTCGAAATCCTTGCGGGAAGCTGCCTGAATGGCGTCAAAAAAAGACCGCTCCGTCGCATCCAAAAGCGTGAACTCAAGTTCTTCAATGGGGCAAAAAATAATCGGGATGTGGTCGGCGCTGGTAATGTCCGGATCTTTCTCGGCGCATATTCTTCTGGCGATCTGCAACACATCTTCCTTCATGGGTCTTGCCATAGAAAGCCACGGGTCGAGGGTTAGAACCACTCCTTTTGCGTCCGTGTTTATGCTGGATGTTGGAAGAATTCCTCTCCTGTGGTGCGAGACAAATTTCCAAATTTGAAAGACGCCCTTCGCAATCTCTTCATATCCCCGAGCGGCATCCACTACCGGGTTTTCTGAGAACCGCGCCTCGTAGCTCATGCGAGTCGCTTTGCACTCAAAAATTAGAGAGATGCCAGCGTGATCGCTCACCATTACATCGGGGCTATTGGACGGAAACCCCTTTCGTAGAGAGTACTCATAGCTCTGATTCACTTCATAGGACGGCAACATCTCTGTTAGGAGTTCGTAACTGTAGCATTCGTATCTGGATGCTATTTCATTTCGAATGTCGCTGCCGCCTTTGATCATGTCGTAGAACAGCCCGGTCGTACTCCGCAGTACGAGTAGCTCTACTAGCGGCGCAAGCGCGTGCCGATTGTGCAAATCAAATGATATGCAGGGGTACTCACGAAGTAGACTACGTTTGTAGCTTACGTGTCCAGGTGGAGAACGAAGAGTACGCGCTTTGTCGCGTGCTGCCGGATGAGGAATGGTGATCAGGTCGAATGTAGCGTCTAAGGCTTCTTTCGAAATTCCAATGGACTCCATCCCGCCTGTATTGTGAATAATCGGGTTCTTCTCGTATAGCGAACGCAACATTAAGCAGGCGAAAGAAAACTCGTTGACTGTAAGCTTATTCTTCTCCGCAAAGAACGCCTGCGCTTTTTGCCCTCCGTATATATAGCCACTTCGATATAGCCGCTGTGCATTTGCGCCGCGGCCTACTTGCCATTCAAGTTGTCGCTGTATGAGGCGGTGCATCTCCCTAAGCACATCGACGCGCTGTAGCGTCAGTCCATCCTCAGCGTCCTCCAGTTTTGTAAGTGCGTGGTTCACGCTAGCTATGGCTTCGAAAAATTGGCAGTTCAGTCTTCTATTTTTACCCTGCCGAATTTGCGCTTTAGGTTGGGCTAGCAGCTCATTGACGAGTGTCTCCAGCTTCCACGGATGCATTGCGTATTTAGAGCTTATGTCGGAAGTTGCAGCCTCGCTTGGGTACCTTAGGAAGCGACTTGCTTGGCCTTCACGTCCGGTCTGAAGCGCGGAGACGGCCCACACCATTAGCAGAAACTCTTTGTCGTCTGCGCAAGCGAGCAGTTCTCCTAACTTTCGTCTGTAAATGTCACGTCGGATTCGACTCATCTCTTAATTCTTTAACAATGGTGACGAGGCGGAAAAGCCGTGTATTTCAAGCCGCCTTTTTCAGCCTCATCTCCACCTTCAGTCCCGCGCGGCAGGCGAGTTTCGTCAGCATGTCGAGGCTGAAGCTTTCGATCTGCCCCCGGAGCATGTTGTTGAGGCGCGGCTGCGAGATGCCGAGCCGTTTCGCGGCCTCCGCCTGCGTCACCTTCCATGATGCCACGCGGTCGCGCAGGGCGATCAGCAAGTCCGCGCGCAAGCGCATCGTCTCGGCTTCCGCCTCGTCCTTCGCGAGCGCCTGCCAGACGCTGTCATAAGCCTTTTCGGAGGCCTTGGGTTTCTCCGCCATACTCAACTCCTTTCGCGCCGTCTCTTCACAAGCGCCTTGTACCGTGCCGCCGCCATGTCGAGGTTTCGCTGCGGCGTCTTCTGTGTCTTCTTCGTAAAGGCGTGCAGCACGTAAACGGCTTCGTCGAACTTCGCGACATAGATCACGCGGTACTGGCCTTGCGTGTCCGCGATTCGTATTTCCCGGACGCCCGCACCAATGCCCTTCATCGGCTTCCAGTCGTCGGGGTCGCGCCCGAGTTCGACCAGATATATCTGGAAACCCGCTGCTTCCCGCGCCGGGGGCGGAAAGGCCAGCAACTCGTCCAGCGAGCTGCCTTCGAAAACCGCCTGTTTCTTTTTGCCCGTGCCCATGAACACCATTTATATAACTATTGATATAATCCGGTCAACCCGCCCCATAAACCTCCCCTTAAGCTCCGCCGCCGCAAACTCGTCCGTGGGATGAAGGGTGCTCCGGCAATAATCCGGGGCCGGAGGGACTGGAGATGATGGACGATGCCGCCGCGCGGGCAGGCGCGGCTTCGGCGCAGGTGCTGCCGTCCTCGGTCATACAGGCGGAGCATTGGGGCTCGCTCGAAGCCGTCCGCCCGCATCTGACCGCGCAAGCGCCGCTCGCTGTCCTCGACCGTTGGGCGCGCCTTCGCGGCTCCCGCCGCATGCCATCGCGCAGCCTCTTCAACCCGATGGATGTGCGCCAGCACCTGCCCAACATCTTCCTGCTCGACGTGGCGCCGCAAGGCGGCTTTTGCTACCGCGTCGTCGGCTCGCTCATTTCCGATTTTTTCGGCGTCGGCAATCCGGCGGGCATGTCGCCGGAACAGGTCTTCGGCGCGAACGCCGAAGTCGCGCTCTCGCCGCTCCGCATCTGCTGCGCCGAGCGCGCGCCCTATATGCACACGGCGTCGGCGAGCTGGATCTATCGCGACCGCACCTTCACCTTCTATACCGTCGTGCTCGTGCCCTTCGGCGAGAGCGACGACGCGGTGGACAAGGTTCTCTGCTGCGCGGAGTTCATCAGCGAGGAAGATGCGGCGCGCAGGTGACTATGGCGCCTGGAGCCCGCGCGCCTTTTGCGACCACATCACCCACAAGTCCTGAAGCCGGTCTTCCAGTGCGCCAGCCCGCTCGATCACGTCCCGCGCGCGTTCGCGTTCCGGCGTCACCCTGTTGTTCCTTGGTCCCCCCCGCGCCGATGCGGTCGCGCTGCGCCGCCGCCGTCATCAGCCTGCGGAGGATGTCGAGCCGCTGGCCGAGGTCGGCCTTTCGCGTTTCGGCTTCCGCGCGGGTGCTGCCGGTCCCGAGCGCGGCCTCGGCCTCTGCCATCGCCGCCTTCGTCCCCTCCAGGAAGGCGAGCGCCTCCTCATACTCGCCCTCGCTCATCACGCGGGCCTCCGCCAGCCCCTGCGCGTGGGCTATCCCCGGCACACAGAGGAGGAGGGCGGGGACAAGAAAAAGCGCAAAAAAAGCCGTCCGCATGTCGAAAAACATATCCCCGTCCCCTTCGTCCCTTTTCCGGGGACAAGTCTCCCCCGGCTTGCGCGCCGGGTCGAGCGTCCAGGCGGCCGGGGCCCGCTTATCCCGCAAAGGGGGATAAGGCGGCCATTTGTGACGGTTTCGTTACGTTTCGATGACGGTCGGGGTTTTTCGGGCCTTCTTGTCCCCGGCCCCTGTCCACCTTTGAACGGCGCGCCGGGCGGGGGTGAACGGCTGCGGGTGCTTCCCGGGCGCGCCAAAAGCCCTAGACTGCGCCTCAACAGGCATCACCTTATCCCCGGAAAGAGACCCCATGTCCGAGACGATTGCGCCCGAAAAACATTTCGACGACGAGGCCGGCCGCGACGGTCTCGGCCAGTCCCTCGGCATCGTCCGTACACTGTATATGGACAAGGAGGCGGGCCGCGCCGCCATCGAGGTCGAGGCCGAAATGCGCATGTGCCATTCGGGCGGCGTGGTGCAGGGCGGTTTCGTCACGGGCTGGATCGACGCCGCCATGGCGCGCGCCGCCATGTGCGTGACCGATTTCCAGATGACGCCCATGTCGCTCGAAATCAAGATCAGCTTCTTCCGTCCCGCCACGCCGGGGCTTCTCGTCGCGGAAGGCTGGATCGAGCGCAAGGGCCGCTCGACCATGTTCGTCGAGGGCAATCTCAAGAATGCGGAAGGCGAGATCGTTGCGAAAGGCACGTCGACGATCCGCATGATGCCGCTCATCGATATGAGCAAGAAGAAGTAGTGCGCTCCGTAAGCGGATTATTTTCCATTTTCTTGATTCTGCAGCGTCGCCGCAAATTCAATATCACTCACACAAACTGTTGCGCGAGAGTCACGGAATGCGCGAAAGAGCAGCGCAGGTTCCATTCCCCATAATTTCGCATCGCGAAAAGTGCCTGCGCCACAAGCACTTGTCCGATTGTGTCAACATTCTGGCGGCGTGACCGTGCAACAACCGCTTGCGGCGGAGAAAGCACGCGGGCAATAGTCGCGCCGGGCTTAGCGGGGGCTTCGGAAATTGATACGAGGCTCTGTATAAAATGAAAAACGCGACTCGCATTCTTTGCGCCGCCGGCCTTGCGCTGGGTCTCGCCGGTTTTGCAAACGGCGCGGCGGCCCAGCAGGCCAGCAATTCGGACAGCATGTCCGCTTCGAACGACGGCAACCTCTACAACCAGACCGCCTTCCAGCGCGGCCTTTATGTGGGAGCGGGCGTCGGCTGGGGCTGGGCGGACAATGATGACGACTGGACCTGGCGCGGTCAGGCCGGCTGGCGTCTCAACCAGTATCTCGCCGTGGAAGGCTTCTATGCCGATCTCGCCGACATCACCGTCGGCGGCGTGAGCGACAATGTCGATACCTATGGTGCGGCGGCGCTCGTCTCCTTCCCGCTGAACAATACGATGGCGATCTACGGCAAGGGCGGTGTCCATAATTACAGCCAGCCGGGCGACGATCGCGAGCTTAGCTGGCTAGGCGGCGCGGGCATGGAGTTCGCCGTGGCGGACAACACCTCCATCCGCACGGAATGGACGCATTACGATCTCGACAGCGACAGCGTCGACGATCTGACGGCAGCGGTCGTGTTCGGCTTCTGATCGAACGTACCAGTCCCGTCCGGCGGGGGAACGGCATGGACGGGCGAGCGGCCGTCTCGCGGGGCAGCGAGGCGGCCGCTTTCGTTTGTGCGGAGAAGTAGCTGGGAGAGAAGGACTTCTCTAGCTGTTCGTGTATTCGGGTCTGCGCTTTCCGAGAAAGGCGCCGATGCCTTCGCGGAAGTCATTTGTCTGCGCGCAGAGGATCTGGTTGCGGTCTTCCATCGCCACGGCGGCTTCGAGGCTTCCCGCATCGACCGACATGTTGAGGCATTCCTTTGTCAGGCGAAGGCCGAGCGGTGATGTCGTCAGCATCTCTTCGATGTAAGGCGCTGCCGCCTCTTCCAGCTTGTCGTCCTCCACCATTTCCGACACAAGGCCGACGCGTTCGGCACGGTCCGCGTTGATGAAGCGGCCCGTCATCATGAGTTCGCTCGCCACCGACACGCCGACGAGGCGCGGCAGGAAATAGCTCACGCCGATATCGCAGGCCGACAGGCCGATGCGGATGAAGGCCGCGTTCATGCGCGCGCTTTTGCCTGCGATGCGAATGTCGGACGCAAGCGCCAGCGCGAAGCCGCCGCCGCAGGCCGGTCCATGGATGAGCGAGATGATCGCCTGCGGGCAGCGGCGCATGCGCATCACGATTTCGCTGATGCGGCGCTGCGCGACAAGCCCTGCCTGCGGGCTGCCGCTCGTGTCGGTGTCCGGCCTGTTCGAGCGTTCCTTGAGGTCGAGCCCGGCGCAGAAGGCGCGGCCCGCACCCTTCAGTACGACGATGCGCACGGAATGATCCGTGTAGAGCTTGCCGAAATAGTCCTGCAGTTCACCGACGAGTTCCGGGTTCATCGCATTCAGCGCATCGGGCCGGTTGAGCGTCACCCGGTCGACGGCGCCTTCCTTTTCAACGATGAGTGTCTTGTAGGCCATGTCGCGTTCCTCCCTGTTCAATATGTTTTCAGGGAGCCTAGCGCGTGGGCCCGCCCGCGCAACTGACGCAAGGGCGCTCAGCCGATATGGGCTTCCATTTCCTGCTGGATCGCGAGCGGCAGGTCGAGCCATCTGAGCGCCAGCGCACCGCCGGGGTCGAGGCGCATCACTTCCGCCGCGAAGCCGAGCCTGCGCCTGTCGCCCGCCCAGTAAAGATGCCCGCTCAGAATGTTGCCGATGGCGACCGCTTCCGCGAAGCCTTCGATGCAGGCGCCGCCCGCCGACCAGTCACGCGCCTTGTGTGCATAGCCGCCGATCTCGACCATCAGCACGGGGGCGGAGGCACGCGCGGACTGGCGCTCCTCGGGCATCTCGCTGCCGCGCAAATGATCGAGCCATCTTGAAATCAGGGACATTGGCCGCCGCTGCGTTGCTTGAAGCAGGCGCGATTTTCGGGGGCTGCGGGCATCGGCGCAAGCCTTTACTGGGCGTGAGGGTTAATGGAGTGCCCTGCGAGATGACAAGGCCCCGGTCCTTGCGCTATAGCAGGCACATTCGTCACGCAACGCCCGGAGTTCCCATGTCCCAGAAAGACGCCAAACCCGTCATGATCGAGGTCGGTCCGGGCGAGCTCATCGACAAGATCACCATTCTGCGGATCAAGTCGGAGCGCATGTCGGATGCAGCGAAGCTCGCCAATGTGCGCCACGAACTCACCGTGCTCGAAGAGGCGCGCAAGGCGAACCTGGAAGACAGCGCGGAGATGCGCCGCCTCGAAGGTGACCTTAAATCCGTCAATGAAGCGCTCTGGGTGATCGAGGACGATATCCGTCAGTGCGAGGCGGACAAGGATTTCGGATCGAAGTTCGTCGAGCTTGCGCGTTCCGTCTACAAGCAGAACGACAAGCGCGCCGCGATCAAGAAGGAGATCAATCTCCTGACCGGCTCGGCAATCGTCGAAGAAAAGTCCTACACCGAATTCGAGTGAGAGAGGCGGCGCTCCACCTCGTCGAAGACGCGGGCAACGGGTAACGCCGAAAGATCGTCCACTTCGATGGCGCCGAAATTTTCCGTCAGGATTCCGGTTCGCTCTGCCGGCATATGTGTGCCGAAAAGCGCGAGGCCTTTCACGCCCATATGCGCTGCGAGGTGGCTCGGTCCCGTGTCGTTGCCGATGACGAAGCGCGCGCCTTTCAATATTCCTGCAAGCTCGGCCCAGTTCGTCTTTTCGATGCAGATGCCGGGTATCGCGCGCGCGAGTTCCACCTCGTCCGGCCCCGGCGCCGTCACGATCGTTTCGCCCGCCGCAATCAGGCGCCCCGCGAGTTCCGTGTAGTATGGCCAGCGCTTTTGCGGATGGCGCGCGGAGCAGCCGGGCACGAGCACGATGTAAGGCGTGGTTACATTGGCTGCGCCAAGCATGTCTCTCACGTCGTCGGCGAGCCAGGAAACATCGGGCGTTCGCGTGTGGCGGATGGTCAGGCCCGCATCCTCCAGTTGTCCGGCAAGGCGGTCGAGTGTGCGGATTTTCTTCGGCTCGTTTGCGCGGTGCGGGTGGCTGCATCCCGCTGCGGTTCCGGACCAGCGGGCGTTTTTCAGCATCCATCTGAAATAGAAGGCTGTGCGCTTCGAGTTTTGCAGATCGTAGATCATGTCGAAGCCGCGCGCGCGAATTTTTGTTCTCAGCGCGCGCATGCGGTCGATGCGCCAGCGCGGTGCGCGCTCATCGACGATCACTTCGTCCACATGCGGGCAGTGCGTGAGGATTGTGCGATAGGGCTTCATCGTCAGCACCGCGATAAAGGCATCGGGGTGGTTTTCGCGGATGTCGCGTAGCGCGCCTTCAGCCTGGATCACGTCGCCGAAGGCGCCATGCTTGATGACGAGGATGCGTTTTGCGTCGCCTGCGAAGGGGACGGGGGAGGTAGCGGTCATGCGTTCTGCGCTCACATTCGTCCGCCGCGCCAGATCACGCGGCCGGCGATCTTCAGCTCATCCGTGTCGCCCTTGCCGATTTCTTCGGAGGGGTAGCGTGTCGCGTTGTCGCTCGAAACGACGACGCCGCCATCGATCTTCATCTGCAGCCGCTTCACGAGCAGCGCGCTGCCGCTCGTCAGTACATAGACGCCGCTGCCGCGCAGTTTTGGGTCACTGGTGTCGGCGAGCAGTATGTCGCCTGCGGAGAATGTCGGTTCCATCGAATCGTCCGGCGCTTCCACCGCGATCAGCTTTGCAGGATCGACCTTCAGCTCTTGCTCGATGAAGCTGCGGCGGAATGAAATCGCATCGAGAATCGTTCTGTCCTCAACGGTCATGCGCTTGCCCGCTTCCGTGTCGAGCGTGCGGAGCCGGTAACGCGGTACGAGCATGTGCGCGCCTGTGCCGCCCACCTGGTTGCGCGGAAGTTCGAGCGGGGCGAGTTCCGCAAAGCCGGTTTCCTGTTTCCCTGCCGCGCCTGCCTTGCGCATTTCGCCCTGACCCGTCAGCACCCAGTTCATATCGAACCCTTCGCCCGAAAGATGCGCGAGCACATGCGCGTTCGGGGCAGCGTTCTCCAGTTCGTAATTCTGCCACGTGGTGCCAGACACGCGGACTCGTTTACCCATCTCTTTTTGTGAAAGACCAAGAAACTTTCGTATCTGGGCCAGGCGCGCAGGGACGCTCATGTGGCCCACTTCTTCATATGAATAGCGGAGTTTCCAGCCGATGATACAAAAGAAATCAGTGGCTTAGCCTGAATTGACGCGCACGGCGCGACCTTCGCCGGAAGGCGTACGCAGTTATACCAAGATTTCTTGTTGACATAAGCCAAGATATGTTTGTATTAAATGGTTGCGGTCTACCAATAAAGTTATACAGCTTGTGCCTCAGGCCGCCAAACCCTTGTCGTTGCGCGGGAGGAGAAAATGAGCCGTATAGAGTTAAATTCTGGCTTGAGGCTTCGCTGCAGCGGGGCATTGCCAGAGGAAGATGGTGACCCCGGCGCGATTCGAACGCGCGACCCTCAGATTAGGAATCTGATGCTCTATCCAGCTGAGCTACGGGGTCTCAGAAAGGCGAGCGACATCACCGTGGGCCGGTGCATCGCGCACCGAAACCTAGGTTACCTCATGCCGCGCCGCAATAGGTGGCTGACCCCACAGGCGCCTGCAGGTGGATTTGCTCCTTTGCGTCTACCTCCGATTTGGCCTAAATATTTAGTCCTACGCTCTAAGGTTGACTCCGGTTGCATGGTTCATTTTGAGCCGTTTGTCTGTCGGCTTGTCGAACTGGAAAAGAGGGTCCGGCTCTTCTCCCGGAAAAACAGGAGGGCGGTATGCATGTTCTGATCATCGGTGAGCAGCCGATTTTTTGCGAAGGTCTGGCGACCGTCATCAGACGCCTCTACTCCAGTGCGGAAACGCGCGTTGTCGCAGGCCCGCGTCCTTTAAGTGGTGTGGATACCAGCCTGGCTGATCTCGTCCTGTTCGATGCAGGTAGTGGTGCCCTGTCGGACGTCGAGGTTCTGAGCGATTTCGTTTCGAAGACGAACGGCAAGATAGCTCTCTTCAGCGACAGGAGTTCACCGGGCTTTGTGCGCGAAGTCATGGATCTCGGTGTTGCGGGCTTTATTCCAAAAAGCATGAGTATCAATCTCGTCGAAAGTGCCCTGCGCATGATCGAAATGGGTGGGCGCTATGTCCCGGATATTCTGCTGACATTGGAGGCGGAGGGGTTTGCCGAGTCATCGGGAACTTTTGTCGGTGCAGGGCAGGAAAAGCTTACGCCGCGGCAACGGCAGGTGCTGCAGGAACTCGGCAAGGGGCGCTCGAACCAGGAGATCGCGCGGGTGCTCGGGATTTCCATTGCGACGGTAAAGCTGCATGTAAATGCGATCCTGCAGTCGTTAGGTGTTCGCAATCGAACGGAAGCGGCAATTATCGCATTACGAAGCACCCCGCCGCCCCGTGTGGAGGATCCGGTCTGAGGGGATACACGCCAGAGGTTTGGAGCGGGATCGGCGTGCCGTGGCAAGCGAGCCTGCGACGCACCCTCATGTTTCTGCTGTCATCCCTCCTGCTATTCTGTGCCGCCGGTGTTGCGGGAGCGAGTGAATGTATCCTTGAAGGAAACGACGAGGTCCGCGTCGCCGATATTGTTGATGGGGATACACTGCTTCTCGACGATGGGCGCGAGGTTCGCCTGACCGGCATTCAGGCGCCCAAATTGCCGCTGGGGCGCGCCAACTTCAAAACATGGCCGCTTGCTCCGGAAGCTCGCGACGCACTTGCCGAAATCGTGATGGGCAAGCGCGCGACGCTGCAATACGGAGGTGAGAACATTGACCGTCACGGGCGGGTGCTGGCCCATATCTTTATTGAGAGAGCCGGAACGGAACCTGTCTGGGCTCAACAGGAGATGTTGAGGCGCGGGCTCGCGCGGGTTTACACCTTTCGCGACAATCGTGCCTGCAGTGAAGAACTTCTGGCAGCGGAAAAAAGTGCGCGAGCAGAGGGACTCGGTATCTGGAACAACGATTATTATGACATCCGCAATGCGGTGAATATCGATGAGCTCTCCAGACTAGTTGGCCGCTTTGAACTTGTGGAAGGAAAGGTCGTGTCGGCTGCGCTCTTCCGCGACAGGCTTTATCTCAATTTTGGTGAGGACTATCGTCAGGACTTCACCGTGACAGTCACAGGGCGCGACGTTAAACTTTTCAAGGCGGAGGAGCCTTGGACTTCGTTTCTTGATGATGCCGAAGGTACGAACGCTTCAGCGCTGGCGGGTGAGTATGTTCGCGTACGCGGCTGGGTCGATCGCTACAACGGCCCGGAAATTGAAGTCACCCATCCGGAACAGATTGAATTTCCATGAGAAGCGGAGTGATGGATGCTCCATAGCTCAACGGAAAGCAGAGTCGATGTTGAGACTTCCTGATTTGGTGCCGCGGGCCCGCCCTCACGTCTTTTCTCTCTTGGCAATTTTACTGGTCGCCGGTTGCGCGACCAATCCTGCGACCGGAGAACGGCAAATCGCGCCGCTCATGTCTGCGGAACAGGAGGCACAAGCAGGTGCCGCCGCTCATCCCAAGATTATTGAAGCCTATGGAGGCGTCTATGATGACGAGATGCTCGGGGCTTATGTGGCCGGTGTTACGGCGCGAATTGTCAAGGCGACGAACCGTCCGGACGGCCCGTATCGCGTAACTGTTCTGGATAGTCCTGCCGTCAATGCCTTCGCCTTGCCGGGGGGCTATGTCTATGTGACGAGAGGCCTGATGGCGCTCGTGAGTGACGAGGCGGAGCTTGCAGG
This sequence comes from Parvibaculum sp., assembly GCF_039973015.1. Lineage (GTDB taxonomy): Bacteria > Pseudomonadota > Alphaproteobacteria > Parvibaculales > Parvibaculaceae > Parvibaculum. Next base: position 237,418 of record NZ_JBDWLT010000009.1, read on the forward strand.
CGTTATAGGACATGAAATAGGTCATGTGAATGCGCGTCATTCGGCCCAGCGCCAGACGGCGGCGATGGGAACATCTTTACTTGGTGCTGTGTTGGGCGCGGTTGTCGGCAGCGATGCCGTGAATCAGATCGTCGGGCTTGGCGGGCAGGGACTTCTCGCCAATTATTCGCGGGATCAGGAGTATGAAGCGGACATGCTCGGTGTTCGCTATCTCGCCAAGGCGGGTTACGATCCATACGCAGCAGCGGACTTTCTGCAATCCATGAGCGCGCAGGAAGAGCTTAGCGCGCAGATGCGCAACGCAGAATACGATGTCTCGCGCAACGACTGGTTGGCAAGCCATCCGGCGACCCCCGACCGTGTTGCGGCGGCAAGGCAATACGCTCGGGAAGCTGGGGGAGGCACGGGACAGTTACCGCGAAACGGCAATGCATATTTTTCGGCAATCGACGGAATGCTTTACGGCGATGATCCCGAAGAGGGCATTGCGCGTGATCGGCAGTTTGTTCATCCGAAGCGGCGCTTTGCGTTCGAAGCGCCCCAACATTTTACTGTCACGAATTCCTCAAGGATGGTGTTCGTTGAAGGTCCGGAAGGAACGGTCGCGCAGTTTGACGGTGCAAAGAAAGTTAAGGGCGTCGAAATTGGACAATATCTGGCGGCGGTCTGGGCGAAGGGTGTCAAATTGTCGGCGGTGGAACGCTTCGAGATAAACGGCATGAGTGCCGCTACTGCGACCGCGAAAGTCGGCAAGTACAACGGACGGCTTGTGGCGATCGAATATGCGCCGGATATCGTCTACAGATTTCTGGTCGGTACGTTGCCGCAGGCCGGTACCAGATATGACAGTGCCATTCACGCGCTCGTCATGAGTTTCCGCAAGATTTCTGCAGGTGAAGCCAAAGCTGTAAAACCGATGCGGATCGAAATTATTGAAGTGCGCTCTGGGGACACGGCGGAAACGCTTGGGCGCCGAATGGCATTTTCAGATCACGCAGCCGAGCGGTTTCGTGTGCTGAACGGCCTGTGGCCCAGCGGGCAGCCGGTAAAGGGGCAGCGCGTAAAAATTGTCGTGACGCGATAGCATCACGCGAGGAGGCCCGCCTCTTCGGGGTCGGGGACCCTGCTCAGCAATGCTTCACGAAGCTTCCGTAAAGCCGCGTGCTCGATCTGGCGGACGCGCTCCTTCGAGATGCCGAGCTGGATTCCCAGCGTTTCAAGCGTCACAGCTTCGTCACGCAGCCGACGTTCGCGGATAATTGTCAATTCGCGTTCGTTCAGGCTTTCCATCGCGTCCTCAATCCAACGCGTACGTTGAAGTCCATCATGGCTTTCCATGACCTCTTCGTCCGGCAGGGGGCGCTCGCATTGCAACAGGTCTTGCCATTCCGTGGCGCTTTCGACCGAGGTGCTGTCGGCTATTGTGGCGTTGAGCGAGCGATCGCCACTCATCAGGCGGGCATCTATGGTCTCGACGTCGCGCGCGCCGACCCCTAGCTTCCTTGCGATGAAGATACGATCTTCTTCGGTCAGGTTCTGACGGGTGCCGTTCGCTATGAGTGCCCGCAATCGGCGAAGATTGAAGAAGAGCGACTTATGCGCGGCGGTGGTTCCTGTCCGTACGATCGACCAGTTCCGCAGAATGTAGTCCTGGATGGCCGCCCGGATCCACCAGCTTGCATAAGTCGAAAAACGCACACCACGCTCCGGCTCGAAGCGTGCTGCAGCTTGCATCAATCCTACATTGCCTTCCTGAATGAGGTCGCCGTAGGGGAGGCCGTAATTCCGGAAGCGCGTGGCGAGCGATATGACGAGGCGCATATAGGCGCGCGTCAGCTCATGCAGGGACTGTTCATCCTTTTCTTCCTTCCACCGGCGAGCTAACTCGAATTCGTGCTGCTCATCCAGAAGCGGCACTGTCATCGCACTTTTCATATAGCGGCGATTGGCTCTCTGGGTTTCAGGCGTATCCATATGTGCCATCTCGGTCACCCTTCCGACAGGATGTGGGACTTCGTTAGCGCGTCTTGAGGTTTTTACGCTTCATCTTCCGCATAAGATCAACTCGCTGACTTCAGAAATGTTCCAGCTTGCTGTGCCGAACGGCAGGGAACCGGGCTTTCCATAAAAAAAGGCCCGGTAATTACCGGGCCTTTTCGATGTTCGGTAGGGCGCTGTAAGCGCCGGGTTCAAGCAGCCTCGCTGGCCTCGTCGGTCTTCGGCGTTTTCTCACCTTTCGGCGTGCCCTGGAGTGCTTCCTCGACCCGTTCGATAGCGGCGTCTTCTCCGATCCGTTCCACGGCCGCCACTTCCCGGGCCATGCGATCCAGCGCCGCTTCGTAAAGCTGACGTTCGGAATAAGACTGTTCCGGCTGCCGGTCGGAGCGATAGAGGTCGCGGACCACTTCGGCGATCGAAATCAGATCGCCCGAATTGATCTTGGCCTCGTATTCCTGGGCGCGACGGCTCCACATGGTGCGTTTGATGCGGGCGCGGCCTCGCAGGGTCTCGATTGCAGAGTCGACGACACCCGTGTCAGAGAGCTTGCGCATGCCGACGGCGGTTGCCTTGTTGGTGGGCACCCGGAGCGTCATTTTCTCTTTATCGAAGTTGATGACGAAAAGCTCCAGCCTGTGACCGGCGACTTCCTGTTCTTCGATCTCGAGAATCTGGCCTACACCGTGGGCCGGATAGACCACGAATTCCTTCGCTTTGAAGTTCGGGCGCGGTGCTGCGGGTTTCGCGGGTTCGGCCTTCGCCTTGGCCGGTTCCACCTTAGCCGGTTTCGCTTCCGCGGCCTCCTTGGGTGTGGCCTTGACCGTGTCGGTCTTGCGGGCCTTTTCTGCGCGGCTCTTCGCTGCGGCCATCAGCTTGCTCGCCGCGTTGCTCGGGGTTTTGGCGGCAGCCTTTGCCGGGGAAGGCTTCGCTTCCTGCTTGGCAACAGGCTCCTTCTTTTTCGGAGCGGGTTTGGCAGGGGCTGCTTTTGCTTTCGGCTTGGCGGCAGACTTTTTTGCCGCCGTAGCAGGCTTTGCTGTTTTGGCTGCGGGCTTCTTCGCAGTCGCGGGCTTCGCAGTCGCGGGCTTCGCCGTCTTGGCCGCAGTCTTCGGAGCAGCCTTTGCCTTTGTGGCGGTGCTGGACTTGGACTTTGCCGGCGCGGATTTTGTCGCCTTGGTGGTGGCGCTTGCTGCTTTGGCGCGCGCCTTGGCTGGCTTTGCCCCGGTTTTTGATTTCGCGGGCGCAGATTTCGACTTGGGTGCCTTGGTGATTTTGCTCGCCATCGTCTTTCCTATACCCAGCCTTTCTCGTTTCCGAAGGCCGGAAAGGGCAGAATGCCCTCTTCCCGGCTCAGTAATTCACGTCCGCAGTGATGCGTCTCTCACCGTCGAGCCATCGACAGACCTTGCAGCCGGAAGTTATTCCAGCTCCTTCAGTCATCGAACAAGAAGACCGGCCTTGATGGTGGCGCCTGTGCCTTGCCGGAAGGTCCCGGAACCCGATTTCCGGTGATAGCCGATCCCCATCTGGCTCATTTCCTCCAGCCTTATCGGCGGCTAGCAGCCAGCCGCATCGAACTGGGGGATTGGTTAGACACGCTTCAACCAGCGCAACCTGGATCTAGAACTTTTGATCAGGTGTACGCCCAAGTTCACGGAAATTCCTGTGCGACATATATAGCACAAAACCCCGCCCGTTGGAAGGACGTCCGCAAAAAAGACAGTTAACACAGGAGGATAGGCACTTTTCCTCGCAGTTTCCTGCGCCTTTTCAGGTTCGCAGAAACGCGAAGAAGGTTTAATCGCCTTCGCCGGGCTCGGGGCTGAAATGCTCCTCGAACTTGCCTGACACACCTTGCCAGTCATCCGCATCGGCAGGCGCATCTCGCTTTATCGTGATGTTCGGCCACTTGCTGGCATATTCGGTGTTGAGTTCCAGCCATTTTTCAAGGCTCGGTTCCGTATCTGGCTTGATCGCCTCGGCCGGGCACTCGGGTTCGCAGACGCCGCAATCGATGCATTCGTCCGGATGGATGACCAGCATGTTCTCGCCCTCGTAGAAGCAGTCCACAGGGCAAACCTCCACGCAGTCCATATACTTGCAGCGGATACAGGCGTCGGTCACGACATAGGTCATCGTACTCTCCAATAGCGTCGTCGCCTCACGACAGACGCTCCTTCCGGGGTTTCCCCCTTGCTTATCCTTGCTTGGGGGGCGTTATGCCGAGCCGGGCCATGACGCGTTGGCGCGCCTGCCCGGATTCGCGATCGGGAACGTATATCAGCCCGGCAACGCGCCGCAACAAATTGGCTTCGTAGTCGTCCAGAACGCCGTCTGCATAGACGACTTCCCACATCTTCTCGATCAGTCCGACCCGATCTTCCTGGCTATAGGCCTGCTTGATGGCCTGCGCCCAGCGATGAAGATCGAGTGTCTCGGATTCCTCTCCCTCGGCTTCATCCACCAGCGCAGCAACTGCCTCTGGTGTCAGTCCGAATGAATCGGCGGCGATGCGTCTGATCGCCTCACGTTCCTCCGTGCCGAACTGTGCGTCCGACGTTGCCGCCCTGATGAGAAGGGCAACGACCGCCACCTGGAGATCATCAAAGCCTTTAGGCTTTTCCTCAGGCGCGCCGAGCAGGAAAGATTTGAGCCGGTCAATCATAAGTATTTTACCTATAGGCGTCGGGGGAATTATTCAACCACATAGAAAAATGTGAATTAAGATTCTTCACCACGGAGTGCATCGGTCTGCCGACGTTCTCTTTTTGTGGGCCGGCCGGAGCCCGCTTCGCGTAGCGGTGTTGCGGACGGGGTGACCGCATCTCGCTGCGCTGCCGACGCAGGCGGATCGAGGTCGTTGTAGAGCGATTGGGCTTCCGATGCGGGACCGCGCCGCTCGGCGAGAAAAAGAATCTTTACCACACGGATGTGCGGCCCCAACGGGAAGGTGAGAATATCGCCGGCGCGAACTATCCGGCTCGCCTTTGAAATCCTGTCGCCATTTACCCGAATACGCCCGGACTGAACCAGGGTTGCCGCAAGAGATCGGCTCTTGAGGAAGCGGGCGCACCAGAGCCAGCGATCGATCCGCTGTCCCGGCTGGCCCAGTGCATCGCTCATCAGGAGCCGTTGCCGCGCACACGTTCCTTGAGGACGGCGAGGGCAGCGAAAGGCGAATCCGGGTCGGGCTCACGTTCACGCGGCTTCCGGTCCGGCTTTTGCTGCGGGCGCGGCCCTCGTTCGCCACGGCGCGGCGGCTTCTTTTCGCCATGCGACTGCGGCTCGCCGCTCTGCTTGCGCTTGTCGCGGCGCGAAGATTTGTTGCGCTCGCCTCCCTCTTTGCCGCCGCCATGCCGACGCCGCTGGGGGCGCCAGATTTCCATCTCGACCTCAGCGGGGGCGTCCTCTGTGGGCGCTTGTTCGGGGTTGCCGGAATCTGGAGCCATTTCGGCAAGCGCAGGCTGTTCGCCTGGCAGATAGGCTTCGGGAGCGAGTGCCGAAGTTACGGCAGATGCTTCATCCGGCGGGGTTTCGGCATCTTCTCCGGCAGGCGACCGCCTTTCAGGTGCCATTGTGGCAGGTGCGGAGATTTCGTCTTGTGGACCTGCCTCAGCTGTTTCCTGCACCATCCCGGGTGCCTGCATTTCCGGTTTTGGCTCCTCGGCTTTGGGTTCCTCGGCTTTGGGCTCGCCGACCTTGGGCGGTTTCACCCGCTCGATCTGTGAACGGTAGCCGAGGCCACGCAGAAGGCTCGAAAACTCCTCACCCGAACAACCGACAAGCGACATCATGTCGGGGGTCACGGTGAAGCCGCCATTATAGGTGCGCGCCGCGATGATCGGGCGGATGAGGTCGGCGACGCGCTCCAGCATGTCGATGCGAACAGCGCGTGTACCGCAAACACGGAACCCGACCGCTTCGTAGAAACCTTCCGGTGCTGCCTGATCGGCGGGAACGGATGTGAGGCCGGGGGTCGGCGGGGCAGGAAGGTTCTCGAACGGTTCTTGCTCTGCGGTTGCGCGATGGAGTGCCCAGAGGGTGAGCCTCAGCCGTGCGGGTGCCGGCTTCAACAAGGCGGGCATGAAAATCGAATAGGCACCGAAACGAACGCCGTGCTTGCGCAATTGGCCGCGTGCTGCCTGATCAAGTGCCCGCACATCCTCCGAGACAGTTTCGCGTGTCAGCGTCCCAAGGTTCTCGACGAGACGGAAAGCTATGCCGCGCGCCAGGCCTTCGATATCCGTTGCGTCGCGCAAGGCCACGAGCGGCGCCAGCACATTGGCGATCTGCATCTTGAGCCATGCGTCGAGGCGCGTTTGTACGCTTTCGCGCGCGGCGCCGTTCAATTCCTCGCCGGCGATCAGTTCCACACCGGGCAGGAGAATATTGCCGGAGCCCTTCAATTCGGCGACCGGATGGCCGTCCCAAAGAATACGCCCATGTTCGGAAAGGGAGATATCGGCATCTGGTGCCGTCACGAGGCGCTGCGCGCGGTCAGATATCTCACCGGCGAGAGCCTGCGATGCCGCATTCCGAAGAATGCGGCCCTGCTCGCCTTCCGCCCTTGGGTCGGGCACGAAGACAAACCCTTGCAGGCGCCCGACATATTCGCCCTCTACCAGTACTTCGCCGTCGCCGTTTACAGCCGTCATGAGTTCCTCGTTCTGGCGCAGCCGCTTCATCAATATGCTGGTGCGCCTATCGATGAACCTCTGCGTCAAGCGCTCGTGCAGAGCGTCGGACAGCTTATCCTCTATCGTACGCGTACGCTCTTGCCAATGCGTGGGATTGTGAAGCCAATCGGCCCGGTTTGCCACATAGGTCCATGTACGGATATGAGCGAGGCGCGCGGCCAGTATATCGATGTCGCCATCGGTGCGGTCGAGACGCTGCATCTGACGGCCAAGCCAGTCGTCAGGGATGCATCCGCCGTTCTCTTTCGAGGGGTCCATGAGGAAGAGAAAGAGGCGGGTGAGAAGCGCCGCATGTTCGCTTGCGAGGGTTTTCCTGAAATCGGGAACCTGAGCGACTTCCCATAGCCGTTTGATTGCCATCGGGGAGCGCAGGCAGCCGCTCACGTCCGGATCCCGGACCATACGCATCAGCGCTTCCAGGTCGTCACCGACCTGCGCTTTGGCGAGGCCGGACCTTCCGGGAGATATTTCGAGGCTGCGCATCAGTGCCGCTACGCTGGAGAAGTCGAGGTGCGGATTGCGCCACTGAAAGACACGGTCGGGTTCGAACTGATGGTTTTCAATGCGGGAGATGGTTTCTTCGGAGGGAATGGTTGCATCGCCCGTTACGCCGAAAGTGCCGTCGTTCATATAACGCCCTGCGCGCCCGGCGATCTGGGCGAGTTCGGAAACCTGCAAGGGGCGGTGCTGCCGGCCGTCGAACTTTCCCGTTGAGGCGAAAGCCACATGGTCCACATCCATGTTGAGGCCCATGCCGATTGCGTCGGTCGCAACAAGAAAATCGACTTCGCCGGACTGATAGAGGGCGACCTGCGCGTTGCGTGTGCGGGGACTGAGCGCGCCCATGACAACCGCTGCTCCGCCGCGCTGGCGCCGGATCAGTTCCGCGATCGCATAAACCTGGTCGGCGGAAAAAGCGACCACGGCGGAGCGTCGCGGAAGACGGGTGATCTTCTTTGACCCGGTCCATGAAAGTTCCGAGAAGCGGGGCCGGTTAATGAAATGCGTTTCCGGCAGGAGTTTCTGGATCAGTCCTCGCGCCGTTTCGGAACCGAGCATCATGGTTTCGGAATGCCCGCGCGCGCGGAGCAGGCGGTCGGTGAAAGTATGGCCACGCTCCCGGTCCGCAGCGAGCTGGATTTCGTCTACCGCCAGGAAATCAACCTCGCGTTCGAGCGGCATCGCCTCAACTGTGCAGATAAAGTAGCGCGCGGAGGCGGGGAGGATTTTTTCCTCGCCCGTGATGAGAGCTACATTACGAGGGCCCTTCACCTTCACGACGCGATCATAAACCTCACGGGCAAGAAGACGCAGCGGCAGCCCGATCATGCCCGTCTCGTGGCCCATCATTCGTTCGATGGCGAGATGGGTTTTACCTGTGTTGGTCGGCCCCAGCACCGCCGTGACGCGGCGGCGCTCCGCGAGGCGGTCACGGGCCTCTGCGGAGGCATATTGGGAAGGCGGGATACTCATGTTTCGAAGGGCACCTTCCGCGCAAAGCGGCCCGGATGCAAGAGCGCCGGTGCATTAACCGCTGCGATGTTAAGGATTGGAATATTGGGCGAACGAACCGGGTCCGAATCGCTGACCGTGTGATTTTCCGGCTTCGTTCACGGCTAAATCTTGTGTCTCTCCAACGGCTTAGGCGGACGAAAAGTTAATATAAAAAATATGCACCCTTCCGCAGCGTCGCGGCGGGGGTGTGGTACGACCGGCGGCCCGGTGCTCTTTCGGATACTGGACCGCGGTCTATAGTATCCGGATCAACATTGTGGAACAGCGTCGCCGGGCCCGTTGAAGAGGCTCGCGGCAATCTCGGGAGGAACAGCGATGGATTTCAGAATTCCCAAGGAAGTCACCGACTATCTCGGTGTGCTCGACAATTTCATCGAGAAAGAAATCAAGCCGCTCCAGGCGCAGGACGACAACGAGCGCTTTTTTGACCACCGCCGCGAGCATGCGCGGACCGACTGGGATAATGAAGGGCTTCCGAGACATGATTGGGAAGCGCTGCTCGTCGAAATGCGTCGGCGTGCCGACAAGGCAGGCCATCTGCGTTATGCGCTCCCGAAGGAATATGGTGGCAAGGACGGCACCAATCTCGGCATGGCGGTGATCCGCGACCATCTGGCCGCGAAGGGTCTTGGCCTTCACAACGATCTACAGAATGAATCGTCCATTGTCGGCAATTTCCCGACCGTCCTCATGTTTCGCGATTTTGGAACGGAGGAGCAGAAGAAGGAATTTATCCCCGGTTCGCTGGACGGCTCGGTCCGGATCGCCTTTGGCCTGACGGAGCCCGATCATGGATCGGATGCGACCTGGATGGAGACAACGGCGAAACGCGAGAAGCGCGACGGGGTCGACGGCTGGCTCATCAATGGCGCGAAGATGTGGAATACGGGCATGCATGTCGCATCGCATGACTTCGTGTTTGCGCGCACGAGCGGCAAGGGAGGCGATGCGCTCGGCATCACCTGCTTCATCGTGCCCGTCGATACGCCGGGCGTGAAAATCGAGGAGTATCTCTGGACCTTCAACATGCCGACGGATCACCCGCGTGTGTCCTTTACCAATGTCTGGGTGCCGGATGGCTCCTATCTGGGCGATCCCGAGCGCGGGCTCGAACTCGCGCAGCATTTCGTTCATGAGAACCGCATCCGGCAGGCCGCGTCGGGTGTCGGCGCAGCGAAATTCTGTATCGACGAAAGCGTCGCCTATGCGAAACAGCGAAAGCCCTTTGGCAAGCCGCTCGCGTCCAATCAGGCGATCCAGTTTCCGCTGATCGAAGCGCATACCGAGTGTGAAATGATCCGTAACTTCATCTACAAGACGGCATGGGAAATGGATCAGATGTCGAAGCCTGATGTCGCGAAATATCTCTCCGACAAGGTCTCGATGTGCAACTACCGCGCAAACCGTCTTGTCTGTCAGGCAGCTGATCTCGCCATTCAGGTACACGGCGCGATCGGTTATTCCCGGCACAAGCCCTTCGAACATATTTACCGGCATCATCGCCGGTACCGCATTACCGAGGGTTCGGAGGAAATTCAGATGCGCAAGGTCGGAGGTCATCTCTTTGGCTATATCGGCAGCAACCGTCCGGCGAAGGCCGCTGAGTAAGCAGGAAACCTGCTGAAGACTGATGAAAAAGAGAGCCGCCACGTTATCGCGTGGCGGCTTTTTCGTTTCCTTCGTCCTCGCGCCAGATGAGCCGCCAGCCGGGAAGTATCATGGTCGCGACCGTGCCTTCGCCAATCGTGCTTTCGAGCGTGAAGCTGCCGCCATGCATTTCGATCAGCGATTTGGTGATCGGCAGTCCAAGGCCCGTACCGCCATGCTGGCGGGCGCTCGTATCGTCTACCTGACCGAAGGGTTCCATCACTTCTGCGAGCTTGTCCCCGGGGATGCCGATGCCGTTGTCGCGAACGGCGATCGTAAGGTCGCCGGCTTCTGTGATGCGTGTGGTCAGATCGATACTGCCGCCCTCGCGGGTGAACTTCGCTGCGTTAGACAGGAGGTTCAGCATGATCTGGCGCATGGCGCGTTGATCGGCATTCAGGTTGGGCAGGATGTCCGGCAATTGGAGGTGAACCTGCTGCGCCTTGTCCATCGTACGGGCCCGCATGATTTCCACGGACCAGCGCAGCACAGCAGGAAGATCGACTTCTTCATCTTCAAGTACATAACGACCGGCTTCGATCTTCGAAATATCAAGAATATCGTCGATGACGTTCAGCAGATGCCGGCCGCTATCATGGATATCGTTGGTATATTCGCTGTAGCGCTCGGAGCCCATCGGCCCGAACATTTCCTGCTGCATGATTTCCGAAAAGCCGATGATGGCATTGAGCGGCGTTCGGAGTTCATGGCTCATGTTGGCAAGGAATTTCGATTTCGCCCGGTTGGCGAGTTCTGCGGCTTCCGTCGCATGCTGGAGATCTTCTTCCGCTCTGCGGCGGTCGATGGCAATGCCCGCCAGATGTGCGGCGCTTAGCAGGTAGTCGGACTCCCACTGGCCGGGCTCGTAAGCATCGGGGAAATAGAGGGCGAAGGCGCCCACGACCTTTTCATTGTGCGCGATTACAGGTTGGAACCAGACAGTCTGGATACCGATTTTCCGCATGTAGGAGGTGACGGTCTCGCCGTGTTCCTCGTTCTGCAGGTTGGTTACGACGATCTTCGACCCCGCGAGCGCCATATGACCGAAGGGGGCGTCGCGCTGTTCTCTCCAGAAGGTTTTTACCCAGCTCTGGAAGTCCGCAGGAAGATGAGGTGCAGCGCAGGTTATAAGGTCGTTCTTGGCGTCAAGCAGGTAGACGGCTGCACGTCCGGTGGGATTTGCCTCTTCCGCGCCGACTGCGAGCAGAGAGAGAACCTCATCGAGAACTTCGCCGGTTGCCAGCGCGCGCAGTACGCGGAACTGGTTTCGTTGCTCCGTCTCGGTGCGTTTGCGCTCGGTTATGTCGCGAATGTTGATGACGTACCCACGCACATTCGGGTCGTCCAGCAGGTTGGTGACGCTCGACTCGATCCATATGGTGCGGCCCTCATAGCGGGGAACAGTGAGCTCGTAATATAGTGTTTTCTCGAGGGAGAAAGTGCCTTCGCCAAACTTGTCGAGAATCTGCCGCTTTTGTTCGTCCGCCAGAAAGTCCAGGCTGTTAGTGCCAATGAGGGCGTCAGGCGACAGGCCAAGTTTCTCTGCTGCCGGTGACGCATACTGGATGATCGCTTTTTCATCCGTAACCAGCACCACGTCGAAAGCATTCTCGACGAGGGCGCGGAAGTGATGTTCACGCCGTTGAAGCTGTTCGTTCGCTTCCACGGCGCGGCGCCGTGCTGCCTCGGAGACATCGCGCGCGTGGCCGAGGTCTCGAATGAGGTCGGCATTTCTGAAGCGGAGGCTGTAAGTCTCGGTCGCAGATGCCCTTTGCTGCCGGGCCACACGCGCCAGGAGAAGGAAGGCGGGAATACAAGCAAACCCGAGCGCCATGAAGACAGGGCTCGCCGTCCAGAGGCAGACGCCGATCACGGTTGCCATGACAGGCACCGTTACGGAAAAGAAGATCGGTCTCAGTTGGAAGGCCATCTGCGATGCCATGACGACATGCACGATGAGGACTGTGAGGAGGGCGAGATTCTGCATGCCGCCATCGGCTCGCCAGAAGAGAGGCACCAAGCCGATCCACGCCAGATTTAGAAGCCAGTAGCGGATGGCGGTTGGTTTTATCCAGTGATCGGCGTCGGCTTCTCCGCGGTCGTCGGCGGCGAAAAACCTGCGTTGAAATAACCCGTATTCCGCATAACCCGCAACAATGACGAGCCACCAGATCACGATGACAGGCTCGGGATAGGCAGGCGTGAAGGTGAAGACGACGGCGCCGGAGATCGCCGGGAAAAACACCGGCAATGCGCGGAATGTGCGCATGATCGTTCTGTAAAGTTCGAGCCGGATGGCGGACGCGCGTTCTTCTTCCGCGGTTTTGGCGCGGGCTGGAGGGCTCGCCTTGGAATGAATGCTGGTGCCGGGCATTTGCGACGGGGTCTCCTCCCCCAAATCAGACCCCATCCGCTTTCCGGTTTATGCGATGGAGGTAAAGTTTCCCTGAACGCTCGGGGGAGGGCGGCAAGACACGAAAAACCCCGCCTGTGCGGGACAGGCGGGGGTATTCGAGCCGGAATTGGGAATCAGTAGGGGTTTGGAACGCTTTCGATATCGGACATGGACGGAGCGCGCCGGCGCCCTTCGACGGCGCAGCTGCGCCGCACGTCCCGGTCGATGACGGATGTAGGTGTCCAATAGCTCGGAACCCAGCTCGAAGCGCGCTGATCCGCCACGGCGCTCTGTTCGCTTGTCAGGCTGCCGCGAAACTCCTGCACAATAGAGACGTCAGGCTGTACACCGAGAGAGAGCAGGCTGGGATTGCGGGTATAGAGCTTTGCCCATTTCGCACCCTCGACGGCGTCCCGGTCGACACCCTGTCCCTTGAGATAGAACGTAGCCATCAGCTTTTGGGCATCCGGCCAGCCGCTATTGGCGGCTCGTTGCACCCATTCCGCCCCCTCAGCTTCCTGTCCTTTGGCGATGTAACACTGTCCGAGCGCCATCTGTGCCCCCTCGTAACCGTGTCCCCGATAGGCAAAGCAGGTGAGAACGTCGATAGTCTCGCTGTCGCACTCGCCGCGTGCGGCCTGGCCGACGGATTTTGCATAGAGTGTGCTCGATGGATCCTGCTCGGCGAGTGTCGGTATGATACGGCCATCGGCGTCTCGCTTGCGAGCCGCGCCCCCGCTGCTACAGGCGGCGAGAAGGAGCCCGAGGACGCTCAATGCGATCACGGCACCGGCCTTTGAGGTTATTCGAATGCGATTGACGGACATATTTCCCCCTGATTTCACGACTGTGGCGCGTTCCGGCCAGCTTTTCTCCATTTGAGCCCATATGCTTACGCAGCGAAATAGCGGTGTTCCGGCCCCTTCTTCAGGGCGGTTTGACCGGCTGCGGCGCTTCCCGGATACTCCGGCCGCTTTTGGGGCGGCAGACTGTGCCATGTTATGCTGCCTGCAGTGAAATTTCGCAATTTGCCGTGAGTAGAGACGAAAATGGCCGACAAGAAGACGCTCAAGGACTGGGAAGCCGCAGTCACGAAGCAGACCAAGGGAGCCGGCCCTGACTCTCTCGTCTGGCAGACGCCGGAAGGGATAGACGTCAAGGCGCTCTATACTGCCGAGGATCTCGAGCGCATTTCAGCGGACGGATATGACGCGAACACGTTGCCGGGCTTCGCGCCCTATACGCGCGGTCCGCAAGCGACCATGTATGCGGGCAGGCCGTGGACGATTCGCCAATATGCCGGCTTCTCGACTGCGGAAGAATCGAACGCGTTTTATCGGCGCAACCTCGCGGCAGGCCAGAAAGGTCTGTCCGTTGCCTTCGACCTCGCGACGCATCGCGGCTATGACAGCGATCATCCGCGCGTGGTTGGCGATGTCGGCAAGGCAGGTGTGGCGATCGACAGCGTTGAGGACATGAAGATCCTCTTCGACCAGATTCCGCTCGACGAAATGTCCGTCTCGATGACGATGAACGGCGCGGTGATCCCGATCCTTGCGAACTACATTGTTGCGGCGGAAGAGCAGGGCGTGAAGCCCGAGCAGCTTTCGGGGACCATTCAGAACGACATTCTGAAGGAGTTCATGGTTCGCAATACCTATATCTATCCGCCGGAACCGTCGATGCGGATCATTTCGGACATTATCGGGTTTTGTTCGAGGCATATGCCGCGCTTCAACACGATCTCGATTTCCGGCTATCACATGCAGGAAGCGGGGGCGACCCAGGTTCAGGAGCTGGCCTTCACGCTGGCCGATGGTCGCGAATATGTGCGAGCCGCACTGGCCGCAGGCCTTGATGTCGATGAATTCGCGCCGCGTCTCTCCTTCTTTTTCGCCATCGGTATGAACTTTTTCATGGAGATCGCAAAGCTCCGCGCTGCGCGCCTTCTGTGGGCGCAGATCATGTCGGAGTTCAAGCCGAAGGATGTGAAGTCGTCCATGCTGCGTACCCATTGCCAGACGTCGGGCGTTTCGCTTACCGAACAGGATCCCTACAACAACGTCATCCGTACCACCATCGAGGCGATGGCGGCGGTGCTGGGCGGCACCCAGTCGCTTCACACCAATGCGCTTGACGAGGCCATTGCCTTGCCGACGGATTTCTCCGCGCGTATCGCGCGTAACACGCAGCTCGTTATCCAGCACGAGACAGGCATTACCAACGTCATCGATCCGCTCGGCGGCTCCTACTACATGGAGACGCTGACACATTCCTTGGTAACGGAAGCGTGGAAGCTGATCGAAGAGGTCGAGGAGCTGGGCGGCATGACAAAGGCCGTCGGGACCGGTATGCCGAAACTCAAGATCGAGGAAGCCGCCGCGCGGCGGCAGGCGAAGGTCGACCGTGGCGAAGAGGTTATTGTCGGCGTGAACAAGTATCGCCCGGCGCATCCCGATCCGATCGATATTCTCGATATCGACAATGCCAAGGTGCTCGCCTCTCAGGTCGAGCGGCTGAAGAATGTTCGCGCTTCGCGTGATGAAGAAAAATGCCGCAAAGCACTCGAAGCGCTCACCGAAGGCGCGCGCGGCAAGGGAAATCTGCTCGAGCTCGCGATTGGCGCGGCGCGTGCGCGCGCCACTGTGGGCGAGATTTCGGACGCGATGGAGGAAGTTTTTGGCCGTCACCGCGCGGAGATCAAGTCGATCTCCGGCGTCTATGGTCAGGCCTATGAAGGTGATGAGGGCTTCATGCAGATTTCGAAGGAAATCGAGGCATTCGCGGAAGCTGAAGGCCGCCGTCCGCGTATCCTCGTCGTGAAGATGGGGCAGGATGGCCATGATCGCGGTGCGAAGGTAATTGCCACGGCCTTTGCAGATCTCGGTTTCGACGTGGATGTCGGGCCACTGTTCCAGACACCGGAAGAGGCTGCTCGCGATGCCATCGAAAACGACGTCCACGTCATCGGCATTTCCAGTCTCGCCGCAGGCCACAAAACACTCGTTCCCGCACTCGCCAAGGCGTTGAAGGATGAGGGCGCCGACGACATCCTCATCATTTGCGGTGGTGTGATTCCCCAGCAGGATTATGAGTTCCTGAAGAAGGCGGGTGCATCCGCCATTTTTGGTCCGGGTACGAATATTCCGGCTGCGGCGAGTGAAATTCTGGCGCTTATCCGCGAAAAAAGGCGTCAGGCGGCCTGATTGCCGACAAAACGGGCGGTAGAAAAAGTGCCCATTTGACGGGCATTCCGTGCGTCAAAAGCGCGCTGTCGTGTGTTCCGGGTTGCAACCCGTTTCTCGCCAGATTATCTCCCGCAGCAACTTCCGGTCGTAGAACCGGACAGGCAGGGCACGCGTGCCGCTCAACGATCTCCGAGCCGCCGCCAATGGGTCCTGCCAGGCGAGACGTGCCCTCCCGGCCGAGGAAGCCCGGGAAAACGCGACTGCCGAAACATATTCACATACGTGAGATCCGCGGAGGTGCCATGAGCACCAAAGACGGTTTGGCGCGCTCGGAGCAGCGCCGTGACGAGAATGCTGCCGGTGTCCAGGCGGACGACAGGCAGAAACAATATTACGACATGCTGGCAGCCCGGCTTGAAGGACTGCTGGATGAAATAGAGAAATCGGGTTTGCCGCCAGAGGATGATCTGGTGAAGCGGCTCCGCGCGCTTCAAAGGGAAGTCAGCGATCGAAGCTAGAGCGGTTGCGTCCTCATTTCAGGGCGGGCTGGCGTCTGCGGTGGTCATGGCGAGCGGGCGCATTCGCACGACATCGAGAATGGCGATCCCGATGGGCGTTCTCATCTGGACGCGTACGGGAATGTAGAACCGTCCGTCATTGACCGGGGCGAGCCATATCCGCGTCTTGTCGCGCTCGCTACGCATCGTTGCGATTTTTGCCTTTTCCATCCCCGCATGCGGGGTCATCCGTACAGTGCAGATGACCGCCTCGCCGTCATAGCCCTTGTTCCTTGTGACGACCTTGTCTTTGCGGTCGAACGTCAGGTCGAGGTCATAGCGG
Source organism: Parvibaculum sp. (assembly GCF_039973015.1). Lineage (GTDB taxonomy): Bacteria > Pseudomonadota > Alphaproteobacteria > Parvibaculales > Parvibaculaceae > Parvibaculum. The sequence goes on from NZ_JBDWLT010000009.1 coordinate 253,695, forward strand.
CGCTTGCCGTCGAAGACCGGGAGCTTGCGGTTGCAGGGATTGCCCTCTCCCGTCACGGGCAGGAGAAGGCTGCTCACGGGGTCGATCGTTCTCTTGCGTTCGAAGGGCTCCGTGGTTTCGAGTTCGCCGGGCGGTAGAGGCGGATCGAAAGTCAGCTCCGGCATACCGCCTTTGCTGTAGACGAGAAGTCGCTTCTTCCTTTCTTCGTTTTCGACGGAGCTGAAGGCGAAGCGGGAAGGGCGAAGCTCGTTTCCATCGACGTGCCCCTCGCTTGTCATCGTCCACTTCGCATCCCAGAATTTCTTTGGCAGCCCCGCAGAGCCGAACTTGCTTTGCAGCAGGTAGGTCTTTTCGGCGAGCGTTGCCTTCATCGACCCTTCCGCAACAATCAGGCCCCCGATGTAAATCGTATAATACGCCACAATGCCTTTGCGGGTATTCTCGTCTTCAAGCGGTTTTGCTGTGACCGGCATGGCAAAACCCGTCGCGAAGGCGAGGGCAATCGCGAGTTTTTGGCGGCGTTTCTTTCTCTTGGCCGCTGCTGTGTTCATGGCCGAGGGCTTCCCGATCTCCTCCCGCAAGCGTTCCGTCCAATATCTTATAATGAACCGGGCCCTGACCGGATGAGCAGGGCTGGACGGGACCGGTCGGGGCAAGTATGCAACTGAGACGATGAGCGGGACAGACAAAAAACAGGCAGAGCGCCGGTCCTATAACCGGGGCTCGCCCGATCCGGCGGAACTTGCCGAGGGAATCCGGGCCGGGAGCCGTACGGCGCTCGCCCGGGCTATCACGCTTGTCGAATCTTCGCGGGCGGACCATCAGGACATTGCCCAGAAGCTGCTTGCGATGCTCTTGCCGGAGACGGGCAGGGCGGTGCGGCTCGGTCTTTCCGGTGCGCCGGGTGTGGGAAAGTCGACCTTCACGGAGGCCTTCGGCCAGTATCTGACCGGGCAGGGGCACAAGGTCGCCGTTCTGGCGATCGACCCTTCCTCGGCACGAACTGGAGGGTCGATCCTTGGTGACAAAACACGTATGGAGCTTCTCGCCCGGGATCCCAATGCCTTCATCCGGCCTTCGCCTTCAGGCGGTACGCTGGGCGGCGTTGCACGGCGTACGCGCGAGGCCATGCTTCTCACGGAAGCGGCGGGCTATGACGTTGTCATCGTGGAAACGGTGGGCGTCGGCCAGTCGGAGACCGCCGTCGCCGAAATGGTCGATATGTTCCTTCTGCTGCTTTCGCCGGGCGGTGGCGACGAGCTACAGGGGATCAAGCGCGGGATCATGGAGCTTGCGGATCTCATCGTGGTCAACAAGGCGGATGGCGACCTTATTCCGGCCGCGAAACGCGCCCAGATGGAATACAAGACCGCGCTTCATCTGATGAAGCCGAAAAGCGCCGTCTGGACCCCAAGCGTTCTTTTGGCCTCGGCCCTCAAAGGCGAAGGGCTTTCCGGCGTCTGGGAGGCCGCCCAACAGCATCACAAGGCGATGTCGGAGGCGGGCGAACTCGACAAGCTCAGGGCGGCCCAGGCGCGTGCATGGATGTGGACGGAGATCAGGGAAGGGCTTTTTTCCACACTCAAGACGGACAAAAAGGCTGCGAAACTGCTCCCCGAGCTCGAAGCGGACGTAGCGGAAGGAAGGGCTACGCCTACCGCGGCCGCGAAACGCCTGCTCTCCCTCGTTCTGGGAGGCGGGAGGGAGGAGTGAAGCCCCGTTTCCGGCCTTGACGTGCCTCTCCCGGCCTTTTATACGTGCGCGCCTGTCTTAAGGTGTTTTTTCCGGGCCGCGCGGTCACTCGCGGCGGCCCAGCCGATACTGCAAAGGAAGCCCTATGTCCCGCCGTTGCGAACTCTCCGGCAAGGCCGTGATGACCGGCAATAATGTGAGCCACGCGAACCGCAAGACGCGTCGCCGCTTTCTGCCGAATCTCTGCCAGGTGACGCTTATCAGCGACGCTCTCGGCCGCCAGATCAGCCTGCGCGTTTCAGCCCATGCGCTGCGCTCGGTTGAGCATAATGGCGGTCTCGATTTCTTCCTTCTGAAAGCCTCGGATGCGCAGCTTTCCTCACGGGTGCTGAAGCTGAAGCGTCAGATCGAAAAGGCGAAGACGGCAGTCGCCGCCTGACGGCGATGAAAGAATTCTGAAATCGGGCGGTCCATCGGGCCGCCCGTTTCGTTTTTGGCCCGCTTTGCGCCGTTTACCCAGATTTTCGAAATGTCGTTTGAGGCGTTCCGGGGGCCTTTCAGGCTTGGCCCGGCGCGGCTAGACTCGTGGCTGTGTTCTATTCGGGGGCGTAAAATGTTGGACAGGGGGGTGGATCGCGTGCCGGTGAGCCGGCCGGGAGCGGTGTCGCGGTTCGTGACAACCATCGTCCGCCTCATTCTGCCTGTCCTGGCGTTGTGCGGGGCTCTTGTCCTCTGCTTTTATCTGCGTGACATCCCGGTTCCGGAACTGGACCGGCTTCGCGAGGTCGACCCGCTGCTCGACCCGTCAAGCTGGCTGAACTGGGGCTTGCTTGTTCTTCCGCTGGTTTTCTTCGTCCTCAACCTTACGAGCCGCCGCTACGGCGCGGCGCTGACGCTGACAGCGTCTCTACTCGCCTGGCTGCTGCTCGCGGGCGGTATCTTCTGGGCGGTCCGGGAGGGTTTCATTGCGGGCTTTGAGCAGGAAATTGCGCCCTATGCGCTCGCGGCGTCCTTTGTCGGGGCGATGGCGGTCGGTCAGCTTGTGAACATTCTCCTGTTTGACCGGCTGCGCGGCATTCCCTGGTGGAAGGCACCCTTCCTTGCGGCTTTCGCCGGCGGTGCCGCTTTCGCGATTGTCTTCAACACGCGTCCGGCGATGGTATGGGATGAGGAACTTGGCGGGCGTCTCGCGGTCGAGGCGGCGATCCACTTCACCTGGGCTCTGGTGCAGCTTCTTCCGACGTTGATGCTCCGCCGGACGATCCGTCCGCTGCCGGGGTTTGGAGGCGCGTAGGCGTCTCTTCGGCGGGCTCTGGCTCCTCACTCAAGTCGAGCTTGAACATCAGCAGCAGCGTCCGTTGCAGCGGATTGAAGTTGTCGTCCGAGATTACATAGACATAGAGGTTTCCCTTCTCGTCTTCGCGGATGGCGAGCCCTTCCATATTGTCGATCGAGTAGCGCTGTCCGACATCGACAAGCACTTCGCCGTCTATCACCTCGCCGGGCTTCAATGCATCGCTACGGATCAGGCGCATCTGCATGCCGACGCCTCCGAGCGGCGAATAGCGGCGTTCCAGCAATAACAGATCGCCGTTTGGCAGCTTTGCCATGTCTGTGGGGCTGTATGGTTCGCGCGCCTTCACGCCAAACCAGGCAATGTCGTGTCCATCGGCGATGAAACCCTTGATATGACCAAGCGGATCGAGCGTGTCTTCAGTGATCGCGAGTATGCGCCGGTCTTTCTCTGGCGAGGAGCCGGGCAGCAGTTCAAGCGACTCGATCCCGCCATTATTGTTCAGCCGTCCAAAATGGCGCTGCGTCAGCAGTTGTTCCGGCTTTGCTTCCGCGCCATAGGCTTCGAGGTCATAGCGCCAGATACGATGCGCGCGCTCGAATCCGACATAGGCCTTGCCCATCAGGCTGTCCGTGGCGCCGGGGGCAATGACGAGGCTCTCTGCATCTCCGAGCAGTTTGCCTGAGACGGGTTTGCCATCGAGGCCGAGCATCGGCGCGATCTTCGCTTCCGCCATGCCGGAAAGCCGACCGCGCTCGTCATAGAGCAGGATTGCACTCAGCCAGTGGCCTTTGTCGGAGACGGAAAGCATGGCCGCTCCATCGGAACTCACCGCCAGCCCCGACCAGCCGCCGAAATCGTCATCGGGAGAGCTGATTTCGATACCGCCTGCCCATGAAAGCTTGCCGGTTTTCATCTCGCTGCGGTTCTCGGGATTCCAGAGCAGCGCGGATGTCGAGACTTCGATGTTCTCGCTTGCTGCCCTTGCAGCGGGTGCCGTCAGCGGGAGCGCCGCAAACGCGGTACAGACGGCGAGTACGCATATCGAACGGTAGCGGTAGCGGATAGCCAATTCAGTTCACCCCTCTGAACCGGCGCGCTCCCGCTCTTCGATGGCGGATAGGGCCGGTGCGGGCATCATATCGGCGTGTGGCTCGCTTACAAGGGAGGGGCGTTTTGCGGCAGGTGCTGATCGCCGGCGGCCCAGGGCGAGCGGTCGAGGCCCAGCCTTGTCCGCTTGAGCCAGCGCGAGATCATCATCGCGGAAACCGCGGCAAGTCCCGTCGCGAGACCAAGCCAGATACCGACACCGGCAAGTTCCATCGGGAAAGCGAGGAAGACGCCCGCACTCAGGCCGATGACCCAGTATCCGATGCCTGCATAGATCATCGGCACGCGCGTATCCTGCATGCCGCGCAACATGCCGGCGGCGATTGCCTGTGCGCCGTCGAAGACCTGGAAGAGAGCGGCGATGGCGAGAAAGGAGACGGCAAGGTCGATCACTTCGGCGTTTCCGGGCAGGTCGCGGTCGAGAAATACGCCGATCAGCACGTGCGGAAAAAGCATCATCAGAACCGCCATCAGCGCCATGAAGGCGATCCCCATCGTGAAGGGCGTCCAGCCCGCTCGCGTGATGGCAGCCTTGTCATTCGCGCCGAGTGCACGACCGACGCGAACGGTTACGGCCTGCGAGAAGCCGAGCGGTATCATGAAGGAGATGGCTGCAATCTGAAGGGCGATGGAATGGGCGGCCAGCGCCTGCGCGCCGAAAAGGCCCATGAGCAGCACGGCTGCGTTGAAGACCAGAACCTCGAAGGCGAGCGTCATGCCGATGGGCAGGCCGAGCCGCCAGAGTTCGCGGTAACGCGGCCAGTCCGGACGCCAGAAGCGGCCGAAAACATAATAGCGGCGGAAACGCCGGTCGATAATGACGACAAGGGCAAGCGCTCCGAACATGAAAATGCCGGTAAGCACACTGCCGATGCCGGCGCCTTGAAGGCCGAGCGCAGGAAATCCCAGATGCCCGAACATCAGGCACCAGTTTGCGAAGGCGTTGAAGGGAATGGCAAGCGCGCCGATTGCTAGGGCCCAGCGCGGCCGCTCCAGTGCGGAGATGAAGATACGCAGCACGACGTAGAGAAACGACGGCAGCAGCGCCCATTGCAAGGCGCGCGTATAGGAAGCAGCTTGCGCGGCCAGTGCCGGTTCCTGCCCAAGCAGGACCAGAATCTGTTCGGCGTTCCAGAGCAGGAGCCAGAATGGAAGGCAAAGGGTTGCGCCTGCCCAGAAGGCCTGGCGGATCGTGCGGCGCACGTCACGCACGGAATGGCGCCGCCGGCCCAGCTCGGAGGCCGCCATGGGCGAGGCGGCAGTCACGAGGCCGATACCGAAGATCATCATTGCGAAATAAAGGTTCGAGCCGAGTGCGCCGGAAGCGAGTGCTTCCGGGCCAAGCCAGCCCATCATCACAACATCGGTTGCGTTGATGGCAATCTGAGCGAGGTTCGTCGCGATAAGCGGCCAGGCGAGCGCCAGCGTTGCCGTGGCTTCGGCGATCCAGAGCGCTCGTCTGTTTTGAGGTGTCGCGGCGTGCATTGTCGGTATCTTCTTCTGCGAGAGAAAAGCCGCGCAGAATATTCCCCTCGGGGTGAAGCTCAAGCGTTCTTTTTCTTATTCCGCAGCCGATTTCCTTGCCGGCAATCGGGCGATCACCGGGAAGGGGAGGTAGGCAAGGAAGATGAGCAATACCGCTACGATCAGGCCATGCGGATCCCAGACCTGCATGGCGATGCCCGATAGCGGCGCACCGACAAGCGCGCCCGCACCCCACATTGCCGTCGTGAATGCGCTCGCGCTTGCGAGTTCGGCGCCGCGGAAACGCTCCCCGACAAGCACCATGGCGAGTGTGAAGATGCCGTTCGCAAGCCCGACCACGAGGAAGAGCGTTGCACCCGTGGCGATGGCGTCCGGCATGGTGAAGGGCAGCAGTATATAGCCCGCAAGGGTCGCAATGACGAGACCGATCAGCAGGTTGAGCCGGTTCATCCGGTCGGCGGCGATGCCGATGGCGGGTTGCGTTGCGATGGCGCCAAGTGCCGCGACGGTAAGAAGCCCAAGGCTTGCGCTCTCGGTCATGCCGGTGCGGATCGCGTAAAGCGGGAAGAATGTCACAAGCGAATCTTCGGCTGCCGCGAAAAAGAAATTCGCAAGCAGGGCTGCAGGCGCGATCAGGATCAGCCGCCACATGGCCGACGAAGTGCCCGCTTCGCCGAAATAGTCGCGTCCGCGATCCGCCGTTGTAACGACAAATGCTGCAATGAGCATGAGCGCGGCGCCGATATAGAAGGGAGTGACGTCCGTGCCGATAAGGGCGAGCAGCATGGGCCCGGAAGCAAAGCCCGCCGCGGCCGCCGCGCTATAGATGCCGATAACCCGTCCGCGCCGTTCTTCCGGCGCAAGAGAGTTGATCCAGGCTTCGCTTGTCGCCCAGAGAAGGGTTCCGGCCGAACCGAGAAGGAAACGCAGTGGAAACCAGGCAAGAAGGCTCGGAAAAAGTGCCATCAGCACAAACGAGATGCCGGCGAGGACGAGCCCTGCGATCATCACATGGGCGGGGCCGAAGCGGCGCATGATGCGCGGTGCGAAAGGCGAGATGAAGAAGACGGGCGCTGCTTGCGCTGCTGTCGAGAGGCCGATCATGCCGGGTTCGACACCTTGCCGCGCGAGGATCAGTGCGGTGAGCGGAAAGGCGATCCCCATGGAGAGGTTGACCATGCCCATGGACAGGATGGCGGCGGCGAGACTGCGTTTGTGGCGCGGGTGAAGTTGTGTTGCATCCTGCATTCAGCCATCCCCCCCGCTCTACGCCGGAATGGGCCAGCGAGTGCTTGCTCAGCGCGCGGCGCCCGCGCCCCTGCGGGGTTCACCCGCGCTCAGCTTCCCGCCACGGCGCTGGCTACGCTTCTTGCTCGTTTCATCCTCGAAGAGTTCGGCAAGCTTTTCGGTCATGGCGCCGCCGAGCTGCTCGGCATCGACGATGGTGACGGCGCGACGATAGTAGCGCGTGACGTCGTGGCCGATGCCGATGGCGATCAATTCGACGGGCGAGCGTGTTTCGATTTCCTCGATCACGCTGCGAAGGTGCTTTTCGAGATAGTTGCCCGCGTTGACGGAAAGCGTCGAATCGTCAACCGGTGCGCCGTCCGAAATCACCATCAGGATGCGGCGTTGCTCGGGGCGGCCGAGCAGACGGTTATGAGCCCAGATAAGCGCCTCGCCGTCGATGTTTTCCTTTAACAGGCCTTCGCGCATCATCAGGCCGAGATTGCGCCGTGCGCGCCGCCAGGGGCTGTCGGCGGCCTTGTAGATGATGTGACGCAGATCGTTCAGGCGGCCCGGCTGGGCCGGTTTTCCTTCAGCGAGCCAGCGCTCGCGCGACTGGCCGCCTTTCCAGGCGCGGGTCGTGAAGCCAAGGATTTCGACTTTCACCGAGCAGCGTTCCAGCGTGCGCGCAAGAATATCGGCGCACATGGCGGCGACGGTAATCGGACGGCCGCGCATCGAACCCGAATTGTCGAGCAGCAGCGTCACCACGGTGTCGCGAAAATCCATATCATGCTCGACCTTGTAGGCGAGCGGCAGGGTGGGGTCGATGACGGCGCGGGTAAGGCGCGCGGCATCGAGAATGCCTTCTTCGAGATCGAATTCCCAAGTGCGGTTCTGTTGTGCGAGCAGGCGGCGCTGCAGCTTGTTTGCGAGCCGTGAGACGACGCCCTGCATCTGCTGCAGCTGCTGGTCCAGATACTGGCGCAGCCGTGACAGTTCCTCGATATCGCAGAGGTCTTCCGCCGAGATCACTTCATCGAATTGCGGCGTGAAAATCTTGTAGGAGGGCTGGCGATTGCGGTCATCGCCCTGCTGGTTCGGACGCCAGGGCTGGTTGCCGTCGCTCGTCTCGTCCGTATCGCCATCCATCGGCGCATCGTCGGCTTCGACCTCGACCGTCTGCTCCTCGCCTTCCTCGCCTTCACCTTCGGCATATTCAACCTGCTCGGCCGAAGAGCCATCGGGCTGCTCGGCTTCGCCGGACTGGCTCTGGTCCGAGCTGTCCTCGCTGTCGCCTTCCTGGTTCTCGGCATCTTCGGAAGACTGGTCCGGGGCTTCGCCGAGTTCGTCGCCCATATCGAGATCGACGAGAATATCGCGTGTCGCGCGCGCGAAGGCGGCCTGGTCTTCCATCACGTCCTGGAGGCGCTCAAGGTCGGAACCCGCCTTTTCCTCGATCCATGGACGCCACTGTTCGACGAGTTTCTGCGCGGAAGGGGGCGGTGCTTCGCCTGTCAGTTTTTCGCGCACCATCATCGCGACGGCTTCCGAAAGCGGCGCCTCCTCGCGTGAGGTGATGCGGTCGTAACCACGCGCGGCACAACGCTGTTCGAGCGCGGCTGTGAGGTTCTTCGCCATGCCGGACATCTGCGTCGCGCCTATGGCTTCGCAGCGCGCCTGCTCGATGGCGTCGAAGACGGCGAGCGCATTGCCGCCTTCGGGCTGCAGGTTTGCGTTCACCTTTTCGTCGTGATGGGCGAGGCGGAGTGCATAGGCGTCCGAGACGCCGCGAACCTGCGCTACTTCCTCCGGCGGCAGGTTGCGGCTCGGCATGGGGAGGCGCGCCCGCAAGCCGCGAAGGCCGGGTGCTTCCGTGCCGAATGAGACGTTGAGCTCGGGCTGTTCGGCAATCGTGCGCATCGTCATGCTCAGCGCACGCTTGAAGGGTTCGACCGGGCTTTCCTTTGACTTCATGGCGTCGTCAGTTCTCTGCTCGCCGGTTCGGAGGCATGGCCCTCCCGCGAGTAGCGGGAGGGATCAATATTTGCGGGGTCAGGCGACTTTGATGTTGGCCGCCGAGTCCGGAAGGTCCTGGCCGAAGCAACGCTGATAGAATTCAGCAACGGTTGGGCGCTCCAGTTCGTCGCACTTGTTGAGGAAGGTAACGCGGAAGGCGAAACCGATATCGCCGCCAAAGATACGCGCGTTTTCCGCCCAGGTGAGAACGGTACGCGGGCTCATCACGGTCGAGATGTCGCCATTGATGAAGGCCGAACGCGTGAGATCGGCAACGCGGACCATCGCATCGATATTCTTGCGTCCCTCGTCCGTGTCATAGCTCTTCATCTTGGAGAGCATGATGTTCACTTCGTCGGCATGCGGCAGGTAGTTCAGCGTGGTCACGATGTTCCAGCGGTCCATCTGGCCCTGGTTGATCTGCTGTGTGCCGTGATAGAGGCCGGACGTGTCACCGAGGCCGACTGTGTTCGCCGTCGCGAAGAGGCGGAAAGCCGGATGCGGGCGGATGACGCGGTTCTGGTCGAGCAGCGTCAGCTTGCCCGAGGCTTCGAGTACGCGCTGAATCACGAACATCACGTCCGGGCGGCCAGCGTCATATTCGTCGAAGACGAGAGCGACAGGGTGCTGCAACGCCCAGGGAAGGATGCCTTCGCGGAATTCCGTGATCTGCTTGCCTTCTTTCAGCACGATCGCGTCCTTGCCGACAAGGTCGATACGGCTGATATGGCTGTCCAGATTGATGCGGACGCAGGGCCAGTTGAGGCGGGCCGCGACCTGCTCGATATGGGTCGACTTGCCGGTGCCGTGATAGCCCTGAACGATCACGCGGCGGTTATAGGCGTAACCCGCCAGCAGGGCGATCGTCGTATCCTTGTCGAACAGGTAATCGGGATCATAATCGGGCACATATTCATTGGGCTCCGAAAAGGCCGGTACTTCCATGTCGATGTCGATTTTGAACACCTCTCGGGCGGACACCTTCTTGTCCGGGAGGTTCTCCGACATGCCGTTTCTCGCTTCGAAGCTCATCCTTATCCTACTTCCGTACCCTAGGTGTTCGGGACCGGCCGTGTGCGACCGGCAGTTCAATCAAAAAAAGCGGCGCGCGTCCGTGGCCCGCGTCCCGTCCGGAACGGTGGTGTCTGCTGGCCTGCCTATGCCGCTTCCGCTTATGAGCTGAAGCCGCTTTTGCGGAGGTAATCGTAGGCCTGAATGACCTTGCGCAGACGCTCCTCGGCAGACCTGTCCCCGCCATTGGCGTCCGGATGGTGCCTTTTTACCAGTTCCTTATACCGTGCCTTGATCTCGTTCAAGGATGCGGAGGCCGGGAGATCCAGCGTATCGAGTGCCTTTTGCTCCAGTGCGCGCGGCTTACGCCGCGTTTCCGCGCCTTCCCGAGCGTCCGGGCCGGGGTTCTCGTCAAAAAAGCCAAATGTATCGCGAAAAGGCGACTCCCGGCGAAATCTCGCTTCGAAAGGCGAGTTAAACGCTGCATTCGCGGAATTCACGCCCAGATTCCAGGTCGGGCGGTGCCCGGTCAGCGCGTCGCGCTGAAAGCTGGCGATATCGGCGTCGCTCATGCCCTTGAAGAAGTCGTAGCTACGGTTGAACTCGCGGATATGGGTTTCGCAGAACCAGGCATACTGGCTGGCACCCGCATCGGCTGCGCTGTCGGCAGGCCCGATGCGCGGGGCGCGGAACGTGCCTACCTCCCGGCAGCTTGCCCATTCGCATTGTTTCGGCGCCTGCTCGCGCTTCATGCGCCGGACATGCGGGGGCTCCTCCACGCCGCGGCGTTTCCGGGGAGCGATCCTTATCGAATCGAAATATTTCGAGGTCAGCTTCACGGGCAAATTATGGGTTGGCGGCGGCGTCAAAACAAGGAAGCATGGCGCGGCTTCCATTAACGAATAGCCTAGCGAGTTAGTTCATGTCCGTCGCGGAGACGATACGCCGCAAGATCGAAGCGGCTCTTTTACCGGAACGGCTGGAAATAGTTGATGAGTCCCACCTTCACAAGGGCCATTCCGGGCACCGGCCCGAAGGGGAGACTCATTTCCGCGTGACTGTCGTCGCTGCCGGTTTTTCCGGTAAATCGCGCGTCGAGCGCCAGCGTCTCGTCGCGGCCGCGCTCAAGGACGAGATGGGCGCTCCCATCCACGCACTTTCCATGAAGACGCTGACGCCGGAAGAAGCAGCCGCGTCCTAATCGGCGGCGCCCGCCTTCAGCCCGCGTGCGGATATGATGCGCATCTGCGCGATCTGGTTGCGCTGACGCCGCGTGATTTCAAAGCGGAAGCCGTGAAAGGTGAAAGCCTGCCCGACTTCGGGAATGGTACGTGCCTCGTGAATGACGAGACCGGCGATGGTCGTTGCCTCATCGTCCGGCAATGACCAGTCGAAAGCGCGATTGAGGTCGCGGATCGGAACCGAGCCGTTCACGATGACCGAGCCGTCCGGCTGTGCGCGTACGCCCGCCACGTCGATATCGTGTTCGTCCGAAATCTCGCCGACGATTTCTTCCAGAATGTCTTCCAGCGTAATGAGACCCATCAGCGCGCCATATTCGTCGACGACGAGCGCAAAATGCGTTTTTCGGCGGAGGAAGGCGTTGAGCTGGTCCTGCAGTGCCGTCGTGTCGGGGACGAACCAGGGTTTCGTCGCCACGGCAAGAACGTCCACCGCGTCGGGATTCCAGCCTGCACTCGCCAGTGCGCGCAGCAGATCCTTCGCGTGCAGCACACCGATGATGTTTTCCTGCTCGTCGCGCCAGAGCGGGATGCGCGTATGCGGGCTTGCGAGAACCTGCCCCACGATTTCACTGTTTGTTTGTGCGGCATCAATCATCGCGATGTTCTTGCGATGAACCATGATGTCGCTGACTTCAAGATCGCGCAGGTCGAGAATGCCGCCAAGCATGTCGCGGTCGATTTTCACCACGCCGCCTTCATGGTGATGCAGGTTGATCGCGCCGCGCAATTCTTCATGAGCGGAAAGCACCTGCTGCTGGTCATCGACATTGAGACCGAAGATACGGAAGGTGTGGCGCACGATGAACTGAACGGCGGCTGTCACAGGGCCGAACAGAAAGATGAGCACGCGCAAGGGTTGCGAAACCGCAAGCGCGACGCGGTCGGTATTCGTGATCGCAAGTGTCTTTGGCGCCACTTCCGCGAAGATCAGCACGACCGCCGTCATGACGAGTGTCGCATAGACAACGCCCGCATCGCCAAACAGCGCGAGGAAAAGGCTCGTCGCCAGCGCCGAAGCAAGAATGTTGACGAGATTGTTGCCGAGCAGGATTGCACCGATCAGGCGCTCGCGATCTTCCGTGAGGCGCAGCACGATCCGGGCGCGCTTGTCGCCCTCTTCGGCGAGGCGGTGCATGCGCGCGCGCGAAGCGGCGGTAAGCGCCGTTTCCGAGCCCGAGAAGAAGCCGGAGAAAAGCAGCAGCAATACAATGGCGCAAAGAATGACGCCGAGGCCGAGCGAAACCATTTCAGGCGGGCTCCCTTTCCCGCATCAGGGCCCGAAGCGCGTCGGGGTCGACGTCGCGGGTAATGAAAGCCTCGCCTATTCCCCGCGCGAGAATGAAGGTGAGGGTGCCGTCGACGACTTTCTTGTCCTGGCCCATCAATGCGATCAGTCCGTCCGCATCCGGCAAGTCGCCCGGAATGCCGGCGAGTGAGCAGGGCAGGCCTGCTCGGGCAAGATGCTGCCGAACGCGCACGGCATCCTGACCAGGGCAAAGCCCGAGCCGGGCGGAAAGTTCGAAGGCAAGCGCCATGCCCACGGCTACGCCCTCGCCATGCACGAGGCGGCTGGAAAAACCCGTCGCCGCCTCCAGCGCATGACCGAATGTATGGCCGAGATTGAGAAGCGCGCGCACCCCGCCTTCGCGTTCGTCGGCGGCCACGGTCGCGGCCTTCGCCTCGCAGCTTTTCACGATGGCATGGATACGAGTCTCGACATCGCCTTCCTTCAGGCGGTCGAGATTTTCCTCCAGCCAGTCGAAGAAATCGCGGTCGCCGATAAGGCCGTATTTCACGACTTCGGCATAGCCCGCAAGAAATTCGCGCATCGGCAATGTCGCCAGTGCATCCGTGTCGGCCAGCACGAGGCGGGGCTGGTGGAAGGCGCCGGCGAGGTTCTTGCCGTGCTTTGTGTTGATGCCGGTCTTGCCGCCGACGGAGCTGTCCACCTGTGAGAGCAGTGTCGTCGGTATCTGCGCAAAGTCGATGCCGCGCCGGAGAATCGCGGCGGCAAACCCCGTCAGATCGCCAATGACGCCGCCACCGAGAGCGATCACGAGATCGCCGCGTTCGATTTCCTCACCGAGCAGCCATTCGGTCAGCTTTTCGAGCTGGGCGAAGGATTTGGTGCTCTCGCCCGCGGGCAGGCGAATGGCCGAGTGACGAATGCCCTCTGCGTCGAGGCTTTTCGCAAGCACGGGCAGGTGGATATTGCCCACCGTTTCGTCGGTGACGATGGCGACACGCTTGCGGCGAAGGAGCGGCGCCAGATGCGCGCCCGCTTTGGCGATCAGGCCGGGACCGACCAGAATGTCATAAGCGCGGTCGCCGAGTTCGACCCGCACTTTTTTTGTGCCCTCACTCATGGCTGACACCGGCCTGGTTCGCCCGGAAGAGGTCGAGTTTTTCGATGACCTGTTCGACGACCGCGTCATGCGGCCCTTCGAGGCTTTCAATCGTAATGTCGGCCTCGGCGTAAACGGGGTAGCGCTGGTCCATAAGTCTCTTCATCGTTTCGCGTGGATCGCCCGTCTGCAAAAGCGGACGGTCACCGCGCTTGCTGACGCGCTTCATCAGCACGTCGAGATCCGCTTTTAGCCAGATCGAAATGCCGCGTGCCGCAATATTGGCACGGGTGAGCGGGTCCATGAAGGCGCCGCCTCCGGTTGCGAGAACCTGCGGCCCCTCGTCGAGGAGCCGGGCGATCACGCGCCGTTCGCCTGCGCGAAAAGCTGCTTCGCCCCGGCGTTCGAATATTTCGGGAATGCTCTCCCCGGCCGCCTCTTCTATTTCGGCATCCGTATCCACGAATGCAAGGTCGAGGCGACGTGCCAGACGGCGGCCGACTGTGGTTTTTCCTGCGCCCATCAGACCGACCAGCACGATGGCGCGTTCGGCGAGCGGAACCGGCGAGAGTGCCTCGTTCTCGTCTCGTTCGCCCGCCCTGCTTTCGTCTGCTTGCGTCATTCTGTTCCGTTGGCCTTTGGCAGGGCCCTTTCAGCCTTTTGGCTGGCGGGGTCCCGTTTTCGGGTTCCATTGTGGCTGCCTTAACCCGCTTGGCCTAGTCTCCCGGTCTTTCGCTGGCTGCTTTCCCGAATCGTAAACGAAGGTTAACGGAGTTGCAGCCGGTCATGGCTGTAGATAAGGCCTCACGAGGGCTGAGTCGCGCCCAAATTTCGCCGCAAGCGGACCGTAAGGCTGGAGAACTGTCCCGGCGGCATGAACCCGAAGGTCGAAGCCCCGAGTTTTCGATCCGCAAGAAGGAAGAATCATGAGCCGTGCTACCAGCTTTCTCGTCCTCGCCGTCATTCTCGTGGTGGTCGTCGTTGGCGGGCTCTTTTATCTGGACCAGGCCGTTGAGCCGCAGGCCCAGACAGTGGAGAAGGTTCTCCCAGATGACCAGTTCTCGCGTTAAGCCGATGGCGCGGCGGCGCTTTGCCGCCGGTTTGGCGCTTATCGCTTTCCTTTCGGCTTCCGGTTCCCCGGTTTTCGCCCAAGACGCGAATATGCTGCAGGCCCCTGAGGGCATGCAGCCCGCGCGACCGGTACCGCAATCGCTGGCCGAACCCTCGTCCGGAGAGACTGCCGCCGGGTCCGCCGTGGGGCCGCAAAGCATTGTGCCGCCGGGCTTCGGGGCGACGACCCCTTCGTCGGCGTCGCGTACTGTGGAGCCTTCTGGTCCTGCGCAGTTTTTTCCTGCCGGGGTGCAGCCTGCGGAACAAAGCGTTCGCGTTCTGGGTTCCGTGCCGGGGCGAAGCGGGTCGGGCATCGAGATCGGTTCGCTTTCCGTCGTCGATGCGGCCACAGCGGGTCTTCTGAGCGGCCAACAAGGCTTCGGTGCGGATATGTGGCGAGGCGCTTCCCGGTCGGATATCGACAGCTATCTTTCGCGTTTGCCGGTGCCGATGCGTTCGCCCGTCATGAGCGATCTTGCGCGCCGTCTCCTTCTCACAGGGGCACGGACGCCGGAAGGGGCGGGTAACGCAAGCTCGCTGCTTGCCACGCGGCTCAACTTGCTGATCGCCGCCGGGCACACCCAGGCTGCGCTTCAACTCGCCGAAGCGGCAGGCAAGGAACGCTCGCCGGGTGTGGCTTCGGAACTCGCGCGGGCGGCGCTCGCGCAAGATAATGAAAAGCTCGCCTGCGGCGCGTTGAAAGACATTCCGCCGGGAAACGATCCCGCGCATGACGGGATGGCTGCCTTTTCGGTGAAGCTCAGCACCTATTGCCAGATTGCAGCGGGCAATCGGGAAATAGCGAGCCTCACACTCGACCTTGCGCGTGAGGAAGGACTCGACGATCCGCTCTTCTATTCGCTTGCAAGCGAGGCTGCGGCGGGAATCACGCTGCGCGCGCCCGAGCCGAACGAACTCGGCATCCTGGATGCTGCCTTCTACCGTCTTGCCAAGCGTGATTTGCCGGAAAACGCCACGGCAATCGCAGTGCCGGCGCTTCTGCCTTCGCTGCTCGACGACCGGTCCATCTCCGCCGAACAAAAGGTCGAGGCGGCTGAGCGGGCGGCAGCATACGGGCTCATCAACGGGCGCCAGCTTGCGGCTTTTTACAGGAAGCCGCGCTTCACGAACGAACAAATGGCGGGGTTGCTGACCTCCGACATCCCGGAAGCCTCTCCCTTGCGCCGGGCCATGATCTATCAGTCGATTGGATCGGCGGTGGCGGCCGATGAGCGCATCCAGCTTTTCAAGCTGGCCTTTGCGACGGCAGAAAGCGCTGGCCTCTACTATCCGACTGTCGAAGCCCTATATTCTGAACTGAGCGCGATGGAACCGAACGACGCGCTTCGCCCACTGGCACCGGCGGCGACCCGTGCCTTCATCGCCATCGGTGAAAACACGAAGGCCAGGGAGTGGTTTGCCCTGGTGGCGCCGGGCGGTCAGATGCTTGGCCGCGACGAGCGGGAATTGTCCGGTCTGATGAGGGTCGCTGACGGTTCGGCGAACGATTTCGATGGTAAAAAGCTTTCGGCGGAAATCATTGCCGACCTTAAATCCGGCGTGAAGTCGACGCAGTTTTATGCCGCAAGCGAAGCAATGCTTCTGGACGCGCTCGGGTTTCAGCTCGATCCCGCCGTCTGGGATGCGCTGCTTGATGCGCGCGGCGCGCTGACGGGCAAGGTTCCGCCCGAGGCGCTGCTTAATCGGTTGCATGCGGCGGGCGCCAGAGGGGCGGTTGGTGAAACCGTGCTGCTTGCGCTCGACGCGGCGGGACAGGCCGGCCCCGGTTCCGTACATCCGCGTGCCTCGGCGCAGGCGGTGGCAAGTCTTCGGGCCGTCGGTCTGGAAAGCGAGGCGCGGCGCCTCGCATTGGAAGCGCTGATGGCGAGAAGTAGCGCCGGACGCGGTTGAGTAAAAGGTGAGTTACATGGCGAAAGAGTCTCAGGAGCGCGGGCAACATCTCGAAGCCTTTCTCGAAATGCTGAGCGCGGAGCGCGGTGCGGCTCGCAACACGCTCGATGCTTACGAACGCGATCTGAAAGATTTCTCCGCTTTTCTCACCGCGCGGGGTAAGCCCGCGACGGCTGCGGCGACCAAGGACATTCGCGACTATCTCGAAAACCTCGCGGCGCAGGGCCTTTCCGCTTCGACTGCCGCGCGGCGTCTTTCCGCCATCCGTCAGTTTCACGGGTTCCTCTTTGCCGAAGGTATTCGGTCCGACGATCCTTGCGGTTCGATCGAAGGCCCGCGCCGCGCCCGCCCGCTGCCCAAGACGCTGACGGTCGAGGAGGTCGATGCACTTCTTTCCGCCGCACAACGGGCGGAAGACGGGCGCACCCAGGAAGAAGCGGTCCTCGCCTACAAGCGCGCGCGCCTCGTTTGCCTGATGGAAGTTCTTTATGCGACGGGGCTTCGCGTCTCCGAACTTGTCGGCCTGCCGCTTTCCGCCGTACGCGGTGATGAGCGGTTCCTTGCGGTGAGCGGCAAGGGCGGGCGCGAACGTCTCGTGCCGCTCTCGGAAACCGCGCGGGCCGCCATCGACGCCTATCTGCCGCTCCGCTCGATGCGTCTCGGCGATCAGGTTTCACCCTGGCTTTTTCCTTCGCGTGGACGGCAGGGTCATCTTACGCGCCATCGTTTCGCACAGCTTTTGAAGGATCTGGCGGTCGCCGCCGGGCTCGATCCGACGCGCGTCTCGCCTCATACTCTGCGCCATGCCTTTGCAAGCCATCTGCTTGCGAACGGTGCGGATCTGCGCGCGGTGCAGCAGATGCTCGGCCATGCCGACATCTCGACCACGCAGATCTACACGCATGTGCTCGACGAGCGCCTGAAGGAGCTGGTGCAGACGCATCATCCGCTCGCGAAGAAGGGCAAAGCCTCCTAGAGCCTGCCGATCCGCGTCAGCTTGTCGGGATTACGCATCATGTAAAGCGTCGAGATGAGCCCATTGCTGATGCCGAAGCTCAGTGCCGCGTGGACAAGGTCTCCCTCATAGATGATGAAGCCGGGCAACCCGTTCACGGTTGCCGGCGTCACAGCGAGGTTTTCCGGCCGCTTCTTCAATATGCCCATGAAGAAACGCGATACGCGGTCCGCTCCATAGAGCGGGTTCAGTGCCGCGATCGCTTTTCCGCCGCCATCCGAATAGAAAACCACATCCTCGCTCATGCAGTCGATCAGTGCCTGCGGGTCCGCGCTCGTGATGGCAGCGCTGAAGGCATTGGTGAGACGAAGATGTTCACGCGCGTTGGTGTCGAAGCGCGGATGCGCCTCCTGTACACGTTTGCGGGCGCGGCTGACCGTCTGGCGGCAGGCGGCTTCCGATTTTCCAAGCAAGGCTGCGAGCTCGCCATAGTCGTAGTCGAAGGCGTCATGCAGAAGGAAGGCCGCGCGTTCTTCCGGCGCCAGCCTTTCAAGCATATGGAGAAGCGCCATCGAAATGTCGTCGGCAAGCGACAGACGATCTTCCGGTGTGGCTTCGGTTTCGAGCGCGGCAGAAATGAGGGGCTCGGGCAACCAGGGCCCCACATAGGTTTCGCGCCGTGCGCGTGCGGTACGAAGCTGGTCGATACCAAGGCGCGTTACCGTCGTCACGAGCCAGGCTTCCGGATTGCGGATCGTTGAAATGTCCGCGCCGCGCCAGCGGAACCAGGCCTCCTGCACCACGTCTTCCGCGTCGCTTGCCGATCCGAGGATGCGGTAGGCAACACCGAAGGCGCGGGAGCGGTGACGCTCGAATATCGCGTCCGTTTGCATCTCCTGTTTCGCTGCGCCGTTCATGCGGCTCTCGGCTCCTTCAACGTCGCGTCCGTTTCCTCACCCGCGATCACGGCGCGCTGGCATGCTTGACCATATCCCATTGCGCGTTTCACCGTGGGGAAGACGCGGGTCGAGGCAATGGCGAGGGCGATCTCGCATATCCCCGCCTTTCCCCAGCGCTGCTCGACGGCATGGCGCAGGTCTTCGGCGCGCGGGTCTCTCGCCACGAGGTGACGGGCGAACTCGAAGGCCAGTCTCGTTTCTTCGTCCATTGCGGCGGGATTTTCTTCAACGGCCGCGCGAAGGAGACGGGGGGCGGCGCCCGCATCGAGTGACAGTTTGATGACGGTTTGAAGACAGGGGCCGCAATCTTCCGCATGAACGGCGGCAATGCGGACCGCGCTCACCGCATCCACGGGCAGGGTGCCCCGATGGCGGCTCATGGGTACGAAAAGGACGAAACGCCAGAAGCCGCGCGGCGAAGCTTCATACAAATTGCGCATGAAATCAGCGCTTTCGCCCGTCACTTCCTCCTGCTTGCGGATCAGGCGGCCTATTATGTTTTTCAGCATAATATTCTCCTTTGTCAGTGATTTGGACGGGCGGGCGCGCACCACCAAACAAGCGCCGCCGCAATCAGGGGCGGCATGAAGACACCGGGAAGGTCGATCAGGATGTGTTCGAGGGGGAGCCGCGCGGCAGCGATATCCCAGATATGAAGGGCTGCGTGGAGGCCGAGATAAAGCGTCACTGCACTGAGCAGGGCGGTCGAATGGTCGGGCCAGCGAAGCGGGGCTGCGCTCAATATCGCAAGCATCAGATAAGCGACGCCAATATCGCGCACAAAATGGGGGTTATAGGGGCCGGTATTCGGCACACCGTCGATACTGGCGTACCAGCCTGCCGGGTCCGCGAGCATCCAGATGGCGTTGATGAGCCAGATGGCGGCAAAGAGAGCGAGAGCAACCTGCCTTGCGGGCGGGTGCCGGTAAGAGGCGGTGGCGCTTTCGGTCATGGAAGCCTCCGTGTTCGGGGAGCGTTGATTACGAAGGGAAGACGTGGCGCTCGGCAGCTTTGTGACAGGCGGACCCGGAACCGCAGGATTCCGCCATTTACCATTGGCCGCCGGGCCGGTTGACAAGGGCGCGGGGGCGGGCCAGTGTGCCGCGCACTTGCAAAAAAAGGGGGCCCCGTGACGAGGCCCGCCGCCCGGTTCCGCATTGCGGCCGGACAGGAGCTGCCGGAGCGCGATGCATACTTATCTCGATTTCGAGAAACCGATTGCCGAACTGGAAGGCAAAGTGCAGGAGCTAAAGCTTCTTGCGCAGGAAGATCCGTCCGTCAGCATTGGCGATGAGGTGTCGAAGCTCGAGCAGAAAGCGTCTCAGCTTCTTCAGGAAACTTATGCTTCGCTTACGCCCTGGCAGAAGGTGCAGGTTGCACGTCATCCCTCGCGTCCGCACTTCCTGGATTACGTCGAACGTCTGGCTGAAGATTTCACGCCGCTTGCGGGTGACCGTGTTTATGGCGAAGACTCCGCCATTGTCGGCGGTATTGGCCGTTTCCGTGGCCGTTCGGTCATGTTTATCGGCCACGAAAAAGGCTCCGACACGCAGGGCCGTATCAAACATAATTTCGGCATGGCCCGGCCCGAGGGTTATCGCAAGGCGATTCGCCTGATGACGCTTGCCGAACGGTTCGGTATTCCCGTCGTCACGCTTGCCGATACGTCGGGGGCCTATCCCGGCATGGAAAGCGAAGAGCGCAGTGTGGCGGAGGCGATTGCGCGTTCGACGGACCGCTGTCTTTCTCTCGGGGTGCCGCTTATTTCCGTCATCATCGGCGAAGGCATGTCGGGTGGCGCCATCGGCATCGCCTGCGGCAATCGTGTGCTGATGCTCGAACACTCGATCTACAGCGTCATCTCACCTGAAGGTGCGTCGTCGATCCTTTGGCGCAGTTCCGACAAGGCGAAGGATGCGGCAACCGCCATGAAGATCACGGCCCAGAATCTTCATGAGCTTGGCGTGATCGATCGCATCCTGCCGGAGCCTGTCGGCGGCGCGCACCGCGAGCGCAACCAGATGATCAAGGAAACCGGCGATGCGATTGCCGAGGAGCTGAAGGGCCTTGAAAAGCTCGATGCGGACTCGATTCGCCGCGTCCGCCGCGAAAAGTTCCTCGCGATGGGCCGCATCGGACTTTCCTGACCCTGACCGGTGCGATTTTAGCCCGGGCCGATCCGGGACCAGGACCGGATGCCCTTACCGAGCTTTATGTCCAGAAAAACATGATGAGCGGCACGGCGACGATGGCGACGACGATTTCAAGCGGCAGGCCAAGCCGCCAGTAATCCGAAAACTTGTATCCGCCCGGACCCATCACCAGCGTGTTCGACTGGTGACCGATCGGTGTGAGAAAAGAGCAACTGGCCCCGATGGCAATGGTCATGAGAAAGGCGTCGGGATTGACGCCCATCGCCTGCGCGGTCGCAATCGAAATCGGCGCCATGATGAGCGCCGTGGCGGCATTATTCACGACATCGGTCAAAGCCATCGTGGCGACGAGAAGGAGCGCGACGACGGCCCATACAGGCAGCGTTCCCGCCGTGCCTGCAATGCTCTGCGCGATGAGAAGGTCTGCACCTGTGTTCTGGAGCGCCTGCCCGACGGGGATCATTGCGCCGAGCAGCACGATAACAGGCCAGTCGATGTGCCGGTATAGATCGCGCAGTGGCAAGATGCCCGTAATGACATAGAGGATAATTGCAGCGATGAAGGCGACGGCTATCGGCAGAATGCCTGTCATAGAGAGGCCGATCGCGCCTGCGAAGATCGTGAAGGCGGTTCCCAGCCGCTGGGCACTGCCGAGCCGGAGGCCGCGTTCGGGAAGTGGCAGCAGTCCGAGTTCGGGCGGCACCTGCAGGTCTTCTCTTTCCTTTGTTTGCAACAAGAGTACGTCGCCGGTCTGAAAGCGGACGTTGTGAAGCCTTCCGCCGACGGGCTTGCCCTGACGCGCGACGGCGAAGAGTTGAAACTCGTCCTGCGCGAGCCGCGAAAGCGTTCGCGGACCAAAGCCGATCAATGGGGAATTCGGCCCGACAATCGCCTCCATGAGCTTCAGGTCCGAACTCGTGATGTCGGCGCGGGTTTCTCCTTCCGGGCTCACGAGCTCCAGCCCCTGTTTGTTGAGGAACTCGGTCAGGTCTACCGGGTCGGCGCGAAGAATAAAAAGGTCGCCGGCTGCGATCGGCTGCCAGGACTCCGGCTGATAGAGCTGACCGTCGTCGCGCACGCGCGCGGCAATGGCGATATCTTCGCCCGCCGCCGTCTCCATATGCGTGATGCGCCGGCCGACAAGCGGACTTTTCTCGCGAACGCGGACCTCGATCACATACTCCTCAAGAGAAAACATGTCTTCGGGTTGAACGCCGCCTTTGCGCTCGCGTGGAATGAGCCGCCATGCGCCGAGTGCGATAAAGAGAATGCCGATCACCGCAATCGGCAGGCCCACCCACGCAAAGTCGAACATATGGAACGGTTCGTCCGTATAGGAGCGGCGAAAGCTCGCGATGATGATATTGGGCGGTGTGCCGATCAGCGTGATCATGCCGCCAAGCATTGAGCCGAAGGCAAGCGGCATCAGCAGCATGGCGGGCGGGCGGCCGCGTTCGGTTGCCGTTGCCAGGGCGACCGGCAGCATGATTGCCAATGCGCCGACATTGTTCATGAAGGATGAGGCCAGTGCGACGACGCCGGTCAGCACGGCAATGTGGCCCGTTGCCGTTTTGGTGAGCGGTCCGATCCGCTGCACAATGACATAGACGAGGCCGGAGCTTCGCAATGCTTCGGAAACGACCAGGACGGCGGCCACGGTGATGACGGCGGGGTGGCCGAAGCCCGACAGCAGTTCTGCCGGTTCGACCAGACCCGTGAACCCGACGGCGACCAGCGAGATCAGCGCAACGATATCGTGGCGCAGCTTGCCGGAGGCAAACAGGACGAGAGCGAGAAAGAGAATACCGAAGGAAAGGCCCTGCTCGAGGGTCATGAAGGGGCGTCTCCTTTTGTGATCCCCATCTCGCGAAATGCGTCGCGTACGTCGTCGGCAAAGAGTTCGGGTTCTTCCATCGCGGCGAAGTGCCCGCCACGATCCATGATGCGCCAGCGCACGATGTTGTAGCCGCGTTCTGCCCAGGATCGCGGTGTATCGGGCAACACGTCGATTGGATATTCGGAATAGGCGGTCGGCACCCGCACCTTCTCGCCGGGCAGGAGCTGGGACGAGCCTTCGGCGGGGCCGGCCTTGTAAAGCGTGTTCGCGGCGTTGATCGTTCCGGTGAACCAGTAGATCGAGAACTGGGTCAGGATATCGTCGAAGGGAAAGCGCGCGATCATGCCTTCCATCGTGTCGGTCTTGTCGGTGTCGCCGAGGCGGTAATATTTGTCGGCGAGCCAGCCCGCGAGGCCGGCGGGACTGTCCATCAACCCAAAGGCAAGCGCCATGGGCTTCGTTGACTGGATCGAGCGGTAGCCCTCTTCCTGCCGCCACCATTTCTGCATCCGGGCGATCCAGTGACCTTCCTCTTCGCTCACCGGCGGCTGGCTTTCATGCTTCAGCGAAGGCCGGAGCGGCAGCATGGTGAGGTGGATGCCCATGAGGCTATCGCTGTGCTGGAGGGCAAGGCGCGATGTCACGAAGCCTCCCCAGTCGCCCGCCTGCGCCGCATAGCGGTCATAGCCCAGCACTTCCGTCATCACCCGGTGCCAGAGGTCGGCGATTGCGGCCGGGCCTATCGGCTTTCTCGGCAGCGAGGAAAAGCCATAGCCGACAAGCGAGGGAACGATAACGTCGAAGGCCGGTCCCGCCTTCCCGTATTTCTCCGGATGCGCCAGCGGATCGACGACGTCGAGAAATTCGCGAAAGGTCGATGGCCAGCCATGCGTCAGAATGAGCGGTACCGGATTGTCGCCCGAGCCGCGCTCATAGATGAAGTGGATGGTGTGATCCTCCCCCTCCTCATCCGTCAGCGTGGCGCGGTATTGGGGGAAGCGATTGAGCTTCGCTTCGGCTGTGCGCCAGTCGAAATCGTCGCGCCAGTATTCGACCAGCCGCTCCATATAGGAAAGGTTCGTGCCGTAGTCCCACCCCCCGTTCCCGAGCGGTTCATTGGGCATGCGCGTGCGTTGCAGGCGCCGTTTCAGATCCTCGACCTCCGCCTCCGCGACATGGATAGAGAAAGGGTCGGCGGGCACGATGCGATGCGTCATTCCGCATTCACTCCTTCACCTGGCTGACGAAGGCGCGCACGTCATCGGCAAATACCTTGCCGGTTTCGAGGGCTGCGAAATGACCGCCATGCTCGAAATCGCTCCAGCGGACAATGTTGTAGCCCTTCTCCACCATGCTGCGCGGCGGAAAGACGAGAAACTCCTTCGGGAAGTTGGCGATGCTTGTGGGTATGTCGACCTTCGTGCCGGGAGCCATGTTGGTGCCGCCTTCCTCGAACATGCCCCGGTAGAACCACGTGGCCGTGTTGAAGGTTCCCGTGACCAGATAAATCATGATGTTGGTGAGAAGCTGGTCCTTGGTGAAGGCATTTTCGATGTGCTCATTGCCGTCCGGGCCGCGCCGGTCCGACCAGCCGTGGAATTTTTCCACGATCCAGGCGGCCGCCCCCACGGGGCTGTCCATCATTCCGTAGGAGAGCGTCAGCGGCTTGGTCATTTGCAGGCGCATATAGGCGCTTTCGAGCTCGAAGGTCATCGCGGCGCCTGCCGCCCATTGCTGCTCCGTTTCCGTTTCGGGGAGTGCTGCGGGCCGCACACCATACATGTTGAGATGCACCGCCTTGCAGCCGCCGCCTTTCGTGACGGCATGTTCATAGGCCAGCCAACCCGAAACGACGGAGCCCCAGTCGCCGCCCTGCGCAATGTAGGTATCGTAGCCGAGTACGTCGCGCATCAGCTTGTCCCAGAGCGCGGCGGTGCCTTTCGGGCCGATGGGGTTTTTCAGCTTTCCCGAAAAACCGTAGCCCGGCAGCGAGGGTACGACGAGGTTTACGCCTTCTTCCGCCTTGCCGCCGGACTTCTCTGGATGTGCGAGCTGTTCGATGACGTCATAGAACTCGAAGACCGAGCCCGGCCAGCCATGCGTGAGCAACACCGTCTCCGGATTGGTGCCCGAGCCTTTCACATGGATGAAGTGAACAGTGTGGCCATCTACCTCGGCATGGAATTGCGGAAAGGCATTGAGCTTCTTTTCCGCCGCGCGCCAGTCGAACTTGTCCGTCCAATAGGTGCAAAGTTCACGCATATATTCCATGTCGGTGCCATAGGCCCAGCGGTCGCTGCCCGGTGCGATTTCCGGCATCTCGTGCCATTCATAGGCGCGCACTTTCGCCATGATGGCATCGAGCTGTCCCTGGGGAATGTCGATGGTGAAAGGAGTGGGGGTCATTTCCGCCTCGCTGCATTTGTTTTCATTCTTCGTTGCAGGCGATTATGGCAGTGCGGGACGCTGCCGCAAGCGGGCGAGATTGCGGGAGGGGGCTCGCGTCAGTAGAATTGCCGGACCAAAAGAACATAAAAATCGAGGGGAGAGGAAATGGCCGAAGCCGCAATGGCCAAGGGAGCAGCGCCTGCGAAGCTGTCGCCGGGCTACAGACGCTACGCACTTATGATTCTCGTGCTCGGCTATACGTCGAGCCATGTCGATCGCAATATCATGGGAATCCTTCTTGAGCCCATCAAGGCGGATCTTCTCCTTTCCGATACGCAGCTGGGTTTTCTCTCCGGCATCGCCTTCGCGATTTTCTACGCAACGCTCGGAATCCCGATTGCGCTTGTCGCCGACCGCGGTAACCGGCGAAACATCATCGCATGGGCAATCGCCATCTGGAGCGGTATGACGGCGCTTTGCGGTCTTGCCGGCAATTTCTGGCAGCTAGCACTCGCGCGTATCGGTGTCGGCGTTGGCGAGGCGGGCTCCAGCCCGCCCTCCCATTCGATGATCGCCGACATGTATGGACCGAACGAACGCGCCAGCGCGATGGCGGTATATTCGCTCGGCGTCTATTTCGGCGTGATGATCGGCTTCCTTGTCGGCGGCTGGGTTGCTGTCTGGTATGGCTGGCGCGTGGCCTTCTTCGTGGTCGGGTTGCCGGGGCTTCTTCTTGCCCTTCTCGTTCGCTTCACGCTGGTCGAGCCGGAGCGTGGCGGGGCGGATGGCATGGCGCCGGAAAAAGCGGATGCGCAGCTCAACATCAAGACCGGCCTCGCCCTTGTAAAAGAGGGCTTCCATCATCTCTGGCACACTGCGGCCGCGCGGCACGTCGTTTGCGGCGTTACCATCACATCCTTCGTCGGCTATGGCGGCGTGATGTGGGGCCCGGCCTTCCTTATCCGCACGCATGGTATGTCGATTGGTGAAGTCTCGACCTTCCTTGCGATCATCGTTGGTGTGGTCGGCGGTCTGGGTGCCTATATCGGTGGACATATGACGGACCGTCTCGCGCAGAAGGACGAACGCTGGAATACCTGGGTGGTGGCCTGGGCGAAGGTGCTGGTCGTACCTTTCATCGTTGCCTTCTATCTCATGGACAACACGCCGGCCTTCTATCTCGGTACGTACCCGGTCTCGATCCTCTGGGTTCTTTATGTGCCGATCTCCTTCCTCGGCGCATTCTATCTGGGGCCGTCCTTCGCCATGATCCAGACGCTGACGCCGCCTGCGAAAAGGGCGCTTTGCTCGGCCGTGATGCTGTTCATCATCAACATCATCGGTCTCGGCTTCGGCCCGCAATTTGTTGGCATCCTGTCGGATTTCTTCAACCACACGATGGGAATGGGCACCCAGTCGCTTCGCTGGGCGCTCTTCGGCACGTCTATGCTCAACCTCTGGGCGGCGGCGCACTACTTCCTTGCCGGCCATCATCTGAAGAAATCGTCATCGGGCGGTCATCGCGCCTGATCTGCACCGCACAAACGGAAAGAGCCGCGCTTCATGCGCGGCTCTTTTTGTTTCCGTCCGACGTGGCTCTGAGGGTCAGAGTGCGCCGTGGCAGTGTTTGTATTTCTTGCCTGAGCCGCAGGGGCAGGGCGCGTTGCGCGGGGTCTTGCCCCATGTGCGCGGATCGTTCGCGTCCATGGCAACGCCCGGATCGTTCCGCGCCGGGCGTTGAAGGGTGGCGGTGTCGCCATCAGCGAATTCTTCCTCGCCGGTCACCGGATCGGCATGGTGAGCATGCATTTCAGGTAGCGGTTCGTTTTCGATCTTCGGCGCCTGCTCTTCCGTCACGAACTGTGCGACGGAGAGTTGTCTTGTCACGTCTTCGCGAAGCCGCGCAAGAAGGCTTTCAAAGAGTTCAAAGGCTTCGGACTTGTATTCATTGAGCGGATCGCGCTGCGCATAGCCGCGCAGGCCGACGGCCTGACGCAGGTGGTCGAGCATCATGAGGTGTTCGCGCCAGTGAAGGTCGAGCGTCTGCAAGAGAACGGCTTTCTCGACCTGGCGCATGAGCTTCGGGCCGACTTGTGCCGTCTTCGCAGCCATCAGGCGGTCGGAGGCGGCATTGATGCGTTCGCGGATTTCCTCGTCGGCAATGCCTTCCTCTTCCGACCATGTCTCCACGGGCAGGTCGAGGTCGAGGTTCTTTTTCGCATCTTCCTTCAGGCCCTGAAGATTCCACTGCTCCGCATAGGCTTTCTCGGGCACATGCAGCGACACCATGTCGTCGATCACCTGACGGCGCATGTCGTCCACCGTGTCCGACACGTCGTCTGCACGCATGAGTTCGACGCGCTGCTCGAAGATCGCGCGGCGCTGGTCGTTCATCACATTGTCGTATTTCAGCAGGTTTTTGCGGATATCGTAGTTCCGCGCCTCGACCTTCTGCTGCGCCTTTTCGAGCGCCTTGTTAATCCAGGGGTGGACGATGGCTTCGCCTTCCTGGAGGCCGAGCTTCTGCAGCATGCCGTCCATGCGGTCCGTGCCGAAGATGCGCATCAGGTCGTCTTCGAGCGACAGGTAGAACTTGGAGCGGCCGGGGTCGCCCTGACGGCCGGAACGCCCACGGAGCTGGTTGTCGATGCGGCGGCTTTCGTGGCGTTCGGTGCCGATGACATAAAGACCGCCGGCTTCGAGAGCCTGGCGCTTCTTTGCCTCGATATCGGCCTTTACTTCTTCCGTCTTGCGGGCGAATTCGGCTTCATCCTCGATGCCGGCCGTCTCGTCGGCGAGACGCATGTCGACATTGCCGCCGAGCTGAATGTCGGTGCCGCGGCCGGCCATGTTCGTCGCGATGGTGATTGCGCCGGGCACACCCGCCTGCGCCACGATATGCGCTTCCTGTTCGTGGTAGCGCGCGTTCAGAACCTTGTGCTTGACCTTCTTCTTCTTCAAAAGCTCGGACAGCGTCTCCGATTTCTCGATAGAGGTCGTACCCACAAGGACGGGTTGGCCGCGCGTCGCGCAGTCCTCGATCTCGACGATCATCGCCTCGTATTTTTCGAGAGCCGTGCGATAGACCTCGTCGTCTTCGTCCGCACGGGCAATCGGCTTGTTGGTCGGGATTTCCAGCACTTCGAGGCCGTAAATATCGCCGAACTCGTTTGCTTCCGTCAGGGCGGTACCCGTCATGCCCGACAGCTTGTCGTACATGCGGAAGTAGTTCTGAAAGGTGATTGAGGCGAGCGTCTGGTTTTCCGGCTGGATCTGCACACGCTCTTTCGCTTCGAGCGCCTGGTGCAGCCCGTCGGAATAACGGCGGCCCTCCATCATGCGGCCGGTGAACTCGTCGATGATGACGACCTTGCCCGCCTTGACGATGTAGTCCTTGTCCTTCTGGAACATCTTGTGCGCGCGCAGCGCGTTGTTCACATGGTGAACGATGGAGATGTTCTCGATATCGTAAAGGCTGCCTTCCTCCAGGATGCCCTGCTCCTTGAGGATGCCCTCGATGCGTTCGTTGCCGTCCTCAGTGAGGTTGACGGTGCGTTGCTTCTCGTCGAACTCGTAATCATCCTCGCCGATCAGCGGAATCACTTCGTCGATGGAGAGATAGAGGTCCGACTTGTCGTCCAGCGGACCTGAAATGATGAGAGGCGTACGCGCCTCATCGATCAGGATCGAGTCCACTTCATCGACGATCGCGAAGGCATGGCCGCGCTGCACCATAGAGGTCAGCTGGTACTTCATGTTGTCGCGGAGATAGTCGAATCCGTATTCGTTGTTCGTGCCGTAGGTAATGTCGGCGGCATAGGCTTCGCGGCGCTGGTCGTCGTTGAGTCCGTGAAGGATCACGCCGACTTCAAGGCCGAGGAAGCGGTGAACTTCGCCCATCCATTCGGCGTCGCGCTTGGCCAGATAGTCGTTCACGGTAACAATGTGGACGCCCTTGGCGGGTAGCGCGTTCAGATAGGCGGCAAGGGTCGAAACGAGGGTCTTGCCTTCGCCGGTCTTCATTTCGGCGATATTGCCGTCATGAAGCACCATGCCACCTATGAGCTGCACATCGTAATGGCGCTGGCCCAGCGTACGTTTCGCCGCTTCCCGCACGGTAGCGAAGGCTTCAGGCAGAATTTCGTCGAGGGTCGCGCCATCCGCCAGCCGTGCGCGGAATTCGGCGGTCCTGGCCTTCAGAGCATCGTCGCTCAGGGCAGCCATATCCGTTTCGAGCGCGTTGATCGCTTCGACACGGGCTTTGTAAGCCTTGATCTTCCGGTCATTGGAGGAGCCGAAAAGACGCTTGGCGAAGGCGCCCAAGCTTGCCATCAGGTCAAATTCCTCTTGCGGTGCGCTCCCGATGTAAGGGCGCGCCTCAGCCTTGTCAATCGAACGCGGACGCTTGGCGATTCCGGCGGAAGGCTGCGATCCGCTGCAATTTGCTTTCGGCATGGGTCTGGCAGGTGTCTGACGGGTGAGAGGTGTAGCGCTTGTGTGACCGAGGGGCCCGGCCCATTATGGTCGGCCCAAATTTGGCCCGTTTTGACCGTTTCCCTGCATCCATGAGCCCGAAGAGGCTGCTTACCCGCTAAGGAAGGCCCGTTCCATGTCCGTTTTTCGTCGTTTCGCTTCTCCGGCCGCCATTGCGGCTGTTTTTCTGGCTGCTCTCGCTTCAGGGCCCGCGCTCGCACAGCAGGAAGAAGAGGTGTCCGACGAGGTGGTCGCGACGGTCGATGGCACACCGATCCGCTATTCGGATCTTGCCATGGCGGATGAGGAGATGGGGGCAGCGCTGGCCCAGGTCGAACCGCAGGTCCGCTTCCAGTATCTCCTTGGTATGCTGATCGACCGGCGCGTTGTCGCGCTCGAGGCAAAGGAAAAGCATGTGGATGACGATCCGGCGGTCAAGCGCCGTCAGGATTATTTTAACGAGAAGGCGCTGCGCGACGTCTATTGGGTCCAGCTTATGCAGGACAAGGTGAGCGACGAGGCGATCGAGGCCGCTTATGAAAAGAACATCGCCTCCGCCCCTGCCGAGAAGGAGGCGCATGCCCGCCATATCCTGCTCGAACGCGAGGACGAGGCGAAGAAAGTTGTTTCCGAGATCGAGGGCGGCAAGAGCTTCGAGGCGGCGGCGAAGGAATATTCGCGCGACCCCGGTTCCTCCGATGATGGCGATCTCGGCTTCTTCCGCAAGGAGGAGATGGTGCCGGAATTCGCCGACGCAGCCTTTACCATGAAGCCGGGCGAGATTTCCGGCCCGGTCCAGACGCAGTTCGGCTGGCACGTCATCCAGCTTGTCGAGTTCCGCGATTTGCCCAAGCCGACGCTTGAGGAAGCGCATGACGATATCGTGAGGAAAATCGCACGCGAGGAGGGGCAAAAGCTCATGGAGAAATTGCGCTCCGGTGCGAAGATCGAGATTATCGGCGTCGAATCGGCCGCGCCTTCGTCCGGACGTCCGCAGCTTGCGCCGCCGGTCGAAGAATGATGCGCCGGGCGCAGGACAGCTAGCGGGCGGAGCGGCGGATGGTGACGAAGAAGACGGCGCGGACGGGCACCAAGATCTCGGTCAAGCCGAAGCGCAAGACGAGCGGCAAGGCGAAGCCCCATAGCAAGGCGAAGCAGACTCGCGCCCAGCGCAAGACCGTGAAGCCGAAGGCTGTCGCCAAGGCGAAGCCGAAGGTGGTGGAAAAGCCCGCTCGCAAGGCCGCGAAGAAGCCGGTCAAGAAGAAGGCCGCGCCCAAGGTCTCTCCGCTCGCGCCAAAAACCTATGCGAAGCTGCCACCCGTCGAAGGCGTTCTGCTCGGCACGGCGGCGGCGGGCATCAAATACAAGGGCCGCACGGACCTTCTTGTCGTGGAGATGGCCGAGGGTACGCAGGTTGCCGGTGTCTTTACGACATCCAAAACGGCTTCCGCCCCTGTCGAATGGTGCAAATCGAGCCTCGCGGAGGGCGGCGAGGGCCGAATGCTTGTCGTCAATTCGGGCAATTCCAACGCCTTCACCGGCAAGGCAGGTGTCGCGACCGTCAAGGCGACGGCGTCTGCCGCCGCACATGCGGGGGGATGCCGCCAGAAGGATGTCTTCATCGCCTCCACCGGCGTCATCGGTCAGCCGATGGACCCGGAACCCGTGGTGAAGGGCATCGATGCCGCGCTTGGTGCTGCCGCGGCCGATAAATGGGACGATGCCGCCCGCGCCATCATGACGACCGACACCTATCCCAAGCTTGCGACGCGCAAGGTGAAGATCGGTGACGCCGAGGTCACGATCAACGGCATTGCCAAGGGCTCCGGCATGATTGCGCCGGACCTTGCAACCATGCTCGTCTTCATTTTCACGGATGCGGCAATTCCCGCGAAGATCCTGCAAACGCTGCTTCTGCTTGGCGTGCGCGACAGCTTCAACGCCATTACGGTCGATAGCGACACCTCGACCTCCGACACGGTCCTCGTTTTTGCGACAGGTGAGGCCATGAAGGATGAGCCGCGCATCGCGCGGGCAGGCGATCCCCGTCTCCGCGAGTTCCGCGCCGCGCTGGACGACATCATGCTCGACCTCGCGCATCAGGTGGTGAAGGACGGCGAGGGGGCGACGAAGTTCGTCCGCATCGCGGTTTCAGGTGCACAGAGCCATCAGGCCGCCCGGCGCATCGGCATGGCCATCGCGAATTCGCCCCTCGTGAAGACCGCGATTGCGGGCGAGGACGCGAATTGGGGCCGTGTGGTCATGGCGGTCGGCAAGTCGGGCGAGGCGGCGGATCGCGACAAGCTCACCATCCGTATCGGCGGCATCGATGTCGCGAAGAACGGCATGGCCGTTCCCGGCTATGACGAGACGCCGGTCGCGCGGCACATGAAGGGTACGGATATCGACATCGCTGTCGATGTCGGCGTCGGCAAGTCCTCCGCCACGGTCTGGACCTGCGACCTCACCTACGACTACATCCGCATCAATGCGGATTATCGCAGTTGATCGAGTTTCCTCTTTTTTAACCAGGATCGCACAAGGCGCGGCAACAGGCTGCGGCCTCCACCCCGCCTTAACCCGGAGACTTCAACATGGGAGACGAGTGCGAAGGCAAGACGGCTGAGCCCAAACGGCTCGTGCTCGTCGCGGCCTGTGTGCTTGTCGATGCGGATGGGCGGGTTCTTCTCGCCCGCCGTCCCGAGGGCAAGCCGATGGCGGGCCTCTGGGAGTTTCCGGGCGGCAAGGTGGAGCCGGGCGAAGTGCCCGAGGCCTGTCTTATCCGGGAGCTGAAGGAAGAGCTCGATATCGACGTCGCGAAGGCCTGTCTTGCGCCGCTGACCTTCGCGAGCCACGAATATGAGGGCTTTCACCTCCTGATGCCGCTTTATGTCTGCCGGCGCTGGGAAGGTCAGGTCCGGGCTCTCGAAGGGCAGGCGCTGACATGGGTACCTCCGGCACGGCTCCGGGAGTATCCGATGCCGCCTGCGGACGAGCCGCTGGTGGCGGCAATACGCGACCTGCTTTGAGGCGGCGCGGACGATGAGGGGGTGACGAAGGTGAAGTATCTGGATTTCTGGCGAGCCTTCTGCGCGGATGAAGGCGGCGCCACGGCGATTGAATACGGTCTCATTCTGGCGGCGCTGTCGATGCTCGTCATTGCTGCCATTTCTACTCTCGGCGAAACCTTGCGCACGACCTTTTTCGAGAAGGTTGCCGAAGCACTGAGCTGATTTCAGCTTCCGGCCTTGTCTCCCGCCGGCCGTTCCACCGTTCCGAGCGCATCGGCAAGGCGCGCTTCGGCGCTGCCAGGTGTCAGCGGCTTCTGCTGGCTTTCATGCGGTGCCCATCCCGTCACGATGACGATGTCGAAGGTCGCGGGCACACGCCCGTCCGGCAATCCGAATTTTTCCCGGTAGATTTCCGCGGCCCGCATCAGGGTCGCGCGCCGCAGCGGTGTTCGCCGCCGCTCGGAAAGCGCATTCGTTTCGCCCATGCCGCGCAACTCCGCCATCAGCCTCAGCGGATCGGCATAACGCACCGTCACCCGGTCCGTATCGGCGACGGGCAGTGCGAAGCCCGCGCGCTGCATGAGGCTGCCCATGTCGCGCAAATCCGCGAAGGGCGATATGCGGGGCGATAGACCGCCCTCGCATTCAATTTCAGCCTCGCCGAGCGATTGCCTCAACTCCGTCAGTGTTTCCCCGCCGAAAAGCGCGGCAATGAAAAGCCCGTCGGATTTCAGCGCCCGGCGGGCCTGGATCAGTGTGCCCGGCAAGTCGTTCACCCAGTGGAGCGAGAGAATGCTGGTCACGAGGTTGAGGCTGCGGTCGGCGAAGGGAAGCGTCTCCTCATCCGCCACGATTTTTGGCCCGGTGGTGTGGCGCAGCATCTCGCTGGAGAGGTCGGCTGAAATCAGGGTGCCGATCTTGCCGTCCTGCAACGCCGCGTCGGTCATCGCCTGCCGCAGCGCGCCCCGGTGGGCGCCGAGGTCGGCGGCCACCTCGAAGCTGCGATTCACGCCCGCTATCCGTTCCACGATGTCCTCTCCCGCCCGGCGCACCAGGAAGTCGTGGAGGGGAAAGTTCTCCGCGGCGCGGTCGCGGCGGCGGCGCAGTGTGGTGCGGTCGAAGACGTGCATTCCGGGGCCGGGCTCTCTGGGATCTGTTTCTGGCATGGCGCGCATATTGGGTGCGGCGCGCTCTGGCCGCAAGGCCGCCTTCTCCCGTGCTAGTCTCGTGAAGGGCAGGGCATGAGGAGCAGATGGCGGCTTTCGGGGCATGGAGATGGGAGTGGACGGCGCGGGCGAGGGCGGGTCTTGCCGGTCTTGCCGATGCGATCCTGCCGCCTCTCTGTCTTTCCTGCGGCCGTGGGATCGAGATACATGGTGCGCTTTGCGGGCGCTGCTGGTCCGAGGTGGATTTCATCGAACGGCCCTGGTGCGCGGTGACGGGCCTCCCTTTTCCCTATGAGGCGGGGGAGGGGGCGGTGAGCGCCGTTGCCCTTGCACATCCGCCGCCCTATGCACGTGCTCGAGCCGTCATGCGCTACAGCGATGCGAGTGCGCGTCTCGTTCACCGCTTCAAATATTCCGACCGGATGGAGGCGGCGCCTGCCTTCGCGCGCTGGCTGATGCGGGCGGGCGCGGACATTCTCGCCGATGCTGATCTCGTTGTGCCGGTGCCTCTTCACCGGCAGCGGCTTTTCTCGCGCCGCTTCAATCAGTCGGCGGAACTTTCGCGCGTCATTGCGGATCTCGCCGGCATTGCCCATGAGCCGGCGCTCTTGATGCGCACAAGGGCGACGCGGCCCCAGGTCGGGCTGACCGGCGATCAGCGCCGCCGCAACGTCGCCCGTGCCTTTGCCGTTCGTCCGGGACGGGAGGAGCAGATCAGGCAGCGCAAGGTTGTTCTTGTGGACGATGTCATGACCACAGGGGCGACGGTCGAGGCCTGTTCGCGCGCTCTCCTGAAGGCGGGCGCGGCGGAGGTTTCCGTGCTTTGTCTTGCCCGGGTTGTCCCTGCGGGCGGCGCCTCTATATGATATGTGATCCATTTTTGACGGAGTACCGCCCATGGCGGATGTAACAATCTACACGACCATGCTTTGCCCCTACTGCCACCGGGCAAAAAGCCTGCTGGAGAAGAAGGGCGTTTCCTTTACCGAGATCGATGTCGGCATGGATGCCGACAAGCGGCAGGAAATGACCCGTCGCGCCGATGGCGGCTACACGGTGCCGCAGATTTTCGTCGGCGAGACCCATGTGGGCGGCTGCGACGATCTTTATGCGCTCGAGCGGGCTGGCAAGCTCGATTCCCTTCTTGCTGCCTGAGCCATGAGCGAAGCCCCGCAATCCTTTCTGGCCGCCTGCGTGCAGATGCGCAGTTCCTGCGACGTTGCGGAAAATGTCGCCGCGGCGGCAGCGCTCATTTCGGAGGCGGCAGAGAAAGGCGCTGCGCTTGTGATGACGCCGGAGATGACCTCTCTCCTTGTCACGAAGACGGGCGATCTATTCGCCAGCGTGCGCGAGGAAAAGGACGACGAGGCGCTGGCCGCCTTCCGTGCGCTTGCGGTGGAAAAGGACATATGGCTTCTTGCGGGCTCGTTGCCGATCAAGCTCTCCGCCACCAAGGTTGCGAACCGCTCCTTCCTGATTTCACCGGAGGGCGAGGTTGCCGCGCGCTACGACAAGATCCACATGTTCGATGTCGATCTTGAAGGCGGCGAGAGCTACCGGGAGAGCAAGAATTACGAGCCGGGCCGCGAAGCGATCATCGCGAAGCTTCCCTGGGGCCGCATCGGGCTCACCGTCTGCTACGATGTCCGCTTTCCCCATCTCTATCGTACGCTGGCGCAAGCGGGCGCGGACTTTCTCAGCGTACCGGCGGCCTTCACGAAACAGACCGGCGAGGCGCATTGGCACACGCTGCTGAAGGCGCGCGCCATCGAGACAGGATGTTTTGTTTTTGCCCCCGCGCAGGGCGGCAAACATGAATGCGGCCGTGAGACCTATGGGCATAGCCTCGTCATCGCACCCTGGGGCGAGGTGATTGCCGAGGCCGCGCATGACGAGCCGGGCGTCATCCTTGCGGAAATCGACACCGGACGCATTGCATCCGCGCGGCGCAAGGTGCCAAGTCTCGGGCATGACCGTGGCTTCGTTCTCCCGGAAGGCGAAAAGACGAGGCGCGTGTCATGATCCGCTACGCGCTTCTCTGCCAGAAGGACCATGAGTTTGACGGGTGGTTTCCGTCTTCCGACGGATTCGAGGCGCAGGTTGCGGCGGGCGATGTACTGTGCCCGCATTGCGGCAGCCCGAAGGTGCGCAAGGCGCTGATGGCTCCCAGAATCGGAAAAAGCATCGGAAAGAAGAGCACGGCGAGCGAAGTAGCTGCATCGACGCCCGCGGAACTTGCGCAGAAGATGAGCAAGATGATGCTCGCCCTCAAGAAGCACGTCGAAGAAAATTGCGACTATGTGGGTGACGCCTTCGCGGAGGAAGCGCGCCGCATTCACTATGGCGAGACGGAGCATCGCGATATTTACGGTGAGGCGACGCCCGAAGAGGCGGTCGAACTGATCGAGGAGGGCGTCGAGGTCGCGCCGCTTCCGGTCACGCCCCGCCGCAGCGCGAACTAGGCTTCCACGCCGAACACATCCCTCAGATAGGGATTGAGGAACCGTCCCTCCGGGTCGAGACCTTCGCGCACCTCCAGAAAATCCTGCCACTTCGGGTAAAGGCTCGCGAAGTCTGCCGCCTTCAGTGTGTTGAGCTTGCCCCAGTGCGGGCGTCCCTCATGTTTGCGGAAGATCGGCTCGATCAGGCTGAAATAGGGCGTGTAGTCCTCTTCGTGATAGCGGTGAACGGCAATCGAGCAGCTCTCGCGCTTGTAGAAGGGGCTCAGCCAGATGTCGTCCGGCGCGACGGTGCGGAACTCGATCGGAAAGAAGACTTCCACATCGTTCATCTCGATGGTTTCGATCACTTCGCGCAGTGCCTCGGTCCCGGCTTCGCGCGGCAGGTGATATTCCATCTCATTGAAGCGCACATTGCGCTCCGTCGACAGCGTCTTGTGCGAATAGTCGACGCGGGTCTCCGGTTCCATGCCGCCAA
Source organism: Parvibaculum sp. (assembly GCF_039973015.1). Lineage (GTDB taxonomy): Bacteria > Pseudomonadota > Alphaproteobacteria > Parvibaculales > Parvibaculaceae > Parvibaculum. The sequence goes on from NZ_JBDWLT010000009.1 coordinate 290,022, forward strand.
GGATCTTCTGGATCACCCAGCGCCGGGTGGCGGGCGACCAGCCGAGCCAGTCCTGCAATTGCTGCAACTGGCGCAACCCGTCATCGTCCTCGTTCACGGGCTCTGGCGTTTCGGGCTCGTCCGTCAGGTCGTTGATGATGCCGATGGTCATGCCCGAATAGGGAATGTAGTAGAACTCGAAATTCCGGTGCTTCGACCAGAGTTCGGGCGCCTGCTCCAGCATTTCCTCGACAGGTGCCGTCCAGGTACGCTTCTTCAGCTTGTAAAGCGGGCGCGCTTTGAGCGTCGTTTCCGTGACGATGCCAAGCGCGCCGAGCGACACGCGCGCGGCCTGGAAAAGCTCCGGGTTTTTCGTCGCATCGATATCGACTGCCTCGCCCGAGGCCGTCATCAGCCGCATGCCGTCGATAAAGGTCGAGAGCGAGCCGATGCCGGAGCCGGTGCCATGCGTTGCGGTCGAGATCGCGCCCGCAATGGTCTGCTTGTTGATGTCGGGCATGTTGTCGAGGGCAAGGCCGTTCTCGGCGAGGAGTGAGCCCGTCGCGCCGAGCCTCGTGCCTGCCTTGAAGGTTGCCTTGCCGCCTGCCTTGTCTGTACTGACCAGACCGCTCATGCGGTCGAGCGAGAGTAGCGTTCCTTCCGTCGGCACCAGCCCGGAGAAGGAGTGCCCTGCGCCCACGGCGCGGATGGGCGTTGCGCCCTTGCTCACGATTTCCGCCAGTTCCGCTTCGCCCGAAGGGGCCACGCGCAGTGCGGGCGTGCAGCTTTGTGCGCCTGACCAGTTCTTCCACGGGATGACGCGCTTTGCGCCTTCCTCCGCGGCAAAGGCGTCGCTGATCGCGGCGGGTATCGCGCCGGTTGCGGCAAGGGCGGAGGCGGATGCGGCATATTGCAGAAGGCGGCGGCGCGACAGCATTACTGCGATTCCTTTTCTTCGTTTTCTTCTTGCAGGCTCGCGATGGAAGGGGCCGCCATGAAATGCGTCAGCGTGAGGAAATCCTCGGCGGTGCATTCGATGCATTGGCCGAGCGGCGGCATGCCGTTGAAGCCGTTCACGATATTGTCGAGGAGCTTGTCTTCGCCCTTGGCGAGACGGGGTTCCCATGCCGTCGTGTCATGTGTCTGCGGTGCGCCCGTCACCGGGTCTTCGTGGCAGGTCTTGCAACTTGCGGCGTAGAGTTCGGTGCGTTCCGGGTTCAGCACCACAGGTTGCATGGCATCCGGCTTTCCGTCGCACCCCGCGAGCAGCATCAGCGTGAGCGCACCCACGCAAATCCCCATCCAGTTCTTCATCTCCCCCCTCTTCCTGGCTTGCCTTCTTCTTATTTTGCAGGCCTTTCGGCCAGCGCCATGTAGTTCACATCCGTATCGCGGCCAAGCGACCATTTGTCGGCGAGTGGATTATAGCTTACGCCGGTCAGCTCCTTGAGGCTGAGCCCGGCCTGAGCGATGCCCGCTTCCATTTCGTTTGTCGTGATGAATTTCTTCCAGTCATGGGTCCCGCGCGGCAGCCAGCCGAGCACATATTCCGCGCCGACGATGGCGAGCGCATGGGCCTTGAAGGTGCGGTTCAGCGTTGCGATGAACATGAGCCCGCCCGGCTTCAGCATGGTCGCGCAATCAGCGAGGAAGCGCATCGGGTCGGCGACATGCTCGATCACTTCCATGTTGAGGATGACGTCGAATGTCTCGCCAGCTTCGGCCAGCGCTTCCGCCGTGGTGCAGCGATAGTCGATATCGAGCCCCTGTTCGGCGGCATGGACGCTCGCCGTCGCGATATTCTTCTCCGAAGCATCCGCGCTCACCATTGAAGCGCCGAGGCGCGCCATGGGCTCTGAGAGCAATCCGCCGCCGCAGCCGATATCGAGGAAGCGCAGCCCCTCGAAGGGCCGCACGGATTTCGCATCGAGCCCGAAATGGGCGATGGCGCGCTCGCGGATATAGGCGAGGCGGACGGGGTTGAACTTGTGGAGGGGGCGAAATTTGCCCTGCGGATCCCACCATTCCGCGGCCATGGCCGAGAAGCGGGCGACTTCCTCCGGGTCGATGCTGGAGGCGATCCCAGCCGCCGCCGCCGTCCCGGACAGTCCTTCATTCGTCTTAATGCCGGCCATTATGTGCGCTTTTCCCAGCGTTAACAAGGGTTCTAGGCGGTAACAACCGCCGGTTGCGGCTCTGCCCGGGGGCCTGTATGTATGGCCGCGCGCGGCGGCGCGGGTCCACCTTTCACGAGGTCATGATATAGGGCGCCATATAAAAGGTCTGGCCCTGTAAGGTCCAGCGCGCCGGATTTTACGGCCTTTTCTGGCCGCCGATGAGGATAGTGGAAGAAGCAATGGCCAGACTGGTCATGAAATTTGGCGGAACCTCGGTGGCTGACATCGAGCGCATCCGCAATGTTGCGCTACATGTGAAGCGCGAGGTCGATGCGGGTCACGAGGTCGCGGTCGTTGTTTCCGCTATGGCGGGCACCACGAACCAGCTCGTTCAGTGGGCGCGTGAAACCGCGCCGCTGCATGATGCGCGCGAATACGACACTATCGTTGCGAGCGGCGAGCAGATCACGATCTCGCTCCTCTCCATCGAGTTGCAGCGCATCGGCATTCCCGCGCGCTCCTGGCTTGGCTGGCAAATTCCGATCCGCACCGACGGTGCGCATGGCGCGGCCCGCATTCTCGACATTGACGGCGGCGAACTCGTCAACCGGCTCGGCCAGGGTCAGGTCGCCGTGATCGCGGGGTTCCAGGGTCTCGGGCCGGACAACAGAATCACAACGCTCGGCCGCGGCGGTTCCGACACCAGCGCGGTCGCTGTCGCCGCCGCGATCAAGGCGGATATTTGCGATATCTATACCGATGTCGACGGCGTCTATACGACGGACCCCCGCATCGTTGCGAAGGCCCGAAAGCTTGATAAGATCAGCTACGAAGAGATGCTGGAAATGGCGTCTCTCGGCGCCAAGGTTCTCCAGACCCGTTCCGTCGAACTCGCCATGGTTCATCGGGTGCGCCTGCAGGTCCGCTCGAGCTTCGCTGCGCCCGACGCCCCGCACAGTGCCTATGGCGCGGGCGGTAATGGCCCCGGTACTCTAGTTTGCGACGAGGATGAAATCGTGGAACAGCAGGTCGTGAGCGGCATCGCCTATTCCAAGGACGAGGCGAAGGTGACGCTTGTGAAGGTCGAGGACAAGCCCGGCGTCGCCGCGCGCATCTTCGGTCCGCTCGCGGACAACTCCATCAATGTCGACATGATCATCCAGAACGTGTCGGATGATGGCAAAAGCACGGACATGACCTTCACCGTGCCGCAGGCGGAGCTTACCCGCGCCGAGGATGTGATCCGCAAGGCGCAGGCCGAGATCGGCTGCAACGAGGTCAAGACCGACACGAATGTCGTGAAGGTTTCCGTTATCGGTATCGGCATGCGCAGCCATGCGGGTGTCGCCCAGACCATGTTCCAGACGCTGGCTGAAAAGGGCATCAACATCCTTGCGATCACCACATCCGAGATCAAGGTCAGTGTGCTGATCGCTGCCGACTATACCGAGCTTGCCGTGCGCGCGCTGCACACGGCCTATGGCCTGGACGCCGAGTAAGCGAGGGCGCTCTTGAACCTCCAGCGCACCCATCTCCGCAACAAACAGGACGTCAGCTGATGGCGGGCTCCGTCGGTGGTCCGCGCATTCTGCTCCGTCGGCTGCGCGAGGTCATGGCGGAGCCGGAGAGCGCGCAGAAGCGCCTCGACAAGATTGTCGTGCTGATCGCTTCCAACATGGTGGCGGAGGTGTGCTCGGCCTATCTCGTCAATGGCGCGCGAGAACTCGAACTTTTTGCCACCGAAGGTCTGAAGCCATCCGCCGTTCATGCCACGCGCCTGCGCGTCGGCGAGGGCCTTGTCGGCGATATCGCGGCCCATGCACGCCCATTGAACCTCGCCGATGCGCAGTCCCATCCAGGCTTTGCCTACCGGCCTGAAACGGGCGAAGAAATCTACAAGTCGCTGATGGGTGTGCCGATCCTGAGATCGGGCAAGGTCGTCGGCGTTCTCGTCGTGCAGAACCGTACCAAGCGGCACTACACCGAAGAAGAAGTCGAGGCGCTCCAGACGGTTGCTATGGTGCTGGCCGAAGTCGTCGCGGCCGCGGATCTCATAGGGGCCGAGCCCAACGAGCCCGATCTTTCGCATGAGCGCCCCTTCCACATCGTCGGGTCTTCCTTTGCCGAGGGCATCGCGCTCGGTCATGCCGTGCTGCACGAACCGCGCGTCCATGTGACGAAGCTCATTGCAGAGGACACCGAACTTGAACTGAAGCGGCTCGAACAGGCGGTTTATGCGCTCCGGGGCTCCATCGACGACATGCTGGAGACGGAAGACCTCTCCCATGCGGGCGAACACCGCGAGGTGCTTCAGGCCTATCGCATGTTCGCCAATGATCGCGGCTGGCTTCAGCGCATGCTCGAAGCGGTGGACACCGGCCTCACGGCGGAAGCTGCCGTCGAGCGCGTGCAGAACGACACGAGAGCGCGATTGCAGCGCGCGGCGGACCCTTATATCCGCGACCGGCTGCATGATTTCGACGATCTTGCGAACCGGCTCCTGCGTCAGCTCACCGGCGTTACGCTCGCCTCGCTCTCGGCGAATCTGCCAAGCGATGCCATCATCATCGCGCGCAACATGGGGCCCGCCGAACTCCTCGATTACGACAAGGAGCGACTGCGCGGCCTCGTGCTGGAGGAAGGCGCGCCCAATGCGCATGTCTCCATCGTTGCGCGGGCTTTCGGTATCGCCACCGTGGGCCGCGCCGAGGATATCATCGAGCATGTGGAGCCGGGCGACGCCATCATTGTCGATGGCGACACGGGTGAGGTCTATCTCCGTCCCTCGCAGGAAGTTATTTCCTCCTATTCGGAGAAGGCGCGGTTCCGTGCCCGCAAGCAGGAACAATACAAGGAGATCCGGGACGAGCCGGGGATCACGCGCGACGGCGAGAAGGTCGACCTCTATGTGAATGCAGGGCTGCAGGTCGATCTGCCGCATCTGGAAGAATCGGGCGCGGAGGGCATCGGCCTTTTCCGCACCGAGCTGCAATTCATGATCGCCTCCACGCTGCCGAGCCTGCGCGATCAGATCGAGCTCTATCGTGCTGTGCTCGATGCTGCGGGGGATCGGCACGCCGTCTTCCGTACGCTCGATATCGGCGGCGACAAGATGCTGCCCTATATGAACCTCGCCTCCATCAAGGAAGAGAACCCCGCGCTGGGCTGGCGCGCCATCCGTATCAGCCTCGACCGTCCGGCGCTGCTGCGCCATCAGGTGCGCGCTCTTTTGACGGCGGCGGCGGGCAAGTCGCTGCGGATCATGTTCCCGATGATCGCGGAAGTCGCCGAATACAAGCGGGCCCGCGCGCTGGTCGACAAGGAAATGGCGCGGCTCGACAAGTTCGGCAAGGAAAAGCCCGCCTTGCTTGAGGTCGGCACCATGCTCGAGGTGCCTTCGCTCGCCTGGCAGCTCGATACGCTCCTGCCGATGGTCGATTTCGTGTCCATCGGGTCGAACGACCTCATGCAGTTCCTCTTCGCAAGCGATCGCGGCAATCCGCGCGTCGCCACGCGCTACGATCTTCTGAGCCCGGCAGTGCTGAGCTTCCTCCGCCACATCGTCTCGAAGTGCCGCGAGCACAAGACGCCGCTCACGCTCTGCGGCGAGATGTCGGGCAAGCCGCTGGAGGCGATGGCGCTGGTCGGCCTCGGGTTGAGGCGGATTTCCATGTCGCCTGCCGCCATAGGCCCGGTCAAGATGATGGTTCGCTCCCTCGATGCCGCGAAGCTGGAGGCCTTTATGGAAGGGCTCTACGGCCTGCCCGAGCGCAGCGTTCGCGAGCACCTCTCCCGATATGCCGAGGAAAACGGCATCGTCGTCTGAGCTTCGCCGGGCGGCGGGCAGGTCCGGCTGCTTATCCACAGCCCCGTTTTGGGAATGGAAATCTTACCGAAATCCAAAAAACTGAGGGCGTGGGTGGAGTTGGACCAAACTCCGGTTGCAGTTTCTCAACAGTTTTGGTCTATTCTCAGTTCTCAATACGTTTGGGCGCTTGCGAAAGCCGTTCGTGGGGTGCGGTTGTCGCGTTTTGAAACGTCCATGGCAATTCGTGGGGCGAATAGCGTCAGCTATGCGGATTGAGATGGCTCAGCTCGGGAAGAGCCCGGAGATATGAACAAAGTTACCATGCTGCCGACTGGAGACGACAGGTCGGAACCGCGACGCCGGCTGCATCTTCGCGACATCACCAATGAGGTGCCGGTCGAGGCGGAGTCGGTCGGTGCGGATCTGCGCGCGGCCCGTTTGCGCCGCAGCGAGGATATTCGCACCATCGCGCAAGCACTTTGCATCCGCCGCGACCTTCTCGAAGCGCTGGAGGAAAGCCGCTTCGATGCGCTTCCCGCGCGCGCCTATGCCATTGGTTTCGTTCGTTCCTATGCGGAATATCTCGGCCTCGACAGCCGTCACGTCGTCGAGCGCTACAAGGCCGAGCTCGACAGCGCCGAGGCGGATGCCGCCGATCCCCATTTTCCCGATACGGCCGAGGAGCGCCGCCTGCCCAAGGGCACGGCCCTGATCGTCGCGCTTGTTGTTGCGGCGGGCGCCTATGGCGGCTGGCTGCTGACCAAATCGACCGATGAAATGATGGCGGCCCGCGTCGCTGCGCCGGAAGCCGCGTTGCCGGTCGCTGCGGGGCCTGTGTCCGCACGGGGTGACAGCGCTTCGGCGTCCGAACCGCGCGCCGGGTCCGTTCCGGTGGTGCGGGGCCCCGGCATCGCGCTCACCGAGGCGGAGCGCAATGCGCTGACGCCGCAGACTGTTTACGAGCCCGCGCCCCTTGCCAGCGTTGCCGAAGAAGCCGCCGCCGAGGCAGAAGAAATTGAAGTCGCGGCTCTTGAGGAAGCTGCGCCCGAAATTCTGCCGCCGCTGCCCGAGGGTACGCCCTATGGAGCGGAGAATGTCGATGGCCGCGTCGTCGTGCGCGCCCGCCGCGATGGCGCCTGGATTCGCGTCGAGGACGGCACGGGCAAGGTGCTCATCGAACAGACCCTTAACGCAGGCGACAGCTACCGTGCACCGCGCGAGCCGGGGGTCATCCTCGTCGCGCGCGACGCCAGTGCCTTCGAGCTCATGGTGGACGGCACCTCGCTCGGTCTTGCCGGTCCGCCCACGCTGGTGCTGACGGGCAAATCGCTTGAAGTGCAGGATTTGCTGGCCGCCATGCCGAAACCGGACATGGCGATGGATGCGGAGGCCGGGCTTTCCGCGGCCGAGGCGCCCGTCGCGGTCGAATAGGCCCCGTATTCGCGGCCCTGCCATATTTCTGCTATGAGAAAGCGCGATCATGCAGCCTCGGGAAGAGGCCGCATCCGGCTTGCCATTTCAGGATTGGCCGCCGGTTCGGTGTTTGAAATCCGGCGTGAGACAACCAGCTTAAGACAATGAGCATCAGACCCTGGCGCGACATCATCCGCAGACCGAGCCGGCAGATCCATGTGGGGTCAGTGGCCGTAGGGGGCGATGCGCCGATTTCCGTCCAGACGATGACGAACACGCTCACCTCGGATGCGAAGGCGACCATCGAGCAGATCCGCCGCATCGAGGAGGCGGGCTGTGACATCGTGCGCGTGTCCTGCCCGGATGCCGCATCGACCGCCGCGCTGCACGAGATCGTGCGCGAAACGACGATCCCCATCGTCGCGGACATCCATTTTCACTACAAGCGCGCCATCGAGGCGGCGGAGGCGGGCGCCGCCTGTCTGCGGATCAATCCCGGCAATATCGGTTCGGAAGCGCGTGTGCGCGAGGTTGTGCAGGCGGCGAAGGATCATGGCTGTTCCATGCGCATTGGCGTCAATGCCGGTTCGCTCGAACGCGACCTCCTTGAAAAATATGGCGAGCCCTGCCCGGAGGCGATGGTGGAGAGCGCGCTCGATCACGCGCGCATCCTTCAGGATCACGATTTCCACGAATTCAAGATCAGCGTGAAGGCCTCCGACGCCTTCCTCACCGTCGCTGCCTATCAGCAGCTTGCCGACGCCATCGACTGCCCGCTCCATATCGGTGTCACCGAGGCGGGCGGCCTCATGTCGGGGACCATCAAGTCGTCCGTCGGTCTTGGCATGCTGCTCTGGGGCGGTATCGGCGACACGATCCGCGTTTCCCTTTCCGCCGATCCGGTGGAAGAGGTGAAGGTCGGCTTCGAACTTCTCAAATCGCTCAATCTGCGTCATCGCGGCGTCACGATCATTTCCTGCCCGTCTTGCGCGCGGCAGGGGTTCGATGTCATCGGTACGGTGAAGCTGCTGGAAGAACGCCTCGCGCATATCGCAACGCCCATGACGCTTTCGGTCATTGGCTGCGTGGTCAACGGGCCGGGCGAAGCCGAGCAGACCGATATCGGTTTCACCGGCGGCGGCGCGGGCGCTGGCATGGTCTATCTCGCGGGCCTCAGCGACCACAAGATCAAGAACGAGAATATCGTCGATCATCTCGTCGAACTCGTCGAGGCGAAGGCCGTCGAGATCGAGAAGGCGCGCGCCGAAGAAAAGCAGGCCGCCGAACAAGCCGCGCAGCCGCGTGCGCTTGCCGGAGATTAGCGAGGCTGTCTGATTTTCCAGGCGGATCGAAATTCCGCCCGTCAGCGTTTCGTTATTTTCCGAGAGCCCGAGCCAGATGATCCCCGAAGAAAAACTGCAAAGCGTCATTGCCCGTTTCGAGGCCGTTCAGTCTGAAATGAACGCCGATATTTCGCGCGAGCGTTTCGTGCTGCTCTCGAAGGAATATGCGGAGCTCAGCCCCGTCGCCGAGGCGATCGGCAAGCTCATTGCCGCGCGGCGCGAATATGCCGATGCCGAACAGCTTCTTCGCGTGAAAGACATGGCGGAGATGGCGCATGAGGAGATCGGGCGGCTGAACGAGGTTTTGCCGGAACTCGAACATGACGTCGAGATCATGCTGCTGCCCAAGGATGCGGCGGATGAGCGAAACGTCATCCTCGAAGTGCGCGCAGGCACGGGCGGCGACGAGGCGGCGCTTTTCGCGGGCGATCTTTTCCGCATGTATGAGCGCTATGCGGCGGGGCAGGGCTGGAAGGTCGAGCTGATTGCGGCCTCGCAGGGTGAAGTCGGCGGCTATAAGGAAATCATCGCTGGGATTTCGGGTGCGGGCGTCTATGCCAAGCTCAAATTCGAATCCGGGGTGCATCGTGTGCAGCGTGTGCCGGCAACGGAAGGCGGCGGGCGCATCCATACATCGGCGGCGACGGTCGCGGTGTTGCCCGAACCCGAAGAAGTCGATGTCGAAATCGATGACAAGGATCTCCGTATCGATGTCTTTCGGGCGTCAGGTGCGGGCGGTCAGCATGTCAACAAGACCGAAAGCGCGGTCCGCATCACACATCTGCCAAGCGGCATCGTCGTCTCGCAGCAGGACGAGAAGTCGCAGCACAAGAACAAGGCCCGCGCGATGCAGATCCTGCGTGCGAAACTTTTCGACGCCGAGCGCGAGCGCGTGGACAGGGAGCGTGCCGCCAATCGCAAGGGGCAGGTCGGTTCAGGCGACCGTTCGGAGCGTATCCGCACCTACAACTTTCCCCAGAGCCGCGTCACCGATCACCGCATCAATCTGACGCTCCACAAGCTCACCGAAATTCTCGAAGGCGATGCGCTTGGCGAATTGATCGCCGCCCTCATCTCCGAGGATCAGGCGGCCCGCCTCGCGGCGATGGAAGAAGAGGCGTGACGACCCGCGATCATGCCATGCGCCTTCTGGGCCATCGGCTGAAACAGGCAGGGCTCGCGACGCCCGATCTCGACGCCCGCATTCTCGTGCAGGCGGTGACAGGCGCGAGCGATATCGAAATGATTCGCGAGCCCGGTACGTTGCTCACCAAGGCCGAAGAGGAACGTCTCGGCGAATGGGAGCGTCGCCGCCTCGCGCGCGAACCTGTTTCGCGCATACTTGGTTCGCGCGAGTTCTGGGGCCTCACCTTTACCGTCACGGCGGAGACGCTCGATCCGCGCCCCGACAGCGAAACGCTGATCGAGACGGCGCTCGATCTTTTGAAGGAGGTTCCGGCTCCACGTCTCCTCGACCTCGGTACGGGTACGGGCTGTCTCCTTCTTGCGCTGCTTCATGAATGCCCTGGTGCATCTGGCATCGGCGCCGATCTTTCGGAAGGGGCGCTCGCCGTCGCTGCGTCGAATGCCGCCGCGCTCGGTCTCGATGCGCGGGCAGCGTTCATCGAGAGCGAATGGACGGCGGCGGTCGAAGGGCGTTTCGATCTCGTGATTTCAAATCCGCCCTATATCCGTCATGGCGATATCGAGGGCCTTGATGAAGAAGTGCGCTTGCACGATCCGATGCTTGCGCTCGATGGCGGCGCGGACGGGCTCGATGCCTATCGTGCCCTTGCGCGCCTTCTGCCGGACCATTTGACGCATGGCGGTCATGCGGTGATTGAGCTTGGCGCGGGGCAGGAAGCGGAAGTCACGGAGATCTTCGAAGCGGCGGGATTTGGTGTGTTACGGGTGGTTTCGGACCTTGGCGGTGTGCCGCGCGCCCTCGTTGCGTACATGCCACGCGCTTGAATTTCCGGTTTTTCCGGGCAGAAAACGGTTGGAATCTCGGGTTCGGGACGCTACTTTCCTGACAGGGAAAACGAGCCGGGCAGTAAAGCCTCGCTCCTCGAACCCCGTCCTCCGAAAAACAGGGGCGATAATCCGAGGCAGGTACTGCCGGTCGGATAGGGTTTTGAAGGCGCTGAAGGCGGCCCGCATTAACTGAGGCCTTTTTACGTATCGTCGCGCCGGGGCTGGGCAGCGCGATACAGGCCAGAACTTCTTAGCATCAGACCTGACCGCATCCTTTGAAGGACGTCAGATATGTGCTGGGGAAGCCCGCCTCGCGAGACGTATGACGTTCTTCGCGATGCCGGTGCGGCGACGCTTACCGCCCGCACGAGGAAGTGCCTGGAGACAACCCCATGCACTCGCGGAAAATCGGAAGCGGGACGATATCCGGTACATGACGCCGGACATGACAATGTCCAGACCAAGACCCTGAGTTGAACCAGTAGCGAGAAATCAGACGATATGAGGCAGGGGCAGAACAACTCCAAGCGCTCTCGCGGGCGCGGACGCAAGCCACAGCATTCGGCAAACCGCGCCTTCGACAGCAACGGTCCCGACGTGAAGATTCGCGGTACGGCAGCGCATGTCTGCGAGAAATATCAGCAGCTTGCGCGCGATGCGATTTCGGCGGGCGACCGCGTCACGGCCGAAAACTACTATCAGCATGCCGAGCACTATTACCGCATGCTCCTTGCGGCGCAGCAGGGTCAGGAAGGCCAGCAGCGCCAGCAGACCAATCTCGGATATCGTCCGGATGAGGACGACGAGGAGAACGAGCCGGATTACGCGCCGGACGGTCCGCAGCCGCGCCATCCGGGCCAGCCCTGGCATGAACAGAACGGCCAGAACGGTAATGAGGGCGGCCGGGAAAATAACCGCCGTAATAATGGCCAGTCCAATGGCGGTAATGGGCGGACGAAAGGCGGTAACGAAGGTGTTGCCGCTGCGCCTGCGGCTTCCGGCGAGGAAGGCGAGAACACCGCCAGTACGCCCGACACCGAAGCAAACGCACAAGCCGGTGGCGAGGGCGAGGTGCCGCCGCGCCGCCGCAATACCCGCCGCCGCCGTCCGCGCAGCGAAACGGCCGCCTCGGGTGGCGATGCCGCTCCGGCCGAAGGGGGCGATACCGCGCCTGCCGAAAGCGGCGCCGCGGACTGATTTCGCCGTTTGATCGAGAACGCGCTTAGTCGAGAATGATGTGATCGCCGGGCCTTATCGTGCCCGGCGTTTTCACGACCGCATAGAGCCCGAGATCGGCATTGTTCCAGTTCTGGAGCAGCGTCTTCGGGATTTCCATGTCGCGTGCACCCGTTTCCGGGTCGACATTCGTCGCCGCGCAGCGTTCCGTTTTGTGGACGCCCTCGAACTCCACCTCGCCAAGGCGGAACCGCTTGCCCACCCAGTCATGATCCTCGAAGGGGGCGAGCCCTTCCAGATAGACATTGCCGCGAAAGCGCAAGGGGTGGACATGCGCACCGATCTTCTCCTCCAGCGCACGCACGCTTCCCATATTAATGAGCGAGACGAGTTTTGCCGGCGCGTCTGAATGCGAGAAGCCCGGCGCATGGACCAGGCGGGGTGTGCCCCTCAGTTCCTTTTCCATGTAGGAGGAGATGAAATCCTCCAGCGCCTCGCGGCCTTCATCGCTCATCAGGTTTGCCGCCAGTCTCTCCTCGCCGCCTTCGGCAATGTGTAGCGTCGTCGCGGCGTCGTCGAAGCGGGTTTTCAGCTTTGCCAGCCGCTCGTCGCGCATCAGCATCAGGAACTTGATCTTCGGAAAGTGCTTCGGGTTATCCGGGTCGAAATCATGTTTGCCGTTCTCGATGGCAAAGGCCCGGTCCCAGGGGAACGTGCCCCCCGCCTCAAGTCTTGCCTGTGCCAGCGGTTCTGGCGAGAGCCCCTTGACCGGATAGCGGTAGAGGCCGACGATCCTTGCACTGTCTCCCATGACACTCCTGTTCCGCCGCGCCATGAATTTGGCAGGTTTCTGCGACAAACTGTCTGGAGATTGCCTCTTGTGTGACTATCAGGCAACACCAATATCTGCCAAGGGCCAATGCCTCGATGAGGGTTGGGCCAGGCAGGAAGGCGTGAATGACGGTGCAGCAATGCTGGCTGTCTGAATACGTGCTTGAAAGGGAAGACATATGGATCTGGAAAAATATACGGACCGGAGCCGCGGCTTCATCCAGTCCGCGCAGGGGCTTGCTGCCCGCTCGGGGCATCAGCGTTTTACACCTGAACATCTTCTGAAGGTTCTGCTCGACGACGAGGAAGGGCTCGCGGCGGGTCTCATTCGCGCGGCGGGCGGGCGCCCCGATCAGGCCTTGCAGGGCGTCGAGACGGCGCTTGGCAAAATACCGAAGGTCGAAGGTTCCGGCGCGGGGCAGCTTTATCTCGCGCCCGAGGTCGCCAAGGTTTTCGATCAGGCCGAACAGCTCGCGAAGAAGGCGGGCGACAGTTACGTCACGGCCGAGCGCCTGCTGCTTGCCATCCTGCTTACGCCGGGCACGGAATCGGAAAAAATCCTCAAGACCGCGGGCGTCACGGCGCAGTCGCTGAACGCCGCCATCGAGCGCGTGCGCAAGGGCCGCACCGCCGACAGCGCGAGCGCGGAAGACGCCTATGACGCCTTGAAGAAATATGCGCGCGACCTCACGGCGGACGCCCGCGCGGGCAAGCTCGACCCGGTGATCGGCCGCGACGAGGAAATCCGGCGCACCATCCAGGTGCTGTCGCGGCGCACGAAAAATAACCCCGTGCTCATCGGTGAGCCGGGCGTCGGCAAGACCGCGATCACCGAAGGTCTCGCGCTCCGCATCGTCAATGGCGATGTGCCCGAAAGCCTGAAAGACAAGTCGCTGATGGCGCTTGATCTCGGCGCGCTCATCGCGGGCGCAAAGTATCGCGGCGAATTCGAGGAGCGCCTCAAGGCCGTTCTCTCGGAAGTCTCGTCGGCCGACGGCGGCATCATCCTCTTCATCGACGAAATGCATCAGCTTGTCGGCGCGGGCAAGACGGATGGCGCGATGGATGCGTCGAACCTGCTGAAGCCTGCGCTTGCGCGTGGCGACCTTCACTGCGTCGGCGCGACCACGCTCGACGAATACCGCAAATATGTCGAGAAGGACGCGGCGCTGGCGCGGCGCTTCCAGCCCGTCTTCGTGGACGAGCCGACGGTGGAAGACACGATCTCGATCCTGCGCGGCCTCAAGGAAAAATACGAGCTGCATCACGGCGTGCGCATTTCCGATGCCGCGCTTGTTGCCGCCGCCACCATGTCGGATCGCTACATCTCCGACCGTTTTCTGCCCGACAAGGCGATCGACCTCATGGACGAGGCGGCGTCGCGGCTGCGCATGCAGGTCGATTCCAAGCCCGAAGAGCTCGACGAGATCGACCGCCGCGTCATCCAGCTGAAGATCGAGCGCGAGGCGCTGAAAAAGGAAAAGGACGAGGCCTCGAAAGACCGGCTCGAAAAGATCGAGGTCGAGCTTGCCGACCTCGAAAAGAAGTCGGCCGATCTCGCCGCCGGGTGGGACGCGGAAAAATCGAAGCTCGCTTCCGCACAGAAGATCAAGGAAGAGCTCGACAATGCGCGCAACGAACTCGTGCAGGCGCAGCGCGGCGGCAAGCTGGAGCGCGCCTCCGAGCTTGCCTATGGCATCATTCCCGGCCTCGAAAAGAAGCTCGCCGAAACGGAAAAGCACGAGCAGCAGGGTGGCGCCATGCTTGAGGAAGCCGTCACCGAGCAGCACATCGCGCAGATCGTCTCGCGCTGGACGGGCATTCCCGTCGACAAGATGCTCGAAGGCGAGCGCGAAAAGCTGATCGGCATGGAAAAGGCGCTGGGTGCGCGCGTCGTCGGCCAGGGGGAAGCGGTCTCCGCCGTCTCGCGCGCCGTGCGCCGTGCCCGGGCGGGCCTGCAAGATCCGAACAGGCCCATCGGCTCGTTCCTCTTCCTCGGGCCGACCGGCGTCGGCAAAACGGAGCTGACCAAGGCGCTTGCCGAATTCCTGTTCGACGACGATCAGGCCATCGTTCGCCTCGACATGTCGGAATATATGGAGAAGCATTCGGTCGCGCGGCTGATTGGCGCGCCGCCGGGCTATGTCGGCTATGAGGAGGGCGGTGCGCTCACCGAGGCTGTCCGCCGCCGGCCCTATCAGGTTGTCCTTTTCGACGAGATCGAGAAGGCGCACCCGGATGTCTTCAATGTGCTGCTGCAGGTGCTCGACGACGGGCGCCTGACGGACGGGCAGGGGCGCACGGTCGATTTCAAGAACGTGCTCATCATCATGACGTCCAATCTCGGTGCCGATTATCTCGCCGAGCAGAAGCCGGGCGAGGATATCGAGGGCGTGCGCGCGCAGGTCATGGATGTGGTCCGCTCGCGCTTCCGGCCGGAATTCCTCAACCGTCTGGACGAGATCCTGCTCTTCCACCGGCTCACCCGCGAGCAGATGGATACGATCGTCGATATCCAGATGGGCCGCCTGCAAAAACTTCTTGCCGACCGCAAGATCGTGATCGAGCTGGACGAGGCGGCGCGCACCTGGCTTGCCGATGCGGGCTACGACCCGGTCTATGGCGCAAGGCCGCTCAAGCGCGTCATCCAGCGCAATGTGCAGGACCCGCTCGCCGAACTTCTGCTCATGGGCAAGATCGCGGATGGCGAGGTGGTGAAGGTTTCGGCCGGTGCCGAGGGCCTCATCATCGACGGCCACGAGGTCGATGCCGATACGGGCGAGGTGCCCTCGGCCAGCGGCGGCGCCGTCAAAGACGAGGGCGAGTAACGCAGGCCGCCATCATCGCCGGTCATTGAGAACGCCGCGCGAGTACACAACGCAAAAACCCGCTCCCCGGAGCGGGTTTTTCATTACATATGTCATGCCAGCGTCCGGCCCCGGCCTTCCGTGCCGCCGGACAGCGCAGCACCCTCGGCGCGCTTCTCCCTTGACCCCGCGCCATCCTCCGCCATGCTCTCTTCTTTATGGCTGAGGCAAGGCAAGTGGCGGGGAGCGAGGCAAGGTGACGGGGGAGCCTGAGAGGATTGAGGCGTTCATAGAGCGCTGGCGTGCATCCGGCGGCGCGGAACGCGCCAATTACCAGCTTTTCCTCACCGAGCTGACGGAGCTTCTTGGCGTTCCGAAGCCCGTGCCCGCGCAGGAATCGAATCAGCACAACGATTACGTCTTCGAGCGCTCCGTCGCCTTCAAGCACCCGGATGGCTCCCAGTCCACCGGCTTTATCGATCTCTACAAGCGTGACTGCTTCGTTCTCGAGGCGAAGCAGAGCGGCAAGCGCATGGCAAAGCCGGATGCGAACCAGCTTGCCCTGATGCCGGAAGATGCCGGACAGATGAAGATGGGCACCGCCACGCGCGGCACACGCCGCTGGGACACGGCGCTTCTTGCTGCCCGCCGCCAGGCGGAAGATTATGCCAAGGCGCTGCCCAAGGAGCATGGCTGGCCACCCTTCCTCGTCGTGGTCGATGTCGGCCATTGCATCGAGCTCTATGCGGATTTTGTCCGTCAGGGAAAGAACTACGCCCAGTTTCCGGACAGGCGCGGCTACCGCATCATGCTGGAAGATCTGCGTGACGAGGCGGTGCGCGAACGGCTGCGTCTCGTCTGGACCGATCCCATGTCGCTCGACCCCGCCCGCAAGTCGGCGGAGGTCACGCGTGATATTGCCGAGCGTCTGGCAAAGGTCGCCCGCACCGTCGAGAAGCGCGGACACGCGCCGGGCAAGGTTGCCGAATTTCTCATGCGCTGCCTTTTCACCATGTTCGCCGAAGACGTAGAGCTTCTTCCTGCGGGCGCTTTCACCAAGCTGCTCGACGACATGAAGGACACGCCCGACAAGTTCAAATTCGCGCTTGAAGATCTCTGGAAGGCGATGAACACGGGCGGCTTCGCCGGCGTCATTCAGGAAGTCGTGAAACGCTTTAATGGCGGCCTTTTTGCAAACCCGGAAGCGATCGAGCTGGAGCCGGACGAAATTCACGAGCTATGGGTTGCCGCGCGACGCAACTGGCAGGAGGTCGAGCCCGCCATCTTCGGCACGCTGCTGGAGCGCGCGCTCAATGCGCGCGAACGCCACAAGCTCGGCGCGCACTATACGCCGCGCGCCTATGTGGAGCGTCTTGTCGTCCCCACCATCATGGAGCCGCTGACATCGGACTGGAAGATCGTGCAGGCCGAAGCCGAGCAATTGATGCGCGAAGGCAAGCAGGACGAGGCGCGCAAATCCGTCCGCGCCTTTCACCAGCAACTTTGCCAGACCCGTGTGCTCGATCCCGCCTGCGGCACCGGCAACTTTCTCTATGTCTCGATGGAGCTGATGAAGCGTCTCGAAGGCGAGGTGCTGGAATATCTGGTCGATCTCGGCGAGGAGCAATATCTGCTCGAACTTTCAGGCCACACGGTGGACCCGCACCAGTTCCTCGGGCTCGAAATCAATCCCCGCGCCGTGCAGATCGCCGATCTCGTCATCTGGATCGGTTTTCTCAAATGGCAGATCAGGACGGGCGGTCAGGCTGCGATTTCAGAACCCGTTCTCCGCGCCTTCAAGAATGTGAGGGAACAGGACGCCGTCCTCGCCTATGACAAGCGCGAGCTTGTGCGCGACGAGGCGGGCAAGCCCGTCACGCGCTGGGATGGGATCACCTACAAGAAGCATCCCGTCACCGGCGAAGATGTGCCGGACGAAACGGCGCGCACCGAGCTCTACACCTATTCAAAGCCGAAGCCTGCCGAATGGCCCAAGGCCGATTTCATCGTCGGCAATCCGCCCTTCCTTGGCGGCAAGGACATTCGTGCCGACATGGGCGATGGCTATGCCGAAGCAATCTGGGCCGCGCGTCCGCATATCCCGGGCGGTGCCGATTTTGTCATGCATTTCTGGGATCACGCGGCGGAGCTGGTGCGCGCGGGAAAGACCCGCCGCTTCGGCCTCATCACTACGAACTCCGTCACGCAGACCTTCTCGCGTCGCGTCATCGAGCATCACATGAATGCGAAGGAACCACTCTCGCTCGCCTTCGCCATTCCCGATCATCCCTGGATGAAAAGCGCCGACAAGGCCGCTGTGCGCATCGCCATGACAGTGGGCGTCCTCGGCCCCGCGCAAGGTCTGCTGCTGAAATCGGTCGCGGAATCCGACCTTGATACGGATCAACCTAAGGTCGAATTCACCGAAAACCGGGGCGTGGTCTGGTCGAACTTTGAAATCGGGGCCGATCTGGCGTCAGTACGCGCCTTGTTGGCCAACGAAGGTCTATCAAGCAGAGGCGTGTCTCTCCACGGCGCAGGATTCATTGTCACGTCCGAGCAGGCGAAGTCTCTAGGGCTTGGAAAGGTCGATGGCCTTGATCGCCACATCAGGCCCTATCGAAACGGGCGCGACCTGACAGCCATTCCTCGCGGTGTCTTGGCAATCGACTTGTTAGACCTCACTGACCGTGACCTTCAGGATCGTTTCCCTGCCGTGTATCAATGGGTGGTCGAACGGGTCAAACCCGAACGCGATACCAACAACCGCGAAACTTACCGAAAGAACTGGTGGATATTCGGAGAGCCGCGTCGTGATTTGCGCCCGACACTTCACGGCCTCGACCGCTACATCGCCACCACTGAAACGGCCAAGCACCGCTTCTTCGTTTTTCTTGATAGCAAAGTTCTGCCGGACAACAAGCTTGTTTGCATTGGGCTTGAAGTAGCCGATGCATTGGCGGTTCTATCTTCCAAAATTCACGTTAATTGGATGTTGGCGACAGGAGGACGCTTGGGTGTTGGCAACGATCCTGTTTACGTCAAAACCCAGTGCTTCGACCCCTTCCCCTTCCCCGACCTCACGGAAAAGCAGAAGGCGCATCTGCGCGAGCTTGGCGAACGTCTTGATACTTTCAGGAAAGAGCGGCAGGCGGAGCATCCCGATCTCACCATGACCGGCATGTACAACGTGCTGGAGCGTTTGCGCGAGCTGGAGGCGAACTCGGATGCCGCGCCGCTCAACGACAAGGAAAAACTGATCCACGAAAAGGGGCTCGTCTCCGTCCTCAAACAGATTCATGACGAGATCGACGCCGCCGCTTTCGACGCCTATGGCTGGCCACGCGATCTCACCGACGAGGAAATTCTCGAACGCCTCGTCGCGCTGAATAAAGAGCGCGCCGAGGAAGAGAAGAAGGGCATCGTCCGCTGGCTGCGTCCCGACTATCAGATACCGCGCTTCGGCAAGGGCCTCGCGAAAGAGGCGCAGGTCGAA
This sequence comes from Parvibaculum sp., assembly GCF_039973015.1. GTDB lineage: Bacteria > Pseudomonadota > Alphaproteobacteria > Parvibaculales > Parvibaculaceae > Parvibaculum. The sequence continues at coordinate 308,966 of NZ_JBDWLT010000009.1, forward strand.
GCCGCGCTCGACGCGCCCGCCATCGCCGCCAAGGCGCCTGCATGGCCTTCCGGCCTGCCGGACCAGATCAGGGCCGTGCATACCGTTCTCGCGCAGGCCGAGCGTCCCGTCGCGTCGGACGAACTCGCCCGTGCCTTCAAGGGTGGCAAGAAGCGCAAGGAGCGTGTCACAGAACTTCTCGAAAGCCTCTTCCTTCTCGGGCAGGTGCGCGAAGACACGGGCAAATACTTCCTTGTGGATCGCGGCTAATTCGAAAGTGCCGCGTTGTCGCGAAGGCTACCCATATCCAATCGCGTTCGGCTTCTCTAGGCTTGAGTCTTTCCGGCCCTTGCCGGAGGGGTGCGCAACCGAGGAGACAGGCTATGGGATTCTGGATGAAACTCGCCCTCACATTCGCCGCCATTATTCTGGCGAGCATTCTCGCGGGCTATCTGTGGAACTGGCTTTTCAATGCCGAGATTCCGGGTTTCCTGGGCGGGATGCTGGGCGGCATAATCGCCATTCCGGTGTGGGAGTTCCTGCGAAAGTTCGATACGCCGTGACTTGTGCGCCGTCACTTGTGCGTCTTGATTTGCGCGCCGTGATTTTTGTGCCGTGACTTTTTCATGCTGCCGGGGAGGGGAGCGAGATGCCGCATAGCGGGCGGGAGAAACTGAAGAGATTCATCTTGCCAGGTTTGGCGCTTCTGGTCGTGCTCGGCGCCGCCGGGTTCTGGATGCTCAATACCAGTTCCTCGGGCATTCCCGGCTTCTATATATGGAAGCTGACTTCCGGCGAGGCGAATGGCGGAAAGCGCGTCCTCGTCAACGGCATCGAGCTTTACTACGAAACCTATGGCGACCCGGATGCGCCGCCCGTCCTCGTGCTGCATGGCGGGCTCGGTTTCATCGAGAGCATGCATTATCAGATCTCCGCGCTTGCCGGGTCGCGCTTCGTCGTTGCGCCGGATGCGCGCGGGCATGGCCGCACGACCGATGCCGATGTGCCCATCACCTATGAGCGGATGGCGGCCGATACGGTCACGCTGATGGACAGGCTCGGTATCGCAAGGGCCGATATTGTCGGCTGGAGCGATGGCGGCATCATCGGCCTCATCATCGCGATGGAGCATCCCATGCGGGTGCGCCGCCTTGTCACCATCGGCGCGAATTACAGCATTGACGGGCTTTCCGCGCTGCCGCCGGAAGATGCCTCCGCGCTTGGCGAGGTGCTGGCGCCCGCGCGCTCCTTCTATCTCGATGTCGCGCCCGATCCGGCGCATTGGGATGTCTTCTCGGGCAAGGTCTTGCGCATGTGGCGGACCTCGCCGAATTATTCGGCCCTCGATCTCGTGCGGATCGAGGCCCCCGTCCTCGTCATGGCGGGTGAAAATGACAGCATCAAGCGCCTCCATACCGAGGAGATGGCGCAGGCCATTCCCGATGCCACGCTCGATATCGTGCCCGGCGCCTCGCATTTTCTGCCGCTCGAAATGCCGGAGCGGGCGAACGCCTCCATCCTCACCTTCCTTGGGAGATAACCCCCTCTAAAATTGTATACAAAATTGTAGACTCATTTTCCGGGCTTCCCTATTCTCCGCCTCCGAAGCGCCGTCATCCGGCGCCACGAACGGGAGGAGAGGAAAATGTCCCTGTCTGCGTATTTGCGCCGGGCGGTTGCCGCCGGGCTTTGTCTTTCGGCTGCCGGGCTCGCCGGGCCGGCCGAGGCCGGCCGTTTCACCAGCATGGTCGTCATGGGCGACAGCTGGTCCGACGATGGCGTGCAGAGCGTCGATCTGAAGCGCGGCGTCGAGATCTGGCAGATCGACCCGGCCCTGCTCGATTCCCCCTCGCGGCCGGCGGGGCGCTTTTCCAACGGGCCCGTGATGGCCGAGCAGGTCGGCTCGCTTTACGGCATCGCGCCCTCGGAGACGCAGAATTACGCGATCGGCGGGGCAACCTCCGGCAGCAATTTCGAGCCGTTCCGCTTCCCCTTCGAGATGCTTCGCCGTCCGGAGCGCAACTGGGACGATCCGAACGGGCAGATCACCTTCATGCTCTCGCGCAATGGCGGCATGCTCGATCCGAACGCGCTCTATTTCATCAGCGTCGGCGGCAATGATTTCATCGAGGCGCCGTTCCTCGGCTGGACGGCGAACCCCGATACCACGAAGGCGAACATCGTCAGCGGTCTCACGCGAATGGCGGATGCGGGCGCGCGCAACTTCATGACGATGAATTACTACGGGCCCGAGGGAAACATCATCGAGACGACGCTCGAAGAGGCTTATATCGAGGCGAAGCAGCAGCTCGGCGTGAACATCATCTATGTCGATACGCTGTCGCTCGCCGCCTATGTCGAACAGAATCCGCAGGATTTCGGCATGGACCCTTTGCTTGCTTCGACGCCCTGCATTTCCGGGCGCGGGGTTTCGGCGGTCAATACCTGTACGCCGGAGGAAGAAGCGCAGCGCATTTCATGGGATGGTGTGCATCCGACCTCCCGCATGCATGAGATATTTGCGCTGGCAGGTTACGCGCTGGCCGAATCGCCCCTGACGCAGGCGGCGGTCGCCGATGCCGGGCTTCTCTCTCTCCAGTCCGTGCAGGGGAGTATCGCGGAACGTCTTTCCTTCGCCCGCCGGCTTGCGAAGGCGATCCGGCTTGCAAGCGCCGCGCAAGGCGGCCTGCCAGCTTTCGATCTTGCGGATATCGGCGGATGGGGTGAACTCTTCTTCTTCGCTGACCGTCACTTCCTCGACCGTTCGGCGACGAGCCTCGATCCCGCCGTCGACGGCAAGGCGAGCGCGCAAACGCTCGGCATCCACTTTCCGGGCGAGGCCTGGTCCTTCGGCGCGGCGGGCACGATGATCCAGAGCGATGCGAGCCTGCGCGACGGCAGTTCCTCGGAAGCCGATCATGTCCTCTTCACCGCGTTCGGGGGCTGGACGCCCGCGGCTCCTTATCTGCCGCAGGTCGATCTCGCGCTGTCGGCGGGCAAGGCGAACTACTGGACGAAGCGCAATCCCGGCATTGCGGGGGTACGGGCGGCGGGCTCCACGTCCGCGAATGAATATGCGGCGACGCTTTCCTTGGGCTACGAGGTGGCGCTGGATCGCTTCACGCTTCGCCCCCGCGCCTCGTTGCAGGGCTCGCGGATCGATCTCGACGGCTACACCGAGACGGGCGCGCCCGCAGGCTTCAACCTCATCACGCAGGACCAGACGGCTGAATCGCTGCTTGGCGAAATCGGGGTCGTGGCCGGAACGTCCTTCACCTTCGGCGCGGTCGAGCTTCTGCCCTCCGCCGGATTGCACTGGGGCCGCGAATTCGCGGACCGGAGCCGCTGCGTCACGGTCGCGCCGAGCACGCTGCCCGATCTCTTCTTCAGCGCCACAACAGGCGAGGGCGACCGGAACTATGGCCGCGTCGGCGCGGGGTTCGAGGCTCGTTTCGATGGCGGCGTGGCGCTCGGGCTCGACTGGTCGCATTCCGTCGGCCGCGACGACTGGCGGACGGAGGGCTTTACCCTCAGCCTGTCGGTCCCGCTCGGCTGATTTTTACGCATACAATATTGTAGACAATATGTCCCGGCTCGCCTATATCGGCGCTGCCGGGACGTTCCTTTCCGGCGGTTTGCCGATACTTGCGTGAGGGTTGCCGGACGATGAGGCGTTACGAGGATGTGCGGAAACGGGCAGTGCTCGTTTTTCTCCGGGGCGGGCGCCACGCGGCGTCCTTCTGGACCTGGCTCGGGGTCTGGCAATGGGCGGCTGCCGTTATTCCCGGCATCGCCCTCGGTCTCGCCAGCGCCTTCTTCCTGGTCACGAGCGGGCGCGGCGAACTTCATGCGGGTGCATGGGCAACCAGCCTCACCTATGGCAGTGCCGAGGCCGACATCTATACGCGCGCTCGCGTTGCCCTTTTTGGCCTCCTCGCCCTGTCGCGCGAACAGACGATCTACTTCACGGCGGCGCGTGACAGTGCGGGCCGGCCGCTCTCCGGCGATTGCACCTATCTGGTCAAGGGCCGGGATCTCGATGCGCGCTGGTGGAGCCTCACGGCTTACGGGCCGGACAGCCATCTGATCGCAAACGAACCCGGCATCTACTCCTATTCGAAGACGACGGTTGCGCGCGAGGCGGATGGCGGTTTCGTCCTTCGCGTCTCGGCCGCGCCGCAACCGGGCAACTGGCTCCCCGTGAAGCCTGGCGAGCGTTTCGACATGACGATGCGCTTCTATAATCCGGCGCCTTCTCTCGCCGCCGATCTGACGGGTGCCCCGCTTCCCACCATCGCAAGGGAGGAATGCCGGTGAACCGTCTCGCGCTCATGGGCGCCGCGGCGCTCGCCACCGCCGTTGCCGTTCACGTCGCCGTTGTCGCTGCCGTGCCGCACATCGTCATGGGGATCGCCATGGCGCGCATCGCGGGCGACGGAGGCGCGAACGTCATGAAGGATGCGCCGCCGCCCACGGCGGAGGCACGTACCGTCGTGCGTCCCAGCCCGGATCTCGCCTATTCGGCCTGCGTGCTCGATCTCGCGCGCGGGCCTGTCCGCCTCAGTGTGCGCAAAAGCGCGCCCTATACCTCGCTCTCGCTTTTCGCCGCCAACACCGACAACTACTTCATCGAGGACGACCGCAGGCGGGACGGCGAGATCGAACTCATTGTCGTTGGCCCGGGCGGCTCTGTGCCGCCGCGCCTGCCGCAAGGCGCGCGCGTGGTCGAGGCTCCGAGCGATCGCGGCATGGCGATCGTCCGCCGCGTAGTCGAGCAGGAATCTGTGTTCTCCGGCATCGAGGCTGCGCGCCGCCGCTCCTTCTGCGTGCCCTATCCCGGTTGAGGTCCGGCCTTTTCTCCGCTTGCACAGGATACAAAATTGTATACAATTTAGGGAGAGGAGCCGCTCCGGCAGGAAAACAGGCGGCCCGGAGGAACGGATGGGGGGGAACGGCCGGCGTGAGCGCTGTCCCCGAAAGGCGATCCCTGAAGCTCGATTACAGACCATGCGCCCCGCGTCGCCGCCGGGGCGGGCAAGTAAGGCCGCGCCGGGGGCGCGGTCCAGGGGGGAGAGAATGTTCGACCGGAAAACATTGTTCGCGGCAGTCGCGGGGGCAGGTTTCGTGGCCGCCAGCGGGGCGCAGGCGACCGAGTTCAGGTTCGGCGAGGTTTCGGGCAGTTTCGACAGCACCGCCACCGCGGGCGTCATCATGCGTGCGGCCAATCGCGACTGCCGTCTCGTCGGCACGACCAATGGCGGCTGCAATCCGAATGCGACGAACCGTGACGACGGCAATCTGAATTTCGATCGCGGCGATATTGTTTCGGCGCCTGTCGCCATGAGCCACGATCTCGATCTCGAATGGTGGAACTTCGGCGCCTTCGTTCGTGTGCATTATTTCTACGACGCGGTTCTGAACGATGCCGACAGCACACGCCGTACCGATCTCAACGCGGCCGCGCGGGAGCGGGCGGGCCGTGGCTTCGAACTGCTCGATGCCTATGTCTACGGGCTCTTCGACATTGCCGGCGTGCCGACCGACATCCGCCTCGGCAACCAGGCTGTGAACTGGGGCGAATCGCTCTTCACCCAAGGCGGCATCAACGCGACCAACCCCATCGACGTCGCGAAAGTTCATCAGGCCGGGTCGGAGCTCAAGGTCGCCACCTTGCCGACGCCCATGGCGCGCATCTCCAGCCTGCTTCCGGGCGGGCTCAGCGTCGAGGCCTATTACCAGTTCACCTGGGACAAGACGGAGCTCGATCCCGTCGGCAGCTTTTTCTCCCAGGGCGACTTGACGGGTGACGGCACGCAAGGCTTTTTCTTCGGGTCCGATCCCGGCGCCATCGGCGATGCCGCTTTCGCGAGCTACATGCCGAAGACGACAAGCAAGGAGCCGCGCAATTCCGGCCAGTGGGGCACGGCGCTGCGCTACTTCGTGGAGGACTGGAGCGCGGAGTTCGGTCTCTATTACCTGCGCTACCATTCCAAGACACCGATCCTTGGCGTCACCTCGCAACGTATTCCGTTCCCGCCCTTCACGCGGCCCGTCGGTTACTATGAGGAGTATGCCGAGGACATCGACCTCTATGGCGCGAGCTTCAACACGCAGCTCTTCGGCTCCTCCATCGGTGGCGAAGTCTCCTATCAGCCGGATTTTCCCGCGCCGCTCGACTTTGCCTCCACCGTCGCCTTCTCCCGTGCCAATGCGGCGACGGGCCCGCTCGGTGGCACCTATTCGCAATCCGGCGTGGTCGAGGTCGAGAAGTGGCAGGCTGCCCTTACCAGCATCAGCACCTTCGGCCCAAGCGACGGTTTCATCGGCCATGCCGTCGATGCGCTCGGCGCGCTCAACAGCACTTTCTCGACGGAGCTTGTCGGCAATGTCTACCCGGACCTCGATCCGATGGTTCCCTATGCCGTACCCGACAGCAAGACGAAGCCGACGGAGCGCGCCTGGGGCTATCGCTTCGCCGCGAGCCTTTCCTACCCGGAAGCTTTCGGAACCGCCGTCATGCTTACCCCCACACTCGCCTTTCGGCATGACGTCAGCGGCACGCAACCCAACAATCCGAACGGCGCGACACTCATCGACGACCGCAAGGTCGTGACGCTCGGTGTCGGTGCTGCCTATCTCGATCATTGGCGGGCGGCAATCTCCTACACCAACAATTTCGGCGCAGGCGGCGACGATCTCCTGAGCGACCGCGACTTCGTCGATATCTCGGTCAGTTATTCGTTCTAGGCCCGGACCGGCCTTTGTGAGCTGGTATTCCCGAGGGAGGAAAAATTGAAACATCTCGCACTTATCGCCGTGCTCGGCATAGCCGTGTCGGCCAAGGCGCTGTCGCCGGTCCATGCGGAACCCGTTGCATCCAGCGCAAATCTCACGCCCGTGGGCGCTGAACGCATGGGCAATGCGGAGGGCACGATCCCGGAATGGACGGGCGGCATTTCCGCGCCGCCTGCGGGCTGGAAGCACGGCGATTCACGTCCCGATCCTTATGGCGATGAAAAGCCGCTCTTCGTCATCGACGCGAACAATGCGGATGCACATGCCGCGAAGCTCAGCGCCGGACAACTCGCCATACTGAAGCGCTATGACGGCTACACAATGCCGGTCTATCCTTCGCACCGTTCCTGCGCCTATCCAGGTAGCGTCTATGAAGCGACGAAGGCCAATACCGGCGTTGCCAGGATAGACGAAGACGGCAAGCTTCTCGCAGGCAAGGGCGGGTTCCTCTTCCCGGAGCCGCAGACCGGCGCCGAGGCCGTGTGGAATCATCTCATCCGCTATCAGGGTGTCGGCTCTACCGGCCGCCTCATCACGGCCTCTCCGAAAAAGAACAGCGGCAACTTCTCCATCGGGCTTCTGGAGCGCACCAGCTATTCGCGCTTTCACGATCCCGAACGCGCCAGCTTCGCGGCGATGGAAAATGTCGGCGGCGAACAGATCACCGAGATTCTCAGTCCGAACCAGATCGCGGGCTCGCTCATGCTGATCCGCGAGGCCGTGAATGGCGACCGCGAGACATGGCGTTACATGCCGGGTCAGCGCCGTGTCCGCCGTCTGCCGGACTTCCGTTACGACAATCCGATCACCGAACTCGACGGGCTGATCGTTGCGGACCAGGCCAACATGTTCAACGGTCAGCTCGACCGCTACGACTGGACGCTGCACGGCAAGCAGGAACTCTATATCGCCTATAACGACTGGAAGCTGAACGACAAGTCGGTCTCCTACGCGCATATCCTGCAGCCGCGTTTCCCCGCGCGCGACGTCATGCGCTACGAGCTGCATCGCGTCTGGAAGACGGAAGGCACGCTCAGGGCAGGGCTCCGCCATCTTTATAATCGCCGCGTCTTCTACAGCGATGAGGACAGCTGGATCATCGCCGCCACCGAACTCTATGACGGGCGCGGCGAGCTCTGGCGCGTTCAGGAAGGCCCCATCGGCGTGATCTGGGAACTTCCCGCCTGCATCAACCGGGTCCAGTTCCATTTCGATCTCAATGCCGACCGCTATGTGGCCGCCCAGCTTCGCAACGAAGAACGGCCCTACGACTATCTGGCCGGGCAGGAGGGCCGGATCGACAAGACGGTGTTCATGCCCGATTACCTCCGGCTGGCCGGCCGGCGGTAAGGCTTCGTGACTCCCTCCCTGCGAGTCCCTCCTCGCATGGACCTTGGGGCCCGCCCGTCCCCTCGAGCGGGCCCCCTTTTTGCCGCCGGGTGAGAGACAGGACGGGCCTCAATTGCGTATACAGGATTGGCTATAATAAAAGAGTGGATCGCTTGCCCCGGAGCGGGGGCCGCTTAACCCGGAGAGCTTTCCTTGAAAAAAGGCCAGACGAAGAAACCCGCTGCGGCCAAGGCTGTCAAAACGGCAGCCCGCGGGGGTGACAAGGAAGCGGCTCATCATCTTCCTTCCGTGCAGGAAATTTGCGACGAGATCGTGAAGCTCATCGAGGAGGATGTTTTCTCGCCCGGCGAGCGTCTGCGGGAGCAGGATCTGGCGGATCGCTTCGGCGTTACACGCGGCCGGGTCCGCGAAGTCCTGCACAGCCTTGAGGCCCGTGGCTTCATCGTCATCGAGCGCATGAAGGGCGCCGCCGTCGCGCGGCATGACAAGCGCGAATTCAAGGCGATTGCGCAGGTTCGCGCCCGGCTTGTTTCTCTCGCGGCCTTACGTGCCGCCGAAGATTCGACGAAGCCTGAGCGCGACGAGATCGTGAAGCTCGCGAAGGATCTCGTCGCCAAGGGGCCGGACATGAGTGCGCAGGATTTCCGTCTGGCGACGATCCGCCTCGTCTTCGCCATTTGCGATGCCGCGCATAGCGGCTTCCTGAGGCGAATCATCGACGATGTCCACCGCATGCCGACAAGCGGCAGGGCCTTGCGCAATCTCATCGTCGCGGACCGTGATCGCCGCGTCTATGCGGGCAAGAAGTGGAAATCCGTCGCCGAGGCCATTGCCAAGGGCGATGGGGCCAAGGCTTCGGCCTTGGTGGACGAGATTTATGCGAGCGGTCTCAGTGCGATGGAACAGCTCATCGAAGCCTCGGGAAGCTGAGCGGCGTTTCTCCTTTCCGGGCTCCTTCCGTTTTTCTTCCTTACCCCTCCCCGAAAAATTCTTCGCGGGCCCGAATTTCCCATCCTCCCCCGGAGGGGAGGATGGGGCAGGAATTTGGGCCGCCTGTTCTCACCCGGCCGTCAGCCAGCTTTCCTTCATCGCATCGCAGAGAGCGTCGAGCCCGGCCGTGCCGCTGGCGGCGTTCAGCGTCTCCGCATGGGCGGGGATGGCGTTCGCGGCTTGCCGCATCAGCGCGCGGGCCTGCGCCTCGAAACTTTCCGCCGCGTCCCGGTCTTCTGCTTCTTCGCCCGTCCTTTCCATGAGGGCGGCCGCGCATACCGCGTCCCGCGCGAGGAGCGCGGGCCGGTCTGGCATGAAGACCGCGATACCGCCCGTCAGTTCTCCTTCCTTTTCGTGAAAGGCGAGGCCAGCCAGCACCGAACGCACGGGCGATTGCGGAATGACGAGTGCGCCGTTCGGCGCCACTTCCGTTACCGCCACGGAATCGCCCGTGTTCTCCGCATACCAGAGGACCTTGCCCGTCTCGCGATCGAGCCGCGCGCCGCCGCGCCGCAGAGGCAGGAAGCCCGGCCGTTCCGCCGCCGGACGTGTCGCGACGCCGAGACCGGCCTGCGCATAGATGCCGTTCACCGTAATCGCGGCGGTCAGCAGATTTTTCTGCGCCAGCGGAAACGAAGCGTCGTACATGTCGAAATCCGCTTCCCAGGCAATGCGGGCACTGCCGCCCTCATCCACGAATTTCAGCAGCGAGACGGCGGTGATGACATAGACCTCGTTATTGTCGAGGGCGACGCTCGGCGAAGCGACGATTTGCGCGCCTGCTTCGGCGGACCAGAGCTTTTTGCAATCCGCATCATAGGCGATGAGGTGCCTCTCGCCATCGGCGATATAGATGCGCTGTCCATCGGCGCGCAGGCCGGGGGTCGAAGCGCTGCCGCCATTGAAGTATGCCGAGCAGCCGACGGCCAGGCTCAGCGCACCGCTTGCCCCGTCGCGCTCGATGTCGATGCCATAGAGGGCGCCATATTCCGAAAGTCCGTCCGTTTCGCCGTCTGCGTCGTCCGGTGCGGTGGCGCTCAGCCATAGCCGCCCTGTTTCCGGGTCGATCGAGTGATAATTCGCAATGTTGATGCCGTCGCCCTGCACGACGCGAAGCACGCGCTCCACCACGTCGTCGCCGATCTGATAGCCGAGGGCGCGCGACAGACCGTCCGTCAATTGATGTGTGAGTTGGGGCGGCATGTCGACATCGCGCACGGGGGAGGGCGCGCCGGGCACGTGAAGCGGTGTTTCCGTCAGCAGTTTCCCGGTCTTCCTGTCGAAGGCCACGAGTTCGCCCTTGCCGCTCACGCCCATGATGATGTCGAGTTGTTCGTTGTAGCTCGGTCCCCACATCAGGCCGACGCTGCCCTCGCTTTCGTCGAGCTCAAGGCCTGTCGCGCTCCGCCACAGGATCTGTCCGTCCGCGGCGACGGCCATCGCCTCCTCATAACTGGTCTGGTAGATCGTCTCACCGCCCCTGCCGTCGGGCAGGATGATCGGTACGCCGCCTGCGGGCAGGGGGCCGCTCGCACCGATGCGCCAGCGTTCCGCGCCGGTTGCGATATCGTAGGCAACGAGAAAGGTCCGGTCCTTCGAGGCGTTCGGGCTCGCATAGATGGTGCTGTCGCGGCCGAAGGAAATCGCGGTGAAATAGAGTTCGTCCGGGGCAATGATCTTCGCGGGACCGAAGGTCGGCGCACCTGCGAGAATTGTTTCATCCGAGTTGCGTCCGTCGCCATGCCTTTGCCGCCATGTCCCGGCATCCTCCATGCGTGTCTCCGCGGGGGAGGTGTGGCGATTGCCGTGCGGCGTCCAGGTGCTCACCTCCGGCAGCGGCAGTTGGCGCGGTTCGGGTATCTCTCCCATGATCATGTTGGCAATGAGTACGGGCACGATATGTGTCGTTCGGTAAGCATGGATGCTCAATGCGGCGACAAGCATGACCCCGAGGCCGAGGCCGAGGCCGATCTTTCCTCTGTTCTTCATCTTCTCTCCGCTGGCGCGCCCGCAGATTTCCCGCGGCGCCATTTTGTTTTCAATATTGTATACAATATAGGAGAGGCAGAGAGGCGGCAAGGGACAGGGGGCGCGTCCCGGCCGGTGGTCAGCCGGGCCGTTCCTCCGCAAGCTGCCCGGAAACCGGGGATATGTTTTTTGGCGCCGGATGTGCCGGGCGGCCGATGGGGTACCTGTTTATGCCCGGGGCGGGGACAAGACGGATGCCGCCACCGCCGCGCCGGGGAAGTGGCGATGGAGGACCGATCGGCTGTGCATTCCGGCGTATCTCCGCGGGAGCGCATTTGCGTGCGAAATCCGTTTGTGACGGTTTGATGACGTTTCGATGACAGTGCCCCGGAAAGGGCCGCTTTATCCCCGGAAAGGCGGAGCGGAAAAGCAGAAGGGCCGGGCGCTTTTCAGCGGCCCGGCCCTTTCCTGTTGCGCAGGCTGGAGGATCAGTTCGCGTCCGCGATCCCGCCCGTATCGACCTTCGCCTGGGCCACCTTCGTCGCAAGCGGGGCTTCCGCCATCCGGGTCGACATGGTGCCGCGCAGTTCCTTGAAAGCGGTGAGCTGCTTGCCTTCGAGCTTGCGGCCGGTCGGCACCTTGAGTGCGAGCGGGTTCATCTTCTTGCCGTTCCTGTGCACTTCGTAATGCAGGTGCGGGCCTGTGGAGCGTCCCGTCGTGCCGACATAGGCGACGACCTGACCCTGACGCACACGCGTTCCAGCCTTGATGCCGCGCGCGAAACCGTTCAGATGCGCGTAAGCCGTTTCGTATCCATTCGCATGGCGGATCGACACATAGTTGCCGAAGCTGCCGAAGCGGTTGGCGCGTGTGATCGTGCCGTCGCCCGCCGCGTAAACCGGCGTGCCGCGCGGCGCGGCGAAGTCAACGCCCGCATGCATTTTCGAGTAGCCGAGGATCGGGTGGCGGCGCAGGCCGTAGGTCGAGCTGATGCGCGCGCCGTCGATCGGCGTTTTCATCAGGAACTTTTTCATGCTCTGGCCGTTTTCATCGAAGTAGTCCCACTGGCCATCATTGCTCGGGTCGAAGCGCCAGAGCTTGTGGGATTTACCGCCGACCGTAAGCGCGGCATAGAGCACATCGCCTTCCTTCACGGGGCGGTTCTGTTCGTTGAACTTGCGGCTGAAATAGACTTCGAACTTGTCGCCCGGCTGAATCTCGCGCTGGAAGTCGACGCTGTAGGAGTACATCCTGATCAATTCAATGATGATCGGGGCGGGTACGCCTGCCTGTTCGCCATCCAGAAAAAGCGAATTGTTGATTGTGCCGGCGGCGCGAACGAAGCCTTCCGTGAACTCGTGCTTGATTTCCTGGCTGTCGAAACTGCCATCTTCATTGCGCTTCACTTCGATCGTGCGCTCGATGTCGGGCTCGAGTGCAAGCGTGGTGAGGTATTTCGCAGATGTGCCGCTTTCGCCTTCAGCTATGGCGCCGTCCGGCGCTTCCATGAAGGTGAGGGAGATCGCCTGTCCGGCGCGCAGCTTGCGCGGGCTGTAATAGGAGGTCATGGCGGCAACCGCATGATAGGCATCGATCCGGTCGACGCCTGCGTCCTGCAGTACTTCCATCAGCGTTTCGCCGCTTGCGAGTTCGACCGTCGTCTCGACGGGCTGCGGTGCGGCGGGAATGCTTGCGGCTTCTGCGGCCAGGGTCTCTTCCGTAAGCGGATCGAACAGACCGGGATCGGCGAGCGATGCGGTCTGGAGGTCTTGTGTGGCGCCGCTCGCATCGACCGCATCCGCCGCGGCAAATGTCGCCGCCTTTTCAGTGGCCGGATTGTTTTCCGTCTCGCCGGTTGCGGCCGGGGTCGCGGTCATTGCGGCCGCCATCATCGCGGAGCTGTCGCTTTCGGGTGTGCCGTTCGCGTTCCAGGCGATCACGCGCGGTGCGCGGTCCGCCGTCAGCGAGGCCGATGCAACACCTTCATAAGGCGCAACAAGAGAGGCAACGCCGGCGCCGACCAGCGCGAGCGACATCGTTCCGAGTACGGCAGATGCCGCAATCCAGCGCGACTGCCCGAGCGCAAGCCGGCTCGCGGACGAATAGAGTTTCAAGGATTGCTGGGCGTTGCGCTGCGCGCGCTGCCAGAAGGTCTCGGCGCCCGACGCATCCCCGCTATCGGTACCGTTGGTCTTTTCGTCTTTCACGTGGGTCCCCGTGTCGTACAACTCGCTGCCCCCCGGCACGATTCCAGATAACCTTTTCCGGCACTTACCCGAAAAACCTAAGATATCAGTCTCGTTTAGCTGCGTTACTGGCGGATTGCCCCACCGCCGAAACAAACTGTAATTCAGTGTGAAAAGACGATGCCCCGAGGGCACCTTCCCTGTCAACGTGGAGACTGTTCCAAAGCCAGTATATTCACCAGTTATGAAGGTTTAGTACGCCTCTTT
>NZ_JBDWLT010000009.1:325000-327267 GCF_039973015.1 Parvibaculum sp.
CCGCAGCCTTTTCGGGGCCGTAGCTCAGTTGGGAGAGCGCTAGCTTTGCAAGCTTGAGGTCGTCGGTTCGATCCCGTCCGGCTCCACCAAGGCGCATTTACAGTGCAGCGTTGAGGTGCCGGCAGCGGCCGTCTCGTCCAGTCAAAGATTCGGCATGTGATCTCCAGATCGCATGTCCGGTTCATTTACATCGTGAAGAAGGGATTTGCCCGATGCCGGCGTAGCCGGCCGGTCGCACCAGACAGCTTCGGCTGGATGGGTGACTGGTTTCGCTGGTTCGCAGGGGTGCTCTCATGCACGTGAGAGTCCTGCGGCGAACTTCGACCCACAGACACTTAATACAATTGAAGTTTCGTGGTCGGGTAAATCGAATGATTGTCTGGTCTTTTCGTTATCACTCACCGCCATTCTCTTCGGCTTCGGCTGTAGGGAGTGAGTAGTGATAATGAGAGTAATCAAGCGTCTTAAGGGTATCTGGTGGATGCCTTGGCGCGCAGAGGCGATGAAGGACGTGGCACGCTGCGATAAGCCATGGGGAGCTGTGAGCAAGCTTTGATCCGTGGATTTCCGAATGGGGCAACCCACCCGCAAGGGTATCGTCACCTGAATACATAGGGTGGCGAAGCGAACCCGGGGAACTGAAACATCTCAGTACCCGGAGGAAAGGACATCAACCGAGACTCCGCTAGTAGTGGCGAGCGAACGCGGACTAGGCCAATGCCTCAAGTCTTCTAACTGGAACCGTCTGGAAAGTCGGGCCTCAGCGGGTGATAGCCCCGTACAGGTGTTGAAGGCATGAGGATACGAGTAGGGCGGGACACGTGAAATCCTGTCTGAACATGGGGGGACCACCCTCCAAGCCTAAGTACTCCTGCGCGACCGATAGTGCACAAGTACCGTGAGGGAAAGGTGAAAAGCACCCCGACGAGGGGAGTGAAACAGTTCCTGAAACCGGATACCTACAAACAGTTGGAGCCCGCAAGGGTGACAGCGTACCTTTTGTATAATGGGTCAGCGACTTAATCTGGCGAGCAAGCCTAAGCCGATAGGTGTAAGCGAAGCGAAAGCGAGTCTGAACAGGGCGTTCAGTTCGTCGGATTAGACCCGAAACCGAGTGATCTAGCCATGAGCAGGCTGAAGGTAAGGTAACACTTACTGGAGGGCCGAACCCACGTCTGTTGAAAAAGACGGGGATGACTTGTGGCTAGGGGTGAAAGGCCAATCAAACTCGGAAATAGCTGGTTCTCCGCGAAATCTATTTAGGTAGAGCGTCGGGCGAATACTCCAGGGGGTAGAGCACTGGATGGGCTAGGGGTCCTTACCGGATTACCAAACCTAACCAAACTCCGAATACCTGGAAGTACTACCCGGCAGACACACCATGGGTGCTAACGTCCGTGGTGGAGAGGGAAAAAACCCTGACCGCCGTCTAAGGTCCCTAAATTGTGGCTAAGTGGGAAAGGATGTGGGGTCCCCAAAACAACCAGGAGGTTGGCTTAGAAGCAGCCATCCTTTAAAGAAAGCGTAACAGCTCACTGGTCTAAATAAGGGGCCCTGCGCCGAAAATGTACCGGGGCTAAAGCCACATACCGAAGACGCGGGTGCATGCTTGCATGCGCGGTAGCGGAGCGTTCCGTAAGCCTGTGAAGGGTGACTCGTGAGAGCACCTGGAGGTATCGGAAGTGAGAATGCTGACATGAGTAACGACAAACAGTGTGAGAGACACTGTCGCCGAAAGTCCAAGGGTTCCTGCGTAAAGTTAATCTGCGCAGGGTTAGCCGGCCCCTAAGGCGAGGGCGAAAGCCGTAGTCGATGGGAACCACGTTAATATTCGTGGGCCAGTGGGAAGTGACGAACGCCGAAAGTTGTCAGGGCTTATTGGATTGTCCTGGCCGCGTAGGAGTTCCAGGAAATAGCTCCCACATTAGACCGTACCCTAAACCGACACAGGTGGACTGGTAGAGCATACCAAGGCGCTTGAGAGAACGATGCTGAAGGAACTCGGCAAATTGCCTCCGTAACTTCGGGAGAAGGAGGCCCCATGCTTGGGCAACCAGGTGTGGGGGGCACAGACCAGGGGGTAGCGACTGTTTACTAAAAACACAGGGCTCTGCGAAGCCGCAAGGCGACGTATAGGGTCTGACGCCTGCCCGGTGCCGGAAGGTTAAGAGGAGAGGTGCAAGCTTTGAATCGAAGCCCCGGTAAACGGCGGCCGTAACTATAACGGTCCTAAGGTAGCGAAATTCCTTGTCGGGTAAGTTCCGACC